>NZ_JBIQDE010000002.1:0-650291 GCF_045371305.1 Sphingomonas sp. 179-A 2A2 NHS | reverse complement strand
TGCGGTGACACCCATCTAGGTAAACCACCCCAACCCGTCAAACCCTTTTTGCAACTTTCTTACACACACCCCCAAAACCAACGCTTTCCCACCGGTTTTGGGATCCGCAGTAGGGCCAACCGGCTTTGTCCCCCGCCCGAATCATACGAATCGGAGCCCTGGTCGAGGCGGCGTGTGCCGCTCACGCCCCGCAGAGGCAGCTTTGTGCCGCCCGTCGAGTTTGCGCTCAGGCACCACCTCGCTATCCGTGAGGTTGCTCCGGCCACTCGCCTCCGGCGCGCCCCACGCTCGAGGCGTCTCATCCAGGCGAAGTGATGATCTCAGCTGGAGCTACATAGGGCTAATTCGAACCTGATGGTAGCGATCGCGGTGTCGACGCCGCTCGTCCGGCCCAAGCATTCAATCGAGATGCGCTTGAGCGCATCAACAGAGGGTTTGGCCGCTCGTGATGTTGAGTGGGCCGACCGACAGGCTGTTCGGCCCGGTGTCGGCCTGGGCCTTCAGACATCCGCCATTGATGTTGATCGACGTTCGCGACGTGGATCCGGCCATCGATTCCAACTTAATAGCAAACGCCTTTGCTGACGTTCCGGATATGCAGATGCCCTGCAAGGACGGTCGTCGCTAGCCGATCCTTGAGGTCAAGCGCCACGGTTACGATGGTCAGCTCGTTGACCTGCGGCACGCAATCAACCATCGCACGCGCGTAGGGCTGATCGAACCGTGGGCAGTCTGCGTTCTGAACTTGCGCGGCCCGGGGCGGTCGGCGCCTCATCAGGAGCAGTCATGAAGGATCAGAAGATCGCCGGGACCCTCGAGCAGAATAACGGCAAGGTTACCCGCCAGACGCGCGGCACCGGGCGACGGTTGCACGGCGCCATCGCACACAAGATCGGGACCGCAATCCTGACCGGCGAATACAGCCCGGGCGATACGTTATCCGGCGAAGTTGCCTTTTCCGAACAGCTCGATGTGTCGCGCAGTGCGTATCGTGAGGCGATTCAGGCGCTGGCGGCGAAGGGACTGGTCGAAAGCCGGCCAAAGGCCGGGACGCGCGTGCTGCCGCGCGAGCGCTGGAACCTCCTCGATCCGGATGTGCTTGGCTGGGCATTTGCCAGCGGGCCCGATCTGCAGTTCGTGCGGTCGCTATTCGAGTTGCGTGCGATCGTCGAACCCGCCGCCGCCGGACTGGCAGCGCAGCGGCGCGACCGCATGGAGCTGAAGCAGATCAAGGATGCACTCTCGGCGATGCGCCGCCACACGCTGGCGACCGATGAGGGCCGAGCGGCCGATCGCGACTTCCATCGCGCCATCCTGCATGCAACGCACAACGATGCGTTGATCGTGCTCAGCGCCAGCATCGGCGCGGCCGTCAACCTGACGACGCAGTTCAAGCAGCGGGCCCGTGCCCTGCCCCGCAACCCGATCCCTGACCATGTGAAGGTGTACGAAGCGATTGCGCGCGAGGATGCGGCCGGCGCGACCGAGGCAATGCGGCTGCTGATCGAGCTGGCACTCGACGACACGAAGAACATGACTGAGGACTGAGCGGGCGCTCAGTCCTCAAACGGCTCAACGATGGTCGAGCGGCACCGAAGAAAGGCGTCGGCGACGAGCTGGAACGGCGAGCGATCGACGTCGCTGCGCGCGTCGCCGATCAGCCGGGCAAAGTGCGCGTAGAGCTGCGGATACTCCTGCTCGGTGCCGACTGGGCGATCAACACCGTCGATCGCCATGCGGGCACCACCCTCGCTAAGATGCAGCACCCCTCCGCCGGTGCTGACGACGATATCCCATGTCTGGGAGCCCTGCTGCCGCCAGTCGAATGCCCCGCGGATCGGTGCGCCACCCGCCTCCTCCATATGGAGATCAGCGGCGATTGGCGCCGCGCGATTGACCGGGCGCTCCAGCGTGCCGCCCCGCAGGTGGAAATGACGCGGAAGGATCGCGGTGGCGATCGACAGCGCGTTGATGCCGGGATCGAACACGCCAAGCCCGCCGGGCTCCCAAATCCATTGCTGGCCGGGATGCCACCGTCGGACATCCTCTTTCCAGACGATTTCGACCCGCTCGATCCGCCGCTCTCTCAGCCAGTTACGCGCGGCCGGGACCGCCGGGGCGTAGCGCGAGTGCCACGCCGCAAAAATGGTGGTGCCAGCCGCTGCGGCAAGCGCGGCGAGCGTTTCGATCTCCGATAGCGTCGCCCCCGGCGGCTTTTCGAGCAGCACGTGCTTGCCGGCGCCGGTTGCCATGACTGCGGCGTCGAAGCGCGCCTGGGGCGGCTGGCACATCGCCAGTGCATCCACCGGGACGTCGGATGCGAGAAGCGCGTCTAGCGAGGCAAATACCGGCAGATCAGGGTGGCGTGCAACGGGATCGACGCCAGCCACCAACTCGAACGCAGCCGAGGCGCGGATCGCGGGGATGTGCTGGTCGTGCGCGATCTTGCCGAGCCCGACGATAGCGATGCGGATCGCCGCCATCAGATCGCGCGCACCTGTGTATTCTCGGGTGACGCGCGCCCAACGGGATTGCGGGCCGGCAACGTGAACGGCGGCGCCACGATCTCGAAGATGTCGCCTTCTTGCGTCCGCACGCCATCGCTGAATGACAGCGTGGCAGTGCCGAAGAAGTGGACATGGAGGTCACCCGGGCGGCGGAACAGGGCGTACTTGAAATGGTGATGCTCAAGATTGGAGAGACTGTGCGACATGTTCGCCTCGCCTGAGATGAATGGCTTTTCCCAGATCGTCTCGCCCGCGCGGATGATCCGGCTCGTCCCCTCGATGTGCCGGGGCAGCACGCCGAGCAGCAGCTCCGGGCCGAGCGCCGCCGGGCGCAGCTTCGAGTGGGCAAGCCAGAGGTAATTGCCGCGCTCAGTGACGTGGTCCGAAAACTCGTTGCCAAGCGCGTAGCCGAGGCGAACGGGAGTCCCGTCGTTCGCGATCAGAAAGATGCCGGCGATTTCCGGTTCCTCGCCGGCGTCAAGCGCGAAGCTGGGCGATGGCAGCGGCGCGCCCGGCGCGATGAGGGATGAGCCGTCCCCCTTGTAGAACCATTCGGGCTGCGCTCCGATCTCGCCGCACGCGGGCTTGCCGCCTTCCACCCCCATCAGGAACATACGCATCGAATCGGTCTGCTGCGCAGCGTCCACCATCGCGCGGTGCATCTTGTCGCGCCCCTCCGCAGAGCCGAGATGCGTCAGCCCTGTGCCAGTGAGCAGCAGGTGAGCTGGATCTTCATGGTCGACGGGCGCGAGCAGCGTGACCTCGGCAAGGTCGAGCGTCCCCGCCGCCAGCTCGCTCGCGAGCGTCGACAGCGTCGTCCCCTCCGCAAGCGCCCGCTTCGCCAGCGCAATGACGCTGGGCGTATCCCGAAGCACCTGGGCGGTGCCGCCTTCGAGCAGCGCGACCCCGCGTGTTCGATCCGCGGCACAGAACTGAACGAGTGATTGCGACATAACGGCCCTTTCGGCGCGAGGATCGTCAGGCGGGGGTGCGGACCCCGTCAATGCGGCGCACTACGCCGCACGGGTTATCTTCGCGCAATGCGGCGGGGAGCAGCGAATCCGGCATATCCTGAAAGCATACCGGCCGCAGGAAGCGCGCGATTGCCAGCGCGCCGACCGAGGTTGTGCGACTGTCGCTCGTCGCGGGATAAGGGCCGCCGTGGACCATGGCATGGCTTACCTCGACGCCTGTGGGCCAGCCGTTAGCGAGCACCCTCCCCGCCTTCTCCGCGAGTAGGGGGACGAGCGGCGCAACGAGCGGCTCGTCTTCCGGGTCGAACAGCAAGGTCGCAGTGAGTTGGCCTTCCAGCCGGCGAACGATGCGCGCTATCTCGTCGAGGTCGGAGGCGCGCACGATGATCGAGGAGGACCCGAACACCTCATGGCTCAGCGTCGCGTCGCTCATGAAAGCGTCACCATCGGTTGCGAACAACGCGCCACGCGCCTGGTTTATGCCTTCGCCAACTGGCCCGCGCGCGATTACGGACACGGCCGCGTGAGCCTCAAGCGACGCTACGCCTTGTTCGAAGGCGCCGTGGATGGCGGGGGTCAGCATCTGACCCGCAGGCGTGCGGCCGAGCGCGTCGACCGCCGCCTGTTCGAAGGCGTCGAGCTCGCTTCCGGCGAGCGCCACGACAAGGCCGGGATTGGTGCAGAACTGTCCCGCCCCCTGCGTCAGCGAGGCGACATAGGCGGCGCCCAAGGCGGCACCACGCGACCTTGCTGCGGCCGGGAAGAGTAGCACCGGGTTGATGCTAGACATCTCGGCATAAACCGGGATCGGCTCCGCGCGCTCGCTGGCGATACGCACCAGCGCGAGACCGCCTGCGCGCGATCCGGTGAAACCGACCGCCTTGATCCGCGGATCCGCGACGAGAGCGCCGCCGAGCGCCTTGGTGGTGCCGGGCAGGTAAGAGAACACGCCCGCTGGCAGTCCCGCTTTCGCCACGGCGGCGCGCACGGCGCGCGCCACCAGTTCGCCGGTGCCAGGGTGGGCAGGATGGCCCTTCACCACGACCGGGCATCCCGCCGCCAAGGCCGAAGCGGTGTCGCCACCGGCAACGGAGAAGGCGAGCGGGAAGTTCGATGCGCCGAACACGGCGACCGGGCCGAGCGGCATGTTTACGCGGCGCAGGTCGGATCGCGGCAGCGGCTGCCGACCGGGTAACGCGGGATCGATCGTCACATCGAGCCAGCTGCCCTCGCGCAGCACCGCAGCGAACAGCCGCAGTTGACCCACGGTGCGCCCGCGCTCCCCCTCGAGCCGCGCGCGCGGCAGCCCGCTCTCCGCCATTGCGCGGACGATCAACGCGTCGCCGAGCGCCACGATTTCCTCCGCGGCACTTTCCAGAAAGGCGGCGCGTGCGTCAGGCGTCAGATCACGCAGCGCGGGGAAAGCGTCGGCAGCGAGGGCACAGGCGACAGCAACATCGTCCGTGCCGGCCTCGGCGAAGTCCGGGCCAAGTGCTGTTCCTGTCGCGGGATCGATCGCCTGGAAGGTCGTGCTGCCCATGCGCTCTTCCGCGCCGACCAGGATTGCTCCGGAAACGTCCATGCCGCACCTTTTGTCGGACAAAGAATAAGGCGGTATGCAGTTGCGGCCGCACGGTCAAGCGGGTGCGGAAACTGGCAGGTTAGTGGCCGGCCTCATGTCTCGCAGCGATAAGCGGAACCCCGGGCTTCGCACCCCAAAGCGCGTAGAATAGGACATACAGGCTGCACAGCGCGGTCACGATAAACCCCCAATGCAGCCCGTAGAGATCCGCCAGCTTGCCTTGGATCGAAGCGAGCGCGCCGCCAGCGATGGACATGACGAGCAGACCCGATCCCTCCTCTGTCAACGGGCCCAGGCCGCGGATGGCGAGCGCGAAGATCGCGGGGAACATGATCGAGATGCCGAGGCCCACGGTGATCAGGCCGTACATCGCCGCCGGCCCGGACGCGAACACGGCCACCAGCGAACCCGCGGTGGCGATGAGCGCGAACAGCGCCAGAACCCGCTCTGCCGGGATCATTCGCATCAGCGCAGCTCCGGCGAAGCGGCCCACCATCATCCCGCCCCAGAAGAAGGTGAGATAGGTCGCGGCATGTTCCTGCGTCAGGTCAGCGACGCTCGGCTGGGAAACGAAGTTGATGAAGTAGCTGCCGACCCCGATCTCGGCGAGAACGCACAGCGCAATTCCGATACAGCCCAGAACAAGGTTTCGGTGGTTCAGCAGGGACAGACCGCTGCGTTCGTCGGGCGAGACGCGGGCGGTGGCTGAGCCAAGCGCCGGCAGTTTGGCCCGCGCGATCAGGATTGCCAGCACCGCCAGCACCAGCGCGACGATCAGGTACGGCAGCTCGGTTGCCCGCGCGTCGGCCATCCGCTGCTCGGGCGTGAGGAGCGTGCCGTGCGCCGTGGTTCCCGCCGTGGTGCGCGCCAGGATAAGGTACTTGCCGAAAAGGATCGCCAAAACGTCGCCGGTCGTGTTGAAGGCTTGCACCAGCGTGAGCCGCGATTCCGCGCTTTCGGGCGAACCGATTACCGCCACATAGGGGTTCGCCGCGACTTGCAGCAGCGCGATGCCGCACGAGACGGTGAACAGCGACCCGATCGTAACCCAGTAGGAGACGAGGGTCGCCGCCAGGATCATGCCCAGCGAGCCGACCACCATTACCGCAAGGCCGGTGGTGAGGGCGCGCTGGTAACCGATGCGCTCGATCAGCTTCGCCGCCGGGATCGAGACAAGCAAATAGCCGATGAACCATACGGACTCGATCAACCCCGTCTGAAAGTAGCTGAGATCGAACACGCTTCGCAGGTGGGGAAGTAGCGTGCCGTTGATGACGCTAATGAAGCCCCACATGAAGAACAGGCTGGCGAGCAGCGTCAGCGCCGGACGATAGCTGCCCGGCAGCACCGACGATGGATCCGTGTCGATCGGCGTCGTCATCTGGGAAATCGCCATGAACCTCTCCCCGCGTCGCAGCAGCGCTTGTCGTGCCGCGTTTTGTCTGACTATAAGCCGAAAGAAGCGGCATGCAATGTTGCCGGGAGAAGCGAATGCATACCACGTCCGTGCTGTCCCGGTTTTCGCTGGCCGCCGCCATGCTTCTGACCAGCGCAAGCGCCCTCGGCGCCTCCGCGAAGCGCGGAGTGTTCAGCACATTGCCGGACGGCACCGCCGTGGAAGCGGTGGAACTGGCGGGTGCGAACGGCGTCAGCGCCCGGATCATCACGCTCGGCGCGACCCTGCAGGCGCTCGTCGCGCCCGATCGCGCGGGGCGGCTGGCGGACGTGACGCTCGGCCATGATGACGCCCGCAGCTATGTGGAGAGGCCAAACTTCTGGGGCCAGACGATCGGTCGCTATGCCAATCGGATCGCCGGTGGCCGCTTCACGCTCGACGGCAAGACCTATCAGCTGTCGCAGAATGATCACACGAACTCCCTCCACGGCGGCGCGGACGGCTTCGACAAGCGCCTTTGGACGATCACGCGCGTCGGCGAGAAGGGCGGCGTGGCGAGCGTCACTATGCGCCTCGTCAGCCCCGCGGGCGATCAGGGGTATCCCGGCGCACTCACCACGGACGTGACCTATTCACTGGACGACAAGGGCGCCCTGACGATCGACTTCGCGGCCTCAACCGACGCACCAACCATCGTCAACCTTACCAACCATGCGTTGTTGAACATGGCGGGAGAAGGCGCGCCGGGCGGCGCGATGACGCATCGGCTTACCATCCCGGCACGCCGCTTCACCCCCGTCGACGCAAGCCTGATCCCCACGGGCGAGTTGAAGCCAGTCGCTGGCACGCCGTTCGACTTCACCTCCCCTCGCCTGGTTGATGAGGTGGTGCGCGACGGCACGGACGCGCAGGTCGTGATAGGCCGCGGGATCGACCACAATTTCGTGCTGGACGCCGGCGCCACGCGCGAGCCCAAGCTCGCCGCACGGCTTGAGGACCCCGCATCGGGCCGGGTGCTCGAGGTGCTGACCGATCAACCCGGCGTGCAGGTTTACACCGGAAACTTCCTGGTGGGGGCGCTTATCGGGAAGCGGGGGCATGTCTACCGTATGGGTGATGGTATCGCGCTGGAGCCGCAGCTCTTTCCGGATACGCCCAACCAGCCGTCATTCGGCTCGGCCCGCATCGCCCCGGGCAAACCTTACCGCCACCGCATGATCTATCGCGTGTCAGTTGCGCGCTGAGACGAGGAACCCGTATGACCGACACGTGTGCCCCAAAGCTGCGCAGCCGCGCCTGGTTCGACAATCCCGAAAACATCGACATGACCGCGCTGTATCTCGAGCGCTACCTGAACTACGGGCTGAGCCTGGCGGAGCTGCGTTCCGGCAAGCCGATCATCGGCATCGCACAGACCGGCAGCGACTTATCGCCGTGCAACCGCCACCATCTCGTGCTCGCCGAGCGCGTTAGAGAGGGGATACGCGAAGCGGGCGGGATCGCGCTCGAGTTCCCGGTCCACCCCATCCAGGAGACGGGCAAGCGACCGACCGCCGGGCTTGATCGCAACCTTGCCTATCTCGCGCTGGTTGAGCTGCTGTACGGCTATCCGCTCGACGGCGTCGTGTTGACGACTGGCTGCGACAAGACAACGCCGGCGTGCCTGATGGCGGCGGCCACGGTGAACATCCCGGCGATTGCGCTCTCGGTGGGGCCAATGCTCAACGGCTGGTTCAAGGGCGAGCGCACCGGATCGGGCACCATCGTGTGGAAGGCGCGCGAGATGCTGGCGGCTGGCGAGATCGACGACGCAGGCTTCATCAAGCTTGTCGCCTCCTCAGCACCGTCGACGGGCTATTGCAACACGATGGGCACGGCAACGACGATGAACAGCCTTGCCGAAGCGCTGGGCATGATGCTGCCCGGCTCTGCCGCCATCCCGGCGCCGTACCGGGACCGACAGGAGGTGGCGTATGAGACAGGCAAGCGGATCGTGGCGATGGTGGCCGAGGACCTGAAGCCGACCGACATCCTGACGCGCGATGCGTTTCTGAACGCGATCGTCGTCAACTCGGCAATCGGCGGCTCCACCAACGCGCCGATCCACCTCGCCGCGCTCGCCCGCCATGTCGGTGCAGAGCTAGATATTACTGACTGGCAAACCTTCGGGCACAAGGTGCCGTTGCTGGTCAACCTGCAGCCGGCCGGCGAGTATCTGGGCGAGGATTACTACCGCGCCGGCGGGGTTCCGGCGGTCGTCGCGCAGCTGATGCGACAAGGGTTGATCCGCGAGGAGGCGCTCACCGTAAACGGGCGCACGATCGGCGACAATTGCCGCGACACGGCGATTGAGGACGAATCGGTGATCCGTCCGTTCGAACAACCGCTGGTGGAGGACGCCGGCTTCCTCGTGCTGAAGGGTAATCTGTTTGACGCAGCGGTGATGAAGACCAGCGTGATCGGCCCCGAGTTCCGAGAGCGGTATCTGTCGGATCCCAACGACCCGGATGCGTTCGAGGGGCCTGCAATCGTGTTCGACGGTCCGGAAGACTACCACCGCCGGATCGACGACCCGTTGCTCGATATCACGCCAGAAACGCTCATGTTCATGCGCGGTGCTGGCCCAGTCGGTTATCCTGGCGCGGCCGAAGTCGTGAACATGCGGCCACCCGCCTATCTGATCCGCGAAGGCGTCCACGCGCTGCCGTGCATCGGCGATGGGCGGCAGTCGGGAACGTCCGCCTCCCCCTCGATCCTGAACGCCAGTCCGGAGGCTGCGGCCGGCGGCGCGCTGGCGCTGCTCCGGACGGGCGACCGCGTTCGCGTTGACTTGGCACGGGGCGAGGTCAACGTGCTGGTCGACGACGCCGAACTCGCCGAGCGCCGCCGGCAGCTAGAGGAAGCTGGCGGCTACGCTTATCCGGCTTCGCAAACGCCATGGCAGGAAATGCAGCGAGCGGTCGTCGGCCAGCTCAGCAGCGGCGCAATCCTTGAGGGTGCAGAGCGCTACCAGCGGCTCGCGCAGACCGCCGGCATTCCACGCGACAACCATTGACGCAGGTGTACCGCCGAGCCCAAGGCTGGCGACGAAAGGGGAGAGATGCTTGGGCCGGATGCTCGCCTGCGCTGCTACTATGTTATCGCTCCCACTTGCAGGTGAGGCGATCGGCCAAGTCGCACGGTTCGAGCGCTTCAGCTATCGCGGCTGGGCGCGCGAGCCGGTGAGGGTTGGTCCGAAGGCGTACCGCAACCCGATCCTGGCTGGTTATTATCCCGATCCCTCAGTGCTGCGCGTCGCCACGCGCTACTACCTCGTCAACTCGAGCTTCGCGCACTATCCAGGTCTTCCAGTGTTCACCTCGTCGGACCTGGTCCACTGGACGCAGATCGGCAATGCGATCGATCGCCCCGGCCAAGTCGATCTCGCCGGCCGGGCGGTATCCGAGGGCCTGTTTGCGCCCGATATTTCTTATCACGCGGGCACCTTCTTCATCGCCAACACCTGTGTCGAATGCGGGGGCAACTTCGTCATGACGGCGCGCGATCCGGCAGGCCCCTGGTCGGATCCTATTTGGTTGCCCTTCGAGGGCATCGATCCGTCGATCTATTGGGAAGGCGACCGAGCCTATATCGTCAACAACCGCGCTCCCGATGAGCCAGCCCGCTACGACGGGCACCGGGCGATCTGGTTGCAGGAGTTGGACTGGCGCTCGGGAAAGATGGTCGGACCGGCGACACAGATCGTCAACGGCGGCGTCAACCTGGCGGAGCGTCCGGTATGGATCGAAGGACCGCACCTGCTCCGCCGGGATGGCTGGTACTATCTGATCGCGGCCGAAGGCGGCACAAGTGACAACCACTCACAGGTGGTATTCCGGTCGAGGACCTTGCGCGGGCCGTATGAACCGTTCGCGGGCAATCCGATCCTCACGCAGCGGGACCTGGCAAGCGATCGCACCAATCCCGTCACGTCCGCGGGCCACGCCAAGTTCGTGCAGACGCCGGCCGGCGACTGGTGGGCGACCTTTCTCGCCACCCGTCCCTATGCGGGCGACCGTTACGCGACGGGCCGGGAGACCTTTCTGCTGCCGGTCACCTGGAAGGATGGCTGGCCCACCATCCTGCCGCACGGGACGCCAATTCCGCTCGTGCTGCCGCGGCCAGCGCTAGCTATGGCGAGCGATGCGACCGCCCAGCCTGCGGGTGATCTCTCCTATGTCGACGAGTTCGGTGGCGAACAGCTGGACTCCGCGTGGATCGGTGTGCGGATCCCACCCATGCCATTCCACCGCCTGACGGGCGGCGCACTCGAGCTGCGCTCGGGGGCCCGGCTCGGCGACCGTGGCGGCACACCAGCATTTCTTGGGCGGCGCCTGCAGCACCAGCGTGCGACAATTGCGACCACCCTCACCTTTCAGCCGACGCGGGATGGGGCGCGCGCTGGGCTGGCAGCGGTACAGAGCGACACCTCCAACCTGTTCTTCGGCATCATCAGTCAGGGCGGCGCGCGGGCCGTCGCCCTGTACACGCGCAATCGCGCCGAAACCGAAACGCTGGTCGCGCGGGCACCGGTGGAGGATGACGGAGCAGTGACGCTTACGGTGGAGTTCGCGAGCGGAACGCTCCGCTTCTCCTATCGCATCGGCGTGGGGCCGAACAGGACGTTCAAGCAGGAGGTCGACGGGACCCTACTGACCACCGCTCGCGCGGGCGGCTTCGTCGGCACCGTGATCGGCCCGTACACCTATACGCCTTCGGCAGTTCGCCAGTGACGGCCCGCCTGCCTCCCCCAATAACCGATGGAGCCTGTCGATGATCCGCTTCGAACCCGATCTTGAACTTGGCGAAGGCTGGCGTGCGGGACGATGGCTGGGCCGCGTTGATCTCGGCGACGGGCCGACGCCGATCCTGGTTGTTAACGGCATCACGTACGATATGAGCAATGTCGCGCCGACCACGGCTGATCTGGTCGCCGAAGATAAGCTGAGCGCCGCGCTGGGCCGGGCAATCGGCGACTTTGCGGAACTCGGTCTCGGCCCGGATGAGCACCCTCGCCTGCTCGCCCCGGTCGATTTGCAGTGCATCAAGGCGGCCGGCGTCACCTTTGCCGTGTCCGCGCTGGAGCGAGTCATCGAGGAGCGCGCGCGCGGCGATGCCGGCGGCGCGGCGGCAGTGCGGCAGCGGCTGGAAGAGCGGATCGGTGGCGGACTAGCGGCGGTAGTCCCGGGGACGCCCGAAGCGGCAGCGCTCAAAGCGGCATTGATCGGCGAAGGTCTCTGGTCACAATACCTGGAGGTCGCGATCGGGCCGGACGCCGAGATCTTCACCAAGGCGCCGCTGCTGTCCGCGGTCGGCTGGGGCGCACCGGTCGGCATTCGCTCGGATTCAACCTGGAACAATCCCGAACCCGAAGTGGTGCTGCTCGTCCGACCGTCGGGCAAGGTGGTCGGTGCGACCCTCGGCAACGACGTTAACCTGCGCGATTTCGAGGGCCGGTCAGCGTTGCTGCTGAGCAAGGCAAAAGACAATAATGCCTCGTGCGCGATCGGTCCGATGGTGCGTCTGTTCGACGACACTTTCACAATGGATCACGTCCGCGAGGCGCAGGTCACGCTGCGCATCGACGGACCCGACGGATACCTGCTCGAAGGCGCAAGCAACATGCGCGAAATCAGCCGCGATCCGCAGGAACTGGTGCGCCAGGCGATGAGCGAGCACCATTTCCCTGACGGGTTCGCGCTGTTCCTCGGCACGTTGTTCGCCCCCACCAAGGACCGCGATACTCCTGGTAGCGGCTTCACGCACAAGGTCGGCGACCAGGTGACGATCGCATGTCCCGGCCTCGGCCGGCTGGTCAACACCGTCACTACCTCACGCGACGCACCCCCGTGGCAGTTCGGTGTCAGTGCGCTGATGCGTAACCTTGCCGCCCGTGGCCTCCTCGCCGCCTGACGATGCCGGAGATTTCCTTGGCCGACCTGCCCGATCCTGCGCGCTGCGCCATCTATCCTTCACTCCGCGATAAGCGCGTGCTGATCACCGGTGGTGCGTCAGGGATCGGAGCAGCGCTTGTGGAAGCCTTTGTCGCGCAGGGTGCGCGTGTGGCGTTCGTCGATTTGCTGCCGGAACATGGGATGGCGCTGGCCGAGCGGCTCGCCGAAACGACTGTTCATCCGCCACAGTTTTGCGAGCTCGACCTCACCAAACTCGACGACGTTGCCAAAGCCGTCCCAGCACTGATCGGCGCGCTCGGGGGGCTCGACATCCTTGTCAACAATGCCGCCAATGACGATCGCCATCGGCCTGAGGAGGTGACGCCTGCGTATTGGGACGATCGCATGGCGATCAACCTGCGCCACCTGTTCTTCGTCACGCAGGCCGCGGTGCCCGCGCTGCGGCTGGCGGGCGCCGGCTCAGTGATCAATTTCGGGTCGATCAGCTGGCACCTCGGTTTGCCCGACCTGACCCTCTACCAGACGGCCAAGGCAGCGATAGAGGGTCTGACGCGAAGCCTCGCTCGCGACCTGGGCCGTGAGAACATCCGGGTAAACGCGATCATCCCGGGCAACGTCCAAACGCCGCGCCAGCAGAAATGGTACACTCCCGAAGGCGAAGCGCAGATCGTCGCGGCGCAATGCCTGGACGGGCGCGTCCAGCCGTTCGACATAGCCGCGATGGCGCTTTTCCTCGCTTCCGACGACGCGCGGATGTGCACCGGCCACAATTACTGGGTAGATGCGGGATGGCGATAGAACCGCAGCACTATCTGAGGGTCGGCGCCACGTTGGGCGAGGGCCCCCTATGGTACGACGACGCGCTGTGGTTCGTCGACATCAAGGAACAGGCGATCTACCGACACCGGCCAGGAGCTGCGCTGGAGCAATGGTCTGCCCCGGACCAGGTCGGTTGGGTGCAACCTGCCGCCGACGGAACGATGATCGCCGGGCTGAAATCCGGTCTTCACACCTTCGATCCCGGCACTGGTGGCTTCACGCCGCTGGCGGCGGTCGAAGCGGAGCGGCCGGGTAACCGCCTGAACGACTCAACGGTCGATCCGCTTGGGCGCCTGTGGTTCGGCTCGATGGACGATGCCGAAGCTGCGCCAAGCGGCGCGATCTATCGCGCCGACGGGCGCGGCATCGTGCGGGCGATCGACGGCATCTGCATCACTAATGGCCCTGCGCTGTCGCCTGACGCGCGCACGCTCTACCATTGCGACACGCTTAGTGGGACCATCTGGCGGTGTGACACCGAAGAGGACGGTACGATCACGAATACCCAGGCCTTCGTGTCCCTCGACGTTCGAACGCAGGGGTTCCCGGACGGACCGATCGTGGATGCAGACGGTTTCCTCTGGGTCGGCTTCTTCGGCGGTTGGTGCGTCCGCCGCTACGCCGCCGATGGGCGGCAGGTGGACGAAGTGCGCTTTCCCGTTGCCAACGTCACCAAGATTGTCATCGGCGGCAACGATGGGCGCACCGCTTTCGTCACTACGGCCCGCAAGGGCTTGGACGCCGCTGAACGGGCGCGACAGCCGATGGCGGGGGACGTATTCACCTTCGCCGCCGGTGTCGGAGGCCAGCCCGCTACGCGCGTGAGTGCGCTGAACCCCAAACTGATTGGATGATCACCGCAGCGCGGAGCGGCTGCGAGGCCGCCGCTCCGCGCTGCAGAGCATCAGCCGTGCATCGCCTCGAGTTCGCGCCCGCGCGTCTCCGTCACCATCCGGCGGACGAAGAAGAACGACACCGCCGCAAAGAAGGCATAGCCGTAGTAGGTTACCGACAGCCCCGGTGAGACAGCAAGTGCGGGAAAGCTGACCGAGACGGCGGCGTTGGCGATCCATTGCGCGAAACCCGACACGGCGAGGCCGGAGCCACGGATCTGGTTCGGGAACATTTCACCCAGCATCACCCACATCACCGGGCCCCAGCTGATGTTGAACATGATGACGAAGAGATTGGCCGCGACCAACGCGACGATCCCGAACGAGCCAGGCAGGCTGACGGCCCCGTCGGCGCCGGTGATGGCGGTGGAGAACGCAAAAGCGACCACCGCCAGCGTCACCGCCATGCCAGCCGAGCCGATCAGCAGCAGCGGTTTGCGCCCGATCCGGTCGACGGTGGCGATGGTGAACAGGCACGCAGCGATCGAGAGCACGCCCGAGAGGATGTTCGTCTGAAGCGCATTCTCTTCCGAAAAGCCGACCGCCTCCCACAGTGTGGCGCCATAATAGAAGACCACGTTGATGCCGACGAGCTGCTGGAAGACTGCGAGGCCGATGCCCGCCCAGAGGATCGGCCGGATCCGGCCGGTGCTCTTGTCGACAAGGTCTGAAAGCTTGGGGCGGTGATGGTCACCAGCGAGACTGCCGCGGATCTCGGCCACCTTGCGTTCCGCCTCCGCAGTGCCGACCAGCCGCGTGAGCACTGCGGCCGCTTCTGCGTCACGCCCGCGGGCGACGAGGTAGCGCGGGCTCTCCGGGATAGAAGTTAACGCTAACAAGTAGATCAGCGCGGGGATCGACTGGAGCCAGAACATCCAGCGCCATGCAGGATAGCCGAGCCAGAACTCGGCGGTCGAGCCACCAGCATATCGGGCCAGCACGTAGTTCGCGACGAATGCGCCGGTAAGCCCGGTGATGATCATCACCTGCTGCAGGGTAGAAAGGCGTCCGCGGAGATGCGCCGGCGCAACTTCGGAGATGTAGACGGGCGAGATCACGCTTGCCGCGCCGACGCCCAGGCCGCCGATTATGCGCGCGATGATGAACACCACCGAGCCGCCTGCCGCACCGGCGAGCAGCGCCGAAACGAGAAATAGTATCGCGGCGAGCATCATCACGCCGCGCCGACCAATCCGGTCCGCCAGCCGCCCTGCACCAAAGGCGCCCACGGCGGAGCCGACCAGGATGGCGCCGACGTTGATCCCGACCCCGAGCCGGCCAAGATCGAACGCGGCCTCCAAGCCCTTCTGCGTGCCGTTGATGACGCCGGAATCGTAGCCGAACATGAAGCCGCCGATGGTGGCAACGGCTACAATCATGGCGATTAGACCATGGTTTATCGAACTGGAGTCGCCGGCGATTTCCGCCCGCAAAGTGTCGGTCATCGTAATCCTCCCTTACGATGCCCGGCTTGTGCGAAGTGACGGCCGCCGGGTTTCTCGCTGACAACGATGGTAACGCTATCATTCACGGATGGCGCGTCAAGCGCGCTTGCTGGATTAGAGCTTCTTGGGCCGGACGCGCGGCGCAGCGTCGGATTGGCGCCGGATCAGCTCGAAGTCTAACAGGCGGTGCAGACTCGCTGCCGCTGGCTTCTGCGGCCGTAGCACCGACACCAGCATCTCGATCCCGACGCGCGCCATGTCGGCGATTGGCTGACGGATCGTGGTGAGTTCCGGCCAGATCACCGTCGCCAACGGCGTGTCGTCGAACCCGCACACGGTGAGGTCGGCGGGTACGTCGATGCCACGGCGATGCGCGACCGCGATCGTGGCGGCGGCCATGTCGTCGTTCGATGCAAAGATGGCGGTCGGGGGCTCGGGCAAATCGAGCAGTCGCTCCGCCGCATCGAGCCCCGAGCGATAGGTGAACCGCCCGTCGACAACCAGCGAATCGTCCAGAGCGATTCCAGCCTGGGCGAGCGCGGCACAATGCCCATCCAGCCGTCGGCCGCTCGCCGCCAGCGCAGGATCGCCGGCGATAAACCCGATCCGCCTATGTCCGAGCGACATTAGATGCTGCGTCATGCGCAACGCCGCTTCTCGATCGTCGATGCCAACAGCGAGCGGCGCACCCGAGCAGGCAGTGGCTACGGCGACCGCGGGCACGCCGCTGCGCTTCAGGAGTTCGAGCATCGCGCCGCTTTCGCAGAGCGGCGGCGGCAGAAGCATGCCGTCGATACCGCCGGCGATCAGATGCCGCGCCACCTCAAGCTCGTCATGGCCGGGCTCACAACGCTCGACGATGATCTGGACGTCGGCGCGTGAAGCCTGTTCGAGGCTGCCGAGCAGAACCTCGCCGAGGAAGCCCGCGCTGGGATTGCTGTAGAGCATTCCGATGCGCGTGGGCGCCGACCCCGCGAGGCTGCGCGCCGCGGGATTGGGCGCGTAGTTCAGCGCGGCGATCGCAGCCATCACTGCCTCGCGGGTCGTGTCGCGCACGTTACTCTCGCCGTTGATGACACGCGATACCGTCATGGACGAAACGCCGGCGCGCTTTGCCACGTCGCTGATCGTCGGTGCGCCATGACGTGCACGTCGCTTCGAACGGACATTCGGCTCGGATAAGCTCATCGACGCGGCTTGCCTTTGTTCGGTGACCAGGCGACGCCGGTAATCGTCATCACTCATCCTCCTCGCAGCGCCCGCATCACGATGCTCCGGATGCGCCCGTAGTTGCCGCCCGCCAGCGGACCGAGGATCCCATGCCGCTCGGGCGGCAAGAATGCCAGTGGATGACCCTCTGGCCGAAAGACATAATGATCGAACCACGCCCGCCACGCCGCGCGTTCGCCCTCGGGTCGCTCGGCAATGGCGATCATCGCCAGAAGCATCGTCATATAGGGCTGATCCATTCCGGCGGCGAAGTCGTCCCACCAGAAGTTCACCAGTACATTCAGATCGCCCAACGCTTCTACCTGATGCCACCAGAGCTTGGGGATGTAGATCCCGTCACCAGGGGCTAGCTCGGCCACCAGGGCGCGTTCCCGAGCACGTTCGAACCGCGGGTAGCGTGGATCGCCCCCAGGCGATCCTGCGGCGAAACTTACGGGTTGACCCGACAGCGTATGGTCGATCGGACCAACATAGAGATCGCCAACGGAGTCCGGTGGATAGAGCGTGAAGCGTCGACGTCCCGCGGCCACGACGGCGACATTGTCCTTGGTGTCATAGTGGCAGGCGATCGTCGACGCGTGGCCGATCCACAACCGCGGCCTGACGTTCTCCGGCAGGAACGGCAGCGGCGTCGCCCGTTCGATCCCGGGCAGGTACCGCTCTGATGGCAACGAGCCCATGTACATGCTCGGTTGGCCCGGCTCGTCGGCCGTGGCGACTATTCGCTCAACCGCATCACTGACCGGCAACGTCTCGCGATCGAAGTTGAATCCGGTCAGTTCGTCGTCGTAGAAATATCGAGCGCCGATCCCCGGCTTGCCGATGAACATCTCCGCGGGATTTCCTGCGTCGTGACGCCGAATGTGATCGATCACGCAGTCGGTCCCGCCCGCGAGCAGCGGCCACCCGCTCGCCACGCCGCGCATGAGAACGGGACGGCACGCCTCCATCACCTCCTGCCGGAAGGTGCCCGCGTTCGCGAGTGTGGCCGGATCTACGTGGTTGATCGGAGTGCTCATCGCGGGACGTTCACCAGGCTGTCGTTGCGACGCCGTGCCAGCGTCCGCAGGTGACGGACCGAGGCGGACTGCGCATATGCGAGTTGAAGGTCTCCGCAGCGAAACATCGTCAGCACCGATGCGTCAGGAAGGGCGTGCAGACGATCCAGGCTGACGGTGTAGAGCCCGTCGAGCCTGAGCGTCTCGCCGTTGTCGAAGCTCAGGGAAATGTCGATCGGCTCCAACAGCTTGTAGTCCAGAAAGCGCTGGATCAGCGCGTCGGTCGGCTCTAGCCCTTGGTGTAAGTTGCCTATCGCCGACTGCACCCGGCGCAGCGCGTCGGTTGGCTCGCCATCGCGCTCGAACAGCGGCTGCCCGGCCGGGTCGGAAAACACCGCGTGCTCGCGGTCAATCACCAGATGATCACCATCGACGAAGAAACCCTGCCGCTCGAGATCGGCAGGGCGGTAGTCGGGCAGTTGTCCATCCACCGCGTGCAGGTTCTGCCCAGGCTCAACGCCCATCAACACCCCTGCGTAGAATGCTCCTGTATCGGGCCGCTTGGTGAAGAGAATAGGATAATAGGGCGCGGCGAGCAGGAACTCGGTCGCCACAATTTGCGCAAAATGCCGGCCCTCGTCCCGACGGCGCGTCAGACGGAGCTCCGCGTGGGTTCCCGAATTAAGCAACTCTAGCGAAGGCATTCGGGTGCTCTCCTTTGGGACACAATACTTGGCAGTCTTCGCCGCCATTCTCCATTCATCACTCAGACAAATGGTTGCATCGTCGAATGGGTGGTGTAATGTGAGCGGTAACGTAAGGGCTGGGCCTTCATCAGGTCAATGCCAGTGCGGCAATGCGTGATCGTAAATCTCCCGCACGAAAAGGGAGGGACGATCCAACGGAGGGGATTGGATACGATGGTTGATTGCCACCGCATTGGTGCTTTCGCGTCGCGGGGCCGACGCGCGATGAAGCTGGCTTATGCGCCCGGGCTTATTGCCCTCGCCTGGACGACACCGGTCGTAGCGCAGCAGAGCCAAGGCAACCTGCAGAGCAGCACCACAAGCCAGCCCGCGGCTCAGCAGCCCGCGGTGCCAGTGCCCGCCAACACAACCACCGCAGCTCAGGCAGGCCTGCCGCAGGATCCGGCGACCGCGCCGGACGGCGCGCCGGGCAATCAGATCAGCGACGGCGGCGGCGCCGATATCGTTGTAACGGGCTTGCGCGAGTCGCTGCAGCGCAACCTTGACGTCAAGCGCGAGGCCATCGGTGTCGTCGACGTCATCTCCGCCGAGGACATCGGCAAATTTCCAGATTCCAACGTTGCTGCGTCGCTCCAGCGCCTGCCCGGCGTCTCGATCCAGCGCTCGGGCTCCCGGGGCGAGCCGACCGGCATCACCGTCCGCGGCTTCGGTGGCGACTTCAACACAACGCTCTATGACGGTCGCCGTATTTCGACCGCGACCGGCGGTCGCCAGATCGACTTCAGCACCGTCGGCGTCGACTTCATCGGTCAGTTGAGCGTCCTCAAGACCCCCGACATGTCGCTGGCGGCGAGCTCGATCGGTGCAACGGTCAATATCCAGTTCCCTAACCCGTTTGATCATCCGGGCTTCCGCCTGGCGGCGACCGCATCGGGGTCGCTTCAGGATCGGGCGGATCGGGTGGTGCCCACTGCCGGCCTGCTGATCAGCAGCACGAACGACGCCGAGACATTCGGCGTCCTCGCCAGCGCGATCTATACCCGCCGAGACACCGATACCAACCGCGTCTATGTCTCGGGATGGCCCGGCGGCCGCTATGCGCCTTGCCAGACCACCGCAAGCTGCACGACCGAACAGCTTGCCGACAAGAGCCTGGTCGGCTGGTTCCCGCAACAATATGGCGCCGAGCAACAGCGGGTCGAGGACGAGCGCTTCGACGGCCGCGTCTCTTTCCAGTTCCATCCCAACGATGATCTCATGATCACGCTGGACAACAACTTCTCGCGCCAGAAGGTGACCCAGAACAATTATGCGTTCGGCGTATGGTTCAATCAGTCAGACCTGCGCAACGTCACGGTCGACGAAAACGGGACCTTCGTGGACTTCACGCAGGCCGGCAGCCCGACTGACTTTACCTCCGCGCTGAACAAGGAAATCCTGCAGACGAACCAGACGGGCCTCAACGTCAAGTACGACGCATCCGAGAACCTGACCTTCGAGGCGGACGGCGCCTACGCCAAAAGCTGGCGCAACCCGGGCGACGTCATCGGCAGCCTGAACGCCGATATCGGCTATGGTGGCCTGCTGGGCTCCAATTCGCGCTTCACCGTCCCCGGCAAAAGCAGCGACAGCTTCCCCTCGCTCAGCAATTACGGTCCGGCCGGAGACAGCACGCGCTGGGCGGACACGTCGCTCATCGGCTCGCACGTCACCGTCAACCAGACGCAGCGCAACACGGATGAACTGTGGCAGTTCCGCGGCGTCGCCACCTGGAAGCAGGAAGACCTGTCAGTCAGGCTCGGTGGGCAATATTATCAGGACAAGTTCAATTTCCGGAACGAAAGCACCTTCGTCAACAACTTCTGGCAGGCCTATGCAGGCTATGGTGCACCTTCGGGTCGTGCCACCGGCATCGCGCCGCTGCCGAGCAGCCTCTACCGGGGCTCGATCAGCCTCAACGATTTCATTCCCGGCTTCAAAGGCAGCCTGCCGCCGTCGGTATTCCTGTTCAGCCCGGTCGACTATCAGAATTATCTGAGTGGCCTCGGCAATCCGCAGGCCCAGAACATCCCCGGGTTCAATTACCCGGAGGTCAGCGGCTTCACCGGGCGGTTCACCCAAGCGCTGGACGCCGGCAGCGTCCGCGACATCACCGAGAAGACGTGGGCGCTGTTCCTCACCACCAGCTTCCAGACCGAAATCGCGGGGATGCCATTTTTCTTCTCGGCGGGGATCCGCAACGAGAACACGCACATCACCGCAAACGGCAACGGGACGGTGCCGATCAGCATCCTGACGAGCGTGGCAGACCCGACACTGCTGACAGTCGTCCTGTCGCAACCACAAGCGCTGACCTCGAAGTCAAACTACAACTATCTGCTGCCGAGCATCGACCTGAGGCTCGAGATCACACCGGAGTTGCTAGTTCGCTTCGATGCGTCGCGCACTCTGACGCGCCCGACTCTTAACCTCCTGTATCCGCAGCTTAATGTCGGCACTGGCCAGCGCGTCAATGCGCTGACGGCGGCCGGCGGAAATCCGGCGCTGCTACCGTACCTGGCAGACAATTTCGACGTCGCGGCCGAATGGTACTACCAGCGGAACTCCTACCTTTCGGTCAATGCCTTCCTGAAAAACGTCAGCAACTTCATCGTCGGCGGCGTGACCCGCCAGACGATCAACGGCGTGATCGATCCGACTACCAACGCGCCAGCAAGCTTCGCGGTGTCGCAGCAGGTCAACGGGCCAGACGCGACGGTGCGCGGTATTGAGGTGGCCTGGCAGCATGTCTTCGGCGATAGCGGCTTCGGTTTCCAGGCGAATGCTACACTGGTCGATACCAACAAGCCCTATGACGATCAGGACATTTCGCAGAGTGGCTTCGCCGTCACCGGCCTAGCGAACTCCGCCAACTTCGTCGGCTTTTACGACAAGAACGGGTTCCAGATCCGCGCCGCGCTCAATTGGCGCGACAAATATCTGCTCCAGTTCGGCCAGAACCAGAATACAGGGTCATTTGGCGCTGAGCCCACCTTCATCAATGAGAGCTTCCAGATCGACCTTTCGAGTAGCTACGATATAAACAGGAACTTCAGCGTTTTCGGCGAGGTGCTGAACTTGAACAACAACCGGCAGAGCTCACACGGCAGGTTCGAGAACCAGCTTCTGGATGTGTTCGACTACGGCCGGCGCTACACCTTGGGAGTGCGTTACCGCTTCTGAGTCTCCCCTCCTGGCGGGTTGGCATGTCCTGGCCCGCCAGTTTTTTCGTCCGGAGGTTCGGTGATGAAGCCCGTACAGAACATCGTGATCGTTGGCGGGGGCACGGCCGGCTGGCTGACCGCCGGCGTCATCGCGGCAAAGCACCAGACGCGTCGCCCGCACGGCTTCACCGTTACGCTGGTCGAATCCCCCAACATCCCGATCATCGGCGTTGGCGAGGGTACCTGGCCGACGCTGCGCGCGACGCTGCGCAAGATGGGCATCTCCGAGACCGCATTTCTCCGCGAGTGCGATGCCGCCTTCAAGCAGGGTGCGCGCTTCAACCGCTGGACGACGGGCGCCGCCGATGACGGCTATTATCACCCGCTGATGCTGCCGCAGAACTTCGGCCAGGTTAATCTGGCGCCGCACTGGTTGGCGAATGAAGAGGGCCAGAGTTTCTGCGACGCCGTGACCTCGCAGGGCCGGATCTGCGACCAGGGGCTTGGCCCCAAAACGATGGCGACGCCCGAGTTCGAGGCGGTTGCGAACTACGCGTATCACCTGGACGCCGGCAAATTCTCGAGCTTCCTTCAGCGGCATTGCTGCGATCAGCTTGGCGTGCGCCACCTGCTGGCTGACGTGACCGAGGTGCGGATGGCCGAAAACGGCGATATCGCCGGGCTGGACACCGCACAGGGAATTGCAATTGAGGGCGATCTGTTCGTCGATTGCACCGGCTTCGCCGCGCTGCTGATCGGCGGCGCGATGGGCGTGCCGTTCCTCCCGCGTGGCGGGGAGCTGTTCTGCGACACCGCACTTGCGATCCAGGTGCCCTACGCGAATCCCGACGATCCCGTCGCCTCGCATACCATGTCGACCGCGCAATCGGCGGGTTGGATCTGGGATATCGGGCTGCCCACCCGCCGGGGTGTCGGTCACGTCTTCTCGTCCAGCCACATCAGCGCCGAAGAGGCCGAGCGGGAGCTGCGCACGTATCTCGGCGGCGCGGGCGCCGACTTGCCCGTTCGGCAGCTCAAGATCCGATCGGGTCATCGGGAGCGCTTCTGGGAGCGCAACTGCGTCGCCGTCGGCCTCGCCGCGGGATTCCTCGAGCCGCTCGAAGCATCCGCCATCGTTCTCATCGAATTATCGGCCAAGCTGATCGCGGAGCAGCTGCCCGCCTGCCGTGAGGTGATGGACACCGTCGCGCGTCGCTTCAACGACACCACAAGCTATCGCTGGGGGCGCATCGTCGACTTCCTGAAGCTGCACTATGCGCTGACTCAGCGCACCGACACCAACTTCTGGCGCGACAACGTCCGCACCGAGACGATGAGCGATCGGCTACGCGAGTTGATGGAGCTGTGGAAGTTCCAGTCGCCGTGGTTGCACGACGAGTTCGATCGGGTCGAGGAGGTATTTCCCGCCGCAAGCTACCAATATGTCCTTTACGGCATGGGCGCACGCACTGCGCTGATACCCGGCATGCTCGACGAGGAAATCGCCGTCGCCGCGCGTGCGCGCCGCGAGAACAAGGCGCAGACCGATCGGATGATCACAGCCCTTCCCCGCCACCGGGACCTGCTGGAGCGGATCGCCCGCCACGGCCTGAAATCGATCTGATTGAGCGAGCGCCCTTCCCCTGATGCTGAAACCTGCCCTGTTCGTCGCGCTGGCCCTCGCCGCCCCATCCATCGCCGCCGCGCCGCGGCTCGATGGGGTGATCGGCGATCACGCGGTCGTGCAGCGCGATCAGCCGATCACCGTGTCGGGCGAGATCGCCCCGGGCGAGTCGGTGATGGTCGCCCTCGGCGGCCAGGTCGCAACCACGACGAGCGACGGCGACGGGCGGTTTTCCGTCCTTCTACCCGCGCTGCCCGCCGGGGGGCCGTTCGATCTTACCGTTGCTGCGGCGAGTGGCGCGACCGTGGCGCGCGACATCCTTGTCGGGGACGTCTTCCTCTGCTCGGGACAGAGCAACATGGAGTTGCGCGTCGATCAGGCGCAGGCACTGTTCCCCGAAGCACGCCCCCCCGTCGACGACGGGCTGCGCCTCCTGACGGTTGATCGCGCGGTCGCGATAACCCCGCAGCGCCGCTTCGCGCGAAAGCCGGAATGGTCGATTGCCGGCCCCGAGACGGCACAGCGCTTCTCGGCGGCATGCTTCTTCATGGTGCAGTCGCTTCGCGGGACAGCGAAGGTGCCGATCGGCGCAATCCACGCGAGTTGGGGCGGGTCCCGCATCAGCGCGTGGATGAGCGACAGCGCGTTGCGTGCGGCCGGTATGGGGGCCGAGGCTGATCAACTCACCCGCTACGGACGCGATCCGGCGGGCACGGCCGCTCAGGCGGGCGCCGCCTGGGAGGCGTGGTGGCGCAGCACCTCGGGCGATGCCCCGGGCGCCGAACCATGGCAACCCAGTGCCACGATCGACTGGCAACCGGTGCCCGCAATCACCAATTTCGAGGCGTGGGGCGTCCCCGCTCTCGCCGACTACAACGGCATGATCTGGTACCAGCGCGAGGTTGAGGTATCGGCGGCGCAGGCGAAGCAGCCCGCGACACTCATGCTCGGCGCAGTCGACGATGCCGACCGTACCTGGCTCAACGGGCGCGGCGTCGGCGGCAGCAGCCAGCCGGGTCAGCAGCGCGTCTACAGTCTTGCACCGGGTGCCCTGCGCGCGGGAAGCAACGTGCTGACCGTCAACGTCGACGACGGTTATGCCAACGGCGGCATGACCGGTCCGGCCCAGGCAATGCGCCTCATCTTCGCGGACGGGTCGATCATTCCGCTGGGAGACGGCTGGCGCTACGCGGTCGCCCAGCCAGTAGGCGGCGGCGCGCCGCGCGTTGCATGGGACGACATCAACGGCGCGGGCACATTGTTCAACGCCATGATCGCCCCCCTCGCTCCGGTCCGGCTCGCGGGTATCGCTTGGTACCAGGGTGAGTCGGACACCGACATTCCCGGTTATGATCGCCGGCTGGCGGCGCTCATCGCCGACTGGCGGCAACGCTTTGGCACCGCGCGCACGGCCGCGGGAATCGTGCAGCTCTCCTCCTACGGCGACCCGGCAAGCACACCGGTCGAGAGTGGCTGGGGATATATCCGCGACGCGCAGCGTCGCGTGGCGGCCGCCGATCCGCACGCCGGCCTTGCCGTCACGCATGACATTGGCGATCCGTTTGACATTCATCCCGGCGAGAAACGCCACGTCGGCCTGCGCCTTGCACGGGCGATGCGTGCAGCGCTCTATGGCAAGCCAGAGGCTCCCGCGGGACCGGCTATCGCCGACGCTAGGCTTGCCACCGATGGCAGCATCGTCCTGCGCTTCACGGGCGTCACCGGCGCGCTACACGCAACCGGATCTGATCGCGCGATCGGCTTCGAGCTTTGCGAATTAGCCCCCCGCACCTGCCGCTTTGCCTCGGGCACGGTGCACGGCAGCGCGATCACGCTGCCTGCCGACGGCCGCCGCGTCACGCGCGTACGCTATGCCTGGGCGGACGTGCCCGCCACCAATTTGACCGACGAAACGCCGCTACCGGTCGGCACCTTCGAGGTGCCGGTCCGCTAACGCCAGCGACGTTCAGCAGGGGGAGATGCTGATGCGACATGTATGCAAGGCGGTGCTGCTCGCCGCCGCCGCGCTCGTGACGACGACCGGCACACTGGCACGCGAGACAGCGCCCATCGCCCCCCGCCCCGAAGGAAGCGACGAGGCGAGCCGACTGGCGCGCGCGCTTGTCGCCCGCATGACGCTTGAGGAGAAGCTGCCGCAGCTGCTGAACGTCGCGCCAGCGATTCCGCGGCTGCAGATCCCCGCCTACAATTGGTGGACCGAGTCCCTGCACGGAGCGCTGGGGCCGCTTGCGACGACCAACTTCCCCGAACCCATCGGGCTCGCCGCCACCTTCGACCGCGACATCGTGCGTGACGTCGCCGCAGCGGTGAGCACCGAGGTGCGCGCGCTGCACACCCTGGGGCGCCAGACCGGGCGGCTGGGCCGAATGGGGACCGGGCTCGATACCTGGTCGCCCAACATCAACATCTTCCGCGATCCGCGCTGGGGCCGCGGGCAGGAAACCTATGGCGAGGATCCGTTCCTGACCGCCGCGGTGGGCAGCGCGTTCATCCGCGGCATGCAGGGCCCCGACCCCGATCGCCCCAACGTGATCGCCACGCCAAAGCACTTTGCGGTTCACAGCGGCCCTGAGGGCACGCGCCACGAGGCGAACGTCTTCGTTTCCGCACACGACCTCGAGGATACCTACCTGCCCGCGTTCCGTGCCGCGATCGTGGACGCGGGCGCTGGATCGGTCATGTGCGCCTACAACCGGATCGACGGCCAGCCGGCCTGCGCCAGCGACCTGCTGCTCAAGGATCATCTGTTCGGCGCCTGGGGCTTTCGCGGTTACGTAGTGTCGGACTGCGATGCGGTGCGCGACATCGCCGACAACCACAAATATGCGCCGGACGCAGCCGCCGCCGTCGCCGCGGCGATGCGCGCGGGCGTCGACAACGAATGCAACCGTGGAACGCTGAGCGACACCGCCGGTCTGGAGGAACGTTATCGCGAGGCGTTGACGCGCGGCCTCATCACCGAGGGCAATGTCGACGACAGCCTCGTGCGGCTGTTCGCCGCGCGCTATCGCAACGGCGACCTTCCCGGGCTCGCCAAGGCACCGGCCGCGGTGCCGGCTTCGGCGGTCGGCTCGCCCGCGCATCGGCAGCTCGCAGTGGCAGCGGCCGAGAAGTCGATGGTGTTGCTGAAGAACGCGGGCGTGCTCCCGCTCGGACCGGGTGTGCGCGTCGCGGTAATCGGGCCGCTCGGGGACGCGACGCGGGTGCTGCGCGGCAATTACTCCTCGCCGCTGTCTGGCCCTCCCGTCTCCGTCCTCGAAGGCCTGCGCACCGCGCTCGGAACCGATCGTGTATCCCTGGTCCCGTTCGGCGAGTCAGTCACCGACGGCGATCGCGTGCCACCGACCGCGCTGTTGACGCCGGACAGACGGCCGGGCGTGCTGGTCCGCTATTTTAATCCCGAGACGCCAGCCCCCGCCAAGTTCGCGCCCGGCACACGGGAAAAGCTGCTGGCGACGATCAAGTACCAAGCCCAGCCTGTCGTCACCCGCGTGGAACCCGACGTGGGCGATCGCAACCTCGAGCTCGCCAAGGTCGCCGACGTTCACCGCGCCGAATGGTCTGGCTTCCTAATGCCGCCGGAAAGCGGCAGCTACCGCGTCGGCCTGTCGGGCAGCGGAGCGACACTGACGCTCGACGGCCGTGTGATTTCCGACCGGACCAAGGCCCGGTGGAACGATCTTCCCACCATGACGACGCTGAAGCTCGTGGGTGGCCATCGCTATCCCTTCCGCATCACCGGGAACGACGCCAACCTGATGTGGAAGCGCGTATCGCCGAACCCCGCCGCGAATCTGCAGGCAGCCGCCGATAAGGCCGACGTGCTCGTTGCGGTGGTGGGCCTCACCTCTGACCTTGAGGCCGAGGAGACAGGGGTTAAGGTGCCGGGCTTCTCCGGGGGCGACAAGACGACGCTCGATCTACCCGCCGATCAACTCGCGATGCTCGAACAGGCGCGCGCCACCGGCAAGCCGATCGTCCTGGTGGCAATGAACGGCAGCCCGATCAACCTGGCGTGGGCCAAGGACAATGCCGCAGCGGTGCTCGAGGCCTGGTATCCCGGCGAGGCGGGCGGCACGGCCATCGCCAACATCCTGTCAGGACGCTCCAACCCGGCGGGTCGCCTGCCCCTTACCTTCTACCGCAGCATCGATGACCTGCCACCCTTTGACGATTATCGCATGGCGGGGCGGACCTATCGCTACTTCCGCGGCACGCCGGTCTACCCGTTTGGCCACGGCCTGAGCTACACGAGCTTCGGCTACGCGCCGCTGCAGGTGACCCCGGTCCGCGGTGACGCGGGCAAGGGCATCCGGGTCACAACGCGCGTGACCAACACCGGCGCGCGCGCCGGCGACGAGGTGACACAGCTCTATCTGCGTTTTCCGCAGAAGCCGGGGGTACCCGATCTCGCGCTGCGCGGGTTCCAGCGCGTCTCTCTCGCGCCCGGTCAGAGCCGTGACATGACGTTCGAGCTTTCCCCGCGCGACCTGAGCGCTGTCGCGCCGGACGGGCAGCGTTCCGTGTTCACCGGTGACTATCAGGTAAGCGTCGGCTCGGGGCAGCCCGGAGCGGGTGTCGCAGGGCACACCGCCAGCTTCACGGTCGCCGAAGCGCTGGATCTGCCGCGGTGATCCGCCGCGTGGCGCTTTGCGCGGCGGCGCTGGTGCTGCCGCTGTCCGCAGCTGGCGACCCGCTGGCGCCGACCGGCCGCTGGAGCGCCAACACTGCCGGCCACGCACCGGTCCCGCCGATGGGCTGGAACAGCTGGAACGCCTTCAACAGCGATGTGGACGAGGAGAAGGTGCTCGCATCCGCCAAAGCGCTGGTCGACACCGGCCTCGCCCGGCTGGGCTATCGCTACGTCAACATCGACGACGGCTGGTGGCTGAAGCGCCGCCAGCCGGATGGCCGGCTTATCATCCGCACGGCGCGCTTCCCCTCCGCTGCGACCGGCACCGACCCTAGCTTCCGCCCGCTTACTGACCGGCTGCACGCGATGGGGCTGAAGGCCGGCATCTATTCCGACATCGGCCGCAACAGCTGCGGCCAGATCTACACGCCCGACTTCAAGAACCAGCCAGAAGGCACTGTCGCTGAGCGCGAAGTGGGACTCTACGGCCACGTCGACCAGGACATCCGCCTATTCTTCGCCGAGTGGAACTTCGATCTTATCAAGGTCGATGGCTGCGGCGTCCGCGGGCTGCCCGCCGAGGCGCCACGGGTCCGCGCGGGGCTGTACCGTGCGCTGCCGCCGCTGATCGACACCCAGTCGCTGGGCGACACCAACATAAGCGCTGTACGGACATTATACGAAGCGGTCGGCGCTGCCATCCGCCGCCATGCCGGCCACCGCGACTATGTCTTCTCGCTCTGCCTGTGGGGCTCGGCAGACGTGCGCAGCTGGGGCAAGGACGTGGGCAACATGTCACGCACCAGTGACGACATTCAGCCAGTGTGGGCGCGTATGCTCACCAATCTCGACACCGTGACGCATCGTGCGCTCTATGCTCATCCAGGCTCTTGGAACGATGCCGACATGCTGTTCGTCGGCTCGGGCGAGTTCGATGAGGCGCACTTGACCGAGGCGCGATCGCACTTCTCGCTTTGGTCGATCCTCAATTCGCCGCTGATCATCGGCTACGACCTGCGCAAGCTGACGCCTGCGCTGCTGACGATCTTCGGCAACCGCGAAATCGTCGCGCTCAACCAGGACGCTGCAGGCAACCAGGCGGTGCTCGCCTACGATTCGGATCAGGCGCAGTTCTTCGTCAAGTCGCTCGCAGACGGCAGCAAGGCGGTGGCGCTGTTCAACCGGACGGCGACCCCGGTCGATGTCGTGCTGACCGCCGGGCACCTCAAGATGCTGCCGACGCGCGATGTCGCGCTGCGCGATCTCTGGTCGGGCAAGGAGCACCGCTTCCGCGGCGAGCTTCCGCTCACACTTGCGCCGCACGAGACGATCGTGTTCCGCGCCACGGGCGCGCGGCGGCTGCCGGACGGCGTGTACCTCTCGGAGCAGCCCAGCCGCGTTAATCCGGCATTCGATGGCGTCCTGCTACCTGAGGCCGACCCAACGATTCACCGCTCGATCACACCCTGGATCGGCACCCGCGGCGGCGGCGAGCATGTCCAATATGCCGGCTGGGGCGGCGCCGAGGCGGACCGGGCGCCCTATGGCAAGCTGCTCCGGGTAGCGCGCACCGAATACGATACGGGGATCGGGGTGCTCGCGGGCTCGCGGCTCGAGGTGCGCAACGCAGATTTTCGGCGCTTCACCGCGCGCGTGGGCGTCAACGACACTGGCTTGCCTGCCGCGGGGACGATTACCTTCGAGGTATGGGGCGACGGTCGCCTCCTCGCCCGCTCGCCTGCCAAGGCGTTCGGCGAACCGGCAGAGCTGCTGGCTGCGGACACTACCGGGGTGCGCATCCTCGAACTGGTCGCGCGCGGTGCCGGCGCTCGGCCGGACCTGCCAACGCAACCCGCCACCTGGGCTGACGCCGCCCTGTTGCGCTGACGGCGGCGCTCAGTGAGGGAACGCGAGCGCGCCGGAAAAGAACGGCAGCACCACGTCCTGGAAGCGCGTCGCGACGCCGCTGGTGTGATCGCCCGGATAGACTTCGAAGCGGTTGGCGATCCCGTAGCGGTCTAGCGCCTCGTGGAGCCGCAGCGCATCGTCCTTGAGGCCGTCGCGATCGCCAACATCGATGCCGATCGCCCGGTAGCGTCGCAGGTCAGCGACGTGCTGGTCGAGCATTGCCAGCGGCGCGTTCGCTGCCCAGCGCGCCAGCACGTCCGATTGCGGCTGACCGTCCTTCACGGGCAGGTCGAGGAACAGCGGGGGCGCCTTCGGATTCGGTGACCAGGCCGCCGCCGTTGCGAGCTGCGCGCGCAGCAGCCAGGGCAACGAAGCGCTGTCGGCCGGCGCTCGCAGGGCCCGCAGCGTCTGCTCCTGCGCCGGATCGGGCGTGCCGAGCGCGCGCACCGAGAGGCAGCACGGACTCAGCATGTAGATCGCACCGAACACGTCAGCGTGGTTCATGCCGATGCGCGCGGTTCCGTAGCCGCCCATCGAATGCCCTGTAAGCCCCCTGCTCTCGCGCTTGGGAAGCGTGCGATAGTGCGCGTCGACATAGGCGACGAGATCCCGCGCGATAAATGTTTCGAAGTCCCCCACCGCCACCGAACGCGAATAGAAGGAGCCGTTGTGAACGGTTTTGCTGTCGGGCAGCACGACGATCATCTCGCGCGCGCCCTTGGCGAACGCGCCCTCAACCGTCTGCGGTACATGAATTTCACCGATCCACTGTGTCGCGCCGATCGAATAACCATGCAGCGCATAGACGACGGGGTACCGTCGACGCGACGCGGTGCGATAGCTCGGCGGCAGCACTACAATGACCTCGCGGTCAGCGCTCTCGCCCTCCAAATTGCCCTCGATTGCGGGCGAGTGAACGGTAATGCGCTCCACTGTCACCGGCTTCGCGCCAGGGACGACGGGCGGCGCCGGCGTAGCGACCTGTGCCCAGCAAGGCGACACGAATCCGAGCAGCACCGCGCTGGCTAAAACAAGGGTCCGGATCATGCTGTGATCTCCTTTCCGGACGCGGGAGCCCCCGGTGCGATTTCAAGCGTCGGTCCGCGCAGTTGCAGCGGCCGACCGGGCTGCAGCATCACCTCACGCACCGTATTGGCGTGGCGGATCACGCGACGACCCCCGTCCTGTGCGGTGACGGTCGCTTCGATCAAGCGACCGGATCCCCAGCTGAGATCGACGACGGCGGCGCCACGCGCGCGCAACCCGGCAATGCTGCCGGCCGGCCACGCGCGCGGCAGCGCGGGCAGCAGCAGGATCTCATCATCCCTGCTCTGCAAGAGCATCTCGGCGATCGCGCGCGTGCCGCCGAAATTACCGTCGATCTGGAAGGGAGGATGCGCGTCGAACAGGTTGGGATAAGTCCGCTCTGGGCCGAGCAGGTAAGCAAGAATGCGGTACGTCCGCTCACCGTCGCGCAGCCGCGCCCAGAGGTTTGCGCGCCAAGCGGTCGCCCAGCCGGTCGACTCGTCGCCGCGCAACTCAAGTGAGCGCCGCGCGGCGTTGGCCAGCGCAGGCGTACGATCCGGGTCGATCTGGTAGCTTGGGAACAGCGCGTAGAGGTGGGACACATGGCGGTGCTGCGGCTCAGGTGCCGCCATGTCCCAGTCCTCGCGCCATTCCTGAAGCTGCCCCGCGGCGCCGACGCGATCAGGCGCGAGGCGCGCGCGGGCTGCGTGCAACTCATCCACAAGCGCACGATCAGTGCGGAGCAGCGTGGCGGCGCGGGCGACCTGATCAAACAGGTCGCGCAGGATCTGGTTGTCCATCGCGGGCCCGGCGCAGAGCGATGCTCCCCTCGCGTGCGTGTTCTCGGGCGACAGCGAGGGATTGGTCACTAACGCGCCGGTGGCGGGATCGTCCTGAAGCGTGTCGAGGAAGAACAGCGCCGCGCCGCGCATCAATGGATAGACCGAGCGTAGATACGTGAGGTCGCGCGCAAAATCGTAATGATCCCATAGATGGGTAGCGAGCCAGGCGCCGCCCATCGGCCATAGGCCCCATTGCGCACCGTCGATCGGCGCGGTGGCGCGCCACAGATCGGTATTGTGGTGGCACACCCAGCCCCGAGCACCGTACATCTTGCGCGCGGTGCAGGCGCCGGAAACAGCCAGATCGCGCACCATCTCGACGAGCGGAGCGACACATTCGGGCAGCGCGGTGACGTCCGTCGGCCAATAATTCATCTGCGTGTTGATGTTGACGGTGTACTTCGATTGCCAAGGCGGATCGGCCGCCTCGTTCCAGATGCCCTGGAGGTTGGCGGGCTGGCCGCCGCGCTGCGACGAGGCGATCAGCAGGTACCGGCCGTAATCGAAATAGAGCTTCACCAGCGCCGGATCACCAGCGGCGCCAGCGCGAATGCGTTCATCTGTCGGCCGATCGGCGGACGCCGTACGGCCGAGGTCAAGCCGCACACGGCGGAACAATCGCTGGTGCGCGGCGATGGCATCGGCGCGGATGGCCTCGAACGAACGGCGGGCGGCACGATCGAGCGTCGCGCGGCACGCCGCCTCGGGATCCCCGCTGACGTCATCGAAACTTCTGTAGCTTGTCGCCATCGCGATCAGGATCGTGATCGAGCGCGTGCCGTGCACCACCAGGCGGTCTCCGTCAGTGGCGACGCTGCCGTCGTCTGCAGCGACGTGCGCACCGGCCGCGAAGCGCAACGCTCCCGCGATCCCCGCACGCGCGCCGTTCCTGCCCGTCAGCCAGAGCAGCCCGCGCTGCGACACCGTCCGTGCGTCCGGCTGCGCTGAGCGCAGGCTGATCGCTAGATCGAAGCTCCGGTCCGCGGCGATGCGCAGCGCGATCAGTTCGTCGCCCCCGGCCGCGAAGACCTCCCGCGTGAAGTTCCCCCCGCCCCGCCTGAAAAAGGTGGTGCTGACCGCCGAGTCGAGATCGAGTTCGCGCCGATATGCCGAAACGTCGCCAGCATCATGGCCTTGCAGCTCGATGAACAGGTCACCGAGCGGCTGGTAGGCCATCTGCGTCCGCGGGCGGCCGATCAGCGCCTTGTCGGCAAGCGCCTGTGCCGCTGCATAGTCACCCGCCGAAACGAGGCGCCGCACCTCCTCCAGCGCCTCGCAGGCGCCAGGCGCTACTGGATCGTATGGCCCGCCGGTCCACAGCGTCGCTTCGTTGAGCTGCAGCCGTTCTCGCTCGACGCCGCCGAACACCATCGCCCCGAGCCGCCCGGTGCCGACCGGCAACGCTTCGGTCCAGGTCGCGGCAGGGCGGGTGTACCACAGCAGGCTGTCGCGCTTTCGCGTGACCGCTGGTGAAGCCGGGGCCGGAAGTGTCAGCGCTGCCGCGGTGCCGGCAGCGCCTTCGAGCACCGCCCGGCGCGTCAGGCGGGAAGTGCCGACCATGCCGCTCAGCGCAGTTCGAGCACCACGATCGACTTGGCCGGCAGCGTCGCGGTGATCGCCCCGTTACCGAATTGCGCTCCGGTGAAGGGGGCAGGCGCCACAACATCCGGCTGATCGAAGCTGTTATGCGCATCCATCGCTGCCGCGGTGATGATGCGGCCGCTGGCGGCAGCCGGCTGCACGCCGCTCAGGCTGACAGACACAGGCACGGCGCGGTTTGGATCGATATTGACCAGCGCGACATGCACCTGGCCCCCCGTGTCACGCACCGCCGAGACGCTGACTGCCGGAAGCGCGAACTCGTCCTTATGATACCAGGGCGAAGTGACATCAGCCGCCAGTGTCGTCGCGCCCTGCCACGGTTTGTAGAGGTCGAACGCCCAATAGGTCGGGGTCTTCACCATGCGCGCGCCATCGGTAAGCAGCATTGCCTGGAGCACATTCACCATCTGCGCGATTGCCGCCATCCGCACACGGTCGGCGTGCTTGGCGAAAATGTGGATGTTCAAGGCCGCCACCAGCGCATCGCGCAACGAGTTCTGCTGCTGCAGGAACCCCGGGTTGGATCCAGGCGCCGGATCGTACCAGGTGCCCCACTCGTCCACCGCCAGCATCACCCGCTTCTGAGGGTCGTACTTGTCCATGATGGCGCTGTGCTTGGTGATATATTCGTCCATCTCCAGCGTGTGCGCGAGTGTGGATGCCCATTCGCGCTCGGGGAACGCGAGTGCCGCGCCCTTGTCCTCCCAGTTCTTGTCGCGCGGGCGGGTGTAGAAATGCAGTCCAAGCCCGTCGATGTACTTGCCCGAGAGCTTCATCATCGTCTCGGTCCACTCGTAATTCGCGTCGGACGGGCCGCTGGCGATCTTCAGCGGCTTCTGACCACCTGCCTTGGCGAACTGCGCATATTGATTCGTGAGATCGGCGGCATATTCGGCGCGCATGTTGCCGCCGCAGCCCCACAATTCGTTGCCAATCCCCAGATACGCAACTTGCCACGGCGCCGCGCGGCCGTTGCGCGCGCGCTCCTTCGCCAGGACGGTCGTGCCGCTCGGTGCCGTTAAGTACTCGACCCATTGCGACGACTCGGCCGGCGTTCCGCTCCCGACATTGAGCGAGACGTAGCTCTTCGCACCCAGCCGCTCGGCAAAACCCATGAACTCGTGGGTGCCGAAGCTGTTGTCCTCGTTCACCCCTCCCCAGTTAGTATTGACCTTTACCGGCCGCTTGTTCGACGGGCCGATCCCGTCACGCCAGTGATACTCGTCCGCAAAGCAGCCGCCCGGCCAGCGAACCATCGGCACGTTGATCGCCTTCAGCGCGGCAAGAACGTCACGCCGATAGCCTTCGTCGTTCGGAATACGCGAGCCGCGCCCGACCCAGATGCCGCCGTAGATGCCCGTGCCGAGATGCTCGGCAAACTGGCCGAAGACTTCTGGCGCGATCTGCGGGCCTGGCTGATCAGCGCGTACCGAAACAGTAGCCTCGGCGCGCGACTCCTGTGCGGCGACAACGCTCGGAAAAGGCATGGTAGCGAGCAGCAGCGCCGCAACGGCCTGCTTCATCGGCGCAGCAACGCCAATCCGATCCAGTCGCGATGTCACTACTTCCCCTCCCCTTCGTCCATCATCAGTTCTATGACGGGTGTTTATTTGTAGGAGTAGTTTAACTGGAACCGTGTGGTCAATGCTCAACAGCTTGACGACGATCCGACGTATGGGACGACCATCAACTCAATTTTGTTCGAAGAACGCTGTTGGCTATCGATGATGTTAGCGCTACCTTCACAGTAATGGGCCCCAAGAGGCTGCATCAGGAGAGGTTCATGGCTCATTCGCGCTTGCTGACATCCCTCGCTCTCGCCGCGCTATGCGGTAGCGCCGCCTATGGAGCGGACGAACCGCGCGATCCTGAAGGGCGGCGCTATCGTGCCCAGCCGCTGGTGACCGAAATCTACACGGCCGACCCCTCAGCGCACGTTTTCGACGGCAAGATCTACGTCTATGCCAGCCACGACATCGACGCCGGCATTCCTGACGACGATCTCGGCAATCAATATGCCATGCGCGACTACCGCATTCTTAGGATGGACCGGATCGGCGGTCCGGTGACGATCGGGCCAGTTGCGCTCGACGTGAAGGACGTGCCCTGGGCATCCCAGCAAATGTGGGCGCCCGACGCCGCCTACAAGAATGGCACCTACTATCTCTATTTCCCGGCGCGGGACCGTACCAAGGACAAGAACGGTCTCGGCGCTTTCAAGATCGGCGTCGCCACGTCGAAAAGCCCGATGGGCCCGCTCAAGGCGGAGCCGCAGCCCATCGCCGGCAGCTTCTCGATGGACCCGGCAGTGTTCACCGATACTGACGGCACCAGCTACATGTATTTCGGCGGCATCTGGGGCGGGCAACTTCAGCGCTACAAGAACGGCGTCTACGATCCCAACGGTTCGGACACCGATCTGATGCAGGACGACCAGGCCGCGATATCGGGCAAGGTCGTGCGCATGGGCTCAGACATGAAGAGCTTCGCCGAGCCCGTGCGGGATGCGGTAATCGTCGACGAGAAGGGGCAGCCGATCAAGGGCGGCGACCATGATCGTCGCTTCTTCGAGGCCGCCTGGATGTTCAAGCGCGACGGCAAATACTACTACACTTACTCGACCGGCGACACGCACTTCCTGAACTACGCCATCGGCGATAATCCCTATGGCCCGTTTACCTACAAGGGGCACATCCTGAAGCCGGTGCAGGGCTGGACGACGCATCACTCGATCATCGAGTGGGACGGCAAGTGGTGGCTGTTCTATGCCGATACGCAGCTCAGCGGGAAGAACCACCTGCGCAACGTCAAGGTCACCGAACTGATCTTCGCGCCCGACGGCTCGATCCCGACAATTGATCCGTTCAAGCCCTGATGTTTCTCGGCATCGACATCGGCACGTCGGGCGTGAAGGCAGTGGTGCTCGACGAAGCGGGTGCGGTCGCTGGACAAGGCACCGCGCCGCTCACCGTTCAGCGTCCGCAACCGCGCTGGTCCGAGCAGGATCCCGAGGCCTGGTGGCATGCAACCACCGCGGCGGTGCTCACGATCGACCCGACTGTGAGGCGATTGATCCGTGGCGTAGGACTCGCCGGCCAAATGCACGGCGCAACGCTGCTCGGCGCCGACGACCGGCCACTGCGCCCGGCGATCCTGTGGAACGACGGCCGGTCCGACCGGGAATGCCTTGAGCTGGAAACCAGCATCCCCAGCTTGCGTGAGATCACGGGCAACATCGCCATGCCCGGCTTCACCGCCCCCAAACTGCTGTGGGTGCGGAAGAACGAACCGGACGTCTTCAAGCAGGTACGAACCGTGCTGCTGCCGAAGGACTATGTGCGGTTGCGCATGACCGGTGGGAAAGCGTCCGATCTATCGGATGCCTCGGGTACGCTGTGGGTGGATGTGGCTGCGCGCCGCTGGAGCGATACCGTGCTCGCCGCGACCGATCTCGATGAGCGCGCGGTGCCTCGGCTGTTCGAAGGCACTGAACAGACCGGCACGCTGCGCCCGGACGTCGCCGAGCAATGGGGTATCCCCGCCGTTCCCGTGGCAGCGGGAGGCGGCGACAACGCGGCCGGCGCCGCCGGCGTCGGCGTGGTGCGCCCGGGCAACGCGCTGCTGTCGCTTGGCACGTCAGGCGTAATCTTCGTCGCGACCGATCAATTCCGCCCCAATCCCGCACGCGCGGTTCATGCCTTCTGTCACTGCCTGCCCCAACTGTGGCATCAGATGAGCGTCCATCTGTCAGCAGCATCGTGCATCGATTGGGCGGCGCGGCTGACGGGCGCGAGCGGCGCGGCCGAACTGTTCGCGCGTGCCGAGACCGCGGGGCCGGGCAACCGCGGCGAGATTTTCCTCCCCTATCTCTCGGGCGAACGGACCCCGCACAACGATGCCCGCGTCCGCGGCGCCTTCCTTGGGCTGGACAACGACACCGATCCGGCGACGCTCTCCCAGGCGGTGCTGGAGGGTGTCGCCTTTGCGTTGGCGGACGGACTCGATGCGCTGCGCGACGCGGGCACCTCGATCGATCGCCTGTCGGTCATCGGTGGCGGCGCGCGCTCGGGCTATTGGGGCCGAATAATCGCCGCCGCCTTCGAAGTGCCACTGGTATACCTGCAGGGCGGAGAGGTTGGGCCGGCGCTCGGCGCGGCGCGGCTGGCTCAGCTGGCCGTCGAGGGCGGCGCGCCCGTCGACATCTGCGTCGCTCCGCCGATCGCGCGGCAGATCGATCCCGAACCCTTGCTGATCGAGCGCCTCGCCCCCCGCAGGGCGGCATTCCGCGACGCCTATCCCCGCATCACTCCGAAGAAAGAGCTCTGATGGCATCCGCTACTGATCCATTCGCCGCCCTCCCCTCGATCGCCTTCGAGGGGCCGGAAACCGGCAACGAACTCGCCTACCGCTATTATGACAAGAACCGCGTCGTGCTCGGCAAGACGATGGCCGAGCATCTGCGCTTCGCCGTGTGCATGTGGCACACCTTCAACTGGCCGGGCTCCGACGTATTCGGCGCGGGCACCTTCGATCGGCCGTGGCTGACGCACGGCGACGCGGCCGAGGCGGCGGCGATGAAGCGCGAGGCGGCCTTCGCCTTCGTTCGCAAGCTCGACCTGCCATTCTACTGTTTCCACGATGTCGACGTGATGGAGCCGGCAGCTACCGTCAGCGATTACCAGCGCCGTTTTGCCGATGCGATCGATCATCTCGAACGGTTGCAGGATGAGAGCGGGATCAAGCTGCTATGGGGTACCGCCAATCTCTTCTCCGATCCGCGGTATGCCGCTGGCGCGGCGACCAGCCCGGACCCGGAGGTGTTCGCGTGGGGCGCACTTCAGGTCCGCTCGGCGCTTGAGGCTACGCATCGGCTTGGCGGCGCCAACTACGTGTTGTGGGGCGGCCGCGAAGGCTATGAAACGCTGATCAACACCGACATGCGCCGCGAGCTGGACAACTTCGCGCGCTTCCTCAGCCTGGTGGTCGAGCACAAGCACAAGATCGGCTTTAATGGCACGATCCTGATCGAGCCCAAGCCGTTCGAGCCGACCAAGCACCAGTATGACTTCGACACTGCCACCGTGTACGGCTTTCTTCGCCGCCACGGACTGGAGAACGAGGTCAAGGTCAACATCGAGGCGAACCACGCCACGCTGGCCAGCCACACCTTCGAACACGAGATCGCAACTGCCGCCGCGCTCGGCATCTTCGGCTCGATCGATGCCAACCGCGGCGATCCGCAGAACGGCTGGGATACCGATCAATTTCCCAATTCAGTGCCCGAGCTGACGCTGGCGATGCTCGAGATCATCCGCGCCGGTGGCTTCACCACCGGCGGCTTCAACTTCGACGCCAAGGTGCGCCGCCAGTCCGTCGATGCCGAGGATCTTCTATACGGGCACGTCGGCGGGGTGGACGTGATCGCCAAGGCGCTGCTCAACGCGGAACGCATCATCGAGGACGGTCGCCTCGATCGCTTCCGCGCCGAGCGCTATGCCGGATGGGACGGCGAACTCGGTCAGCTCATCCATCGCGGAGGCACCAGCCTGGCCGACATCGCGGATCTGGCGGCGGCGCGGAACCTTGATCCCAGGCACCGCTCGGGCAAGCAGGAACGTCTGGAGAATCTGCTCAACCGCTTCGTGTGATCGCGCGCTGGTGGCGGCTCATGGCTGCATGAACCGCCACCGGCCAGCGTCGGAACGCGGATCGAACCGCGCAAGCGAGATCGTGCTGGTGCCGATCGCTACCAGCGCGCGATCCTGGCCCTTGGCCTGCGCCTTGGGGGTGATGCGGTAGGTGCCGTCGATCAATTGATCGATCCGCCACAGCTGCGCATCGGCGCCCGAATAAGCGGGTACCGCTTCCACCTCGCCCGCCGCCGTTGCCGCAAGCGCCCGCTGCGCGCCGGCCAGGGTGATGCGGTAGTAGGGAGCGCCCATAAAGCCGCCCGCCTCTGGCACCGCCGTTATCGTCCATTGCTGGTTCGGCCGGACCATATAGGCGGAAAGATCGAGGCGCGTAGCGCCAGGGGGCCATGACGACTGCACGTCCGCAAGCGTTTGGTCCGGAAGCGGTGCCACCGGATCTGTCGGCTTGGCGCGGAAGCTGCGACGGGCATCGAACGGGATGCGGGTGAAATCGACCTGTAGCTGAAGGGCATTGCCGCTCCGCTCCGACTTGATCTCATAGGTGCCCGGTCGCACGTTCGCTCCCGCGACTGGCCAGCCGTCGCGCCACAGTAGCGGCTCGATCGACAGCACGCTGCGACCGCTGCGATCCATGTCGGCCTCATAGTGCATGGAGAATTTCTCCATGTCGTTGCCAAGATCGATGAGCCCGAAGTGCCCCGCGCCGATCATCCGCCCTCGCGCGCTGACAACGAGCTTGCCGCCCCCCTTCAGCAGCGGCACCCCCATGTTGTCGACATATGGCCCTTCGACGTTGCGCGAGCGGCCGACGCGGATGTTGTAGGTGGAATTGGGTCCGTCGCAGCACGTCCCGTGAGTGCCAAGCAGATAGTACCAGCCGTCGCGGTGCAGGAGCGCAGTAGCCTCCATGTCGATTGCGATGTCGACCGGCTGGTTGCCGGCGACGCGCATGCCGGTGCGCGGGTCGAGCTCGACCAAGCGGATCGAGCCGAAATAGGTGCCGTAGCTCAGCCACAGCCGGCCGTCGGCGTAGAGGAAGGCGGGGTCGATCGCGTCATTGTTCTCGACGCCGTCACTCGACGCGATCACCCCCACCTCATGGTACCCGAAGTCAGGCGACTTTGGATCGAGAGACTTCGTCCACATGATCTTGACCTGGCTGGCATGTCCGCCGGACATGCCCCCGCCGCCAACGGCCCACGCGACATAGTAGCGGTCGCCGATCTTGACCACGTCCGGCGCCACGCCGCCACCCGGCCGCACCGGCCCGCTGCGCCACGTCCAGCCATCGTCGGACACAAGCCCGCCGCCGCGGGTCCCAAAGGTGTACCAGCGGCCGTCGGATTCGGTGACGGTGGAGGGATCGTGGATGAAAACCTCCCCGGCCAGTTGCGCAGTGACCGGCGCGGACAGCGCGACGAAGACGAACGCAGCGGCCGCGCGCCGACGGTTGAGCATCGGCATCACTTCACATCCATCTGGAGATTGCGGATCGGCTGCCCGTCCTCGTCGACGAAGCGCACGCAGAAGTCGCTCAACCCTGGTCCGTTGATCACCGCGCCGACGATGACGTTGCGCCCTTTGCGCAGCGTCAGCCGATCGGACAGCACGTCATCCATCACCATCCGCCGATCATCGTACAGGCCCGCGGCCTCGCGACCGTTGAGCCACCAGCGCGACGCGGAATTGGAGCCGACCGCAAGGCGCACGCCGCGCTGCTCGCGGGGGCTGTCGACCACCGTGACCGCCCAGAACACCACGCCATAGGTGGGCTTGCCGAGCGACTGCGCGAAGTTGAACAGCTTCACGTCCCACAATTTGCTGTCGAGTGCATGCCAGCGAAGCGGCTCAGGCTGGCGCACGACCTGGCCGTGGCGTGGCACCGTGCTGAAGCGGCCGGGAAAAGTCGCCTCGTTCAGCGCGTCGCGCACGTAGCTGCCGGTGAATAGGGTATTGGTCGCGTTCGGCTTGGTGACCGGCTCGAGAAGCAGCCAGCGCTGCAGGAAGCCGTCCGCATCGGGCGCCTTGGGCGTGGCATCGGCAGGCTGGAAGAAGGCGCTGAGCGGGGGCACGGCCGGGGCCTGTGCGGGCGCCGGGGCCGCAGCGATAGCGAGAGCGGGGGTGAAGCAAAGCAGCCGAAGCATCTGCGCCATCATCATCGTGCCACTTGCTCCTTCGTTTTTGTCCTAAGGGCAGGCCCACCGGTGATGCCGTTCGCGTCCAGCCACCGCGTGAAGGCGTCGAGCCAGCCGGAACTGGTCGTCCCCTGCTTCCCCAGCCCGAAGCCGTGGCCGCCGCCCTGGTAGAGATGGAACTCGACGGGGCGGCCGGCACGCTGCCACACGTCGATCAGGCCGAACCCCTTGCGCGCGAAGAGCGGATCGTCCGCGGCGAGCACGACGAAGAGCGGAGGGGCGCCGGGGGCACCGTCACCGGCTCCATCGACCCATAGATCGGCGCGATGAAGGCAAGCCGCGTGTCGGGCGCGGCAAGCGCGGTCGCCATCGTGGTCATCGCGCCAGCCGAAAAGCCGATCATGCCGATCCGCGCCGGATCGACGCGCCACTTCGCCGTGTTCGCGCGTACCAGCGCTATCGCCGCACGCGCATCTGCGATCTGGTCGGAAAGCCCGGCGATCGCTGCATCAGGGCTGAGACGCGAGTCCGGGCGACCCGCGCCGGCGAACATCGCTGCCACTGCCTGCTCGAACCCGGCCATGGCGGCCGGTGTCGGCTTCAGCCGATATTTGAGCACGAAGGCGGCAATGCCCCGGTCGGCGAGCGCGCGCGCCACGCGCCAGCCCTCATTCTCCATCGACAGCATCAGGAATCCGCCGCCCGGCGCGACAATCGCCGCCGCGCCTGTGGCCTCCGCAGGATCAGGCAGGAACGGCGTGAGCGTGGCGGCGGACACATTACGCACCATGGCAACGTCATATTGCGCGAACCACGACTCGGGCGCCGCTCCTCCGGCGACGCTCCCGGTGCGGAGCAGGATCGCCTCGTGTTCGGCCGGGGCAGCCATGGGCGTCATGCGTGCGTCCTGCGCCGCCGCCGGCCACGCCAGGACCAGGAGCAGCACAATCAGCGCGAGCCATGCGATTGGTGTTCGCGCCATCAACTCAGCAACACCCGCCGTGCGGGCCCTTCCGGATCGTCAACCATCCGGCAGCGATCGTCGAACACCATCGTCTGGCAGCGCTTCGGATCGGTCGGCGCCCAGTCGAGGCCGGGCTGGCTCGGGTCGCCGGTTCGCGCGAAATTTGCCCACGCCGTCGCCATCGTCCGCGCAAGCCTCTGCGCCGCCGGCGTATTGCCGGTGCCCTGCGCGCACCGCGCGGTGTTGTCGAAGCAGAAAGCGAGATCAGCAGTGTGCCACGCCCCCGCCACGCCGCCGAGTTGCGGCGACTGCCACTGGAATAGGTACTGGAACACGGGCGCGCCGCCCTGCGCATGTTTCAGCCGCACCATGTCCTGCACACGGTTGCGGTTGTGCAGCCCCTGCACCCCGTAAGCGAGCGTGCGAACCGCCTTCTGCGGATGCGCAGCCTTCATCGCAGCGATCAGGCGATCCGCCTTTGCGGCGCCCATCTGCTCGGCCAAGTCGGCGCGCCACTGTGCCGCGTCGGGGTTGTAGCCCCAGCGCATCCCTTCCTCGCTGGTGTTGCCGATCAACATCGGCACATCACGTGAAACGGCGGGTGCCTCGTCGAAGAACGAGCGGACGGTGATCACCTTGCCGTCAAGCGTCGGGTTCCAGCCGACGCGCGGCGTCATCGCGGGCCCCATCATTGGGCGCGGGCCGTTGATCGCCTCCGCCACCTTGTTGCCTGCCTCGAACAGCGGCTGCCATGCGATGCGCTGCAGCGCGCCGATGTCGCGCTGTCCCACCCCGAGTTCGCGCAGCAAACGTCGGGAAAATTCGCGCGACTGCTCCATTGATGGAAGCGCACCGCCGCCGCCTGACTGCGCAGCGGCACGATGGATCAGCCCTTTGCCCGCCGGCATGCCAAGCAGGGTTGTTACCTTCGATCCCCCGCCCGACTGGCCGTAGATCATCACGCGATCAGGATTCCCGCCGAACGCCGCGATGTTCTCGAGCACCCAGCGTAGGGCAGCAATGCAGTCGGTCATGCTGACGTTGACCGATTCCTCGTAAGGAGCCCCGCCGACCTCTGTGAGGTCGAGGAAGCCGAGCACATTGAGGCGGTGGTTGATCGAGACCTGGACGACATCGTGCTGCCGCGCCATCTGCGCGCCGTCGTGGGATGCAAGCTCGTACGACGAGCCGAAACTGAACCCGCCACCGTGGAAGTAGACCATCACCGGGCGGTTGCCCGACAGCGCCGGCGTCCAGATGTTGAGCTTCAGCATGTCCTCGCCAGTGAACCCGTCGGTCCATTGCTGGAGGAAGGTGTGCTCGATGGCGCGGAAATCGTGCGGCGTCTGCGGGCAGTTCGCGCCGTAGGCAAGCGCATTGAGCGGCTCGGTCCAGCGCTTTGGCGCACGCGCCGGCAGCCAACGGTGCTCACCACCGGTATGGTCGCCATACGGCACGCCCTTGAAGGTGAAGACGCCATCGTCGACATAGCCGCGAACGGGCCCGTATTGCGTTCGTGCCACCGCGTCGGCGGGCGTCGAGCATAGATCGGACCGGTCACCCCGCGCGCCGGCGCGCGCAGTGCCGGGGCCGGTCAGCAGGGCGCCGCCACCGATTGCAGACGCCAGCAGGGCTTCGCGGCGATCGAACAGCGCGCCTGTCATCTTCCCTCTCCCCGCACGTGCGACCTTCCCGAGCCGTCACATGACATGTGATGGCAGCCGAAACGTCTGCCGTCAAATGTCCAACAAATAAAGTGTCGATTAGCCTTTCCGCCGCCCGCCGTCGGATTGCCAAGCCTGTCTCTGAACGCCATGGTAGCGGTAACGAAAAGCGGGAGGGGATGATGACCGAAGCGGGCATGCCGTGGTGCGCGGCAGCGGCGATCTGCCTGATCGCCGGTCAGACGCAGGCTCAGGAAGCGCTCCGCCTCGACCGATCGGACTATTTCGAGGCGGCCGGCGTCAACTGGCTGGTCTTCTCGAACGTCAACGAGGGGCTGTTCGCCGACGCAAAGATCTCAGGCGTTGAATTAATCCAGCAGGGCGTCCGCACCGCTACCAACGGCGACGTGCGCCTGTCCCCGACGCCTGGGCAGTGGGATCCCGCGGCGCAATTTGTCAGCCGCCGCGTCGATCAGAAGTCGGGCGTGATCGAAGCCGTGATGCAATACCCGGAGTTCCGTTACACTGTCCGCGTCCAGCGACAGGGCACCGCTATCCGCTTGTCGGTGCTGCTCGATAAGCCGCTGCCCGCCGCGATGGTGGGCAAGGCGGGGCTGAACCTCGAAGTCGTGCCTTCGGCCTATTTCGGGCGATCGTACCTCGCGGACAGCCGCTCCGCGATCTTCCCGCGCTATCCGGCCGACGCGATGACACTGACGCCGGAACGCAACGCGGCGAGCGGGCGCAGCGACGGCCCCGGCGCCGAGCCGCTGCCCTTCGCCAGCGGAAGGCAGCTCGTACTGTCCCCGGAGGACGCCGCTCGCCGGGTGTCGATCACCGCCGGTGAGGGCACACTGGCGCTATTCGACGGGCGCAACCAGGCGCAGAACGGCTGGTATGTCGTGCGCCAGCTGCTGCCCGGCGGCCGCACCGGAAAGGTGTTGGAATGGACGGTGAGCGCGGCAATCGTGCCGGACTGGCTTCGGCCGCCCGTGATCGCGCACTCGCAACTCGGCTATGCGCCGGCCGCCCCCAAAATCGCCACGATCGAACTCGACCGCGACGACAAACGTCGGACGCAGCCCAGGCTGATGCGCGTCTCGGCCGACGGGAAGCTGACGGCAGTGCCGACCGCGGCGGCGCGCGACTGGGGCAACTATCTGCGCTATCGCTACGTTCGGTTCGATTTCAGCGCTGTGAAGGCCTCCGGAACCTATGTCATCGATTATGGCGGTACGCGCACTGCCCCCTTCCCCATCGCGCCGGGGCTGCTCGCCACCTCGTGGCACCTCACCAACGATGTCTACCTGCCGGTGGCGATGGATCATATGACGGTCAACGAAGCGTACCGCGTGTGGCACGGCGATTCGCACCGCGATGACGCGCGGCAGGCACCGATCAACCACGAGCACATCGACCTTTACCGTCAGGGGCCGACCACCGACACCCTGTTCAAGCCGGGCGAGCACATTCCCGGGCTCAACGTCGGCGGCTGGCTCGATGCCGGGGACTTCGACATCCGCACGCAGACGCAATATCAGGTCATTCGCCAACTGGTCGACGCCTGGGAACGGTTCGGCATCGACCGCGACACGGTAAGCGTCGATTGGGACACGCGGCGCGCGGAGATCCACGTGCCCGATGGCGTGCCCGATCTCCTGCAGCAAATCCGCCACGGCGCAGTGCAGCTGCTGGCACAGTTCGACGCGGTGGGGCACGCCATCCACGGCATCGTTGAACCGGATGTCGGACAATATACCCACCTTGGCGATGCCGCGAGCAAGACCGACGGACTAGTCTTCGATTCCACGCTCAAGCCCTACGAGCGCGCTTATGACGCTGCCGGTGGTCGCAGCGGGACGCCCGATGATCGCTGGGCTTTCACCAGCAAAGCCTCGGCGCTGAATTACGGCTCGGCGGCCGCGCTCGCCGCCGCCGCGCGCGCATGGAAGGGCCGCGACGACGCGTTTGCCAGGCGCTGCCTCGATCGTGCCGAGCGCGTGTGGGCGGAGGAGCACAGCCATGCGCCCGACCTGTTCCGGCACGGCAACACGACCGGCGGACCACTCGAAGCGGAGGAATTCGCGGCCGCGGTGGAGCTGCTGCTGGCGACCGGCGATGCCCGCTACGCCGGCCGCGTCGAGGTGCTCGCGCCGCGGATGCTGCAGGCATTCGGCTTCAGCGCGACTACTATGGTGAAGGCGATCCCGGTGATGCCCGCCACATATCGCGAGACGCTCATCCCGGCGGTGAGAAGCTGGGCAGCGGAGGCCGCGAACGTCCGCACTTTGAATCCGTTCGGCGTGCCGATCACGGCCGGCGGCTGGGCCGGCAGCGGCAGCGTGCTCGCCTTCGGCCTCACCGGTGATGCCCTCCACCGTGCCTTTCCTGAATTCGTCGATGCGAGCGCCGTGCAACTGGCGCTCGACTTCATTCACGGCCACCACCCGGCATCGAACCGCTCCTTCGTCTCGGGCGTGGGCGCGGTCTCCAAGGAAGTCGCCTATGGCAGCAATCGCGCGGACTTCAGCTTCATTCCGGGCGGCGTCGTGCCCGGCGTGCTGCTGCTCAAGCCCGATTATCCCGAGAACCGCGACGACTGGCCGTTCTTCTGGGGCGAGAACGAATATGTCGTGCCCGAAGGCGCCATGTACCTGACGCTCGCCAACGCCGGGCGTGCGCTGGAGAAGCAAACGAACACGGTGCCACCGGCTGCAAGCAAGTAGGGCGACCTTCCGGACCGGTCATCAGAACTGTGACCAAGACGGCGACACCCGTGCGTCTGCTCGTTACAGGTGAAGCGCGATCCCGAGGCCTATCCGGCGGCGAACGCGCTTGTGCGCTTTGCGGCTGAGCCGCCCGCGGACTCGCGTTCGCGTGCAGGCGTTAGAGCTTGAAGCAGTTCTCGCGGTGCCAGCGGACAAACTGCGGATGCGGACAGTCGCTGAGCCGTGGAGGCAGAATCGCACGCCTAGTCGGGTTGATTATCGCGCGGATGCTGTTCGGATCGTTCGCCTGGCGCGAGATCATGATGCTCGCGTCATCCGCCAGGCTGATCAGCCCTCGGTCGAACATCCAGTGCGCGGTACCGGATAGTGCCAGCCCATTGCTGAGGATGTCCGGCCCGTTCGCCTCGACCGGTCTGATATGCGCCGCTTCCACTTCGGCGCGGCCGCCTCCGTTGATGAGCTTGAGCCCGGTGATGGCGCACCGCTCGCCATAAGCACGTAGCACGATGCGACGGAACACGCGGTCACGCACCGCGCGCGAGACGAGCATGTCGACCCGCGCGCGCGCTTCGTCGAAGCCAAATGGCGTCCGCTCCTCACGGACCATTGGCAGCACATCGGGTAGTCCGACGCGCGGCAGAAGTGGAGCTGCGTCCGCCAGTCCGGTATCAACGATACGGTTGAAGTCGTATACGGACAATTCGCGCACCGCCGCCTGGGCACGCCCCGATATGCGCCCGGCCTCGTTGAGTATACCGCGTTCGATCACGTCTCCGTTTGCGACGGCAAAGGGCACCGGGGTGGAAAAGTCGAGATAGCTGCCCACCTCGATCAGCGCGAAATACATGCCCGGCGCGCTAGCGTCGGGAACGACCTGCGCCACCTTCGCGACAGCGAAATACCCGCGAGTGTTAGGCACTTTGCGCGGCTCGTAATAGATGATCCAGTCGCCGATGCATGCCCGGACCCGGCTGAGATACTGCCGCGGGAACTGATACCGCTCGGCCGGCGTGTCATTGTAGATCGAGTCAGAACGATGAATGAAGACACCGAAAGCCATGACAATGCTTAGCGCAGCGTGTCGCCGCTTCAATTCAGCTCAGATGCGATTGCAGCTCCCGCAATCCCTCGTCTGAAGCCTCGACGACGATATGTCGGTTGTCGCGAACGTGCCGTATACGTTAGCATTCCGGGAACGGAAAGGCCTGCATGTCAGTGCCGGGTGACAGTTGATCTCCCGAGCAGCGAGGACCTGCTAGCGGCCGCCAGTGCGCGTTCTGCTTAGCGAAGCGGGTACACTCGGTGCGGGCAGGTAACGGCTAAACCTCGCCTTGGGTTTTCGCCCACCCTTCTCTGTGTCTACACCGAGAACATGCTGAGGCGCGGCCCAGAGCGTTCATCTTCCCCGCCAGTCACATGGTGCAAGCGCATGCACTTGCCCTCACTGAACTGGTGTCAGCCACTAAGATTGGTGACTTATCTGTGACCTGGCTGGGGCGGCAGGATTCGAACCTGCGAATGCCGGTACCAAAAACCGGTGCCTTACCGCTTGGCGACGCCCCAACAGACGCGCGGCCCTATAACCTGGCGGCGCGAAGTGCAATTGCCTGATTGCGTCAGGCGATCGGGTGAATCCAATCGTGCGGGTCTGGCGCAAAGCCGCGCTGCATCGCGCTCAGCTGATCGAGGAAGCGCTGCGTCGTCTGGCCCGTGCCGCCGGTGCCGATGGTGAAGGCATAATTTGGCCCGGCAACCGAGCCGATCGGCGTCACCACCGCGGCGGTGCCGCAGGCGAAGCTTTCCGTCAGCCGGCCGCTCGCCGCGTCGGCGCGCCACTGATCGATGGAATATAGCTCCTCGCGCACCGTCAGGCCCGCGTCGCGCGCGATCGTTAGGATCGAATCGCGCGTGATGCCGGGCAGGATCGTGCCGGTCAGCGGGGGCGTCTGGATCGATCCGTCGTCGAACACGAAGAAGATGTTCATGCCGCCCAACTCCTCGATCCAGCGGCGCTCGGCCGCGTCGAGGAACACCACCTGGTCGCAGCCGCGCCGGATCGCTTCGGACTGGGCAACGAGGCTGGTGGCGTAATTGCCGCCGCACTTGGCAGCGCCCGTCCCGCCGGGGGCCGCGCGCGTATAATCATGGCTGACCCACAAGGAGATCGGCCGCACGCCGCCCTTCCAATATGAACCGGCAGCCGAGGCGAGCACCATGTAGAGATATTCGCCCGCCGGCTTCACGCCCAGGAACACCTCGCTCGCGATCATGAACGGGCGCAGGTAAAGCGATCCGCCCTCCACCGCGGGGAACCAGTCGGCATCCGCTTTCACCAGTTCCTCGATCGAGCCGATGAACAACTCGTCCGGCAGTTCGGGCATCGCCATGCGCCGCGCCGAATCGCGGAAGCGACGTGCGTTTGCTTCGGGGCGGAACAGCGCCATGCTGCCGTCGGCGTGGCGATAGGCCTTCAGGCCCTCGAAGATTTCCTGCGCATAATGCAAGACGGCGGTGGCGGGATCGACCGTCAGCGTGGTGCGCGCAGTGATCTTCGCATCGTGCCAGCCCTGTTCCTCGCTCCACCGGATGATCGCCATGTGATCGGTGAAGACGCGGCCGAACCCGGGATCCGCAATCCGCTCCGCACGCTCGCTGGCGGGGATCGGCGCGGGGTGGGGCTCGAACGCGAAAGACACGGCAGAAGGCTCCTGCGAAGCGTAAAAGGCCAAGGTTGGCGGTTGCGGTCGGGTAGGCCCGATGGCAAGGCGGGTCAACATGGCTGCCACGACGTCCTCCGCATCCCCGCTGTTCTTGCGCGAACCCGAGATTCGCCGCGGAATCGAGCTGCTTTACTTCGGCAACTCTCACGTCACCCGATCGATCGACGAAGGGCTCGCGCGGCGAGGACTTGGCCGGGCCCATCATCGCGCGCTCTACTTCATCGCACGCAAGCCGGACATGGCGGTATCCGATCTGCTGGGCCTGCTGAGCATCACCAAGCAATCGCTCGGCCGCGTGCTCGGCGAACTGACCGAGCGCGGCTATGTCGAGGCGCGCGCGGGCGAGCGGGATCGGCGCCAGCGGCTACTGCGCCTGACGGAGTCCGGGGCGGCATTCGAGGCCGAGCTGTACGACGCGCTTCGCGAGCGCTTTGCGGCCGCCTATTCGGAAGCCGGGCAAAGCGCCGTCAGCGGCTTCTGGGCGGTGCTAGAAGGACTGATCCCGCCGGCTGAGCGCGACCGCGTCGCCGCGCTGCGCGGCTAACGATACAAATAGCAACGCCGGCGTTCAGCGCCGCGCGGCTGCCGCCAGTTCGGCGTTGCGATCGCAGCTTGCCCGCAGCGTCGCGGCGAGCAGCTTGTTCAGCGCTTCATCGCGATCGAGCACGTTGAGCCCTTCGCGCGTCGACCCGCCCGGGCTTGCCACGCGATCAGCCAGCACCGCGGGCGCTTCACTGGCCTGCGCGGCCATCGCGGCCGATCCCTCTACCGTCGCGAGCGCCAGGCGCGCCGCCTGATCTTCGGGCAGACCAAGCGCGGCGCCGGCCTTGGCCAGCGCATCGATGAAGCGGAACACGAACCCCGGACCACAACCAGACAGCGCCGTCACGGCATCGAAGCTTGCCTCGTCGGCGATCCATTCGACCTTTCCGAGCGGCGCCACCAATGCATGCGCCGTGTCGCGCACCGCCGCGTCCGCCGTGACGCTGTGCAGCGCCGTCACCCCGCGGCCAATCGCCACCGGCAGGTTTGGCATGGCACGCACGATCGCGTCGGCCTGGATCTTGGCGGCGAGCGTCGCCTCTTCCACACCGGCAAGGATCGACAGCAGCAGTGCTGGGCGCACCGTCGCGATCGAGGGTGCGACGGCGTCGAGCAGTTGCGGCTTCACCGCCAGCACGATCACCTGGGGCGCTGTGCCGCTCGGAGACGCTTCCAGCACCGTCACGCCTTCCGGGACCGTCGGGCGGCCCGGATCGATTACCGTCACCGCCTGCGGCGACAGGCCGGCATCGATCCAGCCGCGCAGCATCGCGCCGCCCATGTTCCCACAGCCGACCAGCCACAGCGAACTTGGCAATGACATATGGCTCAGGCCTCGCCCTGCGTTTCGATCAGCGCAGCCGCGATGGCGTCACGCGGCGTCTTGCCGCCCCAAAGGACGAACTGAAACACAGGATAGAAGCGCTCGCACTCCTCGATCGCGGTCTCGATCAGCAGTTGCGCTGCATCCAGCGTCAGCGTCGGCTCGTCCCCGTCGTCCTGCCCGATCACCGCGGCGTGCCGATACAGCAGGATGCCGCTGGACGACCAAAGCTCGAAATGGCCGAGCCACAATTGCTCGTTCGCCAGCCCGATCGCCTCATAGATCGCAGGGCGCGAACGCTCAGCTACCTTCACGTCCGGGAAGGCGAGGAACTGCAGCACCGCGTCCTCCTCCCGCCACAGCGCGCGAAGCTCATATTCGGTCCAGCTGCCCTTCACCGTGGCGCTGATCTCCTCGTCCTGGCGGTCGTACGACCAGCCATGGGCCGAGAAGTAGCTTTCCAGCATATCAAGCGGTGCTTCGGGTTCGTTATCGCGGTCGGCTTCGTCGAGCATCAGTGCCTTATCGCACGAGTTGCGGCGGCGATGCAAAGCACCGCCTGCCGGAAGAGCAGTTTGTGACGGGGATTAGCCCTGCTGCTTGGCCTCAAGCGCGTCGAGCCGCGCACGCAGCGCATCGGCCTCGTCACGCGCGGCGACGGCCATCGCCTTCACGACCTCGAATTCCTCGCGGCTGACGAAATCGAGCCCGCCAATCCATTCGCGCGCCCGCTCGCGCGCACTCGACTGCGCCTCGCGCCCCACCCCCGCAACGGTGCCCGCGGCCCCGTTCACGAGCTTCACCAGATCTTCGAACAGCCGGTTTTCGGACTGCATGCGCCAAGCCTTTCGGAAGAGAATAGTCAGCCGATGACTTGGTAGGTTCGCGCGCCCGGCACAAGGCTTTGTGCATCGGGATTGAGCCGGCCGAACTGCCAATTGAGCCCGGCGGCGAAGCTCAGCCACACCATATAGGGCACCATCAGCCACGCCGCGGACCGCCGGATGGCGGCAAAGGAGAAGGTGGTGACGATCGAGAGGAGCAGGATCGTCAGGATCACCCCCAGCGCCAAGCCCACCATGTGCGCGCCGAAGAACAGCGGCGTCCAGGCAAGATTCAGCGCGAATTGCAGCGCGAACAGGCCGACGGCCACGCCCCGCCGGCGCGCCCCCCGAGCATTGAGGATCGTTGCCAGCGCCAGGCCAAGCAGGATGTACAATGTCGTCCAGGCGACCGGGAAAACCCAGCCGGGCGGCGTCAGCGCCGGCTTCGACAGCGCCTGATACCAGGCATTCTCCTCACCCGAGGGGACCAGCCGGCCGGACAGGAAGCCGAGCAGCACGATCAGCGGCACGCATACGATCGCCCAGCGCGCGAACGACATCCGCAGCTGCTCTTTTGACGCGATGCCCCCCACGTACCCTCCGCGATCGTTTCCCCGGCCTAATCATGCGCGCCGCCGGGCGTAAACCGCCGCCAGCGCGCCAACTGCCTCATTACTGGACAGGGTTCAGCCGCGCACCGCCGCCAGCAGATATTCCACGTTGCCTTCCGGGCCGGTGATCGGGCTTTCGGCAACGCCAACCACCTGCCAGCCTTTCTTGGTAAACCAGGCCGCCACTTCGTCGCAGACACGCTGGCGCACCTCGGGATCGCGCACCACCCCGCCCTTGCCTACTTCCTCGCGCCCCGCCTCGAACTGCGGCTTCACCAGCGTCACCACCCGCGCAGCGGGCTTGGCGAAGCCCAGCGGCACATCCAGCACCTTCGCGATCCCGATGAAGCTGGCGTCGCATACGATGAGGTCGACCGGCTCGGGAATATGCGCCTCGGTCAGAGTTCGCGCGCTGGTCTGTTCATGCACGATCACGCGCGGATCCTGGCGCAGCTTCCAGGCGAGCTGGTTCGTGCCGCTGTCGACCGCATAGACGCGCGCCGCCCCGCGGCTCAGCAGCACGTCGGTAAAGCCGCCGGTGGACGATCCGACATCGATCGCGACCGCGCCCGTCACGTCCCAGCCGAAATGATCGAGGCCGTGCGCCAGCTTGATCCCGCCGCGCGACACCCAGGGATGATCGCGCCCGCGCACGTCCAGCACGGCATCGTCCGCCACTGCCTGCCCCGGCTTCTCGATCTTGCGATCACCAAGGAACACGAGGCCCGCCATGATCAGCGCCTGGGCGCGCGTTCGCGATTCGGCGAGCCCGCGATCGACGAGCAACTGGTCCACACGGGTCTTCGCCATGGCCGCTCTATCGGGGTGAAATCGGTTCGTCGCAACCCATGGGCAATCCGGCTACGCAGAGGAACAGAGTCATTGCCCATGGATTTAGTGGATTATAGAAGGGTTGGTGAGGTCGCGCTGCCGGGGGTCCCCCTAGAGCACCGGTAACGCGGCCTCGCCGGCCGAAAGGAGCACCGACATGGGCCATTATTCGTCCGACCTGCGGTTCAGCCCAACCGTCCTGACCGTGCCTGGACTTGGCAATTCCGGCCCCGCGCACTGGCAAACATTGTGGGAACAAAGCCGGCTGGATACCCGCCGGGTGGACCTGGGCATGTGGGATACGCCGCATCGCAACGCCTGGGTGACGAAGCTCGACCAGACGATCGCGCAGGCGCAGGCGCCCGTCATCCTCGTCGGCCATTCGCTGGGCTGCCTTGCCATCGCCTGGTGGGCCTCGCTGAGCCCGCAGCCTTATGGCTGGCCCGTGGCCGGCGCGCTGCTGGTCGCGCCATGCGACGTCGATCGCGCGACGATCCCCGCCGAGCTCTCCACCTTCGCGCCCGCGCCGCGGGCGCCGCTGCCCTTCCCCTCGATCCTGGTCGCCAGCACCGACGATCCCTGGATCGATCTGGATGCGGCGCACAGCCTCGCAGTCGACTGGGGCAGCCACTTCATCGATGCCGGCGCCGCGGGCCATATCAACGCCGCAAGCGGCCTTGGCTGGTGGCCGGAGGGACAGGAACTGCTCGGCCGCGTGATCGAGGCGGCTGGCGGCCCGCACGGCGAGGTACGCACGCCGGGTGACGCGCGCGCGATCCTGGCGCGGCGATTATCGGATCAGCGGGCCGGATCGTCTCCCCGGGCCTGAGCGCTGACGGATAGCTCAGGGTTGTGAGGAAGAGCTTCCGGTCGAAGAAGGCTGGGCGTCGGGTTCCGCGCTACCCGCCTCTTCCTCCCGCGCGCGCATTTCGGCAAGCCGGCGCACGTCACGCATGCGTCGCCACAGCGCGACGTTAAACGCGCTGATCGCCACCACCATCAGTAGGGTGGCGAGGATAACCTTGGTCCAGCCGCTCACGCGCGGGCGCCGAGAGTCCCTGCCCCGGTCTCGTTCCAGCGCAGTGCCTTCAGCACCGTGCCGACGATCCCCTCCGCATCCAGCCCGGCGGCGGCATATTGCGCTTCCGGCTTGTCCTGGTCCTGGAACACGTCCGGCAGGCGCAGCGTGCGCAGCTTCAGCCCGCCGTCGATCAGCCCCTCGTCGGACGCCATCGTCAGCACGTGTGCGCCGAGCCCGCCAATTGCGCCCTCTTCGATGGTCACCGCCACCTGGTGCGTCGTCAGCAGCCGGCGGATCAGCGCCTCGTCGAGCGGCTTTGCGAACCGGAGGTCGGCGACCGTGGTAGACAGCCCCTTGGCCTCCAGCTGGTCCGCCGCCTTCAATGCTTCCGCAAGGCGCGTGCCGAGCGACAGGATGGCCACCGTCTTGCCCTCGCGCACGATGCGGCCCTTGCCGATCTCCAGCTTCTCCGGGATCGTGGGCAGCGGCACGCCGACCCCGTTGCCGCGCGGGTAGCGCACCGCGATCGGGCCCGAATCATGCTCGACGCAGGTGTGAGTCATGTGAACGAGCTCGGCCTCGTCGGCCGCGGCCATCACGACGAAGTTGGGCAGGCTGGCGAGATAGGTGATGTCGAACGAACCGGCGTGCGTGGCGCCGTCTGCGCCGACCAGCCCGGCGCGGTCGATCGCGAAGCGGACCGGCAGGTTCTGGATCGCGACGTCATGGACGACCTGGTCGTAGGCGCGCTGGAGGAAGGTGGAGTAGATCGCGCAGAACGGCCGCATGCCCTGTGCGGCAAGGCCAGCCGCGAAGGTGACGGCATGCTGTTCGGCGATGCCGACGTCGAAGGCACGTTCGGGATGCCGCTTGGCAAAGCGGTCGATGCCGGTGCCGGATGGCATGGCAGCGGTGATCGCACAGATGCGCGGATCTCGATCCGCTTCGTCGGCCAGCGCATCGCCGAAGACGTTCTGATACGCGGGCGGCCCCGGTGGGGCCTTGGCCTGCGCGCCCGTGATCACGTCGAACTTCTGCACGCCGTGATATTTGTCTGACGCAGCCTCCGCGGGGGCGTAGCCCTTGCCCTTCTTCGTCACAACATGGACGAGGATCGGGCCTTCCTCCGCGTCGCGCACATTCTCGAGCACCGGGATCAGATGTTCGAGATTATGCCCGTCGATCGGCCCGACGTAGTAAAAGCCGAGCTCTTCGAAGAGGGTGCCACCCATCGTCATGCCGCGGGCGAACTCATCGGTCTTGCGCGCGGCATTGTGGATCGGACGCGGCAGACGGCGCGCGACGCGCTTCATCAGCTCCCGCACCGACAGGAATTCGCGGCTCGAGACGATGCGCGACAGATAGGCCGAGAGGCCACCAACAGGCGGCGCGATCGACATGTCATTGTCGTTCAGGATCACGACCAGCCGGTTGCCCGCCGCCTGGGCATTGTTCATCGCCTCATAGGCCATGCCGGCAGACATCGCGCCGTCGCCGATCACCGCGATCGCCTTGCCCGGGCGATCGGCAATCTTGTTGGCGATCGCGAAGCCGAGCGCAGCGGAGATCGATGTCGAACTATGCGCCGCGCCGAACGGATCGTACTCGCTCTCGCTCCGCTTGGTGAAGCCGCTGAGCCCCCCGCCCTGCCGCAGCGTGCGGATACGATCGCGCCGCCCGGTCAGGATCTTGTGCGGATAACACTGGTGGCCGACGTCCCAGATCAGCCTGTCCCGCGGCGTATCGAACACATAATGGATCGCCGTCGTCAGCTCGACCACGCCCAGCCCGGAACCCAGATGTCCGCCCGTCGTGCCGACGGCGCTGATCGTCTCGGTGCGCAGCTCGTCGGCAAGTTGACGAAGCTGATCGGGCGCGAGCTTCCGGAGGTCTGCCGGTGTCGTAACAGTGTCGAGCAGCGGCGTCTGAGGCAGATCGGTCATCCTGCTGCGCTTACTCCAGCATGCCGATCGTGTCGAATGCTACCGACTTGGCCCGTTTTGATTTATTGTGCGGCGCTGCACACGGCGCACCGGCCACGCACTTCGATGACGGGGCGAACCGGGCTGAAACCAGCCGCTTCCGCCGCGCTCCGCACGCCGCCGGTCACGCGATCGTCGTCGAGGTGGGTCGTCTGGCCACAGCCATCGCACACCAGGAAAATGCAGTCGTGCAGGCAATCGGGATGCGCGTTCGCGACATAGGCATTCGCGCTCTCCACCTTGCGGGCGAGGTTCGCGCCGACGAACAGGTCGAGGATACGATAGACGCTGTTCGCGGCAACCCGGCGCCCTTCCGACTTCGAGACCGCGTCGGCGATGTCATAAGCGCTGGCCGGCTTGTCGAACGCGGCAAGCGCGCTGAACACGGTCGCCCGCATGCTCGTCCATTGTTCGCCGGCACGCTCCAGCGTCGCCTGCGCCGCCTGGGCCAGATCCGCTCCCTGCGGCTCGTGATGATGATGAGGGTGCGCCATGATGTGGATTTAGGTCTCCCGGCCAGTAGCAGCAAGCATGACGTGCAGGTCGACCACGGCGTCGATCTCCGCATCGTCGATCGTCACTTGCCGATCGAGCAGCAGCATGGCGAGTCCGTGGACGAGCGACCAGCTCTGCAGCGCGAATATTGCCGGGTCGGTTCCGTGCGGCGCCAGCACGGCGGCATTGGCCCGCAGCATCGACACTGCCGCGTCCGGGCCATCCATGCTCACCGGGCTTGCCTGCGGCGTTGCAAAGATCAGCCGGAACAGCCCCGGGTTCGCCAGCGCAAAGCGGACATAGGCCGCCCCCGTTGCCTTGAACCCGGCCGCCCCGCCCCCCGCCGCGGCGGATGCACGCCGCTGCGATTCTGCCAGCCGCTCCAGCCCAACCTCGGCCAGCGCTGCCATCAGCGCCTTCTTGTGGGGAAAGTGGCGATAGACGGCGGTTGCGCTGACGCCGACGGCGCGCGCCAGCTCGCGAAGCGACAGATCGTCCGACCCGCGAAGCTCGATCGCCGCAAGCCCGGCGTCGATCAGCGCCGTCCGCAAATCGCCATGATGATACGCCCGCGCCGCCATGCACCTGCGTTAGCGGCCCGGCGCGGCCAATCGCAAGCTCAATGTTGACGGCGTACACATTGCTGATATGTGCACGCCATAAACATCGGGAGAGACTCGCGTGGCAAACTCCGTGGAAAGCGTGATCCGTTCCGCCGTCAGCAAGGGCCTCGGTGTCGTGGCGGATTTCAATCGCCGCCGCATGACGGCCGCGCCGCATCCATATCTCGAGGGGATCCACGCTCCGATGAAGGAGGAGCTGACGATCGTCGATCTGCCAGTCACCGGCACGATTCCCGCGGCGCTCGACGGGCGCTATCTTCGCATCGGCCCCAATCCCGTGAACCCCGATCCCGCCGGCTACCATTGGTTCACCGGCGACGGCATGGTGCACGGTATCACCGTCAGCGGCGGCAAGGCCTTATGGTATCGCAACCGCTGGATCCGATCCCGCAGCGTCGGCGCTGCGCTCCGGCAGCCCGCTGCTCCCGGTCCGCGGCATGGCGGCTTCGATACGGTGAACACCAACGTGGTCGAGATCGGCGGCCGCACCTGGGCGCTGGTCGAAGCCGGCAGCTATCCCGTCGAGCTTGACGAGGAACTCGGTGAACAGACCTACAATCCCTTCGACGATACGCTGCAAGGCTCGTTTACCGCGCACCCGCATCTCGATCCGCTGACGGGTGAGAACCACGCCATCGCTTATGAGGCGACCGATCCCGGCGCGATCCGCCACATCGTGATCGCCGCTGACGGCAAGGTGGTGCGGGAGGAGCCGATCGCCGTCGCCAACGGACCCTCGATCCACGATTGCGCGATCACTAGCCGCTACGCGATCATCCTCGATCTGCCGGTCACCTTCTCGATGAAGGCGCTGATCGGCGGCCACCGGTTTCCGTATCAGTGGAACCCCGATCATCAGGCCCGCATCGGCCTACTGCCGCGTGCCGGCCGTGCCGCAGACGTCATCTGGTGCCCGGTACCGGCCGCCTATGTCTTCCACGTCGCCAATGCGTTCGACGATGCGGACGGCAAAGTGGTGCTCGACGTCTGCGCCTATGAAACGATGTTCGATCATGCGACCGGCGGCCCGAACGGGCGCAATCGCGGATTGGAGCGCTGGACGATCGACCCCGTGGCTCGGGAAGTCACGATCCGAACGCTCGATCCGGCGCCGCAGGAATTTCCCCGCCCGGACGAGCGGCGCTTCGGCCAGCCCTATCGCTACGCCTATACGATGGCGCTGCCGGCGGATGAGGCGGACGAGTTCGTCGGCGCTACCGCACTCTACAAGCATGATCTCGCCGCCGGCACGCGCGAGACGCATGATTTCGGCGCCGGCCGCCATCCCGGCGAGTTCGTCTTCGTGCCCGCCCACGCCGATGCTGGCGAAGACAAAGGGTGGCTGATCGGCCTCGTCGTCGATCTGCCGAATGAGACGACGGACCTGGCCATCATCGACGCGCGCGATTTCAGCGCCGAACCCCTCGCAAGCGTACGCATCCCGCACCGCATCCCGCCCGGCTTCCATGGCAACTGGCTCCCGCGGCGGGCCTAGCCATCGCTCCGCCCCGCCACGTTATCCGCGAACCCCGGGGATGACGCGGCAGCGCAAGCTCGCCTAATCACCTCCCGAACATACGGGAGAGAATCGCCATGGACCTCGGCCTTTCCGGCAGGACCGCCATCGTCTGCGCCTCCAGCCACGGCCTCGGCCGCGCCTGCGCTACGGAACTTGCCCGCGCCGGCTGCCGGATCGTCATGAACGGCCGGGACCGGGAAGCACTGGAGGCGGCGGCGGCGGCGATCCGCGCCGAGACCGGTGCCACGGTGGAGGCCGTCGCCGGCGACATCGGTGACGACGGGGTGCAGAGCGAACTCATCGCCGCGGCGGGAACGCCCGACATCCTCGTCAACAACAACGGCGGCCCGCCGCCACGCGGTTTTCGCGATCTCGATGCGGACGCGATCCACGCCGGGCTCGACGCCAACATGGTCACGCCCATCCGTCTGGTGCAGCAAGTGATCGACGGCATGGTCGAGCGCCGCTTCGGCCGGATCGTGTGCATCACCTCCGCGTCGGTGAAGGCGGTGACGCTCGGGCTCGACCTCTCGAGCGGCGCGCGGATCGGGCTTCACGGCTTCCTGGCGGGCGTCGCGCGCGAAGTCGCCAGCGCGAACGTCACGATCAACTTCCTCCTGCCCGGCCTTTTTGCGACGCGCCGGCTCGACGGGGTGATGGCCTTTGCCGCGAAGTCGCAAGGCGTGGATGCGGAGACGGCAGCGGCGCGCGGGCGGGAGCGGATCCCCGCCCGGCGCTTCGGCGAACCGGCCGAATTCGGCGCCGCCTGCGCCTTCCTCTGCTCCGCCCAGGCCGGCTACATCACCGGCCAGAGCCTGCTCATCGATGGCGGCGGCTATCCCGGCGTGTTATAGCGCCAAAGCTTAGCTTGTTTGCGTGGCGCGCCGTTTTCCCGCATGGCCGCGCGCCGAAAGGAACTGATCATGGCCGCCAATTGGGCCCCGAACAGCTGGACGTCGCACGAGGCACGCCAGCTGCCAGACTATCCCGACGCCGCTGCGCTGAACGCAGCCACCGAGACGCTGCGCAGCTTCCCGCCGCTGGTTTTTGCCGGCGAGGCGCGCAATCTTACCACCGATCTCGCCCGCGTCGCGGCCGGCGAAGCGTTCCTGCTACAGGGCGGCGATTGCGCCGAGAGCTTTGCCGAGTTCCACCCGAACAACATTCGCGACACGTTCCGCGTCATCCTGCAGATGGCGGTGGTACTCACCTTCGCCTCGAAGCTGCCGGTGGTGAAGCTCGGCCGCATGGCGGGCCAATTCGCCAAGCCGCGCTCGGCACCGACCGAGACGATCGACGGTGTCGAACTGCCCAGCTACCGCGGTGACAATGTCAATGACATCGGCTTCACCGCCGCGTCGCGCATTCCCGATCCGCAGCGCATGGTGCAGGGCTATTCGCAGTCCGCCGCGACGCTGAACCTGCTGCGCGCCTTCGCGCAGGGCGGCTATGCCAATCTCGCGCAGGTGCACCGCTGGACGCACGACTTCATGGGCCGCAGCCCGTGGGCGAAGAAGTACGCCGAAACCGCCGATCGCATTGGCGAGGCGCTCGATTTCATGGCTGCCTGCGGGATCGATCCCGAAACGGTGCCGCAGCTCGCCCAGACCAGCTTCTACACCAGCCACGAAGCGCTCCTCCTCCCCTATGAAGAGGCGATGACGCGGCAGGATTCGCTGACCGGCGACTGGTACGATACGTCCGCGCACTTCCTGTGGATCGGCGATCGCACGCGCTTCGAGGGTTCGGCGCATGTCGAGTTCCTGCGCGGCATCGGCAATCCGATCGGCCTGAAGTGCGGCCCTAGCCTTGAGCCGGACGTGCTGCTGCGCCTGCTCGACACGCTCAATCCGGGCCGCGTTCCCGGGCGCATCACGCTGATCACCCGCTACGGCCATGACAAGATCGAAGCCGCCTTCCCCAAGCTGCTGCGCGCCGTCACGCGCGAAGGTCACCCGGTGGTTTGGAGCTGCGATCCGATGCACGGCAACGTCGTGAAGGCCGCCAACGGCTACAAGACGCGGCCGTTCGACCGTATCCTCGCCGAAGTGCGCGGCTTCTTCGCGATTCACCGCGCCGAAGGCACGCATGCAGGCGGCATCCATGCCGAGATGACGGGCCAGAACGTCACCGAATGCACCGGCGGCGCCGTGGACGTGACCGAGCAAAGCCTGGCGGATCGCTATCACACCCATTGCGACCCGCGCCTCAATGCCAGCCAGAGCCTGGAATTGGCGTTCCTGCTGGCAGAAATGCTGAACGCCGAGATGGCCGAGCGCCGCAAGGTCGCGGCCTGATCGAATAAGGTGCCGCGCCGGGTTGACGACCCGGCGCCACCCCCGTAGAGGCGCGCTTCCGCTTCGCACGGCCCCTTCGTCTAGCGGTCTAGGACGTCGCCCTCTCACGGCGAAAACACGGGTTCGAGTCCCGTAGGGGTCACCAGCGGCGGATTTCTGCCCCTGTCTGAAAGCTGCATCCGACCTCGGAATGCCTCTCCTCCGATCATGCGCTCAGCTGGGCCGGCGGGCGATTTTCCGTGCTCTTGCCAACTTACCGTAGTATCAGGCAGTCGCCCTCAACAGATCATAAAAGCGCGTCTGCAATTTAACTGAGCCACTCCTAAGCACGCGCCTGCAGGGTTCTTTAGCAGGACGTGGACGTGAACCGGGCGTCCCATCGATCGCGCCTCGCAAGTTGAAGTCTTTAAGAAGAAGTGAGACTTTCACTTCGGCCGCATAACGTCGGCCCTGGTCCGCCCGGAACATCGCGAAATCGTAATGGCCGGAACGGCCGCGGCGCCGAACAGATTTGGCAGCCGCTGTATCGCCGGAGTTGAAGCCGATGCTGCCGATGTGCGGCCGGTCGCGACGGGCTTGATCATGAAGGTGCTCGTCCGCCGCCTCTCTTCCTTGATCGGGGCGAACTACCGCTGGATGGCTAGCATTTCGTTCCGGTCGGCGTGACAGACCTATTCACCTGCACCCGGCCTACCTGCTGGAATATCCATGGTTCCACACGCCTGCGCTGCATCCTGACCCGTTTTGGGGCGCCATGAGTCTCTGGTAGAGGCGGGGCGCAGCGTGATACGAACCAGGCTGTTGTCGAGTCAGTCAACGCGAACCGCGGGGATGATCCGGCCGGGGTGGGATCAGTTGAGATGGCGTCGATCGCGGGGGGGCCGAGCCGATCGCGGCTTGGCGAGGCAGTTGCCCGTTACAAGACCGCATTCGTAACGGTTGGAATACTGAGCGCGGTGCTGAACGTGCTGCTTCTCGGCGGCTCGATCTACATGATGATGGTCTATGATTCGGTGCTGCCGAGTCACAGTCTTCCGACGCTGTTCAGCCTTTTGGCGATGGTCTGCGTTGTCTATCTATTCCAAGGCATGTTCGATACGATGCGCACGCGCATCCTCGCAGACGTGGGCAGCGCCATCGATCGCGAACTGGCGCCCGAAGTCCAGCGGATCATTTCGGATAATGCGATGCACGGCGGCAGGCAGTTCGGCGACGGGCTGATCCCGATGCGCGACCTTGACCAAATCCGCTCGTTCCTGACCTCCGGCGGGCCGGCAGCGCTGATCGACCTGCCGTGGATCTTGTTTTTCCTCGGCATCCTGTTCCTGCTGCACTATTGGCTGGGTGTGACCGCGCTGCTCGGCTCGATCATCCTCATCGCGCTTACCATCATCACCGATCGTCGAACGCGAGAGCCGATCGCCCAACTATCGCAGATCGGCGCCGTGCGCAGCGGCATGGCAGAATCCAACGTCCGCCATGCCGAAGTGCTGACCGCGCTCGGCATGCGCAATCGGATGCGCGAACGCTGGCTGACGGTGAACGGTCTGTTCCTGGCCGCCAACGACAAGTTGAGCCGCACGGTCGGCACGCTCGGCGGCATCAGCAAGATCTTTCGCCTGCTTCTCCAGTCGCTGATTCTCACAGTGGGTGCGCTGCTCGTCATCGACGGCAAGGCGAGCGGCGGCGTGATTTTCGCATCCTCCATCCTGTCGGGCCGTGCGCTGGCGCCGGTCGATGCGGCGATCGCCAACTGGCGCGGCTTCGCCTCCGCACAGCTCGGTTGGCGGCGCATCAACGAGACGCCAAAAAAAGCATAAAGGAAGTCACAAGCCGACGTGACTGCCTTGATCTAGCCGACATTCGTGCCGGCTCCACACGCTTGCTACGCGCGTCTGAAGGGCTGTCGTAAGACACATCTCTTCGCGCCTACGGACGGATTGGCGCATGTCCACTATCGGTCGTGCTCACCAAGACGGCCGACTTCCAGTCCCCGCATCCCGTCGGTGACACCACGCCCAGATGATAGCGGCCGCCGGAGCCATTCTGAACGAAATGGACGCTGATTTGCCGACGGGCGCGCCTCAGTTCTGATCGCGGCCTGATCAACACGGTCGCGGCGCTTGTCGGGCGCGAGAGCGCTACCCTCAAGCTTGGCTACCCTTCGTTCACCATAAAGATTCAAGGTTATTTAGCCGCCCGGCGGCATCCAGCCACTCAGGCTTATGATAATGTTGAATCTCAGGAAACTCGCGGCTTTCGTGTCGCGGCTGGCCCGAGACAAGGCCGGCAACACGCTGGCGATCATGGCCGCCGCGATGATCCCGCTGTGCGCGATCATCGGCTCGGGCGTGGACATGACGCGCGCCTATGTCGCGCAGAACCGCTTCCGACAGGCGTGCGACGCCGGCGCCCTCGCCGGGCGACGCCTGCTCGCGGGCACTACGGTGTCGCCGGCAGTACGCGACGAAGCGACCAAATACTTCGAGTTTAACTTCCCGCGGGGCCAGTTCCAGTCCGCGTCCTATACGCTCGCCATGACGGTGCCGACGCTCGGCACGCTGCGGATCCAATCGGAAACGACCGTACCCACCACGATCATGAAGATGTTCGGCTTCGAGACGCTGCCGATCACCGCATCCTGCTCCGCGACGCAGGACTTTGTGAACACTGATATCGTGCTGGTCTTCGACCTCTCCGGGTCGATGAACTGTGCCCCGGGCGTGAGCGGCAATTGCGGCAATGTCAGTCAGTCCGGCTCCAAGCTGCAGGCCCTCAAGTCCGCCGCGAAATCGCTCTACACGACGCTTGAACCGGCGCAGGTCCAGCTTGCCGAGAACAACCTCCGGCTGCGCTATGGGTTCGTCAACTACTCGAGCAACGTGAACGTAGGGCAGGCCGTCTATCAGAAGAACTCGTCGTATTTTGTGAACAGTTGGATCTACCAGTCGCGTAGCCCTGTTTACACGACCCAACCCCGTACCGAGTCGACGACGAGCCGCGCCGCGTGCGAGTCTCAGGGGGGCGTGTACTCGACGTCCTGGTTCGGGCTGATCAAGACCTGCACGTTCCAGGACCAGGTTCTATCGGGCTACACCTATGGGCCGGTCCGACATGATCTGACCACCTATCTCGCAGGTGGTACACCATACCTTGCCAGTATTGACAGGAATTCCACGCGCTGGGCGGGTTGCATCGAGGAACGCGATACGGACCCAGTGACGATCAACGGCGGCAGCGCCACCAGTGCGCCGGCGTCGGCCTACGACCTCGATATAAACTTGATCCCGTATAACGACGCTACCCGCTGGCGCCCGTCCTGGCCGGACACCGAATTCCGCCCCGGCGCCTCGACCAGCGTCATCAACAACGATTTCTATTGCCCCACCGCGTCGCGCCGGCTGCAGAATTACTACAATAACAAGGCTTCGTTCGACAATTACGTCGATGGCCTGACGGCAATCGGCAGTACCTACCACGATATCGGCATGATCTGGGGCGCGCGGTTCATCTCGCCTAAAGGAATCTTCGGCGCCACGCCCGAAGAAACCAACGATCTCACCACGCCTGACAATCCGGTGAAGCTGCGTGGGTTCGGCGTGAAGCGATACATCATCTTCATGACAGATGGTGATATGTCGCCGAGCGACACCTACTCCACCTACGGCATCGAGTCCCTCGACAAGCGCGTGACCAACGGCGCTAGCAACCAGATGAACCGCCACCTTCAGCGGTTCCGCATGGCGTGCAACGCGGCCAAGGCCACCGGTACCGAGATCTGGGTGATCGCCTTCGCCACCACGCTGACGGCGGACATGCAGAACTGCGCCTCGAAGCCGGAACAGGCCTCGGGCCTCTCCACCAATGCCGCGCTGATCGCAAAGTTTCAGGAGATCGGCTCGAAGATCGGCTCGCTGAGGCTCAGCCAGTGATGCGCCGGCTCGCTTCGGACACGCGCGGCGCGACGATCCTCGAATTCGCGCTGATCATCCCTGTCGTCTGCACCCTGCTCGCGGCGGGGTTCGAGCTTGGCTATCGCGTCTATCTGAACTCGATCCTGCAGGGTGCCCTGCTCGAAGCCTCGCGCCGCGCCACCGTGGGCGATCAGACCGGCGACCAGATCGATCAGATCATCAAGGATCGCGTCGCGATGCTGTCCAACGCTGCCAATGTGAAGGAGATCAAGAAGGAGAGCTTCTACAACTTCACCAATGTCGGAAAGCCCGAGAAGCTTACCTTCGACAAGAACAACAACGGCATCTACGACGCCGCCGACGATTGTTACGAAGACGCGAACAACAACAATCAATATGATGTTGTGTCGAATTCCGGCCTGGGTACGGCCGACGACATCGTGCGCTATACCGTGCGTGTCGAATACCCAAACATCATGCCGGTCAACGGCCTCTTGGGCTGGGGCCGGACGCAGACGATCAGCGCGTCGACGGTGCTGCGCAACCAGCCCTTCACGTCCCGCGCGATGCCGACGATCCGGTGCCCGTGATGGTGGTGCGCGCCATGCTGCGGCGGCTGAAGGACAACACGCGCGGCCTCGCCCTGATCGAGTTCGCGCTCGCGCTTCCGCTCGTCCTGACCATCATCCTCTACGGTCTGGAGATCGCCAATTACGGCCTCGCCATGCTGCGCGTGCACCAGATCGCGGCGACCACCGCGGACAATGCGGCGCGCGTGCGCGATTCGATCAACGAGGCGGACGTCAACGAAGTGCTGCTCGGCGGCAAGATCGTCGGCGATCAGATGGGCTTTGCTCAGCGTGGCCGCATCGTGATCAGCGACGTCGTGCCGAACGGCCTCACCAACAGCGCCAAGGGCCAGCGGATCCTGTGGCAGCGCTGCACCGGCGCGCTCAACACGCAGGATTCGCAGCCGCGCTACGGTACGGAAGGCAAGGGACGCACGGACGGATCGCTCCAGGCGATGGGCATGCCAGGCCGGCAGATCGCCGCCACCGACGGATCGGCGATGATCTTCGTGGAGGTGACCTACGCGTACCAGCCGATCATCTCCGACGCGCTGCTCGGCGCACAGACGCTTCGCTCCGAAGCGTCCTTCTCGGTCCGCGAGCGGGAGGCCGAAACACTGAACGCCTCACCCGGCGCAACCCCCAGCCTTTGCACTACCTACGCCGCCTGAGAGCTGCGTTCCGCGGGGCACCTATGCCTCCTATCCTCCCTGGGCATCGGCACGTATCCTCCACCCACAACAACGAAGGCGCGCCCCCAACCGTGAACCATCTCCGCCGCCTCATCGCCCCGCTGCTCGCCGCATTCGCGCTTGCCACACCGGCCGCCCTGTCGGCGGCTCCACGCACAGATGGCACGGCTGGTAGTGTAGCGCCCTTCGCGCTTCCCCGCGGATGGCAGGTTGAGCGCATGGTGATCCTCATGCGGCACGGCGTGCGCTCGCCGGACGCGGCGCCGCCAGCGATCCCCGGGCTCCCCGCCCCCTGGCCAGGCTGGCCCGATACACGCGGCTTGCTCACGGATCATGGCGCCCGGGCCATCGCGCTGCTCGCGGCCTCTGACCGCCTCTGGCTGCGTCGCTACGGGCTTGTTCCGGCGAACGGCTGCCCGGCTGCTGGCCGCGTCGCGATCCTCGCCAACAGCTTCGAACGCACCATTCGCACGGCGCAGGTATATGCCGCCAATGTCGCACCTGGCTGTGCGCTCGCGACGGTGCACAAGCCGCTCGGCCAGCCCGATCCGCTCTTTCCCTCGGCGGCCAATCGCAACCTCGTGGTCGATCCTGCGCGTGCCGACGCAGCGGCGCGAGCCGCGATCGGCAAGGGCGGCCTTGCAGCATGGGACCGGCGCCTCCAGCCGCTGCTGGCGCGGCTGAACCGGATCCTATGCGGCAGCAGCGCAGCCGATTGCGGCATCCGCGGAGGATCCACACTGGAGCCGGCGACCACCAGCCGCCCCCCGCGCGTTCACGGATCGATCGAACGCGCCGCGAAGGCATCGTCCGCGCTTCTGCTGCAATATGCCAATGGCTGGCCGGCGTCGCGGGTGGGCTGGGGCCGCGCCACGGGGGCGGACATCACCGCTCTGACCACGCTGGTGAACGTCCCCTACCAGATCACCGTTCGGCCGCCGTATCTGTCGAGCCTCGAGATCGGAACGCTCAAACGCCGCATGGCCCTCGCCCTCTCCCCCTCGCAACCGGCACGCCTCACCGTCATCGTCGGCCACGACGGCACCATCGCCAGCCTTGCCGGCGACCTCGGCCTCCACTGGAAGATCCCGGGCTTCGCTGCCGATTTCCCCTCGTTCGGCGCGGGGATCGGCTTCGCGACGCTCCGTGGCCCCGGTGGCCAGAGCCGCGTCGTCGCCTTTTTCCGCGGCCAGTCGCTCGAACAGATCCGCGGCCTCGCACGTACGCCCGCTTACGCCCAGGTCCTGCCGCTGCGCTGCGTGCAGCCTTCCGGTGGCGACTGCCAGCCCGCTGCCTTCACCAGGACGCTCGTCGGCCCGCCGCGCTGAGCCACGTCGTGGCCCGTCAGCCGCCGTGCGGCCGGATCGGCGTCGCCGCGCGCTCGCCCACCACCGTCGTCCACGGTACTGTCCGCCATCCGGTCACCAGCCCCTCGCGCACGTAAGGATCCGCCGCGGCGAAGGCGGCTGCTCGCGCTTCGTCGGTGAACAGCAGCAGCGCGGATTCCACCGGATCGCCGATCGCGCCGCCCAGCACCAGCGCGCCCTCATCGGCCGCTTCCCACGCCAGCGCGAGATGCGCCTCGCGGAACTGCCCGCGCCGCGCCAGATAATCAGGCGCCAGGTCATAGATCAGCAGAATGTGGCGCACGCGGCCCTCCGGATGGTGTGAGCCTCGCCCCTGCCCCACCGTCGCAGCCAAGGCGAGCCCAGTCCGCCAAACCGCGGGAGAGGGAGGACGCCGCCCGGCGCCCTCCCGGCCGCCCCGTCAGAACCCGTAGCTCAGCCGCGCATAGCCGAAACGGCCAGGCACGTCGTAGGTCGTCGGATCGTAATTGTTGAGGCTGCACGAGAAGCAGCCCGGCGGGTCGGTATCGAACACATTGTTGATGCCCAGCGTCAGCCCCAGCTGCTGGTTCAGCCAGCTCGGGCGGAAGGTCAGTTGCACGTCGCCGTAGAAGCGGCTCTTCAGCTTGTTGCCATCCGCAATCTCGCGCACGTCGTCGATGTAGCGGCCGGTGAACGCCGCCGCGACCGGGCCGATGTCCCAGTCCAGCGTCGCCTGCCCCTTGAAGCGGGGGTAAGCCTGGTCGGGGCTGCCGCGCTCGGTGCCGGTGTAATCGATCACCGTGACGCCGGCGGTGGCGGGCACCTCCTCCTCGTACTTCAGCAGGTAATTGCCGCTGATCGAGAGGCCGAAGGTGCCGGCCCCCGTCTCCCGCGTGCGGGCGAGGAAGGTGAGGTCGAGCCCGCGCGTGCGCAGCCCGCTGGTGTTCAGCAGCACACCGTTGATCGACGTGATGAAGCCGCTCGGCGCTCGCACCACGGCCGCGCAGGACAAGGGATCCCCGATCTCGGCGCAGCGGCTGAGCAGCACGTCCGCCGGGATCGAGGTGATCGCTCCCTTCACCTTGATGTCATAGTAATTCACCTCGAGGCTGAGCGAGCGGAAGAAGCCGCTGCGCGCCCATTCCGGGCTGTAGGCGCCGCCGAACAGCCACGTCCGCGCCGTTTCCGGCTGCAGTTCGCGGTTGCCGCCGGTGATCACTGGCAACTGGCCGGTCGGCTCGGCATAGCTGCCGTTCGCCGGCACGCCATTGGCGGCGCAATTCGCCCGCACCGTCGCCGATGTCTGGTAGGGCGATCCGGCGATGTTGCTGCACGGGTCCGCCAGCGGCTGATCGAAGCGGGACCGCGCGCCGAACAGCTCGCCGATCGACGCCGCGCGATAGCTTTCGGCATATTGGCCGCGCAGCAAGAGGTCCGCCACCGGCTTCCACAACGCCCCGCCGCTCAGCGTCGTATTCCCGCCGAAGGTCGAGAAGTCGGAGTGCCGCACCGCGCCGTTCAGCTCCACCAGGTTCAGGAACGGCGTGTCGCGGATCAGCGGCACGCGAAGCTCGCCATAGACCTCGTCGACGTTGAACGATCCGCGCGCGGCCTGCGCCGGGATGTCAGCGCCCAGCCCGGCCTGGATGATCGGATCGGGGTTGAAGCTGCCGAACTGGTCGCGATGCTCGTAACCGAAGGCCAGCCCCACCGCGCCGCCCGGCAGGTCGAACAATTCGCCCGACACGTTCAGCGTATAGTCGGTCAGCCGCTGCTCGCTGCGCGATCGTTCGTCGAAGCCGATGAAGCCCAGCATCTGCGGCGTGACGGAGCCGACACCGCCGAAGAAGTTGAACGGCACGCATTCGCCGGTGCACTGGCTCACCGGCCCCAGCGCCTGCTGCAGCCGCGCCGCGTTGATGTTGCCGGTGAACAGCTGGTGCGCATTGTTGAAGCCGAACACGGCGTTCGCGTCATAATACCAGTTGCGGCCGAACAGCTCGAACTTGCCGTCCGCCGTCGCGGTGACGGACCATGTGTCGACGCTCTGCGAATAGGTGCGCTGACCCGCCTCGATCAGGCGGCGGAAGATGGCGGTGTAATTCTGCCCCGGGATCAGCGTGACGCCGAACGGATTGTACGGATTGGTGGCGTCGATCGAGAGCGTATCGAGCAGGTTGCCGTTGCCCACGTCCGGCCCGATGCCCAGCGGCAGGAACGCCGCCTGGTTCTGCGACTTGCGATGGTTCCACACCGTGCGCAGCTGCAGGTTGAACGCGTCGGTGAACTCGGCGCGCGCGTTCAGGAACGCGCCGTACCGCTCGTTCGGCGTCAGGAAGTAATTATAGGGCGCGAAGTTGAACCGGTCCGCCGCGGTGAAGGCGCGGAAGTCGCCCGTGGCCAGCGTCGGATCATAGACGGGACGGCCCGTCAGCACCGGCGCGCGCAAGGTGATGTCCTGGCCGTTGACCAGGAAGCGGCCGAGCGCGCTGAAGCTCGAACAACCGCCGATCGGATCGGTGCAACTCGTCTGCCCGGGGTTGGGGAATTGCGAGATCCCCCGATCGGCCGCGCGCACCGAATCCTGCTTGGTGTAGAAGGCGCCCGCATCCACCTTCAGTCCGCCGGAGCCGCCGCCCCAGCTCAGATGGTAATTCTGCGTCTCACCGTCGCCTTCGGACAGATATTGGCCATATTGCGCCATCGCGCGAAAGCCCTTCTGCCCCGATCGCGTGATGATGTTGACGACGCCGCCGATCGCGTCCGACCCGTACAGGGCGGATGCGGCGGATTGCAGCACCTCGACCCGCTGGATCATCACGTCCGGAATGGAATTGAGGTCGACCGATCCGGGAATGCCGCTCGCGCTAGATCCGTTCACGTACCGCAGGCCATCGACCAGCACGAGCGTGCGCTTGGAGCCCAGATAGCGCAGGTCGATCCCTGCCGAACCGGCGCCGACGCCGCCACCGTCCGGTGGGCTGCCGAGATTGCCCGAATTGTTGAACTTGGTGTTCAATCCGCCGGACGAGGCGGGGAGCCGCTGCAGCACGTCCGCGATCGAGGACAGGCCGGTCTTCGCGATCGCCGCTTCGTCCACCGTCACCACGGGGGATGGATTATCCAGCGGATCGCGGCGAATGCGTGATCCCGTCACGACAATGTCGGATCCGCTTTCTGCGGCTTGATCTGCGGGCGTATCTTGAGGCGCTGCCTGGGCCGCTGCGCCGCTGGGCAAGAGGAAGATCGCTGCGATCGCGCCTGCACTTGCCGTCGTGAACCAAGTCTTCATTCGGGTACCCCCGTTGCTTGACGTGCTTCCCTCTGCCCAGATGCTGCGCTCCTCGCTGCGCCGCGGCAATCTGCCCCGTGGTCGACCATGAACGAATTGTGACGCGATGTTGCCATATAGTCACTTAACCGAGGCGCTTGTGTCCTTCGCCAACATTTACATGCGCAGCGGAAAGTCTTCGCCGGTAACGCAACAAATCCGCTCGCTGCTTTCGCGCGACAACGGCCCGGCGCATACGCGCCGCGACGCCGCACAGGCCCGGATGCCGCGCAGTGTCGCAGCGCAGCGCACGCCTTAATCTGCGCTAGTGAAACACCCTCTCACGCAGGCTAGCGTCCGCCCCCGATTGGCGGCACTGTGCCGGGCCCGTTCGGCACTTCACCGTCGGTCGCAGGTTCGACCTACCATCGAGAGCTTCTTTGACGCACCAACCCAGTCTTGATGCCGTGGGCGGCGATCGCCGCTTCGAATTGCTAGTGAACGCGGTGAAGGACTACGCCATCTACCTGCTCGATCGTGATGGCAACGTCGCCAGCTGGAACGCCGGCGCCGCCCGTTTCAAGGGCTATACCGCTCAGGAGATCATCGGGCAGCATTTCTCGCGCTTCTATACGGAGGAGGATCGTGCGATCGGCCTCCCCGCCCGGGCGCTGAAGACGGCGGCGGAGTGCGGCACCTTCGAGGCGGAAGGGTGGCGCGTGCGCAAGGACGGCACCCGCTTCTGGACCAGCGTGGTGATCGATCCGGTGATCGACGACGACGGCAACCTCTTGGGCTTCGCCAAGGTCACCCGCGACATCACCGACAAGCGCGAGGCGCAGAAGAAGCTCATCGCCAGCGAACAGCGCTTCCGCCTGCTCGTGCAGGGCGTGAAGGATTACGCCATCTACATGCTCGACCAGAATGGGTATGTGACGAACTGGAATCCGGGCGCGCAGGCGATCAAGGGCTATTCGGCTGACGAGATCATCGGCCAGCATTTCTCCAACTTCTATACCGAAGAGGATCGCCAGGCCGGCGAGCCGGAGCGCGCGCTGCGCACCGCCCGCGAAGCGGGTAAATATGAGGTCGAGGCATGGCGCGTCCGCAAGGATGGCACGCGCTTTCGCGCCGGCGTGCTGATCGATCCTATCTACGATTCCGGCAAGCTCATCGGCTTCGCCAAGGTGACACGCGATCTCACCGAACGATGGCAGGCGCAGCAGGAGGTGGAACGCGCCCGTGAAGCCATGGCCCAGGCGCAGAAGATGGAGGCGGTCGGCCGCCTGACCGGCGGCGTCGCGCATGATTTCAACAATATGCTGACGGTGATCCGCTCATCGGCTGACCTGCTCAAGCTGCCCAGTCTCCCGACCGACAAGCGGGATCGCTACATCAGCGCCATCGCCGACACGGCCGATCGCGCCGCCGCCCTAACGTCGCAGCTGCTCGCGTTCGCGCGCCGTCAGCCGCTGAAGCCCGAGATCTTTGACGTCGCGCAGCGGGTCGTCGGTCTCCAGCAGATGATGGAGACCAGCGTCGGCCCGCTGATCCGCATCACCATCGATGCCGACGGCGAAGGCATCGTCAACGCGGATCTCAACCAGTTCGAAACCGCGCTGCTGAACCTCGTCATCAACGCGCGAGACGCCATGCCCGCGGGCGGAGAGTTGACCATCAAGGCTGCGACCGTGGATGCCTTGCCGCGCGTCCGCGGCCACGCTGGCGCGGCTGGCAAGTTCGTCGCGGTCACGGTCGCCGACAATGGCAGCGGGATCGCCGCGGAAACGATCAAGCACATCTTCGAACCCTTCTTCACCACGAAGGGGCTGAACAAGGGCACCGGCCTCGGCCTCAGCCAGGTGCACGGCTTCGCCAAGCAATCGGGCGGCGAGATCGACGTCGAGAGCCGGATCGGCATCGGCACCGTCTTCACGCTCTATCTGCCGGTCGCCCGCGCCGATCAGATTGCCGCCGCGGCGCCGTTCCAGCCGGCCCGCCTCGGCACGCTGCGCACCCTTCGCGTCCTTCTGGTCGAGGACAATGAAGTGGTGGGCCAGTTCGCCCGCGGCCTGCTGGAAGAGATCGGCCAGATCGTCACCTGGGCGCAGAACGGCGAAATGGCGCTCGGGCTGCTCGAGACCTCGGCGGACAAGTTCGATCTCGTTTTCACTGATGTCGTGATGCCGGGGATCAACGGCCTCGATCTGGCGCGAACCATCGCCGACCGCTGGCCCGGCCTCCAGGTCGTGCTCACCAGCGGCTACAGCCACGTGCTCGCCGAAGAAGGTGACCACGGCTTCGGCTTCCTGCGCAAACCCTATTCGCTGGAAGGGCTGCTGGCGCTGCTGCGCTCCAGTGCCGAGTCGCTGGTCGATTAACGGGGGCGCCGTCTCGTGATCCCAGGCCTGGTCCGGGATGACGCTTCTGCCTCTCAGTCCGTCGGGCGCCCCCCGAACGACAAAAAGCCAGGCGATCCGAAGATCGCCCGGCCCGATGTCGTGTCCTGCCGCGCCGCGAGTCGCGGCGCTGCGCGTTCGTCAGGCGAGAGCCGACAGACGCTTGGTCAGGCGCGAGAACTTGCGGCTGGCGGTGTTGCGATGAAGCACGCCGCGCGCAACGCCGCGCTGCAGCTCCGGCTGGACCGCGGCGAGGGCCGCCGATGCCGCCGTCTTGTCACCCGCTGCGAGCGCTGCCTCCACCTTCTTCACGAAGGTGCGGATGCGGCTCACGCGCGCACCATTGATCTCGGCCCGGCGCTGGTTGCGGCGGATGCGCTTCTTCGCTTGCGGCGTGTTCGCCATTTACAGTCCTCGAAATATCGGTCGATGAAAAAAGGGCGGCGGGAACACCCATCGCCCTAGAAGTCGCGCCACTTAACGCCAATGCCGCAAATGGTCAACTGCGCTGGCAGGCCGGGCACCAGAAGGTTGATCGTCCGCCTTCTGCATATCGCTGCACCGTGCCGCCGCACGCACAAGGCTCTCCTTCCCGGCCATAGACTGCGAATTGCTTGGAGAAATAGCCCAGTTCGCCGTCCGGCCGGGCATAATCGCGAAGCGTCGATCCGCCCGCCTCGATCGCCGACAGCAGCACCGCGCGGATCGCGTCCACCAGCCGGTCGAGCCGCGCCCGGCTGATTCGCCCGGCGGCGCGCTTGGGGGAGATTCGCGCCAGATACAGCGCCTCGCAGACGTAGATATTGCCCAGCCCGGCCACGATCCGCTGGTCGAGCAGCATCAGCTTGATGGACGCTCGCCGCCCGGCCAGCGCCTCGTGCAGGTACGCGCCGGTCAGTTCCGGCCCCAGCGGCTCGGGCCCCAGCGCCGCGAAGGCCGGGAACGCGGGCAGCTCGGCGGTGGGCCACAGGTCGACCGATCCGAACCGCCGCGGATCGTTCAGCGCCACGCGCCGCCCGGCCGTGGTGTCGATCACCAGATGGTCGTGCGGCAGCAGTTCGCTCGGATCCACCCGCCACCGCCCCGACATGCCGAGGTGGAAGATCATCGTCTGCCCGCGATCGGTATCGATCAGGCCGTATTTGGCGCGCCGCGCGAGACTTGTGATACGGGCGCCGGTCATCACCTGGCGGAGTTCCGGCGGGAATGGCCGGCGCAGGTCGCCGCGCCTCGTCTCGATCGCGGCGACGGTCGCGCCGTCCAGCACCGGGCGCAGGCCCCTCACGGTGGTTTCGACTTCGGGTAGCTCAGGCACGTAACGCCCCTAGCCCCCCGCCCTGCGCCCCGCTAGAGCCGCGCACATGAGCGAAACCGTCTCCTTCGGCTACGAAGACATCCCCGCCACGGAGAAGACCGCGCGCGTCGGCGGCGTCTTCACCAATGTCGCCAGCCGCTACGATCTGATGAACGATGCCATGTCGGCCGGCATGCACCGTTTGTGGAAAGATCGCTTCGTGCGCCGGGTCAAGCCGCGCGCCGGCGAGGAGATCCTCGACATGGCCGGCGGAACCGGCGACATCGCCTTCCGCCTCCAGCAATCGGGCGCCTCGGTGACGGTGGCGGACATCAACCCCGCCATGCTCGAAGTCGGCATGAAGCGCGCGCAGGAGCGCGGCATCGACGGCCTCGTCTGGACGGAAGCCAATGCGGAAGTGCTGACCTTCCCCGACAAGTTCTTCGATGCCTACACCATCGCCTTCGGCATCCGGAACGTGACGGACATTCCGGCGGCGCTACGGGAGGCGCACCGCGTGCTTCGCCGCGGCGGCCGTTTCTTCTGCCTCGAATTCTCGACGACCACCTGGCCGGGGTTCAAGGAAGCGTACGATGCCTATTCGCACCATCTGGTGCCAAAACTCGGCCAGATGCTCGCGCAGGATGCCGACAGCTACCGTTATCTGATCGAATCGATCCGTCGTTTTCCGGATATGCCCACCTTTGAAGGCATGATTCGCGACGCCGGCTTCGTGCAGACGAAGGTGGAGCCGCTGCTCGGCGGCCTCGTCGCGATCCACAGCGGCTGGAAAATCTGATGCATTCCCCGCTGCTTGGGGGCGCTGGCGCCCGTTGACCCACCCGCTCGTCCATAGCTGGCGGCTGCTCACCTGGGGCCGCACGCTCGCGCGCCACGGTGCCCTGAGGGGCCTGGAACGCGATCCCAACACCCCGCCCCGCGTCCGCCGCCTCGTGCGCCTAGCGCGCGTCGGTGCCTCGGTGCCCGATCAGCCGCGCTACGCCGACGCCTTCGAGGCGCTCGGCCCCGCCGCGATCAAGTTCGGCCAGACGCTCGCCACCCGCCCCGACATCGTCGGTGACGAGGCCGCGCTCGATCTCTTCCGCCTGCAGGATGCGCTGCCGCCGCTTCCGTTCGAGGCGATCCGTCCGCAGATCGAGACCAGCCTCGGCCGTCCGATCGAGGCGATGTTCTCCAGCTTCGATCCGGTGCCGGTCGGCGCTGCCTCGATCGCGCAGGTCCACCGCGCCATCACCACCGATGGCCGCGCGGTCGCGGTGAAGGTGCTGCGTCCCGGCGTCGAGGAAGAGTTCGCCCGCGCGATCGAAACCTACGAATGGGCCGCCGCCCAGATCGAGGCACAGGACCGTCGCGGTGGCGGCGGCGAGATCGCACGGCTCCAGCCGCGCCTCGTGATCGCCACCTTCAAGCGCTGGACGGCGCGCGAACTCGATCTCCGCCGCGAGGCCGCTTCCGCCAGCGAGCTTGCCGAGGCGATGACGGCGGAGCCTGCCTTCCACGTTCCCGCGATCGACTGGCCCCGCACGTCCGGCAAGGTGCTGACGCTCGAATGGGTCGACGGCATCAAACTGTCGAACCGCGCTGCGCTCGTCGAGGCCGGCTATGACCTGCCGCTCCTCGCCAAGACGCTGGTGCACGCCTTCCTGCGCCAGGCGATCGCCGAGGGATTCTTCCACGCCGATCTCCATCAGGGCAATCTCTTCGCATTGCCGGGCAACCGCATCGCCGCGATCGATTTCGGCATCATGGGCCGCATCGATCGCCGCGCGCGCATCTGGCTGGCCGAAATCCTCTACGGCCTCATCACCGGCAACTACCGCCGCGTCGCCGAAATCCACTTCGAGGCGCAATATGTGCCGGCGCACCACGACGTCGCAGAGTTCGCGACGGCGCTGCGCGCCGTGGGCGAGCCGATGCGCGGCCTGCCGGTGAAGGACATGTCGATCGGGATGATGCTGGACAGCCTCTTCTCGATCACGCGCGATTTCGACATGGTCACCCAGCCGCACCTCCTGCTGCTGCAGAAGACGATGGTGATGGTGGAGGGCGTCGCCACCGCGCTCGATCCCGATATCAACCTGTGGGACACGGCGCAGCCGTTCGTCGAGGACTGGATCCGCACCGAGCTGGGGCCGGAAGCCGCGGTGGCCGATCGCATCGTCGCCGACGTGAAGACGCTCTATCGGTTGCCCGAACTGGTCCGCCGGATCGAGGCCCGCTTCCCCCCGCCCGGCGGCGCGCCCCCTGCCCCGCCGCTGCGCGAGATTGAGATCGTCCGCATCGGCGGCGGCTGGCGCTATGCTGCGGTGGCGCTCGCCACCGCTGCGCTCAGCGTGGCCGCGACGTGGATGGTGATCGGCTGAGATGCCGGCGGCGCCCGGCCGACCGATCTGGCTTGCCGCGCCGTCCCGCTTCGCGGGCTGGCCGGCGAAGCGCGCGCGCGCCGCGCTCGTCGTCCTCGCCCTGCTGATCGCTGCGCTCACCATTCAGCCATACCGGCCGCCCCCGCCGCCCGACGCGCCACCTGCGGTCGAGAACAAGGGCAGCGAGTCCGACCTCGCCCTCTACGAAACCATCGTCGACGATGTGCACCATGGCGCGGACTATTATCAGGCCACGGCGCGCGAACTGCGTGCGCGGTCCGGTTATCCGCTTCGCCCCTTCGTCACCTTCCGCATGCCGCTGCTGGCGCAGGTGCAGGCAACGCTGCCGCTTGCGGGCACTATCCTCCTCCTGTGGTTGCTCGCGGCTGCTACCGCGACCGCATGGCTGGTGCGCCTCAGTGAAATCCTGCCGCATCGGGCGCCGCGCATCGTCGCCGCACTGCTTCTCGCCGGCGGGCTCATCGTCTCGGTCCAGCCGGAACTCACGGCCTCGCACGAGATCTGGGCGGCGCTGCTGATCGCCTGGTCGCTGGCAGTGCGCCGCCGCGGCGAGTGGGTGGCGTCGGTGGCGCTCGCCACGATCGCGATGCTGATCCGCGAAACCGCCGCGCTGTACGTCGTGGTCATGGCGGGCTTCGCGCTCGTGACGGGCCAGCGGCGCGAATTCCTCGGCTGGTGCCTGGGCCTCGGGGCGTTCGCCGCCGCAGTCGTCGCTCACGCTATGGCGGTGGCGCAGGTCACGGGCCCGCTTGATCTGGTGTCCGATGGCTGGTCCGGCCTGAACGGCTTGTGGTTCTACGCCATGACGCTGCGTCACGCGACGGTGCTTGAGGTGTTCCCCTTCACGCTGGTCGCCCCGGTCATTGCGCTGGCGCTGTTCGGCTGGACGGTGCCGCGCGATCCGCTGACGATGCGCATGGCCGTGGTGCTCGCCGCCTATGGGATCCTGATCGCCGGCTTTGCCCGGCTCAACAACTTCTACTGGGGCATGATGGTCGCCCCGGTCGTGCTCGTCGGGCTGGCCTTCGTGCCGGACGGGCTGCGCGATCTCTACCGCGCTGCGCTCGACAGGCGCCGCATTACCGTGACAAGAACCGCATCATGAGCCGGATACTCCTGATCGTCGGCGGCGGAATCGCGGCCTATAAGGCCTGCGAACTCATCCGCCTGCTGCGCAAGGCCGGCCACGGCGTGCGCTGCGTCCTGACGGAAGGGGGCAGCCACTTCGTCACCGCCATGACGCTTGCCGCTTTGTCCGAAGAGGAAGTCCACACCACTTTGTGGGATCTCAAGGACGAGGCCGAGATGGGCCATATCCAGCTCAGCCGTCAGGCAGACCTCGTCGTGGTCGCGCCAGCGACGGCTGATCTGATGGCGCGCATGGTCGCCGGCCTCGCCAATGATCTGGCCACCACGTTGCTGCTCGCGACCGACAAGCCGGTGCTCGCCGCGCCAGCGATGAACGTGCGCATGTGGCTCCACCCGGCAACCCAGCGCAACGTCGCACAGCTTCGCGCGGACGGCGTGACCGTAATGGAGCCGGATGAGGGCGCAATGGCCTGCGGCGAATATGGGCCGGGCCGCCTCCCCGAACCCGCAGCGATCGTCCGCGCGATCGAAGAGCGGCTCGCCGCTCCGCGCGAGGCAGCTTCGATTTACGACACGAGGGCGCAGCCACTCGCGGGCAAGCACGTGCTCGTGACAGCCGGCCCCACGCACGAGCCGATCGATCCCGTCCGCTACATCGCGAACCGCTCGTCCGGAAAGCAGGGCTTCGCCATCGCCGGCGCGCTCGCGGCGCTCGGTGCGCGCGTATCACTCATCGCCGGTCCGGTGACGCTGCCGACCCCCGCCGGCGTCACCCGCATCGACGTGGAAACCGCGCGCGAGATGGCGGCTGCCGTGGATGCGGCGCTGCCGGCCGACGCCGCCGTTATGGTCGCTGCGGTCGCGGACTGGCGCGTGGAGTCCAGCGCCGATCAGAAGATCAAGAAGGCCACCGGGGCGACGCCGACGCTCGCTTTGGCCGAGAACCCGGATATTCTCGCCACGCTAGGCCGCAGCGATCGGCGCCCGCGCCTGCTGGTCGGCTTCGCGGCGGAAACGCAACAGGTCGTGCCGCATGCGCAGGCGAAGCTCGCGCGCAAGGGTGCGGATTGGATCGTGGCGAACGATGTCTCCGGCGATGTCATGGGCGGAGACGCAAACACCGTGCACATCGTCTCCGCGGACGCGGTCGAGACATGGGATCGGGCGCCGAAGGCCGCGGTCGCCGAACGGCTCGCCGCAAAGATCGCGGCTGCGCTACAGTAATAAGCGTCGCCCGCGCCCATATTCGCGCGCCTATCAACCGGAGATACAATGACTGACCCGATCAGGATCCAGATCCTGCGCCTGCCGCATGGCGCTGGGCTCCCGCTTCCCGCTTATGCCACCGCCGGCGCCGCCGGGATGGACGTGGTCGCCGCGGAGGATCTGACGCTCGCGCCGGGCAAGCGGGAAGCCGTCGCAACCGGCTTCGCGATGGCGATCCCACCGGGCTATGAGGTTCAGGTGCGCCCCCGCTCGGGTCTTGCGCTCAAGCATGGCATCACGTGCCTGAACACGCCGGGCACGATCGACAGCGATTATCGCGGCGAAGTGAAGGTGATCCTCGCGAACCTTGGCGAGGAAGATTTCCTTGTCCGGCGCGGCGAACGGATCGCGCAGCTGGTGCCGGCACCTGTGCTACAGGCAAGGCTGGACGAGTGCGAGGCACTCGATGATACGGATCGCGGCGCCGGAGGTTTCGGGTCGACAGGACGATGATCGCACTCACGACGATACTTGCCGTGCTGGCACAGGCGCCGGAGCAGGTGACGGCGGCCGCCCCGCCTGCCGTGGAGCTGGCGGAGGCCCCGGCGGATTTCGCTGCCCTGCCGGAACTGCCGCTCCAGCGTCCGTTCGCTGACATGCGCCCGCTGTCGCAGTTCGTCCGCGACGAAGTGCGCGCCGGCCGCTGCTCCGCGACCGACAGCAGCATCCGGGTGGATCTTGCGGTGCTGATCGCCGCCAACGGCCAGGTCCGGCGCGTGCGGCCGCGGGCGATCGCTTGCCCCACCGTCGAACAATATGCCTCGGGCGTGATGTCGCGCATGGCCCGCAACAATGTGTCGGCGCCGGGCGAGGATCGCTGGTACCGCGCGGCGCTCGTCTTCGCGTGGAACTGACGCTCGGCGCCGAGGAGCGTGCCCGTTACGCCCGGCAGATCATCCTCAAGGAAATCGGCGGTGCCGGCCAGCGCCGGCTGAAGCGCGCCTGCGTCGCCGTAATCGGCGCGGGTGGCATCGGCTCCCCGGCGATCGCCTATCTGGCCGCTGCCGGGATCGGTCGCCTGGTCATCATCGACGACGATTCGGTCGACCAGTCGAACCTCCAGCGCCAGATCCTGTTCGACACCGCCGATGTCGGCCGCCCCAAGGCGCAGGCTGCGGCTGAGGCCGCCCGCGCCCTCAACCCGCATGTCGAGACGCAGGTGATCGCCGCCCGAATCGGGCCGGACAATGCCGCCGCGCTCCTCTCCGGTGCCGACGTCGTCCTCGACGGCTGCGACAATTTCGCCACCCGCCTTGCCGTCGCCGACGCAGCGCTCGGCCTGCGCATCCCGCTCGTCTCCGCCGCGGTCGGGCAGTTCGAAGGTCAGCTGGCGGTCTATCGCGGCTGGGAAGCGGACAAGCCATGCTACCGCTGCCTCGTCGGCACCTCGCCCGATCGCGAGGAGGGCAATTGCGCCGAGCAGGGCGTGCTCGGCCCCGTCACCGGCGTGCTCGGCAGCATGGGCGCGCTCGAGGCGATCCGCGCCGTCACCCCCTTCGGCGAAGATGCCGCCGGCCGCCTCATCCTGCTCGATCTGCTCGATCTGCGCTTCCGCACCGTGCGCCTGCCGAAGGACCCGGCCTGCCCCGCCTGCGGTCCCTCGGCGCGCTGAGGCGACTTCCTACTTCAGCAGATCCTTCGCGAAGGCACGCACCGGCGGGCCGATGTCGTCACGCGCCAGCGCCAACGCCAGGTTCGCCTGGATGAAGCCCACCTTGTCGCCGCAGTCATAGCGGTGCCCGTCGAAGGTGAAGCCGTGGAACGGCTGCTTGCCGATCAGTTGCGCCATGGCGTCGGTCAGCTGGATCTCGCCGCCCGCGCCGCGCGTCGGATTGTCGAGGATCCGCATCACTTCGGGTTGCAGGATGTAGCGCCCGGGCGTCATCAGGTTGGAGCGGGCCGTACCCGGCGCCGGCTTCTCGATCACTTCCAGCACCTCGGTCAGCCGCCCATCGACAGCGCCGGGGGTGATGATGCCGTACTTGCTCGTCTCTTCCGGCGCCACTTCCAGCGCGCCGATCAGATTGCCGCCGACGCGCTGATAGGCCTCCACCATCTGCGACAGGAAGCACGGCGTCCCCACCATCAATTCATCCGGCAGCAGGACCGCGAACGGCTCGTCGCCGACGATCTCCCGCGCGCACCAAACGGCATGGCCCAGCCCCAGCGGCTCCTGCTGGCGAACATAGACCGGCGAGCCCGGTTTCTGGCGGATGCCGTCGATCGCGGAGAGGCTCTTGCCGCGCTCCCTCATCGTCGTCTCAAGCTCGTAGGAAATGTCGAAATGATCCTCGAGCGCCCCCTTCCCGCGCCCGGTGACGAAGATGATCTGCTCGATCCCCGCCTCCAATGCCTCCTCGACGGCATATTGGATCAGCGGCTTGTCGACGACCGTCAGCATCTCCTTGGGCATCGCCTTGGTCGCCGGCAGGAAGCGCGTTCCCAGCCCCGCAACTGGGAATACGGCCTTGCGTACCGGCTTGATCGACGACATCGGCTGACTTCTCCCCCTGTTGAGGCGCGCAGGAATAAGGCGAGGCGCTCGCGCGGCAAGCACGATTTGCCCCGTTGCGGTTAGTCGCCCCTTAAACCTGTCCGGCTACGAAAAGGTGTCATGAAGGTTCTCGTTATTTTCGGCACCCGGCCTGAGGCGATCAAGCTCTTCCCCGTGGTACGCGCGCTCGCCGACACGCCGGGGCTCGTCGTCCGCACCTGCGTTACGGCGCAGCATCGCGGCCTCCTCGATCAGGTGCTCGCGATTGCGGGCCTCGCGCCGGACGTGGACCTCGACATCATGGAGCCGGGGCAGACGCTCGATCGCCTCACCGCCCAGTTGCTCACCGGCATCGGCGAGGTGCTCGATCGCGAGCAGCCCGATCGCGTCATCGTACAGGGCGATACCGCCACCGCCATGTGCGGCGCGCTCGCCGCTTATTACCGCAAGATCCCGGTCGCCCATGTCGAGGCGGGTCTTCGTTCCGGCAACATCTACCATCCCTGGCCGGAGGAGGTGAACCGCCGCATCGTCGCCCCGATCGCCGACCTCCATTTCGCCCCCACCGACACGGCCGCTGAGGCCTTGGCGCGCGAGAACGTCCGCACCGCCGTCCACGTCACTGGCAACACCGTGATCGATGCGCTTCACTGGACGGGTGATCGCATCGCCGCAGATCCGGCGCTCGCCGCCGGCCTCGACGCGATCGCCGGCCGCTTCGCCGGCAAGCGGATCGTGCTCGTCACCACCCACCGGCGGGAGAATTTCGGTGGCGGCATGGCGTCGATCGCCCGCGCCATCGCGCGCATCGCCGCCCGGGAGGATGTGGCCGTCCTCTTCCCGATGCACCCCAACCCTAACGTCGTGTCGGTGATGGACACGATCCTCGGCGAGCATGCCAATGTCGCGCGTATCGATCCGCTCGATTACCCGCACTTCATCCGCGCGCTTGGCCTGTGCCATCTCGCGCTCACGGATTCAGGCGGCGTCCAGGAGGAAGCGCCCGCGCTCGGCAAGCCAGTGCTCGTGATGCGCGACACCACCGAGCGGCCAGAGGGCGTCGCCGCCGGTACTGCGAAGCTGATCGGCGCGGACGAGGATCGGATCGTTTCCGAAGTCTTCACTCTTCTCGATGACAAGGCCGCCTACGCCGCGATGGCCCGCGCCCACAATCCGTTCGGCGATGGCCACGCCAGCCAACGGATCGCAAGGATCGTCGCCGATGCTGTCGGGAACTGAATTGAACGTCGTCGTCCTCGGGCTCGGCTATATCGGCCTGCCCACCGCCGCCGTGATCGCACGAACCGGCGCACAGGTGCTCGGCATCGATGTTGATTCCTCGGTCGTCGAGACGATCAATTCGGGCAAGGTGCATATCGAGGAAGTCGACCTGGACGGCCTCGTGTCCGGTGTGGTCGCGCGCGGCAATCTGCGCGCCTCGACCCAAATCGAGCCGGCCGATGTCTTCGTCATCGCAGTGCCCACGCCCTTCGGAGAGGACCATTCGCCCAACATCGGCTATGTCCTGAAGGCCGCAACGACGGTCGCCGCCGTGCTCAAGGTTGGCGACACGGTGATCCTCGAATCCACCTCGCCCGTCGGCACGACGGAGCAGGTGCGCGATCTTCTCGCAAAGCTTCGGCCCGATCTTCGTGCCCCCGGCCTCGGCGACGGCGCCGATTACGCGGTGGCTTATTGCCCGGAACGCGTTCTCCCGGGCCGGATCCTCGTCGAACTCATTGACAATGATCGCGTCATCGGCGGCATCACGCCGCGTTGCGCGCGCAAGGCGCTCACCTTCTACCGGCGCTTCGTGCGTGGTGCCTGCGTCACCACCAATGCGCGCGCCGCCGAGATGACGAAGCTGACCGAAAACGCCTTTCGGGACGTGAACATCGCCTTCGCCAACGAGCTCAGCCTCGTCGCCGAGAAGATGGGCGTCGATGTGTGGGAAGTGATCCGGCTCGCGAACCGCCACCCGCGCGTCAACATCCTCCAGCCCGGCCCCGGTGTCGGCGGCCATTGCATCGCCGTCGATCCCTGGTTCCTCGTCAGCGCCGATCCGCAGAACACGCCGCTCATCCGCACGGCCCGCGAAGTGAACGACGGCAAGACCGATCATGTCATCGTCAGCGCCACCGCACTGATCGAAGCGAACCCGGGCGTGCCGGTCGCGTGCCTCGGCCTCGCGTTCAAGGCGAACATCGATGACTTTCGGGAAAGCCCCGCGCTCAAGGTCGCCGCGACTCTTGCGCAGCGGTTCGGCAGCAGGGTGCGGATCGTGGAACCATACGCGACCGCCCTGCCGCCCGCATTCGACGGCACTGGCGCGGCCCTCATCGACATCGACACCGCGATCGAACGCTGTCCGCTGATGATCGTCCTCGTCGATCATGATGTGTTCCGCTCGGTTCCGCTTGAGGAACGCGCGGCGAAGCAGGTGCTAGATACCCGCGGCATCTGGCCGGATCAGCCGCCACCGCGCAGCGCAGAGCCGCTTCGACTGGCCGTATAATCTATGCAGGCCTTCCGCTCATGTTGCGGGCGCGAAGAACGTCAGGTAAGGGCCGCGCTTTCCTGAAGTAATTGCTTGCCTATGCTTTCGCGTTTGCTCTCGCGCCGCCGTCCCGAACCGATCCAGGCGCGACTGCCCGAGGGGCGCCGCATCTATGCCATTGGCGATATTCACGGCCGGCTCGATCTTCTCGATCAGCTGCTGGAACAGATCGCTGCAGACGATGCTGCGCGCGGCCCCGCGTCTACCGGGCTCATCTTCCTCGGCGATCTGGTCGATCGCGGGCCCGATTCGGCCGGCGTGGTCGAGCGGGTCCGCGCCTTGTGCGCAGAACGCTCAGACACGCGCTGCCTTGCCGGCAACCATGAAGAAATCTTTCTCGGCTCCTATGAAGGAGATACCGATCTACTGCGTTTGCTGCTGCGTGTCGGCGGGGAGGAAACCCTGCTGAGTTATGGCCTCACCGCGCAGGAAATCGAGGAGACAACAGCGCCCGAGCTGGCGGCGCTGATCGCAAAGCGGCTTCCGGCGGAGCACATGACGTTCATTCGCAATCTTGATGATTACATTGTCGAGGGCGACTATGTCTTCGTGCATGCCGGTATCCGACCGGGAGTCCCGCTGGAGGCGCAGCAGAACAGCGACCTTCGCTGGATTCGCGGGCCGTTCCTCACCCACAGCGGAAGCCACGGCAAGTTCGTGGTACATGGTCACACGATTACCGAAGAGGTTCATGAGTGTGACAACCGAATCGGGATCGATACCGGGGCCTATCGCAGCGGGCGGCTGACCGCCTTGGGGATCGAGCGCGACCGTCGCTGGCTGCTGCAGACCGAAACTCAACAACCAGTTGCTGGGAACGACTGATATTGTAGCTCGTTTTCCTTCCTATTTGTCGTTTCTTAGTTGAATAACCCCCGAATCATCGTGTTTTGTACGTTGCGTTGCACCACATTCTCTGCCAGATGGCGTGCGACGGACAATAAAGGGAGTTCGTAATGAAGCTTCGTGGTTACATGGCGGCCGTTGCCGCTGCTTCGCTGGCAGCCGCTCCGGCGATTGCTGCTCCGGCCAACTCGGCCTCGAGCCTCTCGGTTGCCAAGGCTGCACGCGCCAGCGCGCCGACTGCCAAGGGTGAGAAGGTCGCTGGCGGTGGCGTGATCGTCGCCGTTCTCGCGGCTGCTGCCGTGATCGCGGGCATCGTGATCATTGCCGACTCGGACGACGATTCGGACAGCAACTAAGTCCTTCTTGGATTTGGTAAGGAAATAGCGGCCTTCGGGCCGCTATTTTTTTGTCTGCCGCAGATGGATTGATCAAGATCAAGCTCTTTGACCGTCCGACATCGTCGTGCCCCGGTGGAAGGAAAACGATCAGGGCATCGCCACTCTGCTCCTGGCCTACGCCCGCCCGCTCCTTCGTCCGCGCCAGGCGCTGTCCTACATCGCACGCGCAAGGCATGATCATCGCGGTGATCGCCCCCCCGGCTCTCAGCACCGTTGCGAATGTTGAAGATGTTGGAGAAAAAAGCGCCAGAGCCTCAACTTCCTCAACATTCGCGCTGGTCGCAGCGCCGCCAATCCCCACAAGAATCAGAAACAACTGGAGAGAGAACAATGCCTTACGCCCCATTCGACCTTACCGGCAAAGTGGCGCTGATCACCGGCGGGAATGGCGGGATCGGCATCGGCATGGCGGATGCGCTCGCCCAGGCCGGCGCTGATGTCGTCATCTGGGGAAACAACCCGACGAAGAATGCCGCGGCTGAGGCACGCCTGTCGGCGCATGGCGGGCGCGTACTCGTCGAACGTGTCGATGTCGGCGATGAGGCTGCCGTTGACGAAGGCGTCAACCGCGCGGTCGAGACATTCGGTCGGCTCGATTTCGTCGCTGCCAATGCCGGTATCGGCGAAGGTGCCGAATCCTTTCACTCGATGACCACCGAACTGTGGCGCCGCGTGCTGGCGGTGAACCTCGATGGTGTGTTCTGGACGTTGCGCGCCGCCGCCCGCCACATGGCCGAGCGTGCTGAACGCGGCGATATCGGCGGCTCGCTGCTGGCGACCTCCTCGACGTCGGCGGTACACGGCGCCCCGCGCAATCAGGCCTATGCCGCAACCAAGGGCGCCCTGCTGCCGATGATCCGCGGGATCGCGGTTGAATATGCCCGGCATGAGATTCGCGCGAACGCGATACTCCCCGGCTGGATCGCCACCGACATGACGTCCCGCGCGCAGGGCAATCAGAAGTTCAACGACAAGGTGATCACCCGCGTGCCGATGCGCCGCTGGGGAGAGCCGGAGGATTTCGGGGGGCTTGCCGTCTATCTCGCCTCCGATGCCTCGCGCTTCCACACGGGTGACACGTTCACCGTCGACGGCGGCTACACCATCTTCTGATGCCAACCTCCTTCAACGCTGGCGGGCGGCGGCGGCTTTCCCTACATGGCCGCGCATGACCGCAATCACCGTCGCCGCGCTTCAGCTCGCCTTCTCGAATGATATCGATGCCAACATCGCCAATGTCTCGCGCCTGGTGCGCGAGGCGGCGGCCAAGGGTGCGCAGGTCATCCTGCCCCCGGAGCTGTTCGAAGGCGAATACTTCTGCCGGGTCGAGGACGAAGGTCTTTTCGCCAATGCCAAGCCAACGGCCGAGCACAAGGCGGTGCGCGCGATGCAGTCGCTTGCGGCTGAGTTGAAGGTCCATATCCCCACCAGCTTCTTCGAAGCGGATGGGCCGCATTACTACAACAGCCTCGCGATGATCGGTCCCGATGGCGCCGTCCAGGGCGTCTATCGCAAGAGCCACATCCCCGATGGCCCGGGCTATGAGGAGAAGTTCTACTTCCGCCCCGGCAACACCGGATTCAAGGTCTGGGATGGCCCCGCGAAGCTCGGGGTCGGCATCTGCTGGGATCAATGGTATCCTGAAACCGCGCGCGCGATGATGCTGATGGGCGCGGAGGTCCTCTTCTATCCGACCGCCATCGGCAGCGAGCCGCACGATACCTCGCTCGACACCGCCCGGCTGTGGCGCCGCGCGATGGTCGGTCACGCGGTCTCGAACGTCGTGCCGGTAATCGCCGCCAACCGCGTCGGCACCGAACACGATCAGACCTTCTACGGCACCAGCTTCATCTGCGACGAGCGGGGGGATATTCTGGCGGAGCTTAATCGCGAGGAAGAAGGCGTGATCACCGCCACGCTTGATCTCGATCGCGTCAAGCGCCACCGCGCCGCCTTCGGCTTCTTCCGAGACCGCCGCCCCGAACTCTACGGCCGCCTGGTCGCGGACATCTGATGGCGTAAGGGCGAGCGGAGAAATGCTGGTGGGTCCGCCGGGGCTCGAACCCGGGACCTCTCGATTAAAAGTCGCTTGCTCTACCGACTGAGCTACGGACCCGCACCAGCGCCGCTGCGACTAGGGAGCGGGCGCCGGCGGGTCAACCGGCTGTGAAGCTGACGGACCGTAAATCCGCTGATCGGGTCACGCCAATCCGCCGCGAGATCGAGGAGCGGGGTCAAAACGAAGTCACGCTCCCGGAACGCCGGATGCGGAATTGTCAGGCCGGGCCCCTCGAACGCACCCCCGGACCACAGGATGATGTCGAGATCGATGACGCGAGCGCCCCAGCGCTGCCCAGGCCGCCGTCCGAATCGCCGCTCGATCCGCTTCAGCCGTCGCAGCAGCTTCTCTGGCCTCGCGCGCGTTTCCACCAGAGCCACAGTATTCGCGAAGCGCCGGGTGGACGGGCCCATGGGCGCACTCGACCGGATTGCGGCGGCTGTCACGCGCCCCTTGATGTGTTCCAAAGCAGCCGCGATTTCCGCTGGCGGCGTTCCGTGCCGGCCGCGACGATTAGAACCGGCGGCGATGACATAGGTTGAGCGCTCCATGCCGCTCAGCCTATCGCGCGTGCATGAACTTCGCACCATCCCCCCTGCCCCGCACGGAGCCGCCCAGCAACTGCGCGCTCTGTCCTCGCCTCGCGGGGTTCCGCCAAGCACTTCGTGCTGAGCATCCGGACTGGTGGAATGCACCCGTGCCCGCCTTCGGCGACCCGGACGCCTGGCTGGTGATCGTCGGGCTGGCGCCCGGAAAGCATGGCGCAAACCGTACCGGCCGACCCTTCACCGGCGATTACGCGGGCGTGCTGCTCTACGACACTTTGGCAAAATATGGACTCAGCGATGGTACCTTCGATGCGCGCCCAGATGATGGCCTGAAACTTCGCGGTGTGATGCTGGTCAACGCTGTCCGCTGCCTCCCGCCCGAGAACAAGCCCACCCCAGAGGAGATCCGCACATGCCGCCCCTTCCTCGAAGCGCCGCTAGAGGCGCTGACGAGGGCGCGTGTCTTCATCGCGCTGGGACAAATCGCACATCAGTCTGCAGTAAAAGCCTTGGGCGGAAAGCTGCCAAAAGCAAAATTCGGCCACCTTGCGGAACACAGAATGCCGGATGGACGCGTCTTGATCGATAGCTATCACTGTTCGCGCTACAACACGAATACGGGACGTCTCACGACACCGATGTTCCAATCGGTATTCGACCGAGCAGTATCATTGCGAGATTTCACCTAAACCAAGACTTGCGACCATCCATTTGCGTGTTAACCATAGCCCGCAAATAAATGGGGGCGCGCGCAATGGCTGATCCAAAGATTGCGTTGATAACAGGCGCAACAGGACAGGACGGCGCCTATCTGTCCGAGCTTCTTCTTTCCAAGGGTTATGAAGTGCACGGCCTGAAGCGGCGCTCCTCCTCGTTCAACACGGCGCGAATCGAAAATATTTACCAGGATCCGCATGAGGAGGCCCGTCGCTTCCACCTCCATTATGGCGACTTGACCGATTCCACGAACCTGATCCGGCTGGTCCAGCAGATACGCCCCACCGAAATCTACAATCTCGCGGCACAAAGCCACGTGGCAGTCAGCTTCGAGACGCCGGAATATACCGCGAATGCGGACGGGATCGGCACGCTTCGCCTGCTCGAAGCGATCCGCATTCTTGGCATGGAAAGACAGACGCGCTTCTACCAGGCGTCCACCAGCGAATTGTACGGGCTGGTACAGCACGTCCCGCAGCGCGAATCGACACCGTTCTACCCGCGCTCCCCCTACGGGATTGCGAAGCTTTTCGCCTTCTGGACGGTCGTGAATTACCGCGAAGCCTATGGGATGCACGCGTCAAACGGCATCCTGTTCAACCACGAAAGCCCATTACGCGGGGAAACCTTCGTCACGCGCAAGATCACCCGTGCGGCAGCGGCGATCAAGCTTGGGAGACAGGATCGGTTGTGGCTCGGAAATCTCGACGCGCAACGCGACTGGGGCCATGCACGCGAATATGTTCGCGGCATGTGGCTCATGCTGCAGCAGGAGGAGCCGGATGATTACGTGCTCGCTACCGGCGAGTGCACCACCGTCCGGGCATTTGCGGAATGGGCGTTCGAGGAAGTGGGCATTCGGCTGCGATGGGAGGGCAGCGGCGCGGACGAGAAGGGTTTTTGCGAACGGAGCGGCGATTGCGTCGTCGAAGTTGACGCACGTTACTTCCGCCCCACTGAAGTCGACCTTCTGATCGGGGATTCCGCAAAGGCCAAGCAGCGCCTCGGCTGGTCTCACGATACTTCCGCGCGCGAACTCGCACGCGAGATGGTCCATGCAGACCTCCTCGTCATGCGGGACGCGCCGATCGCTCGAGATGCTTGGTGACGAGCGACGGATACGAACTGAGAGGAAAGCGCGTCTTTGTGGCCGGCCATGGGGGCATGGTCGGCTCAGCAATCGTCCGCCGGCTCGTCAATGAAGGTTGCGCAATCATCACCGCGCCCCGGTCAGAGCTTGACCTCAGCGACCAGGCGCAGACGCGCGCTTGGTTCAACGCAGCCAAGCCGGACGCGGTCTTCTTGGCCGCGGCGAAGGTCGGCGGGATCCTGGCTAATGCCGCCCATCCAGCCACGTTCCTCTACGAAAACGTGATGATCCAGGCCAATGTGCTCGAAGCCGCTCGCCGTAGCGGGGTCGAGAAGCTGCTCCTCCTCGGCTCTTCCTGCATCTATCCGAAGCATGCGACGCAGCCAATCAGCGAGGACGAACTCCTCAGCGGGCAACTTGAACCGACCAATGAATGGTACGCTATCGCCAAGATCGCCGGCATCAAGCTGGCCCAGGCGATCCGCCGGCAGCATGGATGCGACTTCATTTCGGTAATGCCATGCAACCTCTATGGCCCGGGCGACGATTTCGACCTTCAATCAAGCCATGTCCTGCCGGCCCTGATCCGCAAGGCGCACCACGCCAAGACTTGCGGTAAATCAGCTATGAAGATCTGGGGCACCGGAGAACCGCGCCGCGAGTTCCTGCATGTCGACGACCTCGCCGACGCATGCGTCTTCCTCATGAACCACTATTCCGGCGAAAGCCCGATCAACGCCGGGTTCGGCCGCGACATATCCATTTTGGCGCTGGCCGAATTGATATGCCGCGTGATCGGCTTTGAAGGTCACATCCGGCGAGACGCTACGAAGCCCGATGGTACACCGCGCAAACTGATGGATTCCGGCCGGCTCGTCGCGATGAGATGGCGACCGACCATTACGCTCAAGGCCGGAATTGCAGACACGTACCGCTGGTTCTTGCGCAACATTGAAGCCGTGGAGCGGGTGAAGGGAATCGAACCCTCGTCGTAAGCTTGGGAAGCTTCTGCTCTACCATTGAGCTACACCCGCACACCATGAAGCGCATGCTCCCGGCCGGCCCGACCCGATGCCGGGCAACCCGTGGTGCGAGGCGATTATCGGAACGCACGCGGAGGCGCAAGCTCGGCGGCGCAACATCACGCATGGAAAGGCCCGGCAAGAACCTGATTCGCCTGCGTCCTGATCGCATCCGTTGAGATCGTTACGCTTCCGAAATCCTCATCACGAGGGCACCCTAGTGCTTCGTTAACCAAAGCCGGCAACCTTCCGATTAGATCCGGCTGGTTACCAATGGCGCGTGATGAAGCGCTCCCCCCTCGCTCTCGTCGCGGCGTTCGCTTGCGCCTTTGCCATCCCGGCCGAAGCGCGTTCGCTGCTCGACTATGTCGGCCAATGCGTGCCCTTTGCGCGCGAGGCCTCTGGAATCCAGATCTACGGCGATGCCTGGACCTGGTGGGATCAGGCGGAAGGACGATACCGCCGCAGTGGCAAACCGCGCGTCGGCTCAGTCATTGCCTTTGCCAAACAGTCTCGGCTCCCCTTGGGTCACGTCGCCGTCGTCAGCCGTATCGTCGAGGACCGCGTGCTGATGCTCACGCACGCGAACTGGTCGCGCTTCGATGGGCAGCGCGGCCGCGCCGAGCAGGACGTGACCGTGTTCGACGTCAGCGAACGCAACGACTGGAGCGAAGTGAAGGTCTGGTTCCGCGACGCCGGCGGGCTGGGCGGCACGATCTACAAGGTCCATGGCTTCATCTACTCGCCCAATCAGCCGCGCGAGGAACTGACGAGCCGCAACCCGGATTATGTCGGCGCGCTGATCGATGCCTATGTGCCCCGCGCCAGCGGCGCGCTCCGCTGAGGGGGCCGGTCGCAACTTCGGGCTGTCACCACGCGCTCACATCTGCCATCACGCTGCGAAAAGCAGATGATGGGGCGGATAGCCGATGTTCCTCAACTTCCTAGACGAGCTACGCGTCGCCGGGATCCCGGCCAGCATGAAGGAGCACCTTTTGCTTCTGGAGGCGCTGGACAAGGAAGTGATCGATCGCACGCCGGAGGATTTCTATTACCTCTCGCGCTCAGTGTACGTGAAAGATGAGGGCCTGCTCGACAAATTCGATCAGGTATTCGCCAAGGTCTTCAAGGGCATTGAGACCAGCTTCGCGCAGGAAGGGGCCGAAATCCCGGCAGACTGGCTGAAAGCCGTTGCCGACAAATTCCTGACGCCCGAGGAGATGGAAGCAATCAAGTCGCTCGGCTCGTGGGACGAGATCATGGAGACGCTGAAGAAGCGCCTCGAGGAGCAGCAGAAACGCCACCAGGGCGGCAACAAATGGATTGGTACCGGCGGCACCTCCCCATTCGGCAATTCGGGCTACAATCCCGAAGGCGTTCGCATCGGCGGCGAATCGAAGCAGAAACGCGCGTTGAAGGTGTGGGACCAACGCGAGTTCAAGAACCTCGACAACACCAAGGAACTGGGCACCCGCAACATCAAGATCGCGCTTCGCCGATTGCGTAAGTTTGCCCGCGAGGGCGCGCAGGACGAGCTGGACATCGACGGCACGATCGACGGCACGGCGCGGCAGGGCTGGCTCGACATCCGCATGCGCGCCGAACGACGCAATGCGGTGAAGCTGCTGCTGTTCCTCGACGTCGGCGGATCGATGGACCCGTTCGTGAAGCTCTGCGAAGAATTGTTCTCAGCTGCGACCACAGAGTTCAAGAATCTCGAGTTCTTCTACTTCCACAATTGCCCCTACGAAGGCGTGTGGAAGGACAACAAGCGTCGCTTCTCGGAACGCACGCCGATGTGGGACGTGCTGCACAAGTTCCCGCACGATTATAAGCTGGTGTTCGTCGGGGACGCCTCGATGAGCCCCTACGAGATCACCCATCCGGGCGGCTCGGTGGAACATTTCAACGAGGAGTCGGGCGCTGTCTGGATGAACCGCCTGACGACCACCTATCCCGCCGCCGTGTGGCTGAATCCGGTGCCACAAACGCAATGGGGTTATTCGCAGTCGGTGAAGGTGATCCGCGAACTGATGAATGACCGGATGTACCCACTGACGCTCGCTGGCCTCGACGACGCGATGCGCGAGCTGACTCGCAAGCGCTGAACCTGGCTGGCCGCCCCGCCGCTGGCCGTCGGTTCAAGAGTGGTCACCCCGGCCTTGAGCCGGGGTCCCGATCGTCCTCCCCGACCAAAGACGACGGGATCAGTTTCAATCTGCCTCAGCGCGGCCCGCGCCAGATCCGCACGCGCGCGTTCGGCTTCACGCCGCCCTGATGCGCCGGGCAGCGGGCGTATTGGAACCGCTTGTCCATGCAGATCCATACCTCGTCCAGCCAGCCCTGCCGATCGGTGGTGATGCGCATCATGTTCGCCCGCATACCGGGATTGACTCGCGCGATAGCGGTCGCAAGCCTGCCCGCCGATAGCGGCTGACGCGATAGCGCCACCATGTCGGGATAACGCAGCTTGCCGTAAAGCGCGGTGGCGCGGCGGAAATAGCTGTCGGGGGTTTCCCCCGGCATGCACGTCCCGTGCTTTGCCCATTCGTGCTGCAGCAGCTGCGCCGACGGGGTGGCGCAGATGTTCGCGCGGATCGTCTTCTCCGACAGGAGCGTCGTGGCCTTGCAATATTGCGGCCACTCCTTGCCGATCCCATCCGGCCACAGGCCATGAAGAACGAACCCAAAGCGGTTGGAGCCCCCACATTGGAAACGTGACCGCATGGCGGCGTCGGGCTTGCGGCAATATTGCGGGGACCAGCTGATCGCGAGCGTGTAATGGCCGATCGGCAACAGCCGCTGCGGCTCCTTCTCGCTCGGCAGGTCGGGCCGAACCTGAAGCGCGGTCGCATCCGGAATACCGCAGCTATACGCCTGCGCCGCCGCGACACCGGGCGTCAGCAACAGCACGCCGGCAAGGGCACGGATCATTCCACAGGCTCCTGTTCGATGTTGTCGGCCTCGCCGAACCACAAGCGCGCGTCGGGCCGGAAGAGGTACGTTGTCGCGACGATATAAAGGACGGCAGAACCGATACCGGTGATGCCGGCAGCGGCGGACGGCATTGCCCCGCTCGCCAGCGCCATGATGGCGAACAGCAGGACGATGGCAGAAAAGGCCGCCAGGACGACCGCCACCCATTTGACGATCAGGCTCGGTCGGCGCGCCGTGAAGTACCACACCGCAAGCCTCATCAAGAGGCCAGCGGTGGCGGTTGCAGGCAACAGCCACGAAACCTGCGCCAGCGTCGGATTGGCCGCGAACTGCGCCAGCGAACGGTTCCAAGTGAGCGCCGTGTTGAGCAGCCCCAATCCAACCGCCGCGAGGTAGAGTTGCTCGTAGCGGATAATCGATGCGGGACGATCCATGATCCGATCCTCAGGCAAGGGCGAAGTCGAGGCCGATGTCAGCCGCCGGTGCCGACTGCGTGAGACGCCCGACACTGATGAAGTCCACGCCGGTTTCCGCAATGCCGCGGATCGTGTCGAGGGTGACCCCGCCAGAAGCCTCGCAGGGCACCCGCCCGGCGATCAGCGCCACCGCTGCGCGGAGTTCCTCCAGTGACATGTTGTCGAGCAGCAGGCGCGTCGCCCCTGCCGCAAGCGCAGGCTCGATCTGGTCGACCCGATCAACCTCCACGATGATCTCCGGCACGCCAGCCGCGACCGCGCGTCGAACAGCCTCGCCGACGCTGCCGGCAACCGCGACGTGATTGTCCTTGATCATCGCCGCGTCCCACAGCCCCATGCGATGATTGCGCGCCCCGCCCATGCGGGTCGCATATTTCTCGAGCACGCGAAGCCCCGGGATCGTCTTGCGCGTATCCAGCAGGATCGCGCCGGTACCGGTGAGGCGATCGACATAGGTCGAGGTAAGCGTTGCTATGCCCGAGAGGTGCTGGACGGTGTTCAACGCGGATCGTTCTGCGGTCAACAACGCCCGTGCGCGACCTTCGATGTGCATCAACTGCACGTTGCGCTCCGCTCGCGCGCCGTCTTCGAGCAGCATTTCGATGGTGGCTTCCGGATCGAGCCGGCGGAAAAATGCAGCGGCGATCTCTAGCCCGGCGACCGTGATAGCATCGCGTGTGTTCATCACCGCCGTGAAGCGAGCGTCGGCCGGGATCACCGCATCGGAAGTAACATCGATGCCTGGGCCCAGATCCTCCGCCAATGTCGCGGCGACGAAGGCGTCCATGTCGAAACTCTCGATCGCGCTCACGGCAGCGTCTCCTCTGCGCCCACACCCCACAGGCGGCTAGCCTCGGCATAGCCGGCCTGCCCCTTCACGTCGAAGCGGCACCAGCCACGCGCGCATTGGCTGATCCGGCCGATCACGCCCGGCTCCGCACGCCAGAGGACACGAGCGCCATAGGCAGGCCGGTCACGCAATTCGGTGACCGAGCCCTGAACCATCGCCGTGCGGGTGCTGCTGATAAGCGCGCCGAGCATCCAGCCCTGCGTGCCGCCGGGATCCTCCACCTTGCGCCATTCCTTGAACACGTCGACCACGCGCACCGGCAAATCCGCGCGCACATACAGCCATGTGGCCGGGAAGGTGCGGCCGGGGCCGGAGCGCATGCGCGCCTTCCCTGCCCCGATGGAGGCAAAATAGGGCGGCTTCGGCTTTTCCTTCGCCGCCTGCGCCGCGACATCGCCAGCGGACAGCGCCGTGATCGCGATCAGCGCCGCCCATAAGCCCGTCATCCGCCGCATCTTTCGCCCCTGCCGCATTGCCCCACCTGTAGTCGCGGGTATCGACCCGCTTCAACCGCCAGCCTCAACCGATCGTTGACGGACGACGAGCGCTTCGCCAAGCCCGCTCCCATGGCCGACACTCGCCGCGTTGCCAATCCGAAGGTGGTCGTCACCCGCGAACTCCCCGATGCCGTCATGGATCGGCTGGAGACGTTGTTCGATACGCGCAACAACCGCAGCGACCAGCCGCTGCCGCGCGACCAGCTGGTTGCTGCGCTTAAGGACTGCGACGTGCTGGTGCCGACGGTGGTGGACACCATCGACGCGGAGCTGATCGCCGAGGCTGGCGAGCGGCTGAAACTGATCGCCAATTTCGGCGCCGGGGTGAACCACATCGACCTGAAAGCGGCGCGGGCGCGCGGCATCATCGTCACCAACACCCCCGGCGTGCTGACCGAAGACACCGCGGACATGACGATGGCGCTGATCGTTTCCGTGCCGCGGCGGCTGGCGGAGGGCGAGAAGCTCGTTCGCTCGGGCGAATGGAAGGGCTGGACACCGGGCGGGATGCTTGGCCACCGGATCGGCGGCAAGGCGCTGGGCATCGTCGGCATGGGGCGGATCGGGCAGGCGGTGGCGCGGCGGGCGCGGGCGTTCGGGCTGTCGATCCACTACCACAACCGGCACCGGCTGCCGAAGGTGGTGGAGGCGGAACTGCAAGCGCAGTGGCATCCGAACCTGGACGAGATGTTGTCCGCCATCGACATCCTGACGATCCATACACCCCGCAATCCGGACAGCGAGAACCTGATCAATGCGGAGCGGATCGGGCTGCTGCGGCCGCATGTCTTCCTGATCAATGCCAGCCGGGGCGGGATCGTCGACGAGGATGCGATGATCGACGCGCTGGAGGCGGGACGGCTGGCCGGTGCGGGCCTCGACGTGTGGAAGCACGAGCCGGCGATCGACCCGCGGCTGCTGGCGCTGCCCAACGTCGTCATGACCCCGCACATGGGATCGGCGACCTACGAGGGGCGGCTGGCGACCGGCGAGAAGGTGATCACCAACATCCGCATGTGGGCCGACGGACACCGCCCACCGGATCAGGTGCTGGAGGGTTGGGCCTAGCCCCTTCCCTCCCCGACCAGCCGGCCGGGCGGATCAATCGCCGGTCAGGATCCGATCGACCAGCTGCTTCACCGTCGGCACGAAGCCGTTCGAGTAGAAGGGATCGCGCTTGAAATTATAGGCGGAATGGCCGGCGAACATGAGGTTCGCTTCGGTATCGCCGCCATGCGCGATATCCTGCAGCGTCTTCTGGATGCAGAAACTGCGCGGATCGGCGAGACGACCGGTGGAGTTCGTCTCCGTATCCGCCCAGCTGGAGAACAGGCACTGGCTGAGGCAGCCCATGCAATCGGCCTGATCCTTGCGGATTTCCGCCTTCTCCTGCGGCGTCACGAACACCAAGGTGTTGTCCGGCGTCTTCAGCGCATCGGTGAAGCCGTGGCCGAACCATTCGCGGGCGCGCATCAGATCACCCTTGGTGACCCAGAAGTTCTTACCCTTCACGCCGACGTCGAGCTGGAAGACGTGATCGCCAGCTTCCTGCGTGGAGAAGGCGATCTGCCGTTCCGAGCGCGCCTCGAGACTGCGGAGGAACGAATTGCGCACCGCGGAGGAATAGAAGCCGGTGGGCGAGAAACGGTGGAGGAGGACATCGCCCTCCTCGATCGTCATCAGGCGTTCCTTCCACGCCTGCGGGATCGGGCTTTCCTGCGTCAGCAGCGGGCGCGTGCCGTACTGGAAGGCGATGGTGCCCAGTTCCGGATTGTCGATCCAGTTGTTCCAATCACGCAGATACCAGACGCCGCCGGCCATCACGATCGGGGTGGTATCGGGAATACCGCCTTCGCGCATCGTATCGCGCAGCGCCTTCACGCGCGGATAGGGATCCTCCGGCTTCAGCGGATCTTCGGCATTGGAGAGGCCGTTGTGCCCGCCGGCGAGCCACGGATCCTCGTACACGACCGCGCCGAGCAGCTCCGACACCTTGGAATAGGCGCGCTTCCACAGCGCACGGAAGGCACGGCCGGACGAGACGATCGGCAGATACTGGACGTTATGTTCGGCCGCGATCTCGCTGAGCTTGTACGGCATGCCGGCGCCGCAGGTGACGCCGGAGACGAGCCCGCGGGTGCGTTCCAGCACGCCCTGCAGCACGCGCTGCGCGCCGCCCATTTCCCACAGCACGTTAATGTTGATCGCACCCTTGCCGCCGGCGATGTCCCAGGCGCGCTGCACCTGCTGGACCGCGCCCTCGATGGCGTAGGCGATCAGTTCCTCATGCCGTTCACGGCGAGTGAGCGCGTGATACACCTGCGGGATGATGCGGCCTTCGGGATCGTAGCTGTCGGCATTGACCGCGCTGACCGTACCGATACCGCCGGCTGCTGCCCAGGCACCCGCGGATGCGTGATTGGTTGCCGCAACACCTTTGCCGCCCTCCACGAGCGGCCAGACTTCGCGGCCGTTGTAGACGATGGGCTTGAGCCCCTTGAACACGGCAGTAGCCACGGCTTTCCGATTACCTCTTGGATGAAGAATAAGGCGCCCTAACGAGAAAGGTTGCGTGGGGCGAGAAAATTGCGCGCGTAGCCATGTCAGGCCCTTGCGCCCAGCGCGCCGGGCCGGCCGACCGCCTCTTCGTAAAGAGCGGCATAGCGCTGGATCATCTGGCGCTCGTCATATTCCGCCACTGCCTTGCGCCGGTTCGCCTCCCCCACCCGCTTGCGCAGTTCGGGATCGGCGATCAGCGCCTGCATCGCATCGCGCAGCCGCACTTCGCCCGGATATTCGGTGATGAAGGGCGCGTTTTCCGCCGACACCATCATCGGCACGTCGCCTACCGGCGGCGAGACGATCGGCAGGCCAGCGGCCATCGCCTCCACCACCGAGATCGGGAATTGTTCGGACAGGGAGGACAGCGCCAGCAGATCGAAATGGCCCATGAAGCGATAGGGCCGATCGAGGAAGCCCGGCATCACCAGCTGATCCTCGATCCCCATCGCGAGTGCCGCGCTCTCGATTGCGGCGCGCTCCGGCCCCTCGCCCACGATGACGAGGCGAAAGCGCGTGGAGAGGCCGCCGACCGCGCGCACCAGCGCGGGCAGATCCTTCACCGCGCGCAGGCCAGCGACGGTGCCGATCACGGTTTCCTTCGGCTTGCGCACGAAGCCGGGGATCGCCTTTGGTTCAGGCCGCTTGGCGTAGAGCGCGGTATCGATGCCGTTGATGATGCGATGGACCCTGGCGCGCGGCTGCTTCCAGGTTTCGAGCGCGATCCGTTCCAGCGACGTCGAGGGCACCACCAGGCCATGCGCGGCGCTGAGCGCGAGGCGACGGTAGAGATTGCGCTCGCGCTTCAGGCCGCCGGCCTCATCCTCGTTGAAGCCATCTTCATGATGAACGATCGGCGGCACCCCGCGCCCGAACACGCGCCGCGCCATGACGCCGTCGATCGCGCCCCAATTATAGGTGAGCACCAGATCGAAGCGCCGCATGTAGCGCGCGATGGCATCGTAGCGGCCGACCGAGGGCTTGCCCTGCAGCGGCGGCGGGTTCTGCGCGATCTCGTACTTCACGCCCTTGGCGATCCGCTCGCGTGCGCCGTAGCGGCCCTCCATCCCCGAGACGATGGTGTGCCGCGCGCGATCGCCGAAGGCGTTCATCAGGCGAACGGCACGCGCCTCCTTCCCCCCGAGATCGAAGGTCGAATGGAGGTGAAGGATGTTCAGCGGGGCTGCCATCAGCGGCCTTCCGGGCAGCGCGAATGTTGAGGAAGTTGAGGCGCTGGCGCGTTTTTCGCGGCGGCCTCAACATTCGCGGCGGACAGGGCAAGGCGGGTCGGCGATGTCATGGGTGCCCCCATGACACAGGACGGGCCGTGTAGGACAGAGGGGGGTGCCGCGAGGCCATTTCGAGGACCGAACTTGCCGGCCGCGGTTATACGCCGCATATACGTTTCGTATATTCGAGCGGGAGCTACCTTCATGGGCATCGTCAAGATCAACGACGGGCTGCACGAACAGGTGCGGCGGGCGAGCGACGTGATGTGTCGATCGATCAACGCGCAGGCGGAATTCTGGATGACGATCGGGATGCTGGCGGAGGCCAATCCGACCGCATCGTTCAACGAGATCGTGCGCCTGCGCCTGGCGCGCGCGATCGCGCCGGTGCGCCATCCCAAGGCGGTGGCGTGACATGGTGAAGACGCCTGACGAACTGGATCTGATGCGCACTTCGGGCAAGCTGCTGGCCCGGGTGTTCGAAATGCTGGACGGGATCGACCTTGCAGGCATGTCGACGCTGGCGGTGAACGATCTTGTCGAGCGCTACATCACCCATGACCTGGCGGCACGCCCGGCGAGCAAGGGACAATATGGCTTCGCCTATGTGCTGAACTGTTCGATCAACGAAGTGGTGTGCCACGGCGTGCCGAGCGCGGACGAGACCATCAAGCCGGGTGATATCGTGAACCTCGACATCACGCTGGAGAAGAACGGCTTCATCGCGGATTCGAGCAAGACCTATATCGTGGGCGATGCATCCCCGGCTGCAAAGCGGCTGGTGCGGGTGACGCAGGAAGCGATGTGGAAAGGGATCGGCGCGGTGCGGCCCGGCGCGCACCTTGGCGACATCGGCTTCGCGATCGAGCGGCATGCCAAGAAGAACGGTTATTCTGTGGTGCGCGATTATTGCGGCCACGGCATCGGCCGCGAAATGCACGAGGAGCCGCAAGTAATGCATTTCGGCAAGCCGGGCACGGGCGTGCGGCTTCGCGAAGGCATGACCTTCACGATCGAGCCGATGATCAATCAGGGGACGCGGCGCACCGAGACGCAGGACGACGGCTGGACCGTGGTGACCGGGGACCGGAAGCTGTCGGCGCAGTTCGAGCATACGGTGGCGGTGACGGCAACCGGGGTCGAGGTGCTGACGCTGCGGCGGGATGAGACCGCGGTGGGGCTGCGCGGCTGATGTGTGGGCGGGGTGCGGGTTGCCCCTGACTTGACGCGGGACCCCGGCTCGGGGGCCGGGGTGACGTGCATTGGGTTGTTTGGTTGGGTTGAGCCTCGGCCGGCGCTTGTGCGGCTTACCCCTTCGCCAGCTTTGCTGGTCCCTCTGCCCTCGCGTGGCCGGACTGTTCCGGCGGGTGATCGAAGGACGCGAGGATCGGGCATGGGCCGGCGGCGGTGGCGCTGCATTCCTCGGCGAGCCGGCGAAGTGACGAGCGCGCGCGGTCGAGTTCGGCGATCCTGGCGTCGAGCGCGGTGATCCTCTCCTGCGCCAGTGCGCGGACGCGGGCGCGATCACTGGTGGCGTCCAGCGCGAGGAGCTCGGCGATCTGATCCAGCGTGAAGCCGGCCGCCTGGGCCGAGCGGATGAAGCGCAGGCGGCGAACGTCCGCCTCGCCATAGCGGCGGATCCCGCCGCCCGCGCCGCCGCCGCTCCTGTCCGGCGTCTCGAGCAGGCCGCGGCGCTGATAATAGCGCACCGTCTCGACGCCGACGTCCGCGGCCTGGGCGAGGCCGGCGATCGTGAGACCGGGAGCAGCTCCACGCGGTGCGACCACCTCTTGACTCCGTACCATGGTACAGACCCTATATCGCGGGCAGCCTGATTACCAGTCGAGAGCCGCTGCCATGACCGCCACCACCCAGATCGATCGCTCGAGCGCGCCGGCGCCAGCCGCCGGGGCACGCCGCGCCGTGCTGTACCGCATGGTGATGGACAAGCATGTGTGCCCCTATGGCCTGAAGGCGAAGGACCTGCTGCGGCGGCAGGGTTACACGGTGGAGGATCACTGGCTGCGCACGCGCGAGGAAACCGACGCGTTCAAGGCCGAGCATGGCGTGAAGACGACGCCGCAGACGTTCATCGATGGCGCACGGATCGGCGGCTATGACGATCTGCGCCGGCATTTCGGCAAGACCGTCGTCGATCCCAAGGCGACCACCTACAAGCCCGTCGCCGCGTTGTTCACGATCACCGCGCTGATGGCGCTGTCGGCGAGCCAGGCGGCGTTCGGATCGCCCTTCACCTTGCGCGCAGCGGAATGGTTCATCGGGTTCAGCATGGCGGTGCTGGCGCTGCTGAAGCTGCAGAACGTCGAGAGCTTTGCGACGATGTTCCTCAATTACGACCTGCTGGCGAAGCGCTGGGTGCCCTATTCGTACATCTATCCCTTTGCCGAGGCGCTGGCGGGCGTGCTGATGATCGCTGGCGTACTGCCGTGGCTGTCAGTGCCGATCGCCTTGTTCATCGGGACGATCGGCGCGGTGTCCGTCTTCAAGGCGGTGTATGTCGACCGGCGCGAGCTGAAATGCGCGTGCGTCGGCGGATCGAGCAACGTGCCGCTGGGCTTCGTCTCGCTGACCGAGAATGTGATGATGGTGGCGATGGCGATCTGGATGGGCGTGGCGGCGCTTGGCCTGGTGGGCGCGGGGGCGGGCGCGGTGCACGGCTGACCGGCCACGCGCCCTCCTCGCCCGGCGGCGGCGATGGGCGGGCGTCAGCGGCCGAGATGCGCCTTGGGGATATGGGTGATGCGGCAGGCGAGATCGGCCTCGCCGCTCGCCACGATCCAGCGATCCCCGCCGTCGGCAAGACCGGTCGTGAAGACGACGTTGTCGAGGTACATCTGGTCCTTCAGCGGCTCGGTGAGCAAGGGATTGGGCTCGAGCAGCGGATGGTGATCGGTGGCCAGCGTGCGCCACGGCTCGTCCTTGTCGAGCAGCGTCCAGTAGGTGCGGTAGATGCCGACGATGCCGGACGGCTCGACGCCGTGCCACAGGGTGAGCCAGCCCTGCTGGCCGTTCACGTCCGCCAGCACCGGCTGCGCGCCGCCGCCCATGCGCGCGGTGGCGACGGTGGCGGCATGCGGGCGGATGCCGGGATGCTCGCTCGGCTTCCAGTGCAGCGCGTCCGGCGAGGAGGCGAGGTTGATCGATGGGCCGGCGCGCCAGTCGCTGCCCGGCGGATAGGCGAAATAGAGGTCTCCCAGCGGGCGGGTCTGCGCCCAGTATTTGCCGCCGATCAGCCCTTCGAAGATCAGCATGTCCTTGTTCTGGTGATCGAGGACGATGCCTTCGAGCTGCCAGTCCATGGCGTCGTTGCTGGTGTAGAGCGTGGTCGAGTGGCGTTCCGGGCTGACCGAGCAGCTCGTCATCAGGTACCGGTCGCCGATGCGGGTGATGCGGGCGTCCTCGACGCCGTAGCATTGGTAGCTGGCGCGCGGGGCGATGGCGCGATCGTAGTGGACGGCCTCGACGCGGCGGCCGTCGGGATCGAGCTCGACCGGGAGCAGCCAGGAGAGCGAGGTGAGCGCCATCACCTTCCATCCGCCGCCGCGCATCATGAACTTGCGCGGATCGGCGGTGTCGACGAGCTGCAGCGGCCAGGGATCGAGGACGTAGCGGCCCTCCTCCCAGCGGATCGCCCGGACGTGGCCGTCGCGGATCGGGGTGCGCAGCGCCTCTGCCACGCGGACCATGAGGAGGAGGTTGCCGTTGGGCAGCCGGGTCATGCCCGGGTTGAAGGCGCCCAGCGCGTAGGTTTCCTCGTCGATGTGCCCGGCGAGCGGGGAGCGGGACAGGTCGACGTCGTGAGGCGTGAAGACGAGGTGGTCGAGCGGGAAGGTCATTCCTGATCCTGCATGCGCGGCGAGATGGTGACTTGCTGCACGACGGTGCGGCTTGGCTGGGTGAGGAGGTAATGGACGCCGACGGCGATGTCCTCGGCGCGCAGCATCTCCTCCTTGTTGATCCGCTCTGCCTGTTCCTCGCTGGTGCCCTCCACCATGTCGCTGCCGGTGAGGCCGGGTTCGACCAGCGAGACGCGCACGCCCTTGGGGCCAAGCTCCCGCCGGAGCGCGATGGCGAAGCCCTGGATGCCGTATTTGATGCCGGCATAGACGGTGGAGCCGGGGCCAAGGACGTACGCACTCATCGAGCCGATGAGGACGATGTCGCCCTTGGCCTTCGCCTTCGCTTCCTCGCCATCCGCGCCCATCGCCTTCGCGGCGTGCTGGGCGGAGAGGAGATAGGCGGTGAAGTTGCTGCCGATCGTGTAGCGAAGATCCGCCTCGGTCATGTCGAGCAGCCCCTCGGCGCCGCGCGCGGCGTTGATCACCGCGACGTCCAGCCCGCCGAGATAACCGGTCGCAGCCTCGAACAGCCGGGCGACATTCTCCTCCTCGGCAAGGTCGATCGCGATGCCATCGCCCTCGCCCACCTCGCGGATGCGGGTGAGCGCGTCCTCAAGATGCTGCTCGTTGCGGCCGCAGACGAAGACACGCGCACCTTCGCTGGCGAGCAGAACGGCGATCGCGCGGCCGATCCCGGTGGTGCCGCCCGTCACCAGCACGCGGCGACCGGCAAGCGGCGTGATGGCGGTGTGCGCGTCGGATCGATCGGTCATGAAGGCTCCAAGAACTGAGTGCCTTCCTTGACGTTTCAGTCGCTTGCCGGTTCCTTCTCGGCACGCGCCAGCAGCCGGTCGATCGCGCCCTGCACGCCGGGCTCGCTCAGCGTCGGCGCGTGGCCGATGCCGGGCAAGGTGACGAGCTGCGCATCGGGAAGCGAGGCGGCCATCCGCTCGGCGACCGCCGCGGAGAGGATGTCGGACTTGCCGCCGCGCACGATCAGCACCGGCGCATCGCCGAGCGCCGCGAGCGCGCGCCACATGTCCGACCCGGCCTCGTTACCCGGTACGCGGAAGGGCTCGGCGATCTTCAGATCGTAATCGAGCACGATGCGACCGGCACTGTTCAGCCGGTAAAGCCGCTTGGCCATCGCCAGCCAATCCTCGATCCCGTAATCGGGATAGGCATGGGCATTGGCCTCCTGCACCGCGCGGGCGGCGTGCATCCAGGTTGGCCAGACGCTGTTGCGCCCGACATAGCCGCGGATGCGCGCGAGGCCGGCGGGCTCGATCTCCGGGCCGACATCGTTGAGCAGCGCGCCGGCGATACGGCCGGGCACCATCCCGGCCAGCAGCATGGTGACGATCCCGCCAAGCGAGGTGCCGATGGCGACGAAGCGATCGATGTTCTGATCCGCGAGCAGCGCCGCCACGTCCTGCGCATAGGTGAGCGGGACGTAGCTCATCGGATCCTTGGCATAGGCGCTTTCGCCGCGGCCGCGCAGATCGAGCGCGAGCACGCGGCGCTTGCCGGCAAGACGGCGCGCCAGCACCTCATAGTCGCGCGCGTTGCGGGTGAGGCCGGGCAGGCACAGCACCGGCAGCGCATCCGCCTCCCCCGGATAATCCCGCGCATGGAGGCGCAGGCCATCGTTCGACCACCAAAATAGATCCTGCCAGGCGGCCATGGTTGCACCTTTCGTTGCGCGCGCCCCATATCCACGCATGGCCCCAGAACCTCAAGCTGCCCCGCACGCCTATCGGCCCGAGACGACGATCCTGACGCTGGGCGACAGCTTCTACGATCCTGTCGAGGCAGCGAACTTCCCGCAGACGATCCTTCGCTTCCGCAACGATCGCGCCGCCGCCGAGGTGGGGCTGGACCAGCTGGACGATGCGCAGTGGATCCGCCACTTCGGCCGCTTCGAGCCGCTGCCCGGATCGCTGCCCCAGCCGCTGGCACTGCGCTATCACGGCCACCAGTTCCGCGTGTACAACCCCGATATCGGCGATGGGCGCGGCTTCACCTTTGCGCAGCTGCGCGACCGCGACGACCGGCTGATGGACCTTGGCACCAAGGGATCGGGGCAGACGCCGTGGAGCCGCTTCGGCGACGGGCGGCTGACGCTGAAGGGCGGCGTGCGCGAGGTGCTGGCGACCGAGATGCTGGAGGCGCTGGGCGTGCGCACCTCGCGCAGCTTCTCGCTGATCGAGACGGGCGAGGCGCTGGAACGCAACGACGAGCCCTCCCCCACCCGGTCAGCGGTGCTCGTGCGGCTGAGCCATAGCCACATCCGCATCGGCACGTTCCAGCGGGTGGCCTATGCCCGCGACGAGGAGGCGATGCGCCGCCTGGTGCGCTACGTGCTGGCGAACCTTTATGGCGAGGATGGCGAGGATCCGGTGCGGCTGCTGGAGCTCGTCGTGGCGCGCACTGCCGAGCTCGCCGCGAGCTACATGGCGGCGGGCTTCGTCCATGGCGTGCTGAATTCCGACAACATCAACGTCACCGGCGAAAGCTTCGACTATGGCCCGTGGCGGTTCGCGCCGACGTGGGACCCGGAGTTCGTCGCGGCCTATTTTGATGCCGCGGGGCTTTATTCCTTCGGGCGGCAGCCGCAGGCGATCCATTGGGACGTGATGCAGCTTGCCGCGTCGCTTCGCCTGCTGGCCGAGGCGGAGCCGCTGATCGCAGCGCTGGACGGGTTCGGCCCCGCCTATCAGCCGGCGGTGACCCGTGCCTTGCTGTGGCGGATGGGACGCGAGCCGCGCGAGCCCGAGGCTGACGTGGCCTTCATCCAGACGACCGAGCGCGCGTTGCGCGAGACCGGCGTCGGGATCAACGATTTCTTCTTCGACGTGTTCGGCCAGCCGCTGCCGCCGAGCTATGGCGCGGAATGGGACGAGGTGCGCGCCGGGCTCGACGCGCGGCAGCTGCGCGCCGGGCGGGACCATCCCTATTGGTCCGGCGAGCCGTGCGGGATGCAGATCAACGAGGTGGAGGCGATCTGGGATGCGATCGCGCAAGGCGACGACTGGAGCGCCTTCAACGCCAAGGTCGCGGCGATCCGCACGATGGGCGAAGCGCTGCGATGAACCGTCCGCGGCGGGCGCGCCTTGTCTGGCCGTAAAGAACCAACGTAAGGACAAAAGGAAGGATTGCCCGCTATACGCCGGGCGAACGCTAGAGGTCTGATCCGTGAGCGAGTTGGTTTCCCTCGAGCCCGCCACCGGCGCCGAATTGTGGCGCGGGGCGATCGGCGACGTGGACGCGGAAGTCGCCGCCGCGCGTTCCGGCTGGTCGACCTGGGCGGCGCGGCCGCTGACCTTCCGGATCGAGACGATGCGCCGCTTCGCCAACGTGGTGCGGCAGCGGCACGAGGCCTTCGCCGACATCATCGCGCGCGAGACCGGCAAGCCGCTGTGGGAAGCGCGCACCGAAGTCGACAGCGTGATCGCCAAGGTCGACATTTCGGTCTCGGCCTATTCCGAGCGCTCCGCGCAGCGGCGGCTGGACGCGCCGATGGGATCGCGCATGGCGCTGCGCCACAAGCCGCACGGCGTGCTGGCGGTGCTGGGCCCGTATAATTTCCCGGCGCATCTGCCGAACGGCCACATGGTGCCGGCGCTGATCGCGGGCAACGCGGTGGTCTTCAAGCCATCGGAAAAGACGCCGGCGACGGGCGCCTTCCTGATCGACTGCTATCGCGCGGCCGGCGTGCCGGAGGAATGCGCGCGGCTCGTCATCGGCGGGCCGGACGAGGGGCGCGCGCTTTCCGGCCATGACGGGATCGACGGGCTGCTCTTCACCGGATCGGCGCGCACCGGGATCGCGCTCAACCGCGCCTTCGCCGAAAAGCCCGAGAAGATCCTGGCGCTGGAGATGGGCGGCAACAACCCGATCGTGGTGTGGGACACGCCCGATCTTTATGCCGCGGCGGTCATCATCATCCAGTCCGCCTTCACAACGGCGGGCCAGCGCTGCACCGCCGCACGGCGGCTGATCGTCGACGAGAAACTGTGCGAGCCGCTGATCGAGCAGGTCAACGCGTTGCTCTCGCGCCTGATCGTCGGCGCGCCGCATGACGACCCTGCCCCCTTCATGGGCCCGGTGATCGACAATGAGACCGCAGACCAGCTGACCGAAAGCTTCCTCGCGCTGCTGATGCGTGGCGGGCGGCCGGTGCGCCATCTGCAGCGCCCGGTGGAGGGGCGGCCGTTCCTGCTGCCCGGCATCATCGACATGACCGACGTGAGCGAGCGGCCCGATATCGAGCTGTTCGGCCCGATCCTGCAACTGGTGCGGGTGGATGATTTCGACGCCGCGATCGCGGAGGCGAACAACACCCGCTACGGGCTGTCCGCCTCGCTGATCAGCCAGACGCCGGCACTGTACGACCGCTTCTGGGCCGGCGCGCGGGCGGGCATCGTCAACTGGAACCGCCCCACCAACGGCGCCTCCTCCTCTGCCCCGTTCGGCGGCGTCGGCTGGTCCGGGAACCACCGGCCGAGCGCCTATTACGCGGCCGATTATTGCGCTTATCCCGTAGTATCGAACGAAGCCGAGGCCGCGCGCGCCTCGATCGGCATCGGCCTGCGCGACGCCTGAGACGGGAAACCGGGGCGGCGGTTCTCCGTTTAGGACGGATGCGAAACCTTTCCTGCGCGATTGCGCTTGCCGTGGCGCTGGCCGCCTGTTCGTCCGAACCCGACCGATCGAATGAGACGCTGCCGGCCAACGGGCCTGCCGCGGACGTGACGGCGGCGCCGGTCCCCTCGCCGGCGCCGACGCCGGTCGTGAGCGCGAGCCCCACCGCAGCGCCTTCGCCGGATGTGACGCGAGTGGCGGGCAAGACGCTGGCGCTGGAGGGGCTCGGCGCGTTGCGGATCGGGGAAGCGGTGCCGCGCGGCAGCGGCTGGGCGGAGCGCGGGGCGCAGATCGACGAGGGGTGCCGCACGGTCAGCTCGCCCGACTATCCTGGCGTCTATGCGATCGTGACCGAGGGCAAGGTGCGGCGGATCACCGTGGGACAGCGATCCGACGTGAAGCTGATCGAGGGCATCGGCATCGGGACGCCCGAACGCGAGGTGCGCCAGGCGTTCGGCGGCTTCCGCGCCGAGCCGCACAAATATGAGGACCGGCCGGCGAAGTATCTGACCGCGCCCAATGCGGCGAGCGGCGATCCGGCGCTGCGTTTCGAGATCGGGCAGGACGGCAAGGTCAGCCTGATGCACGTCGGGACGATGCCGGTTCTCGGCTATGTCGAAGGGTGCGCCTGATCCGACCTTCGCCATAGGGAATAGCTGACCTACGCCTGCGCGAAGGATCGCTCGGTTGCCGGCCGTCGCGGCAGGCTTCATCTCCCTGAGGATGGCAAGCCTTCTCGATCCCGATGCGCGTGGACGCGTCATCCTCGTCGGTGCGGGTCCGGGCGACCCGGGCCTCCTTACGGTGCGCGCGGTGGAAGCGCTGAAGGCGGCGGATGTCGTCGTGCATGACGGGCTGATCGACCCGCGGGTGCTGGAGATCGCGCCGGCCGATGCGCATCGCATCTCCGTCGCCAAGCGGCGCGCACGGCACACGCTGCCCCAGGAAGCGATCAATGCGTTGATCGTCGCGCATGTTCGCGCCGGCAGCGTCGTCGTCAGGCTTAAGGGCGGCGACCCGTTCATCTTCGGGCGCGGCGGCGAGGAAGTGGAGGCGGTGCGCGCCGCGGGCCTGCCGGTGGAAGTGATCCCCGGCGTCTCGGCGGCGCTTGGCTGCGCGGCGGAAGCGATGCTGCCGCTCACGCATCGCGATCATTCGAGCGCGGTCAGCTTCGTTGCTGGCCAGTGCAAGGGGCTGAGCGACCAGGACTGGTCCGGCCTTGCCGGCCAGGGGCGCACGCTGGTGATCTACATGGGCGTCGCGACGGCGGAGACGATCGCCGACAAGCTGATGGCCGATGGCGTCGCGCCGGACATGCCGGTGGCGGTGCTGGAGAAAGGCACCCTCCCCGGGCACCGCGCGCTGAAGACGCTGCTGGCGGACCTGGGGCCGATGGTGAACCGCGAGGGCGTCGCGAGCCCGGCGATCATCGTCGTCGGCGAAGTGGTGGAATTGAGCGATGCCGAGGACCGGCTCGCAGGATGGGCGCGTGCAGCGGAGTCGATGAACGCATGAAATTGCTGACCGGAAACGATCTGGCGACGGGGGACGTGACGTGGTGGACCGGCGATGGCTGGTCTCGCCATGTCGAGGATGCGGTGGACGTCGGCGACAAGGGCGAGGCGATCGCCACGGCCGAGGAAGGCGCGCGGCGGGTGAATGGGCCGTATGTGATCGACGCGACCGAGACGCCCGAGGGGCCGCGGCCGGCACATATCAAGGATCGCATCCGCGCGCTGGGGCCGACGGTGCGGCCTGACCTGACATTGAAGCCGGCGGATGCGAACGCCGGCAGCTGGGTGATCTGATCGCCGGGTGATGGGAATAACGCCGCTGCGCCCCAAGGGACCGCAGGCGGCATTTGTGGACCGCTGCTGATGTATCAATACGACCAATATGATCAGTCGATCGTCGACGCCCGGGTGGAGGAATTCCGCGACCAGGTGAAGCGTCGGCTCGCCGGGCAGATCACCGAGGACCAGTTCAAGCCGCTACGGCTGATGAACGGCCTCTATCTGCAGCTGCACGCCTACATGCTGCGCGTCGCGGTGCCGTACGGCACACTCGACAGCCGGCAGATGCGGATGCTGGGGCATATCGCGCGCAAGTACGACCGCGGCTACGGCCATTTCACCACGCGCCAGAACATCCAGTACAATTGGATCAAGCTGGAAGACGCGCCCGACATCCTCGCCGAGCTGGCGACTGTCGAGATGCACGCCATCCAGACCAGCGGCAATTGCATCCGCAACATCAGTTCGGATCAATATGCCGGCGCCGCCGCCGACGAGGTGACGGACCCGCGCCCGTGGGCCGAGCTGCTGCGCCAGTGGAGCACGTTCCACCCGGAATTCAGCTACTTGCCGCGCAAGTTCAAGATTGCCGTGATCGCGGCGCCGGAGGATCGCGCGGCGATGCGGCTGCACGATATCGGCATCGAGCTGGTGGAGCGCGACGGCGTGCTCGGCGGGCGCGTGTTCGTGGGCGGCGGCATGGGCCGCACGCCGATGATCGCGCCGGAGATCAAGGACTTCGTCACGGCGGACGATCTGCTCAGCTACGTCGAGGCGTGCCTGCGCGTCTACAATCGCTACGGCCGACGCGACAATATCTACAAGGCGCGGATCAAGATCCTGATCCACGAGCTGGGCGCGGATGAATATCGCCGCCAGGTGGAGGAGGAATTCGGCCATGTGAAGACGCTGGGGATCGATCCCCCGGCGGCGGAGCTGGAGCGGATCAGCGCCTTCTTCGCGGCGCCCGCGTTCGAGGCGGGCGCTTCCGAGGAGATCGACCGCAGCGATCCTGATTTCGCGGTGTGGCTCGACCAGAACGTCCGCGCGCACAAGGCGCCGGGCTATGCCATCGTCAACATCTCGCTGAAGCCGGTGGGCGGCATTCCGGGCGATGCCTCGGCCGACCAGATCGAAGTTATGGCGGACCTGGCCGAGCGTTATTCGTTCGACGAGCTGCGCGTGACGCATGCGCAGAACATCGTCCTGCCCCACGTGCGCAAGGCCGATCTTTACGCCGTGTGGCAGGCGCTGACCGAGGCTGGCCTCGCCGAGGCGAACCTCGACCTCATCAGCGACATCATCGCCTGCCCGGGCCTCGATTATTGCAGCCTCGCCAATGCACGATCCATCCCGGTGGCGCAGAAGATCGCGACGCGCTTCAGGGATCTCGACCGGCAGCGTGACCTTGGCGAGCTCAAGCTCAAGATCTCCGGCTGCATCAACGCCTGCGGCCACCATCATGCCGGCCACATCGGCATCCTGGGCGTCGATCGTAAGGGCAAGGAGAACTACCAGTTGCTGCTCGGCGGATCGGGCGCGGAGGACGTGAGCCTCGGCAAGATCACTGGCCCCGGCTTCGACGAGGACGGCATCGTCGATGCGATCGAGCGCGTGACCGACAAGTTCGTCGCGGTGCGCGAGCCGGGCGAGCGCTTCCTCGACACCTATCGCCGCGTCGGCTTCGACGCGTTCAAGGAGGCGATCTATGGATAACAATCTCCTGCGCTTCCGCGACGACGAGGCGCATGACGAGCCGGCGATCACGCTGGACGCCTTCCTCGAAGGACAGACCAACGCCGGCGCGGTGCGGATCGAGGCGGGCGACGATGCGCGCGCGCTGCTGCCGCACATGGGCCAGCTGGCGCTGGTCGAGGTGAGCTTCCCGACGTTTCGTGACGGGCGCGGCTATTCCGCCGCGCGGGTGCTGCGCGAGGCGGGCTATACGGGCGAGCTGCGCGCGGCCGGGGACGTGCTGGTCGACCAGATCCCGTTCATGCGCCGCTGCGGCTTCGACAGCTTCGCTCCGCAAGCGCCGATCGATCCGGACACGCTGAAGCGCAGCCTGGAGCGCTACGATTATCATTACCAGGCCGCGGCCGACGCCGCGGTGCCGGTGTGGAAGCTGCGCCATGGCTGAGGCCGCGCGGCGCCTCGACATGATCGACGTCGCACCCGCCTTCACCCAGGCGGATGCGGCGGCGATGGAGGCGCGCTTCGCCGGCGTCTCGACGCAGGACATGCTGCGCGAGCTGCTGACGGGCGAGCTGAAGGGCCGCATCGCGGCGGTTTCGTCGTTCGGTTCGGAATCGGCCGTGCTGCTTCACATGGTGGCGCAGGTCGACCGCGACGTGCCGGTGATCTTCACGAACACCCAAAAGATGTTCGGCGAAACGCTTGAATACCGGGACGATCTTGCCGAGCGCCTCGGCTTCACCGAGCTGCGCGTCTATCGCCCCGACCCACGGATCCTGGCGGCGAAGGACGGCAATGGCCTTCGCTGGTCCTATGATCCCGACGGCTGCTGCGAAATCCGCAAGGTGGAGCCGCTGCGCCGCGCGCTGCTGCCGTTCGGCGCCTGGATCTCGGGCCGCAAGGGCTTCCAGTCGGCGACCCGTGCCGCGCTGCCACGGTTCGAGATCGACGACGGCCGTCTGAAGCTCAACCCGCTGGCGGATTGGGACAAGGCGCGGCTGGAGGCCTATTTCGCCGAGCACGAACTGCCGCGCCACCCGCTGGAGGCGGACGGCTACCCCTCGATCGGGTGCAAGCCCTGCACGTCCAAGGTGCTGCCGGGCGAAGACCCACGCGCCGGCCGCTGGCGCGGCTGGGAGAAGGTGGAATGCGGCATCCACGTGCCCGAGAAGCCGGGCGAGGAGCCGGTGTTCTGATGGCGCCGCCGGTCGGGGAGATTGCCCCCGCCGGGCGCCGCGACGCGCGAAGCAGAAGAAGCGGGATCCCGGACCAAGCCCGGGATGAGGGTGGCGCCTAGTAGCCGGCGTAGTCGCTGAAGCGGGTGACGCTGGGATCGAACTTCATCGTCACCTTGCCGGTCGCGCCGTGCCGCTGCTTGGCGATGATCAGTTCGGCGAGACCGTACACGCGCTCCATGTCGCTGGCCCATTGCGCGTGATCCTCGAAGATCTTGGCCGCGTCTCCCTCGGTCGGGCGCTTGGGCTCCTTCGCCGCGACGTAATAATCCTCGCGGAACACGAACCAGACCATGTCGGCGTCCTGCTCGATCGAGCCGGATTCACGAAGATCGGACAGCTGCGGGCGCTTGTCCTCGCGCTGCTCCACCGCACGGCTGAGCTGCGACAGCGCGAGCACGGGGACGTGGAGATCCTTTGCCAGCGTCTTCAGACCACGGCTGATTTCGGAGATTTCCTGCACGCGATTGCCGTCGCTCGCCTTGCCACTGCCTGAGAGGAGCTGGAGGTAATCGACGATAACCAGGCCGATTTCGTTGTTGTGACGACGCTGGAGGCGGCGGACGCGGGTGTGGAGTGCGCTGATCGAGAGACCGCCGGTGTCGTCGATGAACAGCGGCAGGTTCTCGAGGTCCGCGGCTGCGGCGGCGAGCTGGTGGAACTCGGCGCGGCTGATGTCACCGCGGCGCAGCTTTTCCGAGGTGATGCGCGATTGCTCCGCCAGGATACGCGTCGCCAGCTGATCGGCGGACATTTCGAGGCTGAAGAAGGCGACCTTCGCGCCGATCGATTCGCTCGGCGCAATGCCGGCCTTCATGTCCATCATCCAGCGCTGCGCCGCGTTGAAGGCGATGTTGGTGGCAAGCGACGTCTTGCCCATGCCGGGGCGGCCGGCGAGGATCATCAAGTCCGACCGGTGCATGCCGCCGATGCGAGCGTTCACCGTGTCGAAGCCGGTGGTGATGCCCGAGACCTTGCCGCCGGAATTGAGCGCGGTCTCGGCCATCTTCAGCGCGACCTTGGTGGCCTGCGCGAAGCTCTTGATCGCATTCTCGGTCGTGCCGTCGGCGGCGACCTTGAAAAGTTCTTCCTCGGCGAGTTCGATCTGGGCGCGCGGGTTCACCTCCTCCGAGGTATCCATCGCGCGCTCCACCAGCGTGCGCCCGACCGTCACCAGCGAGCGGAGCATGGCGAGATCGTAGATCTGCTGCGCGAACTGGCGCGCGCCGATCAGGCCCGCGCCTGAGCCGGTGAGCTGCGCGAGATAGGCCGGGCCGCCAAGCTCGCGCATCCCCTCGTCCGCCTCGAACATCGGGCGCAGCGTGACTGGGGTGGCGAGCATGTCGCTGGCCCGCAGCGTCTTGATCGCGGCGAAGATGCGGCCGTGGACCGGCTCGTAGAAATGCGCCGGCTCCAGCCGGTCGACGATGTCGTCGGCAAGGCGGTTGTCGATCATCATCGCACCCAGCATCGCGGCCTCGGCCTCGACATTGCGGGGCAGGTGGATCGGTTCGGCCGGGGCCGGTTGCGGGAATGCCAGTGTCGCCATCAGGCGGCTGCTTCTACCCGCGCAACCGGCAAACGGAAACCGGGGCAGCCTGTGGATTACGAGAATTGTCGCCGCGGCGATTGGTCTCTATCGCAACAAGATGGCCGATCCGCGGATCATCGATGTCGAACTGGACGAGCGCACCATCCTGTGGCGATCGGCCGATATCGAGCAGGAACGGCGGATCGCGATCTTCGATCTGATCGAGGGCAACCACTTCGCGCCGCAGAAGCAGCATCCCGATGGCTATGCCGGGCCGTACCGGCTGGCGCTGTCGGTCGAGGAAGGCCGGCTGGTGATGCAGATCAAGCGCGAGGACGGCACGCCGCTCGAGGCGCATATTCTCGGCATGGGACGGTTCCGCCGGCCGATCCGCGATTATTTCGCTATCTGCGACAGCTACTTCCAGGCGATACGTCAGGCGACGCCGCAACAGATCGAGACGATCGATATGGCACGGCGGGGGATCCACAATGACGCGGCGGCGCTGCTGAAAGAGCGGCTGGAGGGGAAGATCGACGTCGATTTCGACACGGCACGGCGGCTGTTCACGCTGATCTGCGTGCTCCACATCAAGGGCTGAGACACATGTACGGGCTGGGCCGATGGGCGCTGATCGTGGTCGCCCTGTGCACGGCGACGTTCGCCGCGTGGCAGGCGGCGGCGCAATGGCGGCCGTCGGTGGACAAGTTCCCGGTGCAGGGGATCGACGTCGGCGAAGCGAATGGCGCGATCGAATGGCCGGTGGTCGGCGGGCGGGCGGACTTTGCCTATGCCACCGCCACTTATGGCGCAAAGCGGCGGGACGCGCGGTTCGAGGAGAATTGGGAAGGCATTGGTGCGGCCGGGCTGCGGCGCGGCGCGGTGCACGTATGGTCGCTGTGCCAGCCGGGCGAGGCGCAGGCCAACGCCTTCAACACGATCGTGCCGCGCGACGATGCCGACCTGCCGGCGGCGATCGACTTCGATTATCGCGAGGATTGCGCCGCGCGCCCGGCACGCAGCGCGCTGGTGGAGGAGATCGCCAAGGCCGCGGCGATCATCGAGGCGCATACCGGAAAGCCGGTGCTGCTGCGCGTATCGCGTCGGTTCGAGCGGGATTATGACCTTTCCACTGCCCTGCCCCGCACGATCTGGGCGGCGGGGAATTTCTTTCCGCCCGATTATGCCGCCCGGCCGTGGCGGATGTGGCGGGCGAGTGACATGCGGCGGATCGACGGCATCGACGGGCCGGTGAACTGGAATGTGGCAGCACCATGAGTGACAAAATGACGGACGAAGCGACGCGGCTGATCGCGCTGGCGCGGGAGGCGGCGCGCCATGCGCATGCGCCTTATTCCAACTTCGGCGTGGGAGCGGCGGTGCTGCTGGCGGATGGCACGGTGGTGACTGGTGCCAACTTCGAGAATGCGAGCTACGGCCTGTCGCTGTGTGCCGAGACGGTGGCGATCGCCAGCGCCAGCGCGCAGGGGCGACTGAGCGACGTGGTCGCGATCGGGGTGATCGGCGGCGTGATCCGCGACGGTGCGGTGACGGGCAGCGACGTGGTGCGCCCGTGCGGCAGGTGCCGCCAGGTGATCAACGAAGCCGCGCAGATCGGCGGCCGCGACGTGCGCGTGCATTGCGCGGGCGCACAAGGCGATGCGGTGAACAGCTACACGCTGTCGCAGCTGCTGCCGGATGCGTTCGGGCCGGCGGACCTGGGAATCGGGGTGAAGGGCTGAACTCAGCACTGCAACCGGCCGAGGCGGGGGTGCCCCCCCGCCCCGCCCCGGATCAGCCGAGTGCGTCGGCGCTCGCGTCGCCGAGGTCACTGCCGCCGTCGACGTTGATGATCGCGCCGGTGACGTATTTCGCCTCCGGGCTCGACAGCCACAATGCGGCTTCGGCGATGTCGGCCTTGGTGCCGTAATCACGCAGCGCGAGGCGCTTCTTGATCTGGGCCTCGCGCGCCGGATCGCCGCCGAGACGCTTCATCCCTTCGGTATCGCCGATCGGGCCGGGCGAGATGCCGTTCACGCGGATGCCGGCCGGACCCCATTCGAGCGCGAGGCACTTGGTGACCATGTTGACGCCGGCCTTGGCGGCGCAGGCGTGGATCTGGAACGCCGACGGATGGACCGCCTGGCCGGCAGTGATCGCGATCAGCGAGGCGCCCGGCTTCACCAGGTGATCGTAGCTGGCGCGGAAGACGTTGAACGTGCCGAGCAGATCGATGTCGACCACCGTCTTGAAGGCGTTGGCCGAGAGCTTCACCGCCGGCGCGAGGAAGTTGCCGGCCGCGCCCGAGATCAGCACGTCGATCGGGCCGAACTTGCCCGTCGCCTCGGCATAAGCGGCCTCGAGACCGGGATAATCGCGCACGTCGCAGGCGATGCCGATCGCTTCGGCGCCGGTTTCGCGGATGCCGGCGGCGGCAGCTTCGATCTTGTCAGCGCTGCGGCTGAGCACCGTTACCTTCGCGCCTTCCGCGGCGAAACCGTGGGCGATGGCGAGGTTGATCCCGCTCGATGCCCCCGCGACGAAGACGTGCTTGCCCGCATACCGACCAGCCATGATCCTCTCCCTTTTCTTACCATAACATCAGTTACGGCAGCGATGCCGTGAACCGCGCGCAAGCGCAAGAGGCAAGCCTTGCCGCGGGGGGAGGCACAAGCTAGCGATGCTGCGGGAGCGAAGAGATGCAGTCGGAAGCGCGCGAGACCCTGACCTGGGAGGAGGTGGACGCACTCGCCGATCAGGTGGTTGCGGCCGGCGTGCGCGCGAACCTGCCCTTTGTTGCAGCGCAAAGCGACATTGGCGACCCGGCCCCGATGGCCGACCGCAACGGCAAAGCCTACGCCGAGCGCATGCCCTGGGTGAAGAGCGTGCCCAATTACTGGCGCAACCGCAGCCTCGCGCTGCGTGCCAGCTTCCTCCATGCCGCGCGCGTCTTCGCCGAGCCGATCTGGTATGCCGACGGACAGCTGGGATCGTGGCGGCCAACCAGAATGCTGGAGGCGATCGATTGCGCCCGGGTGACGCAGGAATTCGGCTTCACCGGCGCGCTGATCGCCCCGGTCCATCTGGCCGGTGGGAAGGTTGGCACGGTGCTGTGGGTGGCGAACGAGCCGATCGACATGAAGGCGACGTTCGACGCGCATGCCGCGGAGCTTTTCGCGCTCGCCTTCCGCTTCCTCGGCACCCACGCGGAACTCACCTCGAACGGCAAGCGGACGCCGCCGGGGCAGCTTTCCGCGCGCGAGGCGCAGTGCGTGCGCTGGGCGGCGGCGGGGAAGACCAACGCCGAGATCGGGACGATTCTGTCGCTGTCGGTTTCCACCGTGCGATTTCACCTGCGCAATGCGGCGGAGAAGCTGGGCGCGACGACGCGCGCGCGGATGATCCAGATCGCGACTGGCCACGGGTTCCTGGGACCGCACGCCTGACGCCCCTGCCCTGCGCGACCTTGGCCTGACGCAATGGTCAGCTTGGAGGCGGTGCGGCGTGCGGGCATGATGCCGGCATGGAGAGCCTGAACAGCGCAGACGCGCGCGCCTTTCGTGATGAGGTGCGCACCTTCCTGTCCGAGAAGCTGACGCCGGAGCTTCGCCGCGGCGCCCGGCGCGGGACCAGCGTGTTCCTGCATCCCGACATTGCCGATGCGTGGCAGCGGATCCTGCACGCGCAGGGCTGGGCCGCACCGGACTGGCCGGTCGAATATGGCGGCACCGGCTGGAACGAGATCCAGCGTTACATCTGGGCGGAGGAATATGCCCGCGCCCACGCCCCCGGCCTGTCGCCGATGGGGCTGAAGATGGTGGCGCCGGTGATCATGCATTATGGATCGCCCGAGCAGAAGGCGACGCTGCTGCCGCGCATCCTGTCCGGCGAGGATCGCTGGTGCCAGGGCTATTCGGAGCCCGGCTCCGGTTCGGACCTCGCGTCGCTGAAGCTGCGCGCGGTGCGCGACGGCGACGATTATGTGCTGAACGGCTCCAAGATCTGGACGACGCACGCGCATTTCGCGAACCGCATGTTCTGCCTGGTGCGCACCAGCACCGAAGGACGCCCACAGACCGGCATCACCTTCCTGCTGCTGGAGATGAAGACACCGGGCATCACCGTGTCGCCGATCCACACGCTGGCCGGCGAGCATGAGTTCAACCAGGTGTTCTTCGACGACGTGCGCGTGCCGGTGAGCGGCCGCCTTGGCGCGGAGAACGACGGCTGGACCGTGGCGAAGCACCTGCTGACCTTCGAGCGATCCGGCCGCTATGCGCCGGGACTTGCGGCATCGCTCGACATGATCCGCGAGGCCGCGGAAGCGACCGGATGGCTCGAGCACGAGGGCAACCGCGAGCGGCTGGCGCGCGAGGCGATCGCGGTGGACGCGCTGCGTGCAATCGAGCTTGCCGGCCTCGAAGGCGGCGGCCCGGCGGATGCGGTACGCCCGTCGATGCTGAAGGTACTGGGCACCGAAGCCTCGCAGCGCATCGACCTGCTGGCGCTGGAGATCGCCGCCGGTTGGGAAGGCGACATCGACGATGCGCCGGACGCGATCGCGATCGCGATGCCGAAGTATCTGAACAACCGTGCGTCCACCATCTATGCCGGATCGAACGAGATCCAGCGGGATCTGATCGCGCGGGTGGTGGTGGATCAGGCAGCCTGAGAGCCCGCCGGCGGGAGGAGCGGATAGACCCCCTGCCCCCGCCGGCGGGTGGGGGTGTGAATAACAAGCGTCCCGGCCGGAGCCTGTGACGCTTTAGCCGCCTATGCTGCCGCCTTCGCGCGGGCGGGCGCGGGGTTCGAGAACTCCATGCTGTCGTCGACCGAGCCGAAACGCAGCGCCATCACGTCCAGCGCATAATTCTGGTTGAGCTTCCACGGCTTGCGGTTGCCCTGCTTGGGCAACTGATCGGCCACGCGCTGGATGTAGCCGGAGCTGAAATCGACGAACGGCTCGGGCGTGATCGTCTCGTCGCCAACGCGCGGCGTTGCCTGACGCAAGCCACGCTTCTTCATCGTGTTGAGGACGCGGCACATATACATGGCGACGAGATCTGCCTTCAGCGTCCACGAGGCATTGGTGTAGCCGAACGTGAAGGCGAGGTTCGGCACGTCCGAGAACATCATGCCCTTGTACTGGAGCGCCTTGCCGAGGTTCACCGGCACGCCGTCCACCACCGGGCTGATGCCGCTGAGGAGCTTCACCTCGAGCCCGGTAGCCGTGACGATGATATCCGCCGGCAGTTCGCGACCCGACGTCAGCAGGATGCCATTGGGCGTGAACCGCTCGATCGTGTCGGTGACGACATCGGCGCGGCCAGCCTTGATCGTATCGAACAGATCGGCGTCCGGCACGAGGCACAGCCGCTGATCCCAGGGATTGTAGCGCGGGGTGAAATGGGTCGCGACGTCATAGTCGGGGCCGAGATGCTCGCGGACCTGATCGAGCAGCTTCTGCTTCACCTTTTCAGGCTTGGTGCGTGTCATCCGGTAGAAGATCATCCCCATGATGACGTTCTTCCACCGCGTCATGCCGTACGCCGCCTTGCTCGGCAGCTTGGCGCGCAGCCAGTTGGCGAGCGCATCCTGGCCGGGGCGCGAGACGACATAGGTGGGCGAGCGCTGCAGCATGGTGACGCTGGCGGCCTGCTTCGCCATTTCCGGCACCAGCGTGACTGCGGTGGCGCCGCTGCCGATCACCACCACGCGCTTGCCGCTGTAATCGAGATCTTCGGGCCAATGCTGCGGATGGACGATGCGGCCGCCAAAATCCTCCTGCCCCTCGAAATGCGGCGTGTGGCCGCGATCGTAATCGTAATAGCCCGAGCACATGTGGACGAAGTTGCAGGTGAACTGGACGGGACCGTCTGGGCCATCGGCGCTGATCGTCCAGCACGCGTCAGGCGTCGACCATTCAAGGCCGGTGACGCGGTGGCCGAAGCGGATGTTCCGGTCGATCCCGCCATCGCGCGCCGTTTCCTCGATATATTCGCGGATCGATGGCCCATCGGCGATCGACTTGGCCTTCGTCCAGGGACGGAAATTGTACCCCAGGGTGTGCATATCGCTGTCTGACCGGATGCCGGGATAGCGGAAGAGGTCCCAGGTGCCGCCCATCGCCTGGCGCGCTTCGAGGATGAGGTAGCTGCGGTCCGGGCAGCGTTCCTGCAGGTGATGCGCCGCGCCGATGCCGGACAGGCCGGCGCCAACAATGATGACGTCTACGTGCTGCTTCATGCGCGATCCTCTTCCTTGACGCGCATCGTATCGCATCAATCGGTTGCGGAAAAGGACCGATCGCCACCGGGGCGTCGGCGTAGTGCCCCGCCCATCATCACGGGCGGCGCACGATGCCTGACCTACCCTCAATAATCCTTCGAGTAGCGAAGCTCCGCGTTCGATCCGCCGAACGAGCCCGCCTGGGTGAGCAGGCTCAGCGACTTGGTGAGCGCGATGGTGAGCTGCGTCGCGGTGAAGCCGCGAGCGTCGGTCACGATCTCGATATAGATGTTGTCGGTGAGGTACTTGCCCGCCGCCAGCGCGCTGCCACGGCCGGTCGCTTCGTCCGCGCCGAGGATGCGCAGGCGATCGAAGCCGGTGGCGGAGCGCAGCTTGCCGAGCGGGTTCAAGCCGCCGCCCGAGCCGCGCAGCGAGTTGAGCGCTGCGGCTAGCTGGATCGCCTCGGTCGCCGACAGATTCTCCGGGTTGGTGCCGAAGAGCAGGCGGCTCAGCACCTCGTCCTGCGGCAGGCTGGGCGTGGAGGTGAAGCTGATCTGCGGGCGCTGGCCGGTGCCGGTAATGCTGATGACGAAAGTGGTACCCGCGTTGACCGTCGTCGCGCGGATATCGATCTCCGGATCCGTCAGCGGGCCGCCGACGAAGCGGATGCGGCCGCGATCCACCTCGAAGCGCTTGCCGGCGAAGGAATAGGTGCCGCGCACGATATCGAGCCCGCCACTGATCGTCGGGGCAGCGGAAGTGCCGCCGACGCGGATGTCGGCCTCCCATTCGCTTTCCAGCCCCATGCCGGAGACGAACAGGCGGTTGTCCGCACGGATCCGCATGTCGAGGCGGAACAGGCCCGGCGGAGATGCGGGCGGCGGGCGATCGGTGATGCGCGCGGGGCGAATGTCGCTCTTGCGACGCACGCCGGTGAGCTCGGGCACCTCGGCCGCGCCCTGACGGATGATCTCGTAGCGTGCCTCGGGGATGGTGAGATCGGCCTTGATCAGGCCGCCACCGCGCCCGTTGGTGATCGACACCGTGCCGGTGGCGGTGGCGCCGATCGAATCCGATCGGGCGAGCTGCGCATCGTTAAGGCGCGCGTCGATCTGAAGCGGATAGCCCTGCTCCGCGGCGAGGCTGACATAGCCCTGTGCCTGGACGGTGCCGCTGCCGGCCCGCGCGGTGAGGCTGTCGAGCTGCAGCCGATCGTTATTGAAGCGCGCACGGATCGCCATCTGCGACAGGCGCGTGCCGTACGTTTCATTGTCGTAGGTGAGCGCATCGGCGCGGATCACGCCGTTCAGCCGCGGCGCGGACAGGCGGCCGCCGAAATCAGCGGCGATCGCGATCGGGCCGCTGAGCTGCTGTTCCGGGAGCGCCGCCAGGCTGAACAGCACGCCCGACGGGCCATTGTAGCGGATGCCGCCGCTGAGCGGCGCGGCCATCAGGCGCGACACCCACGAACCGCCGGCGCCGAGCGGGCGAAGGAAAGCCTGCATCCGTCCGACGGTGGTCGGCCCGCGCTTGAACAGCGCGCGTGCTTCCGCGCCGTCGCTGACGAGGCGACCGGCGAAGACCACGTCGACCGGATCCGACACGGTGGCGAGGCTGGAGCGGGTGAAGCCGTTGATCGCCAGGCGCACATCGGCCTGCGGGAACGCACTGGCATTCGCCTGCGCGAAATCGAGGCTGCCGGTTGCCTTGCCGCCGATGCCGAGATTCGGAACCAGCGCATTCGCGACCGAGAGATCGAGCGCATCGAGCCGCAGCTGCGCGGTGACGCCGCTGCCATAGGTGCCGGCGATCCGCGCACGGCCCTGATCGAACAGGATCTGCGTCGGCGCGAGGCGATAGGTGCCGTTGCTGGCGGTGATCCGCGCAGGGTTTCCGGTGCGGAAGTTGATCGCATTTGCCTGGCCCTGCAGCGCGACGAGATAGTCGTTGGGCGCAAGCCGGGCGTTGGCGGCGAGGCGGAACGGCACGCCGTTCGAACCGGTGAACAGCGCCTGCGCCGTGCCGCGCCCGCCGGCATAGTTCACCTTAACCCGGCCAGTCTGGATCACCGTCGGGCCGTAGCGGAGGTCGGCGACCTGCGCGTCGGCGACCACCTGCGGCGTATCGTACAGCACGATGCTTGCCGTCACGAGGGCGCGGCCGATTACGAAATCGACGTCGCCCGGGATGGTGGCGGCATAGGCGCGGGCGTTGACGTCGGCGCGCTGGTATTTGCCCTGCGCGCCGAGCTGGACTGCACCCGTGAGGCCAGAGCCGGCGAATTGTACCCGGCCTGAGAAGGGCCCCGCCGCGGTCTGCACGACACGGCCGGAGAAGTTGACGCCGGCAAAGACGATACGCCGGATGTCGATCGCAAGTTGCGCGCCCGGCCGCACCAGAACGTCTGCGGTGAATGGGCCGTAGGTGGTGCCACCGGTCGCCGTCACCGCGTAGGCGCCGCCGCGGCCGACGATGCGCGCATTGAGATCGACGAGACCGACGCCGACCCCGGGCCGCGGGGCACGCAGCGTCACCACCGGCGCAGCAGCGCTGCCGGTGACGCGCGCGGACAAGGGACCGTATTGGTTCGAATAAGCGTCTGCCGAGACGAGCACCGCGCCGGTATTGAGGTCGTACCGGCCCTGCCCGTTCGTCACGCGGAATTGCGGCGCGTTCACCTTCAGACTGCGGAAGGTGACGATGCCGTCGGTATCATAGCCGAAGTTGCTGAAGATCGTGGCATTGCCGCCGAGGAAGCTGCGCACGCCATCGTTGAAGATCTGACGCGTCTGGATGCCGACCCGGCCGACGATGCCGAAGCCGCCGTTGGGCTTCGTCACCAGTTCGGCATCGGTGTTGAGATTGATGATGCCGACGCTTTCGACGCGGAAATTGTTGACCCGGCCCTTCAGCGCGCCGGTGTAGCGCCCCGTTTCCATGTTGGCGGCGACGATCGCGGTGGCATCGATCGTATCCGACCGGATGCGCAGATTGTCCGACAGGATGGTCGGCATGTCGATCGCGAGATCGCCGTCGATCCGCACATTGGTGGTCAGCCCGCCGAGCGCCGGGTTGAGGCCGCTGATCCGCCGCGCGCGGGCGTGCACCGGCACCATGATGCGATCGGCGTCGACCCGCGCGAGCCCCTCGGCATAAAGGTTCTCGACCGTGGTTTCGGCGAAGCCCAGCGCGGTGGCGCGGACCTTGTAATCGACGGTGGGCGTGGCGAATGCGCCGTTCAGGACGACGCGCGCGAGCACGTCGCGACCGCGCAGGTTAGGCGCTATCGCACCGGGGGTGAGCAGCTTCGCATCGACCGCGAAATTGCCGAACTGGCTGTTGGCGAAATCGAGGATGCCGCCAGCGTCTACAGCGAGCGCCGAGGAGGTGAGCTTGACGCGGGTATCGGCCCGGCGTTCTGCCAACGTAGTGTCAATCGCGACATCGAGCTGCGGCGCGGTGAGACGTTCGACCGGCCCCTCGAGATAGAGTCCGGGGCGCGTGGCGCCGCGAATCTCGATATGCCCGTTGCGCGCCGAGAGGTTCAGATCGGCGAGCCGGCCGGCGCCCAGCGTCGCGACGGCCTTGCCCTGCCACGACTTCCAGTCGCCGCGCCCGTCGATCGTGGCGGTGAGCGGCGCCTTGGTGCCGGCGAGGCCAGAGACGAGGCCGCCCGCCGGCGCGAAGAGGCGCGCATCGATATCAAGCTTGTTCTCGTCCGGCACGGCATCGAGCCGGAGCTTCAGCGTGTCGCCGCCTGCGATGCCGGGCGCACGCAATGCGCCAGCGTCGACCGTCAGCTGCGCGCGGCGATCGGCGATATGTGCCGCGCCGTTGATCTGCGCGATGTGGCGCTGCCCCGCGACCGCGGGCTCCATGACGAAGCGGGCGACGCGAAGCCGATCGATATCGATATCGAGATCGGGCAGCAGCGGCGCGTTGGGGTCACTCGGCTGCGGGATGAATTCGGGATTGCGCGTCATGGTGATGAGCTGGCTTTCCAAGCTCTTCACGTTGACGTGGTTGTTGATGAACGAGAACGGCCGCCAGTCCACATCGAGCCGCGGCGAGGAAATGAACACGCCCTTCGGATCGCTGACGCGCACGTCGCTGAGCACCATGCGGCCGTAGAGCGAGCCGTCGATCCGCCCGACCTTGATGTTGAGCCCGCCGGCGGTGCGGTACCCACCGATCTGGTCCGCCACGAGGCGGCGGCCCGGATCGGTGTTGATGCCGAAGATGATCGCGACGAGCAGGAACAGGAGCACGAGCAGCGCGATCCCGATCCACTTCAGGATGCGCTGCCAGAGCGGCCGGTGAACGGTGACTTCCTCGGCCGGGACGGTCTGGGCGTTGTCCATGGCCATCAGAATGCCTGACCGACGGAGACGTAGAGCGCGATCTTCGGATCACCCGGCCGCGGGTTCAGCGGTGTCGCGACGTCGACGCGCATCGGCCCAAAATTGGTGTAGAACCGCCCGCCGATGCCAGCGCCGAAGCGCAAGTCCGACGCCTTGGGGAAGGTACTTTCATAGGCATTGCCGGCATCGATGAAGGGGACGATGCCGAAATTGCCGAAGCGGTAGCGCGCCTCCAGCGAGAATTCGTTGATGCTGCGGCCGCCGATCGGGCGCAGATCGGCGTAATCGATGTTGCCGTCTTCGTCGGGGATCAGTGTGGAGACCGGCTCGAGCGGGCCGAGCCGCTGATAGCCATAGCCACGGACCGAGCCGCCGCCGCCGCCGTAATAGCGCCGCGACGGCGCGATATCGTCGCGCGCGATGCCGAAGATCGAGCCGGCACGTGCGCGCCCCGCGATAACGAGGCTGTCGCTGACCGGCACATAGGCGGTCGCCTCCACCATCGTGCGGGCATAGGGGCGCACCTCGCCCTGAACGGAGGTTTCCGGGCTGAGATTGAGCTTCAGGCGATACCCCTTCGTCGGGTTGAGCAGATCGTTCGACGTATCCCACACGGCCTGCGTGGGGATCGCGGCGATGCCATAGGTGCGGCGGACGCGCTCGTTGCGCTCGAAGTCGAACACGCTTTCGTTGGTGAGGACGAGTTCGCCGCCGAACACATAGGTGAAACGCTTCTGCCAGATCGGCGTGGAATCGTATGACCAGCGCGCATAGGCCGTGCCGGTGAAGGCGTCGAACGCATCATAGTTGGAGTGATCGGCGGTGATGCCGGCGGCAAAGGTGCGGTCGCGCTTGCCCGCATTCTGCCGCCGGAACGTGGCTGCCGCGCCCTGCTGCTGCGTACCGGCGACTGCGGCGAGGATGACGGCGCCTTCGGGTGGGAAGAGATTGCGGTGCGTCCAGCCGCCGGCGAGCTTCACGCCCTCCCCAGTGCCATAGCCGGCGCTGCCGCCGAGGCTGCGCCACTTGCCCTTTGCCTGCTTGACCAGCAGATCCACCTGCTCGGTGCCGTCGGGCCCCGGCTGCCCCGTGCGCACCGGTTCCACGCCCACGCGATCGAACAGGCCGGTCGCGACCAGCGCCTCGCGCAGATCGTCGGCCAGGCGATTGTCGTAGAGCTGCCCCTGCTTGAAGCGCGGGAAGATCGAGAGGTGATCGAGATCGAAGACCGGATCGCCCTCCATGCGCAGCCGACCGAACGACGAACGCGGGCCGGTTTCCACCGGAAGCGTGTAATCGCCCGTGAACGTCTCATCATCGAGCAGGATGTCGCGCTCACCCACCTTTACGAAGGGATAGCCGCGCTGCGGCAGGACGAGGCTGACGTTGGCCTCCGCACCCTGGATCCGGGCCGCCTCGATCGGATCACCGACCTTGAGCGGCAGCTGGGTGCGCACGAGGTCCGGCGGCACCGTCGGATCGGCGTCGACCGTGACCTTGGCCAGCGTGAAGAGCGGACCGGGCGTGGCGGCGATGACAACGCGAAGGCGGCCGGGCTCACCGGGAACCGCCTCCAGCGTGGAAGTGGCGACGCCATCATAATAGCCCATCGATTTCATCAGGCGGATGGCGAGCTGCGCATCCTCCTGGGCGCGGGCATTCACCTGCGTGGCGTTGGCGGCCTTTCCGTCGCCTTCCCGCAACGCCGACAGCGACTTGAACTCGCCTTCCAGCCCAATATCCGCAAGGCCGCGGACTTCGGTTTCGTAGCGGATCTCGGGTGCATCCGCGTCGGCGACATCGGCGGCGGTCACCAGCGGAACCGTGTCGGTGCTGCTGAGCGGGGTGAGCGGCTGCGCCAGTTCGCCATCGAGCGGTGCCGGCGGCGGCATGGTGCCGGTCGGAACGATCGGGGCCGGCGTGGCGGTGGATGGCGCTGAAGTGGCAGGTGCGGACGTGATCGGTGGCTGTGCCGGCGTGCCGGCGTCCGCCGGCATCGGCTCGAGCGGCGCATTGATGTCGTTCGACAGCGGCGGGAGTGCGGCATCGAAGGTCGCATCGGGGACGATGGGGGCATTGCCCTGCGGATCAACCGCCGGCGTTCCCGGCGCTGGCTGAGCGGACGTCTGGTTGTCGCCCGGACGTGGCTTCGGCGCATCCGGCCCCTGCGCCGGCGCGGTGCCGGGCTTTGCCATCTGTCCGCCGGCTGCCGTCGATGCCGCAAGCAACGCAGCAGCCAACCAGCGATGACACCCGGAATTGAACCCCACGCACTGCCCCTTCTCGTACCGGCGGGGCTGCATCTTTGGCTATACCCCCTCCGCTCCGGCTAACGATGCCACAGGCAAAAGGTTGCGATGACTACGTAATAATCCTCAACGACGAGGGGTGGAACGGCGCTTCGAAAGCGGTTACGGCCGTCACTATCGCCCAGCGTTTCAATAAGTTTCCGCGGTGTCGCGGCGCCGCGCTGGAGCGATCCTCATGCGGAGAAAGCAGCCCTCTTGCGGAGAACGGGATATAATGCATCGTCTGTTTGTTCAGCGCGGCGAGGCGGCTTGTCCGTTGATGAGAGCGACGGGCTGCGAGCGGGATTGATGCATCTGATGAACGGACGAGGGCTCGCCCTGGCGGGGGCGCTGGTGCTGGCCGCATGCAGCGGCGGAGAACAGGCAAGCGAAGGCAAGGGAGCGGGCGGACCCGGCGGGCCCGGGGGCGGGCCGGCGCAGGTCGGCTATGTCGTCGTCCAGCCGACGCGCGTGCCGCTGATCACCGAGCTGCCCGGGCGGACCGTCGCCTATCGCAGTTCCGAGGTGCGGCCGCAGGTGAGCGGCATCATCCAGAAGCGCTTCTTCAAGGAAGGGTCGGTCGTCCGCCAGGGCCAGCCGCTCTACCAGATCGACCCCAGCCTCTATCGCGCCGCCGCCAATGAGGCACAGGCCAATGTCGCCAGCGCGAGCGCCACTGCGGAAGCCGCGCGGATCCGCGCCGAGCGGCTTCGCCCGCTCGCCCAGATCGAGGCGGTGAGCAAGCAGGACTATACCGACGCGGTCGCGACGCAGCGCCAGGCCGAGGCCGCGATCGCGCAGAACCGGGCACAGCTGGAAACGGCGCGCATCAACCTTCGCTTCACCACCGTGCCGGCGCCGATCACCGGGCGGATCGGGCGATCGATCTTCACCGTCGGCGCGCTGGTGACGACGAGCCAGGCCGATCCGCTGGCATCGATCCAGCAGCTCGACCCGATCTATGTCGATATCCAGCAATCGGCAGCATCGATGCTGCAGCTGCGCCGCGCGCTTTCCAGCGGCGGCGTGCTGCCGGCGACCGCCACGGTGCGGCTGAAGCTGCCCGACGGCGCCGATTACGGCGCGACCGGCGTGGTCGAATTCTCCGAAGTGGTGGTCGACGAGCAGACCGGCACGGTGACGATGCGTGCGCGCTTCCCCAATCCAAATGCACTGCTGCTGCCGGGCATGTTCGTGCAGGCGGTGTTCGCCCAGGCGATCGACGCAAGCGCCTTCCTGGTGCCGCAGCAGGCCGTCTCGCGCGATCCGCAGGGCAACGCCACGGTATGGATCGTCGGGCCGAACAACAAGGCGGTTCAGCGCACTGTGAAGGCGGGCCGGGCGATCGGCGAGAACTGGGTCGTCACCGGCGGCCTGCGCCCGGGCGACAAGGTGATCACGCAGAGCACGGGCAATCTGCGTCAGGGCGCGGATCTGCGCCCGGTGCCGGCCTCGTCCCCGGAGATCGTGCGTCCACCGTCGCCCGAACAGCTGAAGCAGCAGCAACAGCAGGCCAAGGGCAAGGCCGCCTAACGTGTCACGCATTTTCATTGACCGGCCGATCTTTGCCTGGGTGCTCGCGATCATCGTGATGATGGCGGGCGTGGGCGCGATCCTGTCGCTGCCGATCGCGCAATATCCCGACGTGGCGCCGCCGCAGGTGTCGATCCGCGCCACGTATCCCGGCGCCAATGCCGAGACGATTGAGAATTCGGTCACCCAGATCCTGGAACAGCAGCTGACCGGCATCGACGGGCTGCTGTATTTCTCCTCCTCCTCCTCCTCGCGCGGCTCCGTCTCGATCACCGCCACCTTCGCGAAGGGCACCGATCCCGACATCGCGCAGGTGCAGGTGCAGAACCAGATCCAGCAGGCGCTGAGCCGCCTGCCGGCGCAGGTGCAGCAGCAGGGCGTGGTGGTGCGCAAGTCGAACCCCGACTTCCTGCTGATCGCGGGCGTCTATGACGCCAGCGACCAGATGACGAACCGTGACGTCTCCGACCTCATGGTTTCGACGCTGCAGGATCCGCTTGGCCGCGTGCCGGGCGTCGGCGACACCAACGTGTTCGGTTCGCAGTACGCGATGCGCATCTGGCTGGATCCGGCGAAGCTCGCCAGTTTCCAGCTGATGCCGGGTGACGTGATCAGCGCGATCCAGACGCAGAACACGGAAGTCGCGGCAGGCGAGATCGGCGGCCAGCCGATGCCGAACACGCAGATGCTGAACGCGACGGTGACGGCGCAATCGCGCCTGCAGACGCCGCAGCAGTTCCGTGACATCATCCTGAAGACGCTGCCCTCCGGCGCGACGGTGCGCGTCGGCGATGTCGCGCGCGTCGAGCTCGGCTCCGAAAGCTATAATGCGAGCAGCCGGATCAACGGCCATCCGGGCGCCGGCATCGCGGTGCTGCTCGCCCCCGGCGCCGATGCGCTAAAGACCGCGGAACTGGTGAAGGCGGAGATCGCGCGCGTCGCCAAGACCTATCCGCCGAACATGCGGGTTGCCTATTCGAACGATTCCACCGCGTTCATCAAGCTGTCGATCGACGAGGTGGTGAAGACGCTGATCGAGGCCATCATCCTCGTCATCATCGTCATGTTCGTGTTCCTGCAGAGCTGGCGCGCGACGCTGATCCCGACGATCGCGGTGCCGGTGGTGCTGCTGGGGACCTTCGCCGTCTTCTATCTCGCCGGCTTCTCGATCAACACGCTGACGCTGTTCGGCCTGGTGCTGGCGATCGGCCTGCTCGTCGACGACGCGATCGTCGTGGTGGAGAACGTCGAGCGGTTGCTCGAGGAAAACCCGGAGATGACGCCGCGCGAAGCGACGATCGAGTCGATGCGCGAGATTACCGTGGCGCTGGTGGCGATCGCGCTGGTGCTGTCGGCGGTTTTCCTGCCGATGGCGTTCTTCGGCGGATCGACCGGCGTCATCTATCGCCAGTTCTCGATCACCATCATCTCCGCGATGGTGCTGTCCGTGGCGGTGGCGATCATCCTCTCCCCGGCCCTTACCGCGACACTGCTGCGCCAGCGGCACGCCAAGAATGGCGACGGCGAGACGCCCAAGCGCAGCCGGTTTGCGTGGGTGAACGAGCGGCTGGAGCGTGCGCGCGACTGGTTCAACACCAGCTTCGAGCGCGGCACCGAGCGCTACGTGACCGCGGTGCGCCGCGTGGTGGATCGCAAGTGGCTGTTCGTGGCGGTGTATCTCGCCACCGTCGGCTTGCTGGCGGTGCTGTTCCTTCGCCTCCCGACCGGCTTCCTGCCGACCGAGGACCAGGGCGGCGTGATCGTGCAATATCGCCTGCCGGCCGGCGCGACGCTCGGCCGGACGATGCAGGTGCAGCGGCAGGTGGAGAAGTATTTCGAGACGTACGAGAAGAACAACGTGAAGACGCTGTTCACCGTCTCCGGCGGCGGTGGCGGCGGCGTCAGCGGGCAGAATACGGGCCAGGGCTTCGTCCAGCTGACCGACTGGGCCGACCGCAAGGGCAAGGAAAACTCCGCCGACGCGATCGTGGCGCGTGCCGCCGCGGCGTTCCGCGCCCTGCGCGACGCACAGGTGTTCGCGCTGGTGCCGCCGGCGATCCGCGGCCTCGGCCAGTCCGAAGGCTTCACGCTCGAGCTCCAGAACACCGGTGGGCTGAGCAAGGCTGAGTTCGCCGCGGCCCGCGACAAGCTGCTGGCGGCGGCCAATGCCGATCCGAAGCTGACCGGGGTGCGCCTCAGCGAACTGCCCGATATCGGCACGTTGCAGGTGAAGACCGATCCGCAGCGCATCGCCGCGCTCGGCATCTCGCAGACCGATGTGAACACAACGCTCTCGACCGCCTGGGGTGGCCGGTACGTCAACGATTTCGTCGATCGCGGACGCGTGAAGCGCGTGTACGTGCAGGGCGACGCGCCTTATCGCGAGGCGCCCGACGACCTCTACCAATGGTTCGTGCGCGGGCAGAACGGGCAGATGGCGCCCTTCTCCAGCTTCGCGACCACCGGCTGGTCGCAGGCGCCGACCACCGTCTCGCGCTTCAACGGCATCGAATCGTTCGAATTCCAGGGGCAAAGCGCGGGCGGCAGCTCGGGCGACGCAATGGCGCGGATCGAGGAACTGGCCAGCCAGATCCCGGGGACGAGCATCGCCTGGGCCGGCATTTCCTATCAGCAACGGCTGTCGTCGGGACAGGCGCCGCTACTCTACGGCCTGTCGATCATCGTCGTCTTCCTGTGCCTTGCGGCGCTGTACGAGAGCTGGTCGATCCCGATCGCGGTGCTGCTCGTCATCCCGCTCGGCCTGATCGGTGCGGTCGCCTTCGTCACGCTGCGGGGGCTGACCAACGACGTATATCTGCAGATCGGCCTGCTGACGACGATGGGCCTCGCGGCGAAGAACGCGATCCTGATGATCGAGTTCGCCGAGCAGGAAGAGAAGAAGGGCGCGCGGGTGATCGATGCCGCACTGACCGCCGCCCGGATCCGCCTGCGCCCGATCCTGATGACCAGCCTTGCCTTCATCTTCGGCGTGCTGCCGCTGGCGATCTCGACCGGCGCTGGCGCGAACAGCCGTATCGCGATCGGCACCGCGGTGATCGGCGGCATGCTGACCGCGACGGTGCTGGCGATCTTCTACATCCCGCTGTTCTTCGTGCTGGTGCGGCGCGGCTTCCGTGACACCATGGCACGAATGCGCGGGAAGGAGCCGGGCTACCACCCGCCGGCCGACGACAATCTGCCGCCCGGCGGCACGCCGCGCCTGGAGCAATCGTGATGCGCCGCCTTGTCCCGCTCCTTCTCGGCACGGCGCTGATCGGCAATGGCCTGGCGGCATGCAGCATGGCGCCAAAGTACGTCCAGCCGGCACTTCCGGTGCCGGCGTCCTGGCCGGTGGGCGACGCCTATCTGCGCCAGACCGAGGCGGCGCTGCCCAGCGTTTCCTATCGCGACATCTTCCGCGATGCGCGGCTGCAGCAACTGATCGACCAGGCGCTGGCGAACAATCGCAACCTGCGCGCGTCGGTGGCGAACATCGAGGCAGCGCGGGCGCAATATCGCATCCAGCGCGCCGAGCTGTTCCCGCAGATCGACGTGGGCGGCGCCATCAACCGCCGCGAAGTAGGCGCCGCGGCGGCCGGCGGCGCCTTCACCGTCGGCGGGACGACCTACACCGCGCGGGCCGGCGTCAATGCGTTCGAGCTGGACCTGTTCGGCCGCGTGCGATCACTGAGCGACGCGGCGCTCAACCGCTATTTCTCGCAGGAGGCCGCGGCGCGCGCCGTCCGCCTGACGCTGACGGGTGATGTGGCGGGGGCGTGGCTGACCTATGCCGCGGATCAGAGCCTGATGAAGCTGGCCGAAGACACGGCCGCGATCGCGCGGCGGTCGGTGCAACTGACGCGCGCACGGGTGGAAGGCGGAATCGCGCCGCGCACGGACCTGCGGCAAGCGGAGCAAATCCTGGCCACGGCAGAGGCGAATATCGCCAGCCAGCGGACCGCGATCGCGCAGGACGTGAACGCGCTTCAGCTGCTGGTCGGCGCGCCCGTCGATCCGGCGCTGCTGCCGCGATCGATCGAAGAAGCCGCGGGCACGATCGCGGAGCTGCCGGCCGGCCTCGACAGCCGCGTGCTGCTGCGCCGGCCGGACGTGGTGCAGGCGGAATATGACCTGCGCGCCGCCAACGCCGAGATCGGCGCCGCGCGCGCCGCGCTGTTCCCGACGATCTCGCTGACGGGGCTGTTCAGCTTTGCGAGCACCGCCCTCTCCTCGCTGTTCACCGGCGGCGCGCTGACCAAGAATGTGAGCGCCGCGGCGGATTACCCGATCTTCCGCGCGGGCGCCGGGCGGGCGGGGATCGCACAGGCGACCGCGCTGCAGCGCGCCGCCCTCGCCACCTATGAAGGGACGATCCAGACAGCGTTCCGGGAAGTGGCGGACGCGCTGGCGCGGCGCGGGACGGTGAGCGAGGAGCTTGCCGCGAACGAGCGCTTCGCGAGCGCCGCGGCCGATACGTTCCGACTGACCGAAGCCCGCTATCGCGGCGGGATCGACACGTTCCTGACCAGCCTCGACGCGCAGCGGTCGCTCTACACCGCACAGCAGATCGTGGTGCAGACCCGGCTGGTGCGGGCGACAAACCTTGTCACCTTGTATCGCACGCTGGGCGGGGATTCGCAGCTGGAGACCACCGCAGGGGCGCCGTCGCTCACCGCGTCGCAGGAGCCGCAGCAACAGCCTTGACGCTCGCGATGGGCCATGAAAGTCTTTGCGGCATGGAATGGATCATGCCCGATCGCACGAAGATCGAGGCGAACGCGATCGTTCCAACGGGCGGCGATGTCCGCTTCGTCGCGGGCCGGACCGGGCCCGCCCCCGCCGGATGGCTTGCCGAAAGGGCCTTATGACGCACCGTATCAGAGGGTTCCGCATTGCCGATCGCGACGCGATGATCACCTTCGCCAACAGCCTGCCGGATCATGACCTGCTGTTCCTTGGCCGCGACCTGAAGCATCCGCGGGTGATCGCGGCCTGGCTCGGCGCGGTCGCGGAGGGGTGGATCGACAGCCTGGTGGCGGAGGATGACGGCGTGATCGTCGGCACCGCCGCGCTGGTGCAGGATCCGCTGGGCTGGTCCGCACACGTCGGCGAGGTGCGGCTGCTCGTCTCGCACGAGCGCCGCGGCGTCGGGGTCGGCCGTGACCTGCTTGAGGCGATGTTGCGGGTCGCGCACGAACGCGGCCTCGCCAAGCTGACCGCCGCGATGACGCCGGACCAGCAAGGCGCGATCGCGCTGTTCGAGAGCCTTGGCTTCCGCAGCGAGGCGCTGTTGCGCAACCAAGTGCGCGATCGCACGGGCAATGCCCACGACCTGGCGATCCTCGCGTACGACGCGACGCGCACTGCCGCGGAACAGCGCGGCTCGAGCTTCGACATTAACTGATCCGGGAGCGGGCGCCGAACTTTGCATCTGGGTGCGCGTTGACCTTGTGATCCTTCAGGAGACGTTGCGCATGGCCAAAGCCGCCAGCGATCCGGCCGCACCGGCAAAGCCCCCCTCCCCGTTCCTGGCGCTGACGGAACTGCCGCGAGCATTGTTCGAGCTGGGTTCGCTGCCCTGGGCGGCGCCGCTGCTGGCGAGCGCGCCGCGCGGCGACGGCCATCCGGTGCTGGTGCTGCCGGGCTTCTCCACCTCCGACCGGGCAACGGCGGTGCTGCGCCATTACCTCGCGCGGCTCGGCTATGATGTGCACAGCTGGGACCTGGGCCTGAACCTCGGCCCGCGTGCGATAGGCCGGGAAGGCGAGAAGCTGGCGGCGCGGGTGAAAGAGATTCACAGCGCGACGGGACGCAAGGTGAGCCTGGTCGGCTGGAGCCTGGGCGGAATGATGGCGCGCGTGATGAGCCGGCGGATGCCCGAAGCGGTGCGACAGGTGATCTCGCTCGGCTCACCCTTTGCGGGCACGCCGCGGGCGACCAACGTGTGGCGCATCTACGAATTGCTGAGCGGGCAGAAGATCGACGATCCGGTCGCGCGCGCGCAACTGCGTGAGGGGACCACGCCGCCGCCGGTGCCCTCCACCGCGATCTGGAGCCGGGAGGACGGCATCGTTTCCTGGCGCAATTGCGTGGAGCCGTTCGCCGCCAACAGCGACAATATCGAGGTGCACGGCAGCCATTGCGGCCTCGCGGTCAACCCGGCCGTGCTTTACGCCATCGCCGACCGGCTGGCGCAGCCGGAGGACGATTGGAGGCCGTTCGACCGCAAAGGCCTGATGCGCGCGATCTGCTATCCTTCGGCCGGGCACAACTGAGCCCGGCCGAAGCAGGGATCAGAAGCTAATCCGCGCCGCCACGCGAATGTCGCGGCCGGCAAGCGGCACGAAATCCTTGGTGAAGGACGCGTGCCGGCGTGCATCGACATCGAAGATGTTGTTCGCCGACAGGATCAGCGTCGTCTCACTTTCGGTGCCGAACGGCTTCCACGACAGCGAGGCGTTGACGAGGGTGAAATCGTCGGTCGGCGTCTCGAAGGCAGCGATGCGGTTCTGCGGGGTGACATGCTCCACCTCGACGCGGCCGCCGATCGGGCCGCTCCTGGCGCTGAGCCCGGCGAGCACGCGCAGCGGCGGAATGCGGGGCACCGGGCCGCCACCGTTGTTGAGCGTCGCGCGGACATAATCGGCGACGACATTGCCATCGAGCTCAAAGCTGCCACGGCGCAGGAGCTTGGCCGTCACCTCGCCCTCCACGCCATAATAGCGCGCGCCGGATTGACGATATTGGAACACCGGCAGGCCGTTCCGTTCAAGATCGGTCTCGCCTTCGTATATGTAATCGTCAAACCAGGTGGCATAGCCGCTCAGCTGGAAGGTCAGCGGTCCGGCGACGCCGCGGGCGTAGACCTCCGCGCCCCAGCTCTTCTCCTTGCGGAAATCGGGATTGCCGACTTCATAGGCCTGGGTCGCGACGTGCGAGCCGTTGGAGAACAGCTCCTCGCCCGACGGCGCACGCACGGCGCGCGAGCCGTTGATGCCGATCTTCACTTCCGGGGCGACCGCGTAGGAGACACCGAGTGCGCCCGAGAAGGCATCGAACTGGCGGCTGATCGTGGCGACGGGTGCGTCATCGTCCAGCCCCAGGCGCACGTTGGTGCCGCGCACATTGGTATGTTCGTAGCGCGCCGCTGCCTCTAGCCCGAGCTTGCCGAAGTTGAACTCCTGCAGGGTGAAGAAGCCGTATTGATCGGTGACGTTCGGTGCGACGAACGCCTCCTCACCCACGGCAGAGAAGTCGCGGGTGAAGCCCTGGAAGCCAGTGACGCCGCGCCAGCCGTTGCGATCCGCCTGGACGAGTTCCAGCCGGCCCTCAAAGGCTTGCGAGTTGAACACGGTGCCGACTTCGCCGCCCTCAAACTCGGTATGGTCGTAGTCGGCAAAGCCCGCGCGGAACCGGATCTTGTCGATGAAGCTGCCGTAGGTGTTCACCTCGCCGCGCATGTCGGCGCGGAACTGCTTCATCCCGATGGTGACGGCGTCGTGATCATGCCCGCCGCCATGGTCGTCGCCGTGATCGTGCCCGTCGTCATGATCGTGGCCGTGGCCGTGCGGATCGGCGATCTCCGGCCGCTCGGCGACGCCGTACTTGGTGTCGTAATAGCCGACCGAGAAACCGAGGCTGCCGCCGTCGTTGATCAGCGCGACGCCGGCACCCAGCGTATAGGTTTCCGTGCCGCTGTTGGGCAGGCGGCCGCGGCGGTTGGCAAGCGCCGTGGATTCGGCGGCTTCATCGGCATGGCCGTCCTCCGCCTGATGCTCCGCGAGGTGAAGCAGATCCGACCGAAGCTCCGGCGACAGCTGATAGCCACCGATGCGCAGATCGTCGGTCTTGCGATAGCTGCCGTCGACATGGACGACGATCTGCGACGAGAGCGCCGCGTCGACGCCGGCGCCGACACTGCGTTCGTCGGCCGCCGAGCCGTAAGTGCCGATCGCATCGACGTGATAGCCATGTTCCGGCACCACGCGCGGTATGCGCCGATCGATGACGTTGACGGCGCCGCCGATCGCCTGGCTGCCGAACAGCAGCACCGCGGGGCCGCGCAGGATCTCGATCCGCTCGGCCGTGAGCGGATCGATCGTCACCGCGTGATCGGCCGAGGTGTTGGACACGTCGAGCGAGCCAAGCCCGTCGGTCAACACGCGAACGCGCTCACCCTGAAAGCCGCGCAGCACCGGGCGCGAGGCGCCGGGGCCGAACGACGTGGCGGAGACGCCGGGCTGGCTGACCAGGGTGTCACCGATCTGCGGGCGAATGTCGCGGGTGAGCTGATCGCCCGAAATGACCGACTTACCGGCGAGAATATCGAGATCGCGCACGAACGGCGCGGTGATCACGATCTCGCGATCATTTTCGACATGGGTTGAGCTGGACGAGGCGACGGGTGCCGGCATAGTCTGAACAGCAGCGTCGTTCGGCGGCGCTTCCTGCGCCATCGCAGGGGAACAGATCGCCGCACTACCGGCAAGCAAGATCGAGATTCGTTTCACCAAGGCCCTCCCAGCACTTGGAAGGACCCCCTAAAGTGCATGAGATAATGTATCAAGGGGGTGTTATATCATTTTCTTGATCGCTTGCGGCATGAGGGAGGCTGATGACGATCTGGCTTCAGCCGATCTCGAACCACACGTCGCTGTTGGCGAACAGCTCAGCGGCATCGCGCTGAGCGCCCGAGGGGAAGGTTATTGCAACGCCAGTGGTCGATCCGCGGAGAAGGACGGCGAGCCGTAGCGCCCTACCATCAACGCGGCGTTCGAAGGCGATGACCGTAGCGTCGCCCGTCACGTCGGCCGGTTCGTAGCTGCCGCGCAGGAACAGGTCGGGATGCGCGCGGCGGTGCGCCAGCAGGTCCCGGATGAGCTTCAGTTTGGGCGGGGGATCGGCGAGGGCGTCGATTCGGGCCGCGAAGTCGACCGGTCGGCGGTTGTCGGGATCGACCAGGCTGAGGTCGTCCAGCTCAGCGCCCTGGTAGAGATCCGGAACGCCGGGGACAGTATGGCGCAGCGCGACGGTGGCCAGCGTGTTGCGTAGGGCGGCAGGCGCGATCTCGCGGACGAAATCGTCCATTGCGTCGCGAAAGTCCGAGCTGCCGATCAGTTCACGGGCGAGCGTGTTGCAACGATCCTCATAGGCCTCGTCGGGCGCTTCCCAGGAGGAGCGGAGCTTGGCCTCGCGCAGCGCCTTGGTCTGCCAGGCGATGATGCGGTCAGCGAAATCGGCCTCGGGCGTCGCCGGCCAGGCACCAAGCAGCGACTGGAAGAGCATGTAACGATCGCCGCGGTCGACGCCGGCGGAGAGCGGATCGGCAAGCGCTTCCCAGCGGGCGACTTCCGCGCGCCAGCGATCGGGGATGGTGCTGAGCACGGCGAGCCGCGCGCGGCTGTCCTCGCCGCGCTTGTGATCGTGCGTCGCGGTGGTGAGCATCGCCGCCGGCCAGCGCGCTGCGCGATCCTTCATCGCGGCATGGAATTTGGCCGGCGACAGGCTGAGCCACGCGGCATCGAAGCCGACATCGTTGCGCGAAAGCAGGCGCCCGTAGCGGTAGAAGGCGGTGTCCTCGAGCGCCTTGGCCGCAATCGGGGCGGAGAGTTGCTGGAAACGGCGCACCGCTTCGGCCGCGAGCGCGGTGTCACCCGGCGATGTGCCGGCGAGCCAATCGAGGATCAGCGCGACGACCGGCTCCTCCCCCGGCGGCACGTGGGGCGCAACGCGCCGGCGGACCTCTGCGCGCACGGCCTCGTCGTTCGCCGGTGCGCTGCTGCCGGTGCCGTAGGTGCGATAGACCGGGAAGACCCACAGCAGCCGCTCGATCGCGCGGCGCAGCATGGCGACCGTGAAACCTTCGGCGCCGCGCGCGCTGGCGGCAAGCGCAGCGAAGGCGGCGGCGCAGCCTTCCAATTGGCCGGTGAATTGCCAGGCGAGGAGCTGCTGCCGGGCAAGCAGTTCCTCCGGCGCCAGATCGGCGGGCCGGCTGCTCACATCGTGCCACAGCGCGCCGAGCGGCAGCGCCCCGGCGGGATCGTGGAGCACGGCTGAGGCCTGCTCCATGAAATCATAACCGCTGGTGCCGTGAATGCCCCAATCCGACGCCATCTCCTCGCCCGGACCCAGGATCTTCTCGACCACGATCCACGCTTGCTCCCCGAGATGGGTGCGCAGCCGGCGGCAATATCCTGCGGGATCGGCGAGGCCGTCGACATGGTCGACGCGCACGCCCCGGATCAGCCCTTCGTCATACAGGCGGAAGTAGAGCGCGTGGGTAAGATCGAACACTGCGGGGTCTTCGGCCCGCACGCCCGCCAGTTCGTTGATCGCGAAGAAGCGGCGCCAGTTGAGTTCGTCATTCGCGCTTCGCCACCAGCCGAGCCGGTAATGCTGCCGCGCGAGCAGCACCTCGAGCGGCACGTCGGCCGCTGTCGCCTGATCCTCGTCACGGATCGGGAAGCGGTGCTCTCCGTAAGCAACGATCGTCCAGCGATCCTCGTCCCGTTCCAGGGTGATGGCGCCGTCGCCCAGCGCCTGGCGGAGCGGGGTGCCGAGCACGGGGAGCAGGACCGGGCGACGCCAGTCGATGTCGAACACGCGGGCGTATTCGCTGTCTGGGCCTCGACGCAGCACGTCGTTCCACCAGGGGTTGGCCCCGTCGGCGACGCCCATATGGTTGGGCACGATATCGATGATGACACCCATGCCGCGCGCCTGAAGCGCCGCGACGAGGCTGCGGAAGCCCTCCTCACCGCCAAGCTCGGGATTGATGCGGGTGGGATCGACGACGTCATAGCCGTGGGTGGAGCCCGGCACCGCGCTGGTGATCGGGGAGGCATAGACATGGCTGATGCCGAGATCGTCGAGATAGGGCACGATCGCCTCTGCATCGGCGAAGGTGAAGCCGACGTGGAACTGCAGGCGGTAGGTCGCGCGCGGGATCATCCGGGCCTCACGTCGGAGAGCCGCCGGGTGCGCGCGGCGACTTCCGGCCGGGTGAGCAGGGCCGCGGTGTCATCGGGCATGCGGCGGCGCCAGTTGGGGTGTTCGTCGATCGTGCCCGGCAGGTTCGGCTGTTCCTCCAGCCCGAGGAGATCCTCCATCGGAAAGATGGCGAGCGGCTGGGGCGCGGCCGCCACGGCATCGAGGATCGGATCGAGCGGCGGATCGGCTGGTACGTCGCCGCTGCCGCCGATCGCGTGCCACAGCGATGCCTTCTCGGCGGTGCGCTGCTGGTCCGCAGCGTCCATGCCGCCGCGGCCGAGCTGGCGGCCCCAGTGGATGTCGCGACCGGTCCACCAGCCGGCGAGCGTGGGCGTATCGTGCGTGCCGGTCATCGCCACCGCCGCCCCGGGCCAGCGTTCGGGCGGGACGAAGGCGCCTGCCGCATCACGCTCGAACAAGAGGACGCGCATGCCGAGCATGCCGCGCGCCGCGAGATCGTCGCGGAAGCCGGGCGGCACGGTGCCGAGGTCCTCGGCGATAACCAGGGCATCGGCGCGGTGCGCCTCGATCGCGACGATGCGCTTCAGATGTGCGCCGGGCATCGTGAGGTACGCGCCCTCACTCGCGGCCGCGCCCTGCGGGATGACCCACAGCCGGTCGAGGCCGAGCGCATGGTCGATCCGGATGCCGCCGGCATGGGCAAGCGCCGCGCGGATCGTCTTGATGAAGGGCGCGAAGCCTGCGCGGGCGAGCGCGAAAGGATCGAAGGTGGTGATGCCCCAGCTCTGTCCGTCCGGCCCTAGCGGATCGGGCGGCGCGCCGATGGTTAGGCCGGTGAGAAGATCCGCCGGATGGCTCCACGCAGCGCTGCCGCACGGGCTGACGCCCACCGCCAGATCGGCGATGAGGCCGGTTGCCATACGCTCGCGCGCGGCGGCCTGCGCCGTCTTCAGGCTTTCGTTGGCGAGCCATTGGAGGAAGGCGTAGAAGCCGATCTCCTGCGGGTTTTCCCCGGCAAAGCGGCTGACCGCGGGGCCATCGGCGTCGTGGTACGCTGCCGGCCAGTCACGCCAATCGCTGGAGGCGAAGGCGGCGCACAGTGCGTCGAAGCGGGCGTGGCATTCGAGATCCGGACCGCGCACGCGGCGGAAGGCGGTGACCGCCCCGCGCACCGCATCCGACCGCGCGTCATACGCGGCGCGAAGGTGCGCGAGCCGCGCCGGGATGGCCGAATGCCAGTCGATCAGGTCCCCGGCGGGCTCTGGCGGGAGGGGGGCGCCGATCAGCCCCGGATCGGCGAGAAGCACATTGTGGAAGAGGCGGCTGGACGGCGAATAGGGGCTGAAACGACGCGGATCGCTGGGAAATAGTGCGTGCGTCGGGCTGATCGCGAGGGCGCTACACCCGGCTTGCCCAAGCGCCGCGGCGCTTTGTGCGAGCGTGCCGAAATCGCCGAACGAGGTGTCGCGGGCGCCGCGCAGCGCGGGGATCTGCACAGCCACGCCCCAGCCAAGGCCGGTCGGCTGCGGACAGCGGCGGGGGGCGATGGCGAGGGTGATCGCGTCGCCATCGATGAGAAGCTGATGGTAGCCGATCGCGTCGGGCGCCTGGAGGTCGCCGTCGAGCGTCATGGGGGCGAGCATCTCGGTGCCGTCCTCCAGCACCAGCAGCGCCTGATCGTAGGCGCGATCGAGCGGGAGGGTGGCGCCGGCCTCGGCGGAGAGGAAACGGTGCGTGGGAGGCGTGGTACCGAGGTTCGCGAGGATCGCCTCCAGCACCGCATCCGGCACCTGCTGCGGGCGGCCGTCGGCGTCGACCCACTGGCGTTGAAGACCGGCAGCGGTGGCGGCGGAATCGAGCGCGTTCACCGTGCAATCCCGGCGATGAAACGGCCATCAATGGTGAAGATCTGGCCGGCAATGGTGGGCAATGGTGCCGGATGGTCGGCGAGATCGATCGCCATGGTCAAGATTGTACCGTCCGCCAGCTGCCAGCGCGCAGTAACCGCCGCATCGCCGGTCGCTTCCGCGCCGAGCGAACGGACGTCGTGGAGCTGCGGCACGATCCGTTCGCGGCGGACCGTCAGCAGTTGGTGGTATAGTGCCGTCCAGCTGGGTGCCGCGGGGCCCGGCTGGGGCCGTGAGCTTTCGAACGTCTCCGGCGCGTTGGGATCAGGAATACGCTCGCGCGCCGCAGGATCGGCAAAGGCGGGGAATTTGGCGAACTCCCGCCGTCGCCCCTCGCGAACCGCGTCGGCGAGATCGTCGTGGAAATCGGTGAAGAAGAAGAACGGGCTTTCGCTCCCCTCCTCCTCGCCCATGAAGAGCAAGGGGATGTTCGGGGCGAGCAGCATGAGGGCAGTGGCCGCGCGCAGCTTTGCCGGATCGGTGAGCAGGGTCAGCCGCTCTCCCATGGCGCGGTTGCCGACCTGGTCGTGGTTCTGGAGGAAGTTGACGAAGCGGGTCGGCGGAAGGTGCCCGCTGGGCGTGCCGCGGGGGCGGCCGTCCTGGTTGGGGGAGGGATCGCCCTGGTAGATGAAGCCTTGCGATAGCGCGCGGGCGAGGCGTTCTGCGGGACGATCGGCGAAGTCGGCATAATAAGCGCTGGTCTCGCCGGTCAGCAGCACATGCATGACGTTGTGGAAATCGTCGTTCCACTGCGCATCATAGGCGGCGGCGTGGAGGCGGTCCGCGTCATTATGTTCGTTTTCCAGCACGAGATGGACGTGGCGGTTGGGAAGCGCGGCGCGGATCTCGGCAGCCATGGCGTCGAGGAAGCTGGGGTTGTCGATCGCATGGACCGCGTCGAAGCGAAGGCCGTCGAAGCGATAGTCGCGCAGCCACATCAGCGCATTGTCGATGAAGAAGCGCGCCACGGGTTCCTCGTCGACCGCCACCGCGCCGCCCCAGGGTGTGGCGACGTCGCGGTGGAAGAAGCGATCGGCATAGAGGCCGAGGTAATTACCGTCGGGACCGAAGTGATTGTAGACCACGTCGAGAAAGACGCTGAGGCCGAGTTCGTGCGCCGCGTCGATCAGCGCGCGCAGCTCGGCGGGGGAGCCATAGGCCTCATGCACGGCATAGGGCAGGACACCGTCATAGCCCCAGCCGCGGTCGCCGGCGAAGGCGTTGATCGGCATGAGCTGGATTGCGGTGACGCCTAGCGCGGCCATGACAGGGAGGCGCTGGGTGACGCCGCTGAAACCGCCGAGCGTGCCGGCGTGAAGCTCCATGATCACCACCTCGTGCCACGGGCGGCCGCGCCATTCGGGCACGCGCCAGTCATGGCTGTGATCGGGAACGATGCTCCAGCCGTGAACGCCGCCATGCTGGCGACGCGAGGCGGGATCGGGGACAGGTGTGTCGCCGATGTGGAAGCGGTAGCGGGTGCCGGGCGGCGCCGAGTGATCAGCGATATGCCAGCCGTCGTCCTGCGGCGTCATCGGCAGATGCGTGTCGTCGCAGTCGAGGACGACCTGCGGCGTGCCCGGTGCCCAGAGGCGGAAGCGGGTGGTGCCGTCGGGCAGCGGCTCCGGCCCCCAGGCGTTCATTCCTCCCATGCGCTGGTCCAGCTGAGGAGGACGGCGCCCTGCGGCGCGACCTCATATTCACTGCCGATGTCGATTTCGCCCTGATCGGGCTTGGCACTGTCGATCAGGATGGTGCGCTTCGTGTCGGGCTTTGGCAGGCGGAAGGTGACGGGATCGCTGCTGGCGTTGAGTAGCAGCGACACCGCCTCCACCTCGCCAGCGTCGTTCATTGCCGCGCGGCGCATCATCAGCGCGCGGCCCTCGGGATTCTGCCAATCCTCGTCGCTGAGCCGCTCGCCCCGCTCGTCCCACCATTCGACATCGTTGACGCCGTGGCCGGGCGAATCCTGTCCGTAGAGGAAGGTCGGCGCGCGCAGCACGGGGTAGCGGCGGCGAAGCTCGGTCAGGCGAGCGGTGAAATCGATCTGCTGCTGCCCCTCCGGCGTCGCGGCGGCATTCCAGTCGAGCCAGCTGATTTCGTTATCCTGGCAATAAGCGTTGTTGTTGCCTTGCTGCGTACGGCCGAATTCGTCGCCAGCGACCAGCATCGGCGTGCCGAGCGAGGCGAGCAACGTGGTCATCATCGAGCGCATGACGCGCCCACGGGCGTCGTTGATCGCTGGATCGTCGGTCGGCCCCTCCGCGCCCCAGTTGCGCGAATGGTTGTTGTCGTGGCCGTCGCGATTATCCTCGCCATTCGCCTCATTGTGCCGCTCCTCGTACATCACCGTGTCGGCGAGGGTGAAGCCGTCATGCGCGACGAGGAAGTTGACGCTGGCCCAGGGGCGGCGGGAGCGGCGGTCGAAGAGGTCGCCCGAGCCGGAGAGACGCGCGGCGAGATCGCCGCGGGTGCCGGGATCACCCTTCCAATAGCTGCGCACCGTGTCGCGGTACTTGTCGTTCCATTCGGCGAAACCGGGCGGGAAATGGCCGAGCTGATAGCCGCCGGGGCCGACATCCCACGGCTCGGCGATCAGCTTCAGCCGGCTGAGCACCGGATCCTGCCGGACCACATCGAAGAAGGCGGCGCCGGGATCGAAGCCGGTTGCCTCGCGCCCCAGGGTGAGGCCGAGATCGAAGCGGAAGCCGTCGATGCCGAAGCTGGTCGCCCAATAGCGCAAGCTGTCCGCGACCATCTGGATCACGCGCGCCTTGCTCATGTTGAGCGTGTTGCCGGTGCCGGTGTCGTTGATCGTGTAGCGCGGGTTGTCCGCGACGAGGCGATAGTAACTGGCATTGTCGAGCCCGCGCCAGGAGAGCGTCGGGCCGCGTTCCGAGCCCTCGCAGGTGTGGTTGTACACCACGTCCATGATCACTTCGATTCCGGCCTGGTGGAGGCGGAAGACGGCGCGGCGAAGCTCGTCCTGCTGCTCGCGCGCCATATAGGCCTGCTCGGGGGCGAAGAAGCCGAGCGTGTTGTAGCCCCAATAGTTGCGCAGGCCCTTTTCCTGCAGGAAGCGATCCTGCGTGAAGGCCTGGATCGGGAGAAGCTCGATCGCGGTGACGCCGAGCCGCTGGAGGTGACGGATGACGGCGGGGTGGCCGAGCGCCGCATAGGTGCCGCGATCACGCGCGGGCACTTCCTCCATCAGCTTCGTCAGGCTCTTGACGTGCGCCTCGTAGATGACCGTCTCCGACCAAGGCGTGTTGGGGCGGCGATCGCGTGACCAGTCCCAATGATCGTCGACCACCATCGCCTTTGGCATGGCGGCGGCGCTGTCGCGCTTGTCGAAGCTCAGATCCTCGCGGCGGGAGCCGATGCGATAGCCGTGGAGCGCGTCGGTCCAGCGGATCTGGCCGTGGAGCTTTCGCGCATAGGGATCGAGCAGCAGCTTGTTGGGATTGAAGCGGTGGCCAGCCTCAGGCTCATACCGCCCGTGCGCGCGATAGCCATAGAGGAGGCCGGGCTCCACGTCGGGCAGATAGCCGTGGAACACCTCATCAGTGCATTCGGGCAGCCAGAAGCGCTTGATCTCGCGCTTGCCGGCGGGATCGAAGATGCATAGCTCGATCGCATCGGCATTGGCGGAAAAGATAGCGAAATTGACGCCGAGGCCATCGAACGTCGCGCCCAACGGATAGGGCGACCCCGGCAACAGCCGGTCAATTGGGGGTAGCAATGCCGCGGCCGCTCAGACGGCCGCTGCCGGCTTCGTCGCCGCACCCGGATCCTGTGCGGTTTCGCCGCTATCCACATCAGGCGCCGCGTCTATCTCACGCTCGGCCTGCGCCCAGTGCTCTGCACCGCGGCCCTCGGGCTGTCCTTCTTCTTCCCAGATCTGGTACGCCCGGTCACGGATCCTGGCTTCGCGATCATCGCCCATGGAAGCTTCCCCTATCGATGTGCGACGCATCAACTCCCGGTTCCGACTTTCGCCGCATCGTTCGCAAAATTCTCAGTGCCTTGGCCGGCACCGATCGCGTCGAGCACCATCTCCGCCTGACGGCGCCAGGAAAAGCGCTGGACATGGGCCAGACCGCGTTCGGCGAGGCGGGCGGCGTGGTGATCATCGCGGGTGACGCGGCGGACCGCGGCGACGACATCGTCGAGCCGTGCGGGATCGCAATATTCGACCGCATCGGCGCAGCGCTCGCGCATTGCCGGAATGTCCGACGCGACGACCGGGCAGCCGAAGCGCATCGCCTCCACCGGGGGGAGCGGCGATGCCTCATAGAAGGACGGAAGCAGGAGGCAGCGCGCACCGGCGTAAAGCGCCGCGAGTTCGTCGATATCCTCTACCTGGCCGGCGAAGCGGATGTGATCGCGCACGTCGGCCGGCACATCCGTCTCCATGGGCGTAAGGATCGGACCACCGGCGCCGGCGAAGACGCTTTTCAGCCCATCCTCGCGCGCCAGCCGGATCGCCGCCGCGAGCACGCCATCAAAGTTCTTCCGGCGCGAGAAGGAGCCGACGTAAAGGAGATAGCCCTGCCGCGGGTGATCCGGTTGCGGGGGCGGTGGCCGCGTCTGGGGCAGCATGTGGGGCGTGGCCTCCCCGTCGCGCCAGCCGCCGTTCTGCGCCACCACGATCGGCCGCCGCGCGCGGGAGGCGAGCCGCAACAGCGCCTGGCGCTCGGTCTCCGACACGGTGATCACCGGATCCGCATGGCGCAGCATCAGCGGCAGCATCAGCGAATGGGCCAGGCGATAGCGGCGGCTGTAGGCCTCCGGATAGAGGCGGTAGGAGAGATCGTGGATGATCACCGCCACCGGCCGCGGCCCGATGAGGCTGGCGATCGGCGCGGTGTTGCCGAAGCATAAAAGCCGCGCCTGGCGCACGGCGCGCGGCAGGGCGACCTGCTCCCACCAATGGCCGCGGCCGCCGCGCACGGTTTCGATTTCCGTGACGGCGAGACCGAGATCCGCCGCCCGCGCCCCGGGCTCACACAACAGGCGCAGCCGCACGTCGCTCCTGCCGTTCGCCACCAGTCGGTCGATCGCCCGGGTCAGTTCACGCGCGACGCGCTGTACCCCCGTCGTCGGCTGCGTGAGGAAACGCCCGTTGATCGCCAGTTCATGCCCCTCGCCTGCCATCCCCGGACCGACATCCCCGTTGTTCAGCCGACATCATCCTGACGGGAAAGGACGGCTATCACCTTGATCGGACTAGCATGGGACTTCGGAAAGTCGAGCGTGGCAACCGATCAATAGCTTAGCTTGCCAAGGAAATATCCAATGCGGATGTTACTACTCTCTACCTTCCTGTTCTTTGGCGCGATCGTTCGTAAAGCGAATGAACGACAATCCTGCAGCGGATGATCGTTGCGCCAACGGGGGAAGCATGAGCCGGCTGTTCGTCATTGTCGCCACTGTCGGGCGTGCCGCACTCGCGGCGCGCACGGTTGCCTTGCTGGAGCAGCAGACGCGGCCGCCGGACGGGGTGATCGTGGTGGGGGTGACGACGAGCGACGTCGCGGGCGTTGGCAAGAGGAACGCGCGGGTCCGCGTGGCGCTTGGCTCGCGCGGCTCAGCGCACCAGCGTAATCACGGGCTCGGCCTGCTCGGCGAGGGCGCGGACATCGTGACGTTCCTCGACGACGATTTCGTGCCGGCCCCGGACTATCTGGAGCAGGTGGAGCTGATCTTCCACCAGCAGCCCGATATCGTCGGCATTACCGGCGAGCTGGTGGCGGACGGGATCAACGGGGCGGGATATTCCGTCGAAGAGGCGATTGCACTGAACCGGCGGCAGGCGGCAGCGATCCCGCCCGAGTTCCGCCGGCGCCAGGCGCTTTATGGCTGCAACATGTCGATCCGCATGAGCGCCGCTGCGGGGCTGCGGTTCGACGAGCAACTGCCGCTATACGGCTGGCTGGAGGATATCGACTTTTCGATGCAGCTGGCGCGGCGCGGGCACCTTGTCTCCACCGGGCGCGTGACCGGCGTTCACATGGGGGTGAAGGGCGGGCGCACGTCAGGACGCAAGCTCGGCTATTCTCAGGTGGCGAACGTTGTCTATCTCGCGCGCAAGGGCACGATGCAGCCGGGCCTGGGCCGGCGGCTGCTGACGCAGAACCTGTTCTCCAACCTGCTGCGCAGCATCCGGCCGGAAGCACATATCGACCGGCGCGGACGATTGTGGGGCAATACGCTGGCGATCGCCGATCTCGTGCGCGGGCGGATCGATCCGCGCCGCGCCGAGACGCTTTGACCGCACCGATGCGGCCGATCGTCTTCAACGGCAAATTCTACGCGGGTGGGCTGAACGGTGTGCACCGGGTGGCCGACCGGCTGATCCGCGAGTGCGATGCGCTGCTTGGCGCCCTGCCCCGGCAGCAGCGGCCGCGCGCCCGGCTGATGCTGCCGGAGCGGCGGCGGTGGCAGCCGGCGCTGGACTGGATCGAGCTCGTCACCGTGCCGAGCGGTGACAGCCAGCGCTGGGAACAGGGCGGCCTGCCGCGCGCCGCCAGCGACGCGGTGATCGTCAACCTCGCCAATCTGGCGCCGGTCGCGGCAAAGCGGCAGATCCTGCTGCTGCACGATGCGCAATTCCTGTTTCCCGACAGCGGCTATCCGCTGCGCCAGCGGCTCGGTTATCGCTGGCTGACCCCGCTGATGGCGCGGCGCAGCGCGACGGTGCTGACGGTGTCGCATTATTCGCGGCAGATGCTCGACGTGCTGGGCGTGGTGCCGCGGGTCCGCAGCGCAGTGCTGTACAATGGCGCCGATCATATCCGCGAGGCACCGGCCGATGCGGCGGGGCTGACGCGACTGGGGCTGCGGCCGCGCGGTTATGCGCTGCTGTTCGGCAGCGCGAAGGGGTACAAGAACAACCAGGTGGTGTTCGACGCGTTTGCGGCTGGCGACATGGGCGTTCGGCTGGTGGTGATCGGGCCGGATCGGGGGACGCTTGCCGCGGGCGGGCTGTCGGTGCCGGCGGACGCGGTGTTTGTCGGCGCCTGCGACGATCGCACGCTGCGCGCGCTGTACGAAGGCGCGCACAGCCTGCTGGTGCCGTCGCGCACCGAGGGCTTCGGCCTGCCGCCGATGGAAGCGATGCTGTGCGGCTGCCCGGCGATCGTCGCGCCGGCGGGCGCGCTGCCCGAGATGTGCCGCGACGCCGCGCTCTATGCCGATGTCGACGATCCGGCGAGCTGGCGCGCGGCGATCCACGCGCTGGACGATGACACGCTGCGCGCGGCCAAGGTGGCGGCCGGGGCCGAGCGGGCGCGGCAGTTCAGCTGGGGCGGCGCGGGCGGCGAATTGCTGCGCCATATAATGCGCCTCGCCAGCGGATGAACCGACCATTGGGCAGCGCGGCCGACGCGCTGCTCGCCATGGCAGCGCGCGGCGGCACACAATTGTTCGCGCTGACGGTGACATTGGTTGCCACGCGATATTTGTCGCCGGGGGACTTTGGTGTCTTCGCGTTGGCCACCGTGTTCATCACCGTCGTGCGCAACCTGCTTTATGCCGGGCCGGCAGAATTCCTGCTCAAGACTCGGGACGCGGATCGCGACGCGGCGGATTGCCTGGCGGCGATGATGGTGACAACGCTGCTGGCAAGCGCGGCGGTGGGCGGGCTGGCGGCGGGGCTGTGCGGCGCGGTGGCATGGGCGATCGGAATCGTGCCGGTCCGCGCACGGGCGCGCGAGGCGCTGATCCGGCTGACCCAAGGGCCACCGGCTCACGCGAAGACCGGCGTACCGGCGGGTGACATGGCCGCGGGGTGAAGCATCGCCACGCGTATCCGCCGCAACGCGAGCGCGGCGCCGGCGAGGATGGCGAAATCGGCGCCGGGATCGGAGGTCGCGGCGCTGATCGATTGCGTGGCGAAGAGGACGAGGCAGGCCCAGGCGGCGGCGGCCCCGGTGGCGCGAGGATCGGGCGCCTGAGCGTCGAAGGTGCTGCGCTTCCACGGCTGCCAGAGGCGCAGCAGCAGGAAGAGGAAGGCGCTGGCGCCGATCACGCCGGTCGACCCCAGGATGGCCGTGGCGATGCTGGACGAGCGGAAGCTGCCGGGGCCGATGCCGAGCCCGGCGGTAGCGACGAAGGCGTCGAGCCCCTGCCGCGCCCAGAAGCTGCGCTGCAGCCCGGACAGCGAATTACCCTTGTCGACCGTGAAGTGAAGGATGAGGTTCCCGACCTCTGCCGCGAACCGGTGACTGCCGGCCATTACGCTTAGCACGAGCAACACGCCGACGACCGCGACCACCAATACGCCAAGCATCGCCGCCGGGCGTATCGCGCGCGGGAAGAGGAGCATGCGCAGCACCAGCACCGCGATATACAGGCCGAGCCCGAAGTAAGCGGTGGTGGAGGTGGAAGCGGCGAGCACCGCGAACAGCGCTAGCGCTGCGGCGCCGGTGAGCCGCGGCCGCACGCCGCGCACGGCGCACTCGGCGAGGAACACCATCCACACCAGGCCATAGGTGCCGTAGCCGGACGCCTCCGGGAAAATGCCGGTGATGCGCACGAAGCCCTGGTAGCTGTGATCGAGGATCGCATAGGATCCGTTGCGGAACAGCTGGATGACCTGATCCGCCGGCGCGCCCTTCACGACGAGCGCGACGACGCCGAGCAAGGCGTGGATCAGGCCGACCGCGGCGCCGGACTTGACCAACGTGTCGCGGCCGCGCGGATTGCCGATCGCGACGTAAGCAGCGAGCGCGAGCACCAGCGTGCCGGCGAGATAGATGGAAGTGGTGATGTTCTGCGGCGTCGGGCGCAGCGGCACCGCGGCGTAGATATAGGCCATCATGTTCGTGTACGAACTGGCGGACTGGCCGCGCATGGGCGTGACGTCGATCTGCCCCGCGAACAGGCGGGGGCCGATAAACGCCATCAGCAGGCCATAGCCGACGAAGACGGCGAGCGGCGCGAGATCGCGCAGCGCCATCAGCAGGCGGGGGCCCTGCGCCGCGCCGTCGCGCAGCAGGCGAAGCACGAGGAAGACCATGGCGAGGTTGATCGGGGGGATCGAGGAACCACCGAGCGCTGGCAGCAGGAGCGCGGCCGATCCGCCCATCAGGCCGGACACGATAACGAACGCCAACGTGGCCGGGATGCTGCCCCAGACCAGCAGCACGGCGCCGATCAGTAGCTGCGCAATGCCGATGAAGGTCGGCTGCATCGATCAGCCGGCCGGCACGGCCCGGTTGGGGCAGGCAACCGTGCGCCCGCTGCCTTGCGTGAACAATCGCGCGCGATAGCTGAAGCTGTCCCCACCACTCGTCTGGTTGGGCCCGACGCTGATGTCGAGCTGATCGCCGCGAGCGAGCGAGACGTCGATCGGCGCCACAATCTCCTGCGTCTTCAGCACCCGTTTCCAGATCGTTCGCCCGGCAGCGACGATCGCAATGTCGACGCCGTCGCCGTTCGCTTGCTTCATGAAGCAGGCGGCGAGGCTGACCGTTCGCGCCGCCGGTGCAGTATAGCGGATGATCGCACGAGTCGGCGAACCGCCCGTGCCCGCCACGGCGGCGCTGACGCCGCTGATCCGCAGCGGCCTGTAAAAGCGGGAGCCGAACGACGTATCGAACTGGCCGTCGAGCAGGTCGAGCGGGTGGAGTTTCCGGTCGCTCGTCTGCGCGAGATAGGACCAGGGCGCCTTGCCATAGCCGAACAACGTATCGGCGAGAATGCCGCTTCGCTGCGCGAGGCGCGCGCCGCTGGCCCCGGTGATGACGAGCGGGATCGTGCCCGCCTCGACGGTGGCGCCGCCGCCCTGCACCGCGCGGCCGTAGGCATCGCGGACCACCGGCCTGCCGCTGAACGTGACACGCCCGCCCCCACCCCACAGCACGAAGCCGGCGTTGCCGAAGCGGTAGAGCCGAATACCAGCGTCACCGACATCGACCGAGGTGGCGCGGGCGGCGCGGGTGAGCGGGATCATCTGCGCATAGGCACGGGCGGCCGGCTTCTCGCTGCCGTTTGCCGCGTAGAGCCCCATGTTGCGGAACCAGCGCTGGTCGATCAGCGCGTACCAGTAGGAGCGCGCGACGCCGGCGGCGCTGAGCAGCGTCACCATCCGCACCAGCTGTTCGGCGGCGAGCGTGTCACTGGCGAAATTGTCACTGAACTCGGTCGCCCAGATCGGCAGCACCTTGCCACGCCGGCGCATCACCGCCTGGAGATGGGCGATCTCGAAATCGACATTCTCCGCGTCGGATCGGTACGGGTGGACCGCGATCGCATCCGCGGCATTGAGCAAGCCGGCGGCGAACAAGGTGTCGAGGAAGCCGGTGCCGATCACGTTGGTCGATCCGCCGACCGCCGCCGCATTCGAGCCGCGACGGCGCAACTCGCGTCGCACGGCGCGCACGAGGATGACGTAGCGCGGCTGCCAGTTGAGGCCCGCCGGATAGTTGAGGTTGCGGCTGTCGTTGATCTCGTTGCCGATTTCGATCCCGGCGAGGCAGGTGCCGTAGCGCGCGCCAAGCTCCCCGGCGTAGCGCGCGAAGGCGGTGATGCCGGCATCGCTGTTGACCGTCCGGCCATTGTCATAGGCCGGATGTTGCGGGGTGAGCGTCAGGAGCAGCGAGCCGCCAGCGCGGCATATGGCGTCGAGCGCCGCGGGTGCGGCGCTGTCGATCGCGTAGCGGCCGCGCGTCGGCTCCCCGCGGGACCAGGGAATGCTGTCCCGCACGCCCATGGCGCCGCTGCTGCGCACGCGATCCACGAGGCTGGTGGCCCAGCCCTGGCTGAAATGCGTCTGGACGCCGAGCGGCATCGCGGCGCTGCCGCTGGCCGGCGCGGCCTGCAGCGCCGCCGCGGCCGCCGCCGCGCTGGTGGTGATCGCGCCGGCTGACGGCGGCGCCGTGCCGTCAGCCGCGGTGAACCGCGTCACCGCGCGCATTACCCTTGGGCCGAACTCGCCTTGCGCGAGAAGCAGCATGGCCGCCAGCGGCGCGGCGGCCAGTGCGGCGCGTCGGATCATCACAGGGCGAGTGCCTGCAATATGCCGGCATCGAAATGTGCCGGCGCGAAACGACGGGCCTGCTGCACCGCTGCCACCGGATCGAAGCCGGGAAGCCAATCCTCGAAGGTGCGCACCGCTTCCGCCAGCGAACCGGCGTTCTGCTCCTCGAAGAAGATGCCGGTGCGCTGGGGCACCACGCTGTCGAGCACGCCGCCGCAGCCGTAAGCGATGACCGGGCGACCCGAGGCCATCGCCTCGACGGGGACAATGCCGAAATCCTCCTCCGCGGTGAACACCAGGGCGCGGCAGGTGGCATAGGCGCGGCGCAGGCCGTTGAAATCGAGGCGCTCGACGATCTCGATCGTCGGGCCCGCGCGGCGGCGAAGCTCCGCCGCCATCTCCCCCGTCCCCACCATCAGCAGCGGCAGGCCGAGCTGGTTGAACGAGTCCAGCGCGATGTCCGCGCGCTTGTACGGCGTCATCTGACCGACCCACAGGTAGCGATCAGTGACCTGATCGGGTGGCACCGGGGTATACAGGTCGACCTCAACCGGCGGGTGGACCACCGCGGAGCGACGGCCCCAGGATTTGGTGATCCGCCCCTGGATGAAGCGTGAGTTGGCCACCAGCCGGTCGACCCGTTGGGCCGAGGCGACGTCCCAGCCGCGCAGGCGATGGAACAGCCAGGGCATCATCGCGCGGGCGACGGCGCCGGCAGTGCCGCGATACTGGTGGTAGTGATCCCACAGATAACGCATCGGCGAGTGGACGTAGCAAAGGTGAGTGGCGTCGGGCGCCACGATCACCCCCTTGGCAGGGCCGGACTCGCTGGAGATCACCAGATCGTAGCCGGTGAGATCGAGCTGCTCGAGCGCCATCGGCATGAGCGGCAGATACTTCTGATAATGGCGACGTGCGCCGGGCAAGCGGCCGATGAACGTCTCCGTCACCCGCTGCCCGCGAATGAGATCGGACACGCCGTCCGCCGCATAGACGTGGGTGAAGAGATCGGCGTGCGGGAACAGCCGCAGCAGCTGCTCCACCACCCGCTCCCCGCCACGCATCGTGACGAGCCAGTAGTGGACGATGGCGACACGCCGCGGCCAGCCGGGCGGGCGGCCCTCGATCACCTGGCGCGGCAAGCCCGAAGGACAAGCCTCGATCGCGCTGCGCACCATGGCGTCTGCATCAGCCATAATAGCTTTTGTACCGATCGTAATAGGAGACATCGTCGCCCAGCCCGAAGCGGCTGAGCTTCTTGAGATCGACGCGCGTGAGCACCACGCCGGTGACCGATGCGCGCTCGTGCGAGAGTTGACGGAAGGCGGCGCGCACCGCGTGATCAGGGGTGCTTCGCCAGCGCACGACGAAGATCTTGGCATCCGCCTTGTCCAGCATCAGCCGCGCATCGGCGATCGGCAGAACCGGGGCGGTATCGAGGATGATCGCATCAAACCGGGCGCGCAGTGTCGCGAGTAGGCGATCCATCTCCTCCCCGGTCAGCAGCTCTGATTGATCATGCGCATCGACCACCGGCAGCACTTCCAGCCCGGTCTGGAAATCTTTCGACAATGCCTCATCGAGCGTGTTCGCGCCGCGCAGTACCTCGATCAGGCCGGGCCGCCCTTCCCGCCCCGGCAGGCGGCGGCTGACGCCCTGCTGGCGCAGGTCGCAATCGACCAGCACGGTGCGCTCGCCGGACAAAGCGAAGGAGCGGGCGAGGCAGATCGCGGTTGCCGTCTTGCCCTCGCCGGGGAGCGCCGAGGTGATCGCGATCACCTTCGCCTCAGTACCGGCGGCAAAGCGGATCGAGGCGCGCAGCGAGCGGAAGGATTCGGCGAAGAACGATCGCGGATCGTTGACGATCAGCGAGGCCGGCGTCTCCTTTGTGCGCGTGACGCTGCCGACGCTGGGCACGAGCCCAAGATAGCGAACGTGGAGCTTCTTCGCGACGTCACCCGCGGTGGTGAGGCCGGCGAAATGAAGCTCCCGCGTGAAGGCCGCCGCGATACCGAGCGCGGTGCCGAGAACGATCGCCAGCGCCATGTTGAGCACGCGGTTGGGCGTGGTTGGCCGATCCGGCACACGCGCATTGGTGAGCACGGTGGCGGTCGGCTGCTCGGTGCCTTCGCGTGCGCTCAGTTGCTTGTAGCGGTTGAGATAGCTTTGATAGAGTTCCTGCGAGGTCTGCGCGCGCTGTTCAAGATCCTTGAGATCGACCATCGCGCGATTGTTCTGCGCCAGGGCGCCGCGCGCCTGGCCGAGCGTGCCGGTGAGCGAGGCGAGCCGCTGCTGCGACACGCGGGCGCGGGCAGCGAGGTTCGAGATGACGCGATCGATTTCCGACGCGATCTGGCGATTCACCGATTCCAGCTCGCTGCGTGCGCGGACCACATCGGGGTGGACCGCGCTGTACCGTGCCGTCAGATCCGCCAGCCGTGCGCCGATCGCTGCCTGCTGCGTGCGGAGCGATCCGATCACCGGGGAGCCGAGCGCCTCACCCACGTCATCGCCCTCCGAGCCCGAGCGAAGCTGCGCGCGTGCCGTGGCGAGCCGCGCCTGATCCTCGGCCGCCGCCGCCCGTGCGGTCGCGACCTGCTGGTTATAGGTCGAGATTTCCTGCTCGGTGAGCGACGTGCCCGTGGTGCTGAGCAGGTTGTTATCGATGCGGTAGCGCTGCACCGCCGCGGTTTCCGCTTGGGCGCGGGCGCGCAGTTGATCGAGCCGCTGTGCAATCAGCGTATTGGCGTCTCGCGTTTGCGCCTGCTGATCACCGAGATCGGCGAGCGCATATTGCCGCGCATATTCATTGGCGAGCCGCGTCGCTTCGACCGGATCCTCGGATTCCACGGCAATGTCGAGCGCATAGGTGCTGCCACTGCGGCGCACGTCGAGCCCGCGTTTCGCGTAATCGATCGCCGCCAGCCGCCGCTCCTCGCCGGTGCGCGGCCGCGCCTCCCTCCCGGACGAGCCGAACAATCGTGCGAGCATCCCCGGCCGGCTGGCTTCCGCCACGCGCACGTCCTGGCGCGCCTCGAGATTGAGCGCGTCGGCGACCTTTTCCGCCATCCCGTCCGAGCTGATCACCGCCACCTGGGTATCGACATATTGGTCGGTGGGATTGCTGGGGGGCGCGCCGCCCTCCTCGAGCGATGGCGGCGCGACGGGTGGCGTGCCCTTCAGCGCGACGCTGGCACGCGCGGTGTAGATCGGGGTCTGCCGCAGGGTGATGATCACCCCGGCGAGCAGCACCAGCATAAGCACGGCCAGGAAGGTGCCGATCCGCCGTCGGAAGATCGACCAGATGCCGCGGAGGTCGATCCGGTCCTCCGGCACCGGGGCGGCATATTCAAACGGGATCGCAAGCTGCGTTCCAGCGCGCAGTGCATCGACGGTGGCCACTGCGTTCGTCACGCTTGTTCACCTTTCACCGATGCGGCGCCTGGACCCGAAAGGAGCATGCGCGCGCGCATCACAGCTGCAGCCGCACGCCGGCGGTGATGCGGACGCGGTCATAGTCGCGACTGAGCAGCGAACTGGCGCCTCGGCGCTGCTTCGCACCAGAGATCGAGCCGACCAGCGACAGGTTGCGGTTCGCCAGATAGCGGACGCCGAACGCGCCCTCGAGGCGGCGATCGCGCCGGTCGAGACCACGATAATCGGCGATTGTATAGGTGACACCGCTGTCGAGCAGCAGGTTGCGGAGCAGTTCATAATCAGCGCTGATCGTGGCGCGATCGAGCCGGATGCCGGCTGCACCGATCAGGGCGCTGCGCTGGAACGTTCGGCCGACATCGAGATGAATGTCGGCTAGCGGCGTCGGGCCCCAGTTCAGCCGGACGCCGTAATTGATCCCGCTGATGTCGCGATACAGCGGCGACTTAAACGTCTGGCGCATGTAGCCGACGCCTGCCTCGCCATTGATAAGCGAGTTGGCGAAAGCGACCCCGCCAAGCAGCGCGTAACCGGCAGAATCGCGGTTCGGCAGGCGCGTGCTGCGAGCGTAGCGCGCATCATTGTATCGTGCCGCCGCGAACACGCCGACGGCCGGACCGACCGCCACCGCAACGCGCGCATTCGCACCCGCCTGCTCGGCATTGTTATCGCGCAGGGATACGCGCCGTCCGTCGACCTGGGTGGATCCATAGCGGAACTGGCTGACCGTGCCGCCGAGCGCGGCGGTGACCGGGCCGAAGCGCCGTTCCGCGCCTAGCGTGCTGGTGAGCTCGCGATAGGCAACGGGCGGCAGTGCACCGACCAGCGCTTCGTCCTCCGTGCCGCGGCGCTGGATGCGCCGCGCCGCGGTGAGGCTGGCGGATAGCTGAGTATCGCGATCCAATTCGATCCGGCCGGTGGCCGAAACGACCCCGCTGGTGTTGTTCTCGATCGTCTGCTGTGCGTAGCGCGTGATCGCGGCATCGGCGATCAGCGCGATATCGTAGCGCCGCGTTTCTTCCGAGCGGAGCGTGAGCCGCGGACTGAGCACCAGCGCGACATCATCGACCGGCGAGCCCGGGAGCGCATAGATGTTGCTGTCATAGCTGCCGCGGGCCTCGAGCGAGGGAAAGAGGCGGAAGCCGCCGACCGGAATGCCGATCGGGGCGTAGCCGGGTCGCGCGCGACCGGTCACCGTCTCACGTCCCGTCGGCGGCCTAGCGTCCCCCGCGGCAACCTGCGCCGCGCCGGGAGGAGAGGCAATAAGGCCGGTGATGGCAACAAGGCGCACGGCCGCGACTCCGCCTCGCCGCGATCGCCCTCGCCGGTCGTATCGCCCGTGCCGGCCAGCGCGCTCCTGTCGCCCATCCCGCGCATGCCCCAATGTTCACCCCCGACAGCCAGTCCGCCGAGCAAACCGCCCGACGATGAGGGAACATCTTAGACGGATGCGCCGATCGCGGCGCGACGACTGCGTCCGAAGTGAAGCTAAATCGAAACTGATCGCGCGCTGCGCAAGCTAACGCTGTGGTGACGATCACCCGCAGCGATCATCCGCACAGATGAGGCGCAGGCGATAACATGGAGGATGGTGGCATGTGGAAGACCGTGATCTTGCTGACTAGCTGTTGCGTTGCCCCAGCACTTGTCGCGTGCGGCCAGACTCCGCCGCCACTTACTGCCTCATCAAATAGTCGTCCAAGCGGCTACATGCTGGATTCGGGCGACAAGTTGCGGATCAACGTCTATAATGAGGAAAAGCTGAGCGGCGATTACGCGATCTCGGCGCTGGGCACCGTTGCATTCCCATTGATCGGCTCCGTCGATGCGAAGGGCCTGACGGCTGATCAAGTAGCTGCGGCAATCGCGGGTAAGCTCAAGACCTATGTCAATGAACCACGGGTCGCGGCCGAGGTGCTGAACTATCGCCCGTATTACATCCTGGGCGAGGTCAATCGGCCCGGCGAATATCCTTATGTGAACGGCATGCGGATCGAGCAGGCCATCGCCGCTGCCGGCGGGTATACGTATCGCGCGAACCAGAAGCGCGTTTTCGTGCAGCGCGGCGAGGAGGCGGAACGGACCGTCACCTTGCGGGACACGCCGATACGCGTGATGCCGGGGGACACGATCCGGGTGGGGGAACGCTATTTCTGACGCTTCGGTCCTGACGCGTTCAGGGCCGAGACCTCAGGCGAGTGCCTTTACCAGCCCGAACACTGCCGCCCAGGCGGCGGCGCCACCGATCACGAAGATTGCCAAGCGGACCATCCGCGGCCAGCGGCGCCCAGGATCGTCGACGCCCATTTCGTCTCCCGGCGTGATGCCTGACACCTCGGCACAGGTAAAAGCGGAGTCGAGTTGCGCTGCGGTGAGCGGCCAGTGAAACTCGCAGCCATGATCGTCCCCGTCGCGCCGGACGACACGGGCATTCGCCGATCCGGGACCAGCGAGACCCAAGCGGACCGATGCGCCGACGGGGATGTGGGACGACGAGGAAAAGCGAAAACCGGTGCGCGAGAGATCGTGCACGAGCACCTCGTGTGGGGCGCCGCCTTCGTCCCGCAGCGTCGAACCGCGCTCGACGCTGACCCGCGTCGCACGGTCGCTCAATTCGCGGTCCAGCAGGTCGATCGTCGCAGCAAGCGGCATAGTCTCTTTCCCTTCGCTGCTGCGACCAATACCCATCAGGCGTTAATCTCCGGTTCGCGGCAGAGCTTTTCGCTCGATATCGGATGATCCTATGACCGGGCGAAAGCGGAGATCAAGGCGAGTTGCTGAGGAAACGATGATTATGAGCTAGGTCTCTCCGATGCTGGAGTGTTCTGGCGGATCTTGACCGCTGCCGAGACTTGTAGAGATCGAGGACGTCCCCCACCCGAATTTGAAGTACAATTTTCGTGGATGGGTGAGGAATATACGGTTTTGCGCCCGACTCTTCAGCCACCTTTTTTACACAAAATACGTGAAAAAGTTCGGGCGACGCGCTTGCGATTATCGAACAGACGTCACGTAGAAGAGATGACCACGCGCTATCCTCTCACTGCACCTCACCGAGTCGGAACAGAGCAAATGCGGCGACGTTTCTGTTAGCCGAGAACAATAAGAGAGGATGGCTGATGCGCACCTTGGCCGCAGGCGCTGTGCGTCGCAATGCACGTGTCGAGCGCCGCGAAAGTGGCGCTCAGTTGAAGCTGCATCCCAAGCCCCGCTCCGACCTGCATCTTTCCGCGATGATCAACGCAGCGGGCCTGTCCGCGCTGCTGTGGGCCGGCCTGTATCATCTCATCCTGGGCTGAGAGGGTTGGATTGAAAGCGCCTCAGTAGGACCCACGCGCGAAAACGACACTCGGGATGGTCAGAGCCAGGATCTTGGCATCCATCAGGGCGGAGCGGGAGCGGCTGTAGGCGACATCAAAGGCGACTCGACGGCGGTATGAGACGTCGTTCCGCCCGCTGATCTGCCACAGACCGGTGATCCCTGGGCGCACGCTACAATAGTGGCTGAAGTAGCGACCGTAGCGATCGACCTCCGCATCCACGATCGGGCGGGGGCCGACCAAGCCCATTTCGCCGCGCAACACGTTAAACAGCTGGGGCAGCTCGTCGAGGCTGCTCTTGCGCAGGAAGCTCCCGACAGTGGTGATCCGCGGATCGCGCTTCAGCTTATGGTCCCTCGACCACTCCGCGCGGGCCGCCGGATCGTTCGCCAACAGCTCCGCCAGGCGCGCCTCGGCGTCCACCGCCATGCTGCGGAACTTGAGGCAGCGGAAATGGCGCCCCCCTTTCCCGACGCGCCGGTGTGCGAAGAGCACAGGGCCCGGATCGCTGGCATAGATGAGCAGCGCGATGATCAGCATCAGCGGAAGGAAGAAGACGAGCGCGATGAGCGCCGCCACTACATCCATCGCACGCGTAACGACGCTATCAAAATGTGGTGCAGCGGAGCCGCGGCCCTGCGCGGCAGCGGCCGATGCCCCTGTAGCAGTCAGATACATCACGGCTCCCCAATCCCGCGAGGCGCTGCCGCCGCGAGTCACTGTTGTGTTGCTGCTGGTATAATCAGGTTATTGTGTTGGACGGCCGGGCGTTGATCAATGTCCGTGCCTGCGAGTTCCGTTCACATCGGAAGCATTTCTCTGACGCGCAAGTCTTTCATAAGCCCGGATACAATCAAGAAGACCGGCCGAACTCTTGCTCGACCGGCCTTCCCGCGACCTTATCCATGGCAGGTGCGTTAAACCTGCGCCGCCTGTGCCGCTGTCACCAGCGCGTACAACTCGTCGTAGGTATAGGTGATCGAGGTGTAATTGATGCCAGTCGCTCGATCGACGTTGCGAAACGTGAACTGTTCCGCATCATAGAAGGTTATTGCATCACCCTTGCCGTCGGCGTCGGCAAGATATTGGATCTTGATCCCTCCATCCGAACGGGTGGTGAAGACGAAGTCCTCGACGCGGTAGTTGAGAAATACCCGGTCGAAGCCAGTACCCATCTTGACGACGCCGTTCAGATCGACATTCGGAGTGTTCGGCCCGAAGACGAATACGTCGTCACCGCCACCCAGGTTGATGACCTTGTCCTTGTCCTGCATGAGGTCATTCAGCGTCGCCCGCTCTGCAGCATCGGAGCCGGCGACTTTGCCGGTGCTTTGTCCGGTAACCGTCGCATAGCCCGTGGGCGTCGGGTCATTATCCGTCGTGGTTGGAGTGGTCACATCAAGTGAAACTGCCATCGATACTCTCCCGGTTAGGTGACCAGAAGAACGGCCCTATCGCCGCCCATAGTTCCTCCGGATCACCGGCACGCATTATCATCGTGATTGGGAGTATCCGACCCCCTTCTTACGAGATCCTCGTCCGCTACGGATAGATACACAATTTATGCATCTTGCCCCTGCCTCACTCTTGCTTCTTTAGCTTTGTTGCGGTGAAATACCTAATGCCGCTTATTTTGTACGGAATTGCACCGATAACTGCCCGATGTCACGCGACATTCATGCGAAATTGGCGGCTGCTAAAGTCGACATGTCCGAGAGATGACCGCGTCGGCACGCGGCGTCGAAGTTCAGGGCGCTTTCGACCGCCTTCGCGATGTATGATCCGGCATCCCCGGCGAGCAGCGGAAGACCGAAACGCTCGGCAATGAATTGCGTCTTGGCGTTGCCATCGTCCAGGACCACGACTGCGCAGCCGGACAGCAACGCGAAGATGATCGCGTGAAGACGATTGGTCACCACCAATGAGGCATGCCGATACTCGCTGAGCAGAGCGTCAAGATCATAGCTCGCGCTGATCCTCGCGCTTTCAAGCCTGGAGGCGCTTATCAGCTGTTCGGCGGCATCCCGATCCATTCCCGGTCGCGGATCGTGGCACGCGAACAGCAATTGATCAGCCGGCCGCTGCGCGCGTGCGGCGTTTACAATGTCAGTGATCGACGCCGCGGTGGTGGCCCGATCCTCACTGCGATCGATACAAGGTGCGATGATGATCCGATCGCGCGCCTGCGGCTCGCTCCCGGCGCGCTGGTTAAGGCGGCCGGGCATGAATGCCGCGTCTGCCGTCTGCCGCACTCGTTCTTTGCCGACCAATGCGATGGCGTTCGCGGCAGAGGCGGAGTCGCGCACGCGCACCTCCTCCGCCAGACGCAGCAGGGCACGCCAGATGGTCCGGCGGCGCGGGTCGCGGAGCGCGCTGACGCCGAGGCCCCGCGTCGTCACCCGCCCGCCCCGCGCCCGTGCGGCGCGCGCGCCGGCATATTGCGCGATCAGGCTGGCGAGCGAAACGTTGTCGCGGACGAGTTGGCCACCGCCAATCACCACGTCGCACGTCGAGGCGAGCCGAATGAAGGAGAGGATGCCGCGCCCGTCGACCAGCCGGCCGCCGGCAGCGTTCACCTGGCGCACGATTTCCGGGGGCAGCGGGTTCCAGCGGCGGACGTACGCGACCGATCCGGACGGCAGATGCTCGAGGTTTTGCAGCAACAGTGCAAGGTCGCCAAGATTACATAAATCCCCGCAGTAGAACATCACCGGTCGCATCGCTGCTCTTTCTCCGATCCCGCGTATCGATGCCGCGCCATGACCTTGAGCGAGGCGCACGCCTGCTCCACGCGCCGAAGTTCAATCCATCGATCAACTCCTTCTCAAGCATGGAAATTGGTGCAGCCGGGATCTTGTAAATCCGGGATGGTGCAATCTGGCCATTATCCGTGCGCTCGCTGCGATAGACAGGCGGTCAGCATCCACCGGTCGGCGCCTGGGGGGCGCAGAGGCGAACGCAACCGGAGTCGCGCGTGAAGGTCGCTATCCTCAACGTGAAATACAGCCCGAACCTGGGCGACGGACTGCTGGCGGAATGTCTCGAGTGCGAGCTTCGGCGTCATCACCCCTGCATCGAGCTGATCCCGATCGATCTGGCCGGCCGCACCAAGTACGATCGCCATGGCCGCCATCGTGCGGCAGCGATGCGCACGCTGGAATGGCTACCCCAGCCGCTGCGTCGCGCCGCGGCGCTGACGGTGCTGAGCATGCTGTCGCGCGCCAAGCTGCGCCCGGCGTTCAGGATGGCGCTGACTTCATGCAACGCTGCCGTCATCGGTGGGGGCAATTTGTTTGCCGACGACGATCTCAACTTCCCGGTGAAGATCGCCTCGGGACTCGCAGAGGCTCGGAAGCGCGCACTGCCGGTCGCCGTCCATGCGGTGGGCGTGGCCGACAACTGGAGTTCGACCGGCCAGCGCCTGTTTACGCGTGCGTTGGGGGAAGCACGGATCGCGGCGATCGCGGTGCGTGATGAGCGGTCGCAGGAGATTTGGAACCGGCGGCTCGGCGAACGTGGCATCCGTCCGGCTGACATCGCGCGTGATCCGGGACTGCTTGCCGCACGCTGCTACACATTGCCGGAAAACAGGGCGTCTCGGCGCCGCGTCGCGCTGTGCATCACCAACCCGCTGGCGGTTCGTTACCACGGCGGCGCGGCCGGCGGGGATGAAGCGCTTGGTGCCTGGTATGGCGCGACGATCGCGGCACTCGCAACGGACGGCTGGGAGGTGGCGCTGTTCACCAACGGCAGCCCCGAGGACCGCGCCTATCTGGATCGCCAACAAGGATCATGGAGCAAGCTTGCCGCCCCGGGGATTGTCCGCGCGGTGCCAGCGTTCGCACGGCCGGCCGATCTTGTGGCCGAGCTATCGCAAGCGACCGTGGTGATCGCGCACCGCATGCATGCGTGCATCGCAGCCTATTCCTGCAAGGTGCCGCCGATCGGCCTGAGGTGGGATCCGAAGCTCGACAGCTTCTTCGCGCTCTCGGATCGAAGCGACTTCATGGTGGATACCGCCGGCGTCGATGCGGCGGTGATGGTCGCATTGGTCAACCTGGCGGCGGCGGAGGGGATCGAACCTGTCCGCCACGAACGGCTGCTCGACGAGGCAAGCGTCAGCATCGCCGAGCTGGGGCGCACGCTTCGTCTGGCGGTGGCGGCGGCATGATCGATCGGATCGTGATCCTGAACGACATCGCACAGCCGATGGGCGGTGCGACTGCGCTGGCATTGCTTTCCGCACAGCTGTTCCGCGCGCGCGACATGCCCGTCACCTTCATCTGCGGCGATGATGGACGGAACGACGCACTGGTCGGCGCGGGGGTCGAGGTGGTCGCTCTGGGGCAGAAGCGGCTGGAAGCGGCTGGTAAGGCGACGGCGATGATCGGCGGGCTGTACAATGCTGCGGCGGAGGCAATGATCGGGCGCTGGATCGCCACGAACGATACGCCGCGCACCGTCTATCACCTTCACGGCTGGGCGCAGATCCTGTCGCCAAGCGTCTTCAAAGCACTTCGCCCGGTGGAGGATCGGCTGGTGCTTTCGGCGCACGACTTCTTCCTCACCTGCCCCAATGGCAGCCAGGCATTTCTGAAGAGCGGGAGGATCTGCCCGCTGACGCCGATGAGCACGGCCTGTGTCACGGCGAATTGCGACCGGCGGCATTATGCGCACAAATTGTGGCGGGTCGCGCGGCAGGCTGTCCAGCGGCGTTATTATCAGCCGCGCCAGTCACCCCCGGTGCTGGCGATTCACGAGGCGATGCGCCCCTTCCTGATGCGTGCGGGCATCGGAACCGAGCGCATCCACACCCTCCCCAATCCGGTGACGGCGTGGACGCAGACGCGGATCGCGGCGGAGGACAATGATGAGGTGCTGTTCGTCGGGCGGCTGGAGGCAACGAAGGGGCCCGACCTCGCCGTGCGCGCGTGCCGGGCGGCGGGCGTGAAGCTGCGGATGATCGGCGATGGCGTAATGCGCGAGCAACTGGCGCGGGAATATCCCGAGGTAAGCTTCATGGGGCGACGGGGGCCTGAAGAAATCGCGAGGATTGCACGCGGGGCGCGGCTGCTGGTGATGCCGAGCCGTTATCCCGAGCCGTTCGGGTTGGTGGCAGTCGAGGCGCTATGGAGCGGACTGCCGGTCATCGCCAATGATACCGCCTTTCTGGCGGGCGATATCGTGCGCGCAGGCGCCGGGTTGGCGGTGGCGCCGCGCGACACCGGCGCCTTTGCGGCGGCGATACGGACGCTGTTCGATGATGACGTTCGCTGCTGGACAGCGAGCGTGGCGGGGTATCAGCGAATGCCGGACGTGGCGCTGTCGCCGGAGTCCTGGGCCGAGCGGCTGATCGGCGCGTATCGCGCTCGGCTGAGACCTGAGCTTGAGGGGGGGCGCGGAGGGCGACTGGTTGGTGCCGTCTGAAAACCGGCGCCGATGCGCAAGCGGGATTCCGGCTCGAGGCCGGAGTGACGGTCAGGCCTCTCGGATTTTCCGCGCCGGATCAGGCGGCGGGGTACTGCTCGCGGCGAGCGATGCGGAGTACGATCCACCCGGCGAGACCCGCGACAAGCGATCCGACGAGGATCCCGATCTTCACCTCTTCCTGCAGCAGCGGATCATCGGCGAAGGCGAGCAGGCCGATGAACAGGCTCATGGTGAAGCCGATGCCGCACAGGAGCGATACGCCGAGCAACTGGAAGCCGCTGGCGCCCGCCGGCATGTCCGCGACGCCCGCCTTGATCAGCAGCGACGCGCTGCCGAACACGCCGACCAGCTTCCCGACCAGCAAGCCAAGCGCGACGCCGAGCGTCAGGTGATCGGTCAGCACCGCAGGCGAAACCCCTGCGAAGGAAACGCCGGCATTGGCGAAGCCGAAGATGGGGACGATCAGAAAGGTGACCCAGCCATGCAGGTGATGCTCCAGCCGGTGGAGCGGCGAATGGTCCATCTCGTCCGGCCGGCCGAGAACGCGGCGCAGCGGGATGGTGAGCGCAAGCACGACGCCGGCGATGGTGGCGTGAACACCGGAGCGAAGCACCAGATACCAAAGCAGAACGCCGAGGATCAGGTAGGGCGTCAGGCGAAGCACGCCGAAGCGGTTGAGCCCGATCAGTACGGCCGTGACGAGGCCGGCGCCGGCGAGATGGCCGACGGACAGATCGCCGGAATAGAACAGTGCGATGATCACCACGGCGCCGAGATCGTCGATGATCGCCAGCGCCGTCAGGAACACCTTGAGCGAGGTCGGCACACGATCGCCGAGCAGCGAGAGCACGCCGAGTGCGAAGGCGATGTCGGTCGCCGAGGGGATCGCCCAGCCACGCGCCGTTTCCGCATTGTCGATATTGAAGCCGAGGAAGATGAGCGCTGGCACCACCATGCCGCCGATCGCCGCGGCACCCGGGAGGAGGCGCCTGCTCCAGCTGGAAAGCTGGCCGTCGAGCACCTCCCGCTTGATCTCCAGCCCGACGAGCAGGAAGAACAGCGCCATCAGCCCATCGTTGATCCAGTGCGTGACACTGAGCGGACCGAGATACGCGTGCAGCGCGCCGAAATAGAGCGGTGCGGCAGGCGAATTGGCGACCAGCAGCGCCAGCGCGGCGGCACCCATCAATACCAGTCCGCCCGACGCCGAATTGTCGAGAAAGGCCCGCAGCATGGAAACCGGGCGTCCAGCAGGTCGCGTCGTGCTCATGTCAGAAGCTCCCGCGTTTCAACTGGACGATGGCTGCAGGACCATCGCAACGCTTACTCCCACTCGATGGTGCCCGGCGGCTTCGACGTATAATCGTAGGTGACCCGGTTGATGCCGCGCACCTCGTTGATGATCCGCGTGGTGACGCGGGAAAGGAAGCCGCCCGGGAATTCGAACGCCTGCGCCGTCATGCCGTCGGTGGAGGTGACGGCACGCAGCGCCAGCACGCTGTCATAGGTGCGGCCATCGCCCATCACGCCGACGGAGCGGACCGGCAGCAGCACCGCGAAAGCCTGCCAGATCGCATCGTAGAGCCCGGCGTTGCGAATCTCCTCCAGGTAGATCGCGTCTGCCTTGCGCAGGATGTCGCAGCGCTCCTTGGTGACTTCGCCCGGGATGCGGATCGCGAGGCCCGGCCCAGGGAACGGGTGGCGACCGACGAACACGTCCGGCAAGCCAAGCTCCCGGCCGAGATCGCGCACCTCGTCCTTGAACAATTCCCGCAGCGGCTCGACGAGCTTCATGTTCATGCGCTCGGGAAGGCCACCGACATTGTGGTGGCTCTTGATCGTCACCGACGGCCCGCCGGTGAAGCTGACGCTTTCGATGACGTCCGGGTAAAGCGTGCCCTGCGCGAGGAACTCGGCCCCGCCGATCTTCTTCGCCTCGGCCTCGAACACCTCGATGAAGGTCTTGCCGATGAACTTGCGCTTGGCCTCGGGATCCGTGACACCGGCGAGGCCGTTCATGAACAAAGCCTCGGCGTTCACATGGACCAGCGGAATATTGTAATGGCCGCGGAACAGGCTGACGACCTGATCGGCTTCGCCTGCGCGCATGAGGCCGTGGTCGACGAACACGCACGTCAGCTGATCACCGATCGCCTCGTGGATCAGCACTGCGGCAACCGCCGAATCGACGCCGCCCGAAAGTCCGCAGATCACCCGGCCCTTGCCGACCTGCTCGCGGATCTCCGCGATCTTGGTTTCGCGGAACTCGGCCATCGTCCAGTCGCCGGCGAGACCGCAGACGTGGCGCGCGAAGTTCTTGATCAGCCGTCCGCCGTCGGGGGTGTGCGCGACCTCCGGGTGGAACTGCATGCCGTAGAAACGGCGGCTCTCGTCCGCGGTGATGGCGAACGGGGCACCGGGCGACGTGGCGACCGGGACGAAGCCGGGGGCAAGCTCGGCAACGTGATCGCCGTGGCTCATCCACACCTGATGCCGCTCGCCTTCGCGCCACAGGCCGTCGAACAGCCCGCAGCCCGTCTCCACCTCGACGAAGGCTTCGCCGAACTCGCCCGAATAACCCTTCTCGACTCGCCCGCCGAGCTGGGTGTTCATCACCTGCTGGCCGTAACAGATGCCCAGCACCGGAACGCCGCTTTCGAACACGATCTGCGGGGCGCGCGGGCTGCCGTCATCGACGACGGAGGCGGGACCGCCCGACAGGATGACGCCCTTGGGCTTCAACCGCTCGAACGCTTCGGCGGCGGACTGGAAGGGCGCGATCTCGCTGTAGACGCCGGCCTCGCGCACGCGGCGTGCGATCAGCTGGGTCACCTGGCTGCCGAAATCGACGATCAAGATGCTGTCGGGGTGTTCCATCGCGCGCCTGTAGCGACAGACGCCGGACAAATGAAGAGGCCGCGCTCCCGGTGGGGAACGCGGCCTCTCGTGGATCTTAACGTTCGTGCCGGATCAGGCAGCGACGTCGAAGTCCTCGTCGGTCATCACCGGGCCCGAATCCTGGCCCTTCGCCGAGACGTCGCGATCGACGAACTCGATGATCGCCATCGGCGACGCGTCCGACGCGCGGATGCCGGCCTTGATGACGCGGGTGTAACCGCCGTTACGGCCGGCATAGCGCGGCGCCAGCACGTCGAACAACTTCACCAGCTGCGCATCGTCAAGCAGACGGGCGTGCGCGAGACGACGGTTCGACAGGCCGCCCTTCTTGCCCAGCGTGATCAGCTTTTCGATGTACGGGCGAAGTTCCTTCGCCTTGGCAAGCGTGGTGGTGATCTGCTCGTGCTTGATCAGCGCGGCCGACATGTTGCGGAACAGCGCGGCGCGATGTGCCGAGGTACGCTGAAGCTTACGACCGCCTACACGGTGACGCATGGTATGTCCTTCTCGTTCGTTCGGGGGCCGTATGAGGTACCCCGGACCAGGTGGGACGTGTGGGCCACCCTGTGTACGTCACCCCGGCATTGTGCCGGGGCCCCGGAAACTTTTCGCCGGTCCGACGTGGCGAAGCCACGTCGTCGGTCGGGATCGGCGTTGCCGACCCGCCGGCCGGGCCTGTCCTGTCTCCGGCGCAGCCATGCTGCGCCGGTGCAGGATCAGCCCATGATTTCCTGCTCGAGTTTCTTGGCCATCTCTTCGATGTTCTCAGGCGGCCAGCCCGGGATTTCCATGCCAAGACGCAGGCCCATCGAGGACAACACTTCCTTGATCTCGTTCAAGGACTTGCGGCCGAAGTTCGGGGTGCGCAGCATTTCCGCCTCGGTCTTGCCGACGAGATCACCGATATAGATGATGTTGTCGTTCTTAAGGCAGTTGGCCGAGCGGACCGACAGTTCGAGCTCGTCGACCTTCTTGAGCAGGTAACGGTTGATCTGCTGCGTGTCGCTGGCGACTTCGCCAGCCGGCGTCGGAGCGGCAATGCCGACCGGTGCCGAACGCGAAACCGCCGAATCGTCGAAGTGGACGAAGAGCGACAGCTGGTCCTGAAGGATGCGACCGGCGTAACCGAGCGCGTCTTCCGGGGTGACGGTGCCGTCGGTCTCGACGGTCAGCGTCAGCTTGTCGTAGTCCAGATCCTGACCGACGCGGGTCGGGTCGACCTTGTAGCTGACCTGACGTACCGGCGAGTACAGCGCATCGACCGGGATGAGGCCGATCGGCGCGTCGGCCGGGCGGTTCACGGTGGCCGGGACGTAGCCCTTACCGGTGTCGGCGGTCAGCTCCATGTTGAGCGTCGCGCCTTCGTCGAGGTGGCAGATCACTAGTTCGGGGTTCATCACCTCGATGTCACCCGAGACGGCGATGTCGCCAGCCTTCACTTCAGCCGGGCCGGTCGCGGAAAGCTGCAGACGCTTCGGGCCTTCGCCCTGCATCTTGAGCGCGATCTGCTTCACGTTGAGGACGATGTCGGTCACGTCCTCACGAACACCTGCGAGGCTCGAGAATTCGTGCAGCACGTTCTCGATCTTGATCGAGGTGACGGCGGCGCCCTGCAGGCTCGACAGCAGCACGCGGCGCAGCGCGTTGCCGAGGGTCAGACCGAAACCGCGCTCCAGCGGCTCGGCGACGAAGGTCGACTTGCGCTTGCCGTCGCCGCCCTTCTTCTCGAGCGCGTTGGGCTTCTTAAGTTCCTGCCAGTTCTTTGCGTTGACGGACAAGGCTCGTGTCCCCTGATGTTGGGCCGGACAGGGGCACGTCCGGCCGGGAGTAAAAAGCGCACCGGCTCGTCAGCCGGGCGCCGGAAGCATCAGACGCGGCGGCGCTTCGACGGACGCACACCGTTGTGCGGGATCGAGGTCACGTCACGGATCGACGTGATCTGAAAACCGACCGCCTGCAGCGCGCGAAGCGCCGACTCGCGGCCCGAACCCGGACCCTTCACCTCAACCTCGAGCGTACGCACGCCGTGCTCGGCGGCCTTCTTGCCCGCGTCCTCGGCTGCGACCTGGGCAGCATAAGGGGTCGACTTACGCGAGCCCTTGAAGCCCATCATGCCGGCCGACGACCAGCTGATGGCATTGCCCTGCGCGTCGGTGATGGTGATCATGGTGTTGTTGAAGCTGGCGTTGACGTGCGCCACGCCGGCGGTGATGTTCTTGCGCTCGCGACGGCGAATACGCTGCGGTGCCTGTGCCATTTGGTAATCCTGACCTTTGTTTCAAGCGGAGGCCGGGAGGCAACGTGCCTGCAACCAGCCCCTCGACCGAAGAAGAAGCGCGAAGCTTACTTCTTCTTGCCTGCGATCGGCTTCGCCTTGCCCTTGCGGGTGCGCGCATTGGTGTGCGTGCGCTGGCCGCGGACCGGCAGGCCCTTGCGGTGGCGCAGGCCACGGTAGCAGGCGAGATCCATCAGGCGCTTGATGTTCATCGCGGTCTGACGACGAAGATCGCCTTCCACGGTGTAGCCGGCGTCGATCGCCTCGCGGATCTGGAGCACTTCCTGATCGGTCAGGTCCTGCACCCGGCGCTCCGGAGCGATTTCCAGCTTCTCGGTGATTTCCTTGGCCTTGGCCGGACCGATGCCGTGAATGTACTGAAGCGCGATCAGAACGCGCTTGTTGGTCGGGATGTTAACACCCGCGATACGTGCCATGAACTTCTATCTCCTCGTGCTCCACAGGGTGCGGCATGGTACACGCACCCCATCTCGTCGCATGACGCTCCACCACGCAGGAAAACGGCAAGCGTTTGACAACGCTGCCGGTGACCGGGGTGTTGGAAGGGGGCTCAACTAGGCGCGGGCGAACGCAGTGTCAAGCGATCGGTTCCCGCAGCAACGGATTGATCGCAGCGTGGCGGCGACCAAATATTCGCCGCCCTGACACTCGCCAGGGCGGCAGCAAGCAATCAGGCAGCGCCATCGAGGATCGACTCGATCGAGCGCGTGACCTCGGCGATGTCTGCCATGCCATCGACCCGGCGCACCAACCCGCGCGCCTCGTAGATCGGCAGGATCGGCGCGGTCTTGGCGCGATATTCGGTCATGCGCGTGCGCACGGTTTCCTCGTTGTCGTCCGGACGGCGCTTGAATTCATGGCTGCCGCAGACGTCGCAGGTGCCCTCGACCTTCGGCTGCTTGAACCGGTCGTGATAGCCAGCACCGCAATTGCCACAGGTGAAGCGGCCGACGATGCGCTCGACCAGCGCATCCTCGTTCACTTCAAGCTCGATCACGTGATCGAGCGATCGACCGCGCTCGTCGAGCAGCAGATCCAGCGCGTCCGCCTGTGCGGCGGTCCGGGGATAGCCATCGAAGATCGCACCTTGCCCCGGGCCCAGACGATCGAGGTTCTCACCGATCAGCGCCGAGACGATCGCATCGGAAACGAGCTCGCCCGCGTCCATCACGGCCTTCGCCTGGAGCCCAACCGGCGTGCCCGCCTTCACCGCGGCGCGCAGCATGTCACCAGTCGACAGCTGCACCATGCCGCGCTCGGCCACGAGTCGTTCGGACTGGGTGCCCTTGCCCGCTCCCGGCGGCCCAAGAAGAATGATGTTCACGGAAAAAACGCCCTCCCCGTTCGACCGCTAGCGCCACTCAGCGCAGGCGGCCACCCTTCAGCTTCGCCTTCTTGATCAGATCGCCATACTGGTGGGCCAGCAAGTGCGACTGGATCTGCGTGACCGTGTCCATCGTCACGTTGACGACGATGAGCAAGCTCGTGCCGCCAAGATAGAAGGGAATCGACAGCGCCGAGACGAGATATTCCGGCACCAGGCAGATGAAGGCCAGATACGCCGCACCGATGACGGTGATGCGCGTCAGCACGTAATCGAAATAGACCTCGGTGTTCTTGCCCGGACGGATGCCCGGCACGAAGCCGCCATAGCGCTTCAGATTCTCCGCCGTCTCCTCCGGGTTGAAGACCACCGCGGTGTAGAAGAACGAGAAGAAGATGATGCCGGCGCCGTAGAGCAACATGTACAGCGGGCTGCCGTGCTGCAGATACTGGTTGAGGCTGATGATCGTGTCACCCCACCAGCTCTCGCCCGAAACGGCGGTGCCGGCGAACTGCGTGATCGTCAGCGGCAGCAGCAGCAGCGACGAGGCGAAAATCGGGGGGATCACGCCGGCGGTGTTGATCTTCAGCGGCAGGTGGCTGCGATCGGCCTGCATCCCGCGCTGCGTCTGGCGCTTGGGATACTGGATCAGGATGCGGCGCTGCGCGCGCTCCATGAAGCAGATGAAGAGCACGAGGCCAGCCACCGCGACGATGATCGCCAGCAGGACCGCCGGGTTCATCGAGCCGGTGCGGCCGCCCTCGAGCAGGTTGACGATCGTCGTCGGCAGGTGCGCGACAATGCCCGCCATGATGATCAGCGAGATGCCGTTGCCGATGCCGCGGCTGGTGATCTGCTCACCGATCCACATCAGGAACATCGTGCCGCCGATCAGCGAGATGACCGCGGCGACGCGGAACAGCATGCCCGGCTCGACCACCGCACCGCCCGCCTCGAGGCCGGTCGCAATGACATAGCCCTGGATCGCGGTGAGCAGCACCGTGCCATAGCGCGTGTACTGGTTGAGCTTCTTGCGACCGCTCTCGCCCTCCTTCTTGATCGCCGCAAGCTGCGGGGACAGCGAAGTCGCGAGCTGAACGACGATCGAGGCCGTGATGTACGGCATCACGCCCAGCGCGATCAGCGAGGCACGCTCCAGCGCACCACCCGAGAAGGTGTTGAAGAAATCGAGCACGCCGCCCTGGGTCTGACGCGCGAGCGCGGCGAGGCCGGTCGGGTCGATGCCGGGAAGCGGCACATAGCTGAGCAGGCGGAAGACGATCAGCGCACCGATCGTGAACCACAATCTCTTCTTGAGATCGGTCGCCTGCGCGAATTTCGCGAGGCTGATGTTTTGCGCCATCTGGTCGGCTGCGGATGCCATCGTACGTCGGTGCCTTCGGAAACGAAAAACGGCGGAGAAGGTCTAACGCCCCGCCCCGCCGCTCATATAGTCTCGCTCGAAGGCTTGTCTAACCTAGCGAGCAAATTCCGCTCCGGCTCGAGGCCGGAACCCAGTCGCGAGCGGCCCGTAACTGGGCCCCGGCATGGCGCCGGGGCGGCAGCTATGGCTTACTTGGCCTGCTTGGCAGCCTTGTCGGCCAGGCGCGCTTCGCGGGTCTTGCCCTTCTTCGCGGCAGCCTTCTCGCCAGCAGCGACGACTTCGATCACGTTGACCGAACCGCCGGCCTTCTCGATCGCTTCACGCGCCGAGGCCGAGACGCCGGCAACGGTGAAGTTCAGCTTCGCGCTGATCTCGCCCTTGGCGAGGAGACGAACGCCGTCCTTGCCACCGCGCGCAAGGCCTGCGGCCTTCAGCGCTGCATGGTCGATGTCGGTGCCGGTCAGCTTGCCTGCGTCGACCGCCTTCTGGATCGCGCCCAGGTTCACCTCGGCATAATCCTTGGCGAAGATGTTGTTGAAGCCGCGCTTCGGCAGACGCATGTGGAGCGGCATCTGACCGCCCTCGAAGCCCGCGATGGACACGCCCTCACGGCTCTTCTGACCCTTCTGGCCACGACCGCCGGTCTTGCCCTTGCCCGAGCCGATGCCGCGGCCGACGCGGATCTTGCGATGACGGGCGCCTTCGTTGTCCCGCAGTTCGTTCAGTTTCATGTGTGCACTCGCTTTCGCTTTTGTCGCGCTGATAAAAAGGAAGGGGGCCGCTTAGCCCCCTCCCCCGTGTTTGTCACTAGTCAGGCAAGGACGCTCAGTCCTGAACCTCGACCATGTGCTGCACCTTGCGGATCATGCCGCGGACCTCGGGGCTGTCCTCGAGCTCCGAAACACGGTGCATCTTGTTGAGGCCAAGGCCGATCAGCGTTGCACGCTGGTCCTTGGTGCGACGGATCGGCGATCCGGTCTGCTTCACCTTGATGGTTGCCATGTCGGCTTACTCCGTGATGGCCGCAGCGTCCGCCTCGGCGGTCTGCGAACCACCGCGGCCGAGCAGGTCGGCGATCTTCTTGCCACGACGCTGGGCAACCGCCTTCGGCGAGGTCTGGTTGTTCAGCGCCTCGAACGTGGCGCGGATCATGTTGTACGGGTTCGACGTACCGACCGACTTGGTCACCACGTCGGCGACACCGAGCGATTCGAAGATGGCACGCATCGGGCCACCCGCGATGATGCCTGTGCCCTGCGGCGCCGAGCGAACGGTGACGCGGCCGGCACCGAAGTGGCCGTTCACGTCATGGTGCAGCGTGCGGCCTTCCTTCAGCGGCACGCGGACCATCGCCTTCTTGGCAGCGGCAGTGGCCTTGGAGATCGCCTCCGGCACTTCGCGCGCCTTGCCGTGACCGAAGCCGACGCGGCCCTTGCCGTCACCGACGACGACGAGCGCTGCGAAGCCGAAGCGCTTACCGCCCTTCACCGTCTTCGACACGCGGTTGATGTGAACGAGCTTTTCGATCAGCTCCTCACCACCGTCATCACGGTTGCGGTCGTCACGACGACCACGACCGCCGTCACGGCCGCCACGATTGCCACCGGGGCCACCACGGCCACGACCGCCACCCGGACCGCCGCGACCGCGACCGCCACCGCCGCCACCGGCGTAACCGCCGCCCTGCGGCGCGTCGTTGGTGGCGGGAGCTGCGTCCTGCTGCACCGCTTCCGGCGCGTTGTTTTCGTCAGCCATGTCTTAGAACTCCAGTCCGGCTTCGCGCGCGGCTTCCGCCAGCGCCTTCACCCGTCCGTGAAAGAGGAAGCCGCCACGGTCGAACACGACCTGCGTGACGCCGGCAGCCTTCGCCGCCTCGGCGATGCGCTTGCCAACGGCACTGGCAGCATCGACGTTCGACGTCGCACCTTCGTGGCCCTGGAGCGTCGAGGCAGCAGCGACCGTGCGGCCCTGTGCGTCGTCGATCACCTGAGCGTAGATGTGCTTGCCCGAGCGATGCACGGACAGACGCGGACGGCCGCCGCTGCGCGCACGAAGCGCCGTACGGTTGCGGCGACGCCGCTTCTCGAAAAGCGAAAGGCCCTTGGTCACTTCTTCTTTCCTTCCTTACGGAAGATGAACTCGCCGTCGTACTTGATGCCCTTGCCCTTGTACGGCTCGGGCTTGCGCCAGCGGCGGATCTCGGCGGCCAGCTGGCCAACCTTCTGCTTGTCGGCACCCGAAATCTCGACCGTGGTCTGATCCGGGGTCTTCACCTCGATGCCTTCCGGCACGTCGATGTCGACATCATGGCTGTAGCCGAGCTGCAGCTTGAGCTTGCGACCCTGCGCAGCGGCGCGATAGCCGACGCCGGTGATCAGCAGCTTCTTGGTGAAGCCCTCGGTCACACCGGTGACCAGGTTCTGCACCATCGTACGCTGCATCCCCCAGAAGGCGCGCGCCTGCTTGGAGTCGTTCGCCGGCTGCACGGAAATGCCACCGTCCTCGAGCGTGTACTTGATCTCGTCGCGCAGCGTGAGACCGAGGGTACCCTTCGGGCCCTTCACGGTCAGCTGCTTGCCCTCGATCGTGGCAGTGACACCGGCCGGAACCGTGACTGCCTTCTTGCCGATGCGGCTCATCAGAACACCTCCGCCAGCACTTCGCCGCCGACGTTCTGCTCGCGTGCCTCGGCATCCGAGAGCACGCCACGCGGCGTCGAGACGATCGTGATGCCAAGGCCATTCATCACACGCGGCAGGCTCTGCGAGCCGCTGTAGATACGACGACCAGGCTTCGAGACGCGGGCGACATGCTTGATCGCCGGCTGGCCCTCGAAATACTTGAGCTCGATGCGGACGCCCTTCACGGGGCCCATATCTTCCTCGCTATAGCCACGGATGTAGCCTTCGCGCTGAAGCACGTCGAGCACGCGGGTCCGCAGCTTCGACGCCGGCGACACGACGCTGTCCTTGCGTGCGCGCTGGCCGTTGCGGATGCGGGTGAGCAGGTCACCCAGGGGATCGGTCACTGCCATCTTGGTGTCCTTACCAGCTCGACTTCGTCAGACCGGGGATCAGGCCCTTGTTGGCCAGATCGCGCAGCATCACGCGGGCAAGACGGAACTTGCGATAGTAAGCGCGCGGCCGGCCGGTGATTTCGCAGCGATTGCGGACGCGGGTCGGGTTCGAATTGCGCGGAAGTTCGGCCATCTTGAGGCGCGCGATGAGACGCTCGGTCTCGTCGAGCGACTTGTCGTTCGCCGTTGCCTTCAGCTTCGCCCACTTCGGGGCATATTGCTTCACGAGCTTCTTGCGACGCTCGTTCTTGTTCACGGAACTCAGTTTCGCCATGGACTTAAGCTCTCTCGTTCAGTTCGTTGCCAAGGGGCTCACGCCGCCTTCTTCTCTTCTTCCGCCTCGTCCCGCGGGAACGGGAATCCGAACAGGCGAAGCAGCTCGCGCGCCTCCTCGTCGGTCTTGGCGGTGGTAGTGACGATCACGTCCATGCCGCGCACCTTGTCGATGCGGTCATAGTTGATTTCCGGGAACACGATCTGCTCCTTCAGACCGCAGGCATAGTTGCCGCGTCCATCGAAGCTCTTCGGGTTCAGGCCGCGGAAGTCGCGGACACGCGGAAGCGCGATGGTGATGAAGCGATCGAGGAATTCGTACATGCGTTCGCGACGCAGCGTGACCTTCACGCCGATCGGCATGCCTTCACGCAGCTTGAACTGCGCGATCGACTTCTTCGCCTTGGTGATCACCGGCTTCTGGCCCGCGATCAGCTCCATTTCGGAAGCGGCCTGCTCGACGCGCTTCTTGTCCTGGGTCGCCTCACCGACGCCCATGTTGAGCACGATCTTCTCGATCCGCGGGATCTCGAGTGCGTTCTTGTAGCCGAACTTCTCGGTCATCGCCTTGGCGATCGACTCGTCGTACAGCTTGCGCAGGCGCGGCGTGTAGCCATCAGCCATCGATCTTCTCCCCGGTCTTGACCGCGACGCGGACCTTCTTGCCGTCCTGCGTCTCGAAACGGACGCGCGTCGGCTTGCCGTCGGCAGTCACGTGCGCGACCTTCGACACATGGAGCGGCGCTTCGAAGCGCTGCAGGCCACCCTGCGGGTTCAGCTGGGTGGGCTTGGCGTGGCGGGTCGCGACGTTGACGCCCGACACGACGACCTTGCCGTCCTTCGGCATGGCGGCGGTGACGGTGCCCGTCTTGCCCTTGTCCTTGCCGGACAGGACGATGACCTGATCGCCCTTCTTGATCTTCGCGGCAGCCATTACAACACCTCCGGAGCCAGCGAGATGATCTTCATGTGCTTCTTGCCACGAAGTTCACGCACCACCGGGCCAAAGATACGGGTGCCGATCGGCTCCTCGTTCTTGTTGACCAGCACGGCGGCGTTGCCGTCGAAACGGATGGTCGAGCCGTCCGCACGGTGAATGTCCTTGGCGGTGCGCACGATGACGGCGCGATGCACGTCACCCTTCTTCACCTTGCCACGCGGCTGAGCTTCCTTGATCGACACGACAATGATGTCGCCGACGCTGGCCGTGCGGCGCTTGGAACCACCAAGCACCTTGATGCACTGTACCCGCTTCGCGCCGCTGTTGTCAGCGACGTCGAGATTGGACTGCATCTGGATCATCGATCCGCTTCCTTCTCTCTGATGGGGTGGATACCGACCCAGCCCCGCCTAAAAAAACGCCCCGGGCGCGGAGCATTCCGCGTCCAGGGGGAGCGGCCCGTTAGCCGCTCCGCAGGAGAAAGGCAATGCCCCGTGGTGCGCTGCCTATTCCTGCCGTCGCTTCCTCGTGCCCCTCGACTGGTCTCCGGCGGATGCCGGACCCTGGCCGATACTGGCGCGAGGCCCTGGTCTACGTGCCGAGCGGCGGCTTACGCCGACGCCGGCTCGTCGATCTCGACCCGCTCCGGCGTCGCATGGGTGTTCACCCGATCGACGACCTTCCAGGTCTTCAGCTTGGAGATCGGCGCGGTCTCTTCGATCCGCACGGTCTCGCCCTGCTTGTACTCGTTCGCCTCGTCATGGGCGTGATACTTCTTCGAACGGCGGATGATCTTGCCGTAGAGCGGGTGCTTCACCTTGCGCTCAACGTTCACGACCACCGTCTTGTCGCCCTTGTCGGAGACGATCAGCCCGGTCAGCACGCGCTTCGGCATTGCTGTGGTCCTCTTACTTGCTGGCGGCAGCGGAACGCTGCGCCTGCAGGGTCTTGATGCGGGCGATGTCCTTGCGGACTTCGCGCACGCGGCTCGGCTTCTCGAGCTGGTTGGTCGCCGCCTGGAAGCGCAGGTTGAACTGCTCGCGCTTCAGGTTGCCCAACGCCTCGACGAGCTGATCGTCGCTCTGGCCGTTGTAGTCAGTCTTCGCCATCTTACTCGCCTCCGAGGTGCGACGTGTCGCCGAGGCGCGCCACGACCTTGGTCTTGATCGGCAGCTTCATTGCCGCGCGCTCGAACGCCTCGGCAGCGAGCGGCCCGGGAACGCCGTCCAGCTCGAACAGGATACGGCCCGGCTTGACGCGAGCCGCCCAGAATTCCGGCGAGCCCTTACCCGAGCCCATGCGGACTTCGGCCGGCTTGCCCGACACGGGCACGTCCGGGAACACGCGGATCCAGAGGCGACCCTGGCGCTTGATGTGACGCGTGATCGCGCGGCGAGCCGCCTCGATCTGCCGCGCGGTGATGCGCTCCGGCTCCATCGCCTTCAGGCCGTACGACCCGAAGTTGAGCGCGGTACCGCCCTTGGCGTCGCCGCTGATGCGGCCCTTGAACGCCTTGCGGAACTTGGTGCGCTTTGGTTGCAGCACTTCTTCTACTCCTTAGCGGCGGTCATCGCGCGCAGGGCGCACGCCGGAGGTCTGGGCCTCCATCATCAGGCGATCGGTCGCCGTCGGATCATGGCCCAGGATCTCACCCTTGAAGATCCAGACCTTGACGCCGCACACGCCGTAAGCGGTGTGGGCCTGCGCCTCGGCATAGTCCATGTTCGCACGCAGCGTGTGGAGCGGAACGCGGCCTTCGCGATAGCTCTCGGAACGCGCGATCTCGGCGCCGCCGAGGCGGCCACCACAGGCCACGCGGATGCCGTCGGCACCCAGGCGCATCGCCGACTGCACCGCACGCTTCATGGCGCGGCGGAAGGCGATACGACGCTCGAGCTGGTCGGCAATCCCCTGCGCGACGAGCTTCGCGTCGACTTCCGGCTTGCGGATCTCGACGATGTTCAGCGACACATCCGACGAGGTCATCGAGCCGAGCGTCTTGCGCAGCTTCTCGATGTCCGAGCCCTTCTTGCCGATGATCACGCCGGGGCGTGCAGCGAAGATGGAGATGCGGCACAGCTTGGCCGGACGCTCGATCACCACCTTGGAGATCGCTGCCTGCGGCAGCGTCTTCAGGATGTACTGGCGGATCTTGAGATCCTCCAGCAGCAGGCGACCATAGTCCGCGCCGTCGGCGTACCAGCGGCTGTCCCAGGTGCGGTTGATCTGCAGGCGCAGACCGATCGGGTTGCTCTTATGACCCATTAGGCTTCTTCCTGCTCACGCACGACGATCCGCAGCCGCGAGAACGGCTTGAGGATGCGGGTGGACTTGCCGCGGCCGCGCGTGGCGAACCGCTTCATGGTGATCGACTTGCCGACCGACGCCTCGGCGACGACGAGTGCATCGACGTCAAGGTTGTGGTTGTTCTCGGCGTTGGCGATCGCGGAGGCGAGCACCTTGCGCGCGTCGACCGCCATGCCCTTCTTCGAGAAGGCCAGGATGTTCATCGCGTCGCCGGCCTTCTTGCCGCGGATCAGACCCGCGACCAGGTTCAGCTTCTGCGCCGAACCACGGATCTGCGTGCCGACCGAGAGGGCTTCCTTCTCGCCGACCTTGCGGGGGGACTGAGGCTTGCTCATCAGCGCTTGCCCTTCTTGTCAGCGGCGTGACCCGGGAAGTAGCGCGTCGGCGCGAACTCACCCAGCTTCATGCCGACCATCTCTTCGTTCACCGACACCGGCACGAACTTGCGGCCATTGTAGACATTGAACGTCAGACCGACGAACTGCGGCAGGATGGTCGAACGACGCGACCAGGTCTTGATCGGACCCGAGCGGCCATTCTGGTCCTGCGCCACCTCTGCCTTCTTCAGCAGGTGAAGGTCCACGAACGGACCCTTCCAGACGGAGCGAGCCATTACTTCTTCCTCGCGTGACGGCTGCGGATGATCATCTTGTCCGTCGCCTTGTTGTGGCGGGTGCGCGCACCCTTCGTCGGCTTGCCCCACGGGGTGACCGGATGACGGCCGCCCGAAGTGCGGCCTTCACCGCCGCCGTGCGGGTGGTCGACCGGGTTCTTCGCGACGCCACGGGTAAGCGGACGCTTGCCCATCCAGCGGCTACGGCCCGCCTTGCCGAAGTTCTGGTTCTGGTTGTCGGGGTTCGACACCGCGCCAACCGTCGCCATGCAGTCGCTGCGCAGGTAACGCTGCTCGCCCGAGTTCAGGCGAACGATCACGAGACCGCGGTCACGACCGACGACCTGCACGTAGGTGCCGGCCGAACGGGCGATCTGGCCACCCTTCATCGGCTTCATCTCCACATTGTGGACGATGGTGCCGACCGGGACCTGGCCCAGCTCCATGGCGTTACCCGGCTTCACGTCGGTCTTCTTGCCGGCGATGATCTTGTCGCCGACATTCAGGCGCTGCGGCGCGATGATGTAGGCCTGCTCGCCGTCGGCGTAGCTGATCAGCGCGATGAACGCCGTGCGGTTCGGGTCATACTCGAGCCGCTCAACCGTGCCCTCGGCGTCCCACTTGCGACGCTTGAAGTCGATGTAGCGATACTTCTGCTTGTGGCCACCCGCGATGCCGCGGCTGGTCACGTGACCCTTGTTGTTGCGACCGCCGGTCTTGCGCTTGCCTTCGGTCAGCGCCTTGACGGGCGCGCCCTTGTGCAGGCCCGACCGGTCGATCAGCACCAGCCCGCGCATCGCGGGGCTGGTCGGGTTATAATGCTTGAGTGCCATCTTACTTGGCCCCCTCGGTGACGTCGATCGTCTGCCCATCCTTGAGCGTGACGATCGCCTTCTTCATGTCCGACCGGAAATAGGGCTTGCCCTTCCAGCGCTTCGTCTTGCCCTTCTGGACGATGGTGTTCACGCCAACGACGCTGACGTCGAAGATCGCTTCAACCGCCGCCTTGATCTCCGGCTTGGACGCGTTCTGCGCGACCTTGAACACCACGGCGTTCTGCTCGGAGAGAAGGGTCGACTTCTCGGTGATGTGCGGCGCGACGATCACGTCATAGTGACGGTTGTCGATCGCCTTCTGCTGCTGCTTAGCCATTGAAGCGAGCCTCCAGCTTCTCGACCGCAGCGCGGGTCAGCACCAGCGTATCGGCCTTGATGATGTCATAGACATTGGCGCCAACCGCAGGGAGCAGATCCACACCCGGCAGGTTGTAGCCGGCGCGGAAGCCCTCGGCCGTCTCGGCGTCGATGACCAGCGTGCGCTTGCCAACGTTGAGCGCCTCGAAGTGGCCCTTCAGTTCCTTGGTCTTGGCGACCTGGAAACCGTCGAGCACGATCAGCGAGCCGGCCTTGGCATGGCTCGAAAGCGCCATCTTCAGGCCGAGCGCACGAACCTTCTTGTTCAGCGACGGGTTGAAGTCGCGAACGCGGGCACCGTGAGCCTTACCGCCGCCGATGAAGACGGGAGCGCGGCGATCGCCGTGACGCGCCACACCGCCGCCCTTCTGGCGACCGAGCTTCTTGCCCGAACGTGCGACGTCCGAACGCTCGCGGGTGCCGCGGGCGGTGCCGCGACGCTTTTCGAGCTGCCAGGTGACGACGCGATGCAGGATGTCGGCGCGCGGCTCGAGGCCGAAGACCTCGTCCGACAGCTCGACGTCCGCGGCGCTCGCCTTGGCATCGAAGGAGGAAACCTTGACCTTCACGTTCAGCCCTCCTGGCCGTCGGTCGCTTCGGTTGCCGGAGCAGCCGCTGCGTTGTTGCTATTGGCAGCCTTCAGGCCGGCCGGACGCGGTGCGCCGGCATGCGGCTTCAGCTTCACGGCGTCCTTGACGAACAGCCAGCCACCCTTCGAGCCGGGCACCGAGCCCTTCACGAAGATGAGGCCACGCTCGACGTCGGTGCCGACGATCTCGAGGTTCTGCTGCGTGCGGTTACGATCACCCATGTGACCGGCCATCTTCTTGTTCTTGAAGACGCGGCCCGGATCCTGGCGGTTACCGGTCGAACCGTGCGAACGGTGCGAGACCGACACGCCGTGCGTCGCGCGCAGACCGCCGAAGTTCCAGCGCTTCATCGCGCCGGCAAAGCCCTTACCCTGGGTGCGACCCTGGATATCGACGAACTGGCCGGTGACGAAGTGATCGGCAGCGATCTCGGCGCCGACGTCGAGGAGGTTGTCCTCGCTGACGCGGAATTCGTGGACGATCGCCTTCGGCTCGACTTCGGCCTTGCCGAAGTGGCCGCGCTGCGGCTTGGCGACATTCTTTGCCTTGGCGACGCCTGCACCAAGCTGGACGGCCGTATAGCCATCACGTTCTGTTTCGCGGCGAGAGATGACCTGAAGCCCTTCCAGCTGCAGGACGGTGACGGGCACGTGGCGGCCGTCGTCCTGGAACAGGCGGGTCATGCCCATCTTCTTCGCGATCACGCCGGTACGCATGATCCGTAGCTCCTCAACAGAGGCACCCTGAGGCCCATCCCCAAGGTGCTTGTGACACCCCCTGGAAGGAGGCATCGTTTCGGGACCCCATCAAAGAACGCCTTTGACGAGATCCCTCAGCCCGGAAAATGCGAAACGTGCCCCCGTCCCGGGCTGGTCGCTTCCTCGCGGAAGCAGACGGGAGACGCTGTCCCAGCCGCGAGCGACTGGCGGTATCTCTTGCTTGTCAGGGGCCCCCGGGGCTTCCCAACCATTCCCTCACCACGGGAACGACAAACCCGCGGGACTCACGTCAACCGCGGGATGCGGGCCATTACGCCAGCTTGATCTCAACGTCAACGCCCGCGGCCAAGTCGAGCTTCATCAGCGCGTCGACGGTCTGGGGGGTCGGCTGCACGATGTCGAGCATGCGCTTGTAGGTGCGGACCTCGAACTGCTCGCGGCTCTTCTTGTCGACGTGAGGACCACGGTTGACCGTGAACTTCTCGATGCGCGTCGGCAGGGGAATAGGACCACGAATGAGGGCACCGGTACGTCGGGCCGTGTCGGCGATGTCGCCGGTGGCCTGATCGAGCACACGATGGTCGAACGCCTTCAGGCGAATGCGGATGTTGCTGTCCATAATCCCTACCGATGCGAAAGAGCGGGCCACGTGAACGCGGCTCTTGCTGTTCGTGAAACTGTCGAAGGCGCGGCCAATAGCCCTGCCCTCACTAAAAGGCAACCGCCCGACGCACCTTGTGGCGCGCCGGGCGGCAGCTTTGCGGCGAACCGCTAGATCTTAGAGAAAGATCTTACTTGGCGATCGCGCTGACGACGCCTGCACCGACGGTGCGGCCGCCTTCGCGGATCGTGAAGCGCTGGCCCACGTCCATAGCGATCGGCGCGATCAGCTTGATGCCCAGAGCGACGTTGTCGCCCGGCATCACCATCTCGGTGCCCTCAGGCAGCTCGACGGTGCCGGTCACGTCCGTCGTACGGAAGTAGAACTGCGGACGATAGTTGCCGAAGAACGGGGTGTGACGACCGCCTTCTTCCTTCGACAGCACGTACACTTCCGACGAGAACTCGGTGTGCGGCTTGATCGAGCCCGGCTTGCAGAGCACCTGGCCACGCTCGACTTCGTCGCGAGCAACGCCGCGGATCAGCGCACCGATGTTGTCGCCAGCCTGGCCCTGGTCGAGCAGCTTGCGGAACATTTCGACGCCGGTGACCGTGGTCTTGCGGACTTCCGGGTGGATGCCGACGATCTCGACTTCCTCACCAACCTTCACCACGCCGGTTTCGACGCGGCCGGTGACGACCGTGCCACGACCCGAGATCGAGAACACGTCTTCGATCGGCATCATGAACGGCTTGTCGAGCGGACGCTCCGGCTGCGGGATGTACTCGTCAACAGCCTTCATGAGCTCCATGACGGCGTCGGTGCCGAGCTTCTGGTCCGAACCCGAGAGGGCGCAGGTAGCCGAGCCCTTGATGATCGGAATGTCGTCGCCCGGGAACTCGTACGAGCTCAGCAGCTCGCGGACTTCCAGCTCGACCAGCTCGAGGATTTCCTCGTCGTCGACGAGGTCGACCTTGTTGAGGAACACAACCATCGCCGGCACGCCGACCTGACGGGCCAGCAGGATGTGCTCGCGGGTCTGCGGCATCGGGCCGTCGGTCGCCGAGACGACCAGGATCGCGCCGTCCATCTGGGCCGCGCCGGTGATCATGTTCTTCACGTAGTCGGCGTGACCCGGGCAGTCGACGTGCGCATAGTGACGGTTGGCCGTCTCATACTCGACGTGCGCGGTCGAGATCGTGATGCCGCGCTCACGCTCTTCCGGAGCCTTGTCGATGTTCGCGAAGTCGACCGCTGCGTTACCAGCGACGTTCTCAGCGAGCACCTTGGTGATTGCCGCCGTCAGCGAGGTCTTGCCATGGTCGACGTGACCGATGGTGCCGATGTTCAGGTGCGGCTTGGTCCGCTCAAACTTAGCCTTAGCCATTGTTGTCCTACCTTCTGGATTTCCACTTGAGCCGCACGAGGACTCGCCGTGAAGGCGGCCCCATAGCGGCTGAATTCCCGTTTCGCAAACCCTGCCTTCCGGCGGGGCCGACGCGGAAACAAGTCCCGCGTCGTCGGACGGGTCCGGCTTTGCCGACCCGCCGGCCGGCCTTGCAGCGTGTCGGGAGCAAGCATGCTTACTCCCGCGCGCCTCAGGCGAGCTTCGCCTTCACTTCGTCAGCGACGTTCTGCGGCACTTCGTCATAGTGCGAGAACTGCATCGAGTAGCTCGCACGGCCCTGGGTGAAGGAACGCAGCGAGTTCACGTAGCCGAACATGTTCGCCAGCGGGACCATCGCCGTCACCGCCTGCGCGTTGCCGCGCGTGTCGGTGCCCTGGATCTGGCCACGACGCGAGTTCATGTCACCGATCACGTCCCCGAGGTAATCCTCGGGCGTCACGACCTCGACCTTCATCACCGGCTCGAGCAGCGTGATGCCGGCCTTCTGCGCCGCTTCGCGCATCGCGCCGCGGGCGGTGATTTCGAACGCCAGAGCCGACGAGTCGACGTCGTGGTACGCGCCGTCATACAGCACGATCTCGAAGTCGATGATCGGGAAGCCGACCAGCGAACCGGTAGCCGCCGTCTCGCGGAAGCCCTTCTCGATCGCGGGGATATATTCCTTCGGAATGTTACCGCCCTTGATCTCGTCCTTGAAGATGATGCCGGCACCGCGCTCGCCCGGCGTCAGCTTCACCTTCACGCGACCGAACTGACCCGTACCACCCGACTGCTTCTTGTGGGTGAAGTCGATGTCGACAGGCTTCTTCAGGTATTCGCGATACGCCACCTGCGGCGCACCGACGTTCGCCTCGACCTTGAACTCACGCTTCATGCGGTCGACGAGGATCTCGAGGTGGAGTTCGCCCATCCCCTTGATGATCGTCTGGCCGGATTCGTGATCGGTCGACACGCGGAACGAGGGATCCTCGGCAGCCAGGCGGTTCAGGGCCACGCCCATCTTCTCCTGGTCGGCCTTGGTCTTCGGCTCCACGCTGAGCTCGATGACGGGCTCGGGGAATTCCATCCGCTCGAGGATGATCGGGTTGGCCGGATCGCACAGCGTGTCACCGGTCGTCGTTTCCTTCAGACCCGCGATCGCGACGATGTCGCCAGCGCGCGCTTCCTCGATGTCCTCACGCGAGTTCGCGTGCATCAGAAGCATACGGCCGATCTTTTCCTTCTTGTCCTTCACCGAGTTCAGGTAGGTGCCCTTGGCGAGCTTACCCGAATAGATGCGAGCGAAGGTGAGCGAGCCGACGAACGGATCGTTCATGATCTTGAACGCGAGCAGCGACATCGGCGCGTCATCCGACGGCGGACGGGAATCGACGGTCTCGCCGTCGAGCTTCACGCCCTGAACGTCAGGAATGTCGAGCGGGCTCGGCAGGTAGTCCACCACCGCGTCGAGCAGCGGCTGAACGCCCTTGTTCTTGAACGACGAGCCGCACAGCACCGGCACGAAGTCGAACGCCAGCGTGCCCTTGCGGAGCAGGCGCTTCAGCGTCGCCGTGTCAGGCTCGTTGCCTTCGAGATAGGCTTCCAGAACCTCCTCGTCCTGCTCGACGGCGATCTCGATCAGCTCGGCACGTGCTGCGGCAGCCGCGTCCTTCATGTCGTCCGGGATCTCGCGATACTCGAACTTCGCGCCCAGCGACTCGTCCAGCCACACAATCGCGCGGTTTTCGACGAGGTCGACGAGACCAACGAACTGGCTCTCGATGCCGATCGGCAGGTAGAGCACGGCCGTGCGCGCACCCAGACGATCCTTGATCATCTGCACGCAGCGATCGAAGTTCGCACCGGTGCGATCGAGCTTGTTGACGTAACAGAGACGCGGAACGCGATACTTGTCGGCCTGACGCCACACCGTCTCGGACTGCGGCTCAACGCCGGCGACGCCGTCGAAGCAGGTAACCGCGCCGTCGAGCACGCGCAGCGACCGCTCCACCTCGATGGTGAAATCGACGTGGCCGGGCGTGTCGATGATGTTGATGAGGTGCTCGTCACCCTTGCCTTCGTTCGCGCGCCACTTGCACGTGGTCGCCGCGGACGTGATGGTGATGCCGCGCTCCTGCTCCTGCTCCATCCAATCCATCGTCGCGGTGCCTTCGTGCACTTCGCCGATCTTGTAGGACTTACCGGTGTAATAAAGGATGCGCTCGGTCGTCGTCGTCTTGCCGGCGTCGATGTGCGCCATGATGCCGATGTTACGGTACTTCTCGAGCGGATGGCTGCGGGCCATGGTCGGGCTTTCCTTAGCGATGTGGGGAGCAGGCCCATGGCCGGCTCCCCACGATATAGTTCAGGTGCGTTGCGCTTCCAAGACGGAAGCCGCGGCCATTACCAGCGGTAGTGGCTGAAGGCGCGGTTCGCTTCCGCCATGCGGTGCGTGTCTTCGCGCTTCTTCACCGCGTTGCCGCGGTTGTTTGCCGCGTCGAGCAGTTCACCCGACAGACGCGCATCCATCGTGTTCTCGCTGCGGCCGCGCGCGGCGTTGATCAGCCAGCGGATCGCCAGCGCCTGCGCGCGCTCGGGACGAACCTCGACCGGCACCTGGTACGTTGCACCACCGACGCGGCGCGAACGGACTTCGATGCCCGGCTTGATGTTGTTCAGCGCTTCGTGGAACACGCCGAGCGGCTCACGCTTGGCGCGGGCTTCGACGGTGGTCAGCGCGGAATAGACGATGCCCTCCGCGACGGACTTCTTCCCGTCCAGCATCACGGAGTTCATGAACTTCGACAGAACCTCATCCCCGTAAACGGGATCAGGCAGGATTTCCCGCTTCTCGGGACGACGACGACGAGCCATCTGGTATCTTCCTTCTAAACTTCAGCCTGGGTGATCGCATTGCCACGTCCGGCCATGGCCGGAGGGCAGCGACCGGCTTACTTCGGACGCTTGGCGCCGTACTTGGAGCGGGACTGACGACGGTCCTTGACACCCTGTGTGTCGAGCACGCCGCGCAGCACGTGATAGCGCACGCCCGGAAGGTCGCGCACACGGCCGCCGCGGATGAGCACCACCGAGTGCTCCTGCAGGTTGTGGCCTTCGCCCGGGATGTAGCTGATGACTTCGCGCTGGTTGGTCAGGCGGACCTTGGCCACCTTGCGCAGCGCCGAGTTCGGCTTCTTCGGGGTCGTGGTGTAGACACGGGTGCAAACGCCGCGCTTCTGCGGGTTCTGCTCCATCGCAGGGACCTTCGACTTGGCCTTCTGCGGTTCGCGGCCCTTGCGGACCAGCTGGTTGATCGTCGGCATTGAAGCCTTCACCTTTCCATAGGTTACTTTGCTGGAGCCATAACAGCACGTGGAATACAAAAAGGACCGGGGGCGGTCGCAAGGCGACACTTCCGGCCCTTAACGCATCCAGCAATGTTCAAGCTGCTCGGACGGGCAGGACCCACCACGAACCGGCGGCCCTATACGCATCGACTCGCCACGCGTCAATGCTGGCGGGCTTGGCGGGGCAGGAGGACAGCCCCCTGCCCGGCTGCAATCAGCACAGGCTCAGTCGACCTGTTCGCCGCCCTTGATCACCGCTGCCGGGCGCTCCAGCGCCGTCACGTCGGTCAGTGGATTGCCCGGCACTGCCACCATGTCGGCATAACGCCCGACCGCGATGGCGCCGACATCGCGGGTGCGGCCCAGCGCTTCGGCCGCGGTGACGGTGGCGGCGCGGATCGCCTGCAGCGGCGTCATTCCATATTGCACCATGATGCGGAACTGCTTGGCGGCATCGCCATGCGGCATCACGCCAGCATCGGTGCCGAACACCATCCTTGCGCCGGCCGCATTGGCCTTGCGGAAATTGTCGCGCTGGATCTGCGCGACCTCGCGGTCCTTGCGCAGGTTATCCTCGAGGATGCCGTTCTTCTTGCCCTCGGCCTGGGTATATTCGGTGTTGTAGATATCCATCGAAAGATACGCGCCCCGCTCCTTGGCCAGGCGGATACCCTCGTCGTCGATCAGGCTGGCATGCTCGATCGTGTCGATGCCGGCGCGGATCGCGGCCTTAATGCCGGCCGCGCCATGCGCATGGGCGGCGACTTTCAGGCCCCATTGATGCGCCTCGTCGGCGATCGCGCGCAACTCGGCTTCGGACAGTTGCTGCTGGCCAGGCTCGGTGTTGCGGCTGAAGACGCCGCCCGTCGCGCAGACCTTGATTACCTCGGCGCCATATTTGCGCTGCTGGCGAACATGGGTGCGAAGCTCGTCGGGCGTGTCGCCGACCGCCTTGCCGCGCTGGTTGAACGAGGGCGGGAAGAAGGTGCTGTCACAATGGCCGCCGGTCGCGGAAAGCGCATGCGCTGCGGGAACGATGCGCGGCCCGGTCATCAACCCCTCCTCGATCGCCTGCTTGTAAGCGACGTCGTCATAGTTCTCGGAGCCGACGTTGCGCACGGTCGTGAAGCCAGCGCGCAGCATCGCCTGGGCATTGGCGACACCCTGCACTGCCCAGAAAGTGTCGGTAAACTGAAGCGCTTGATAAGGGCCGTAGCGCGGGTTGGCATCGAGATGGACGTGCATGTCGATCAGCCCGGGCAGCAGCGTCACGTCACCCAGGTCCAGCCGCTTTGCTCCGGCCGGCGCATTCGGCTCACCGCGGTTGATCAAGGCGATGCGGCCGTCGGTCACCACGATCACCGGCCGGTCGACGATCGCGCCCTTCTCGACGTCCAGCATCCGGGCCGCTGTAATGACCACAGTTTCGGCCGCGGCCGCGAACGGCGCCACCATTGCCGCCGCGCCCAGCAGGCTGGCAAGACACTTCATCTTCAAAGAACACCCCCCATTGAATCCATCGCGCGGCGATACTCCCCCGCCGCCTGTGCGATATCGACGAAATAGCCGATCCACATCGCCATCAGCACGATCACCGACAAAAGGTACACCAGGAACCGCGCCTGCACCTTCTTCGGGCCGATGTGAATGAAGCTGTGCAGCGCCCTGAGGCCGACGAACAGCCAGGCGAGCGTGACCTGGATGTAGTTTACCTGCGCCGTCAGCATCATCAGCGGCACTAGCGCGAAGTACAGCACCGGCATCTCGAACAGATTGGCGAGGTTGTTGGCCGGCATCTCGACCGGGCGGAAATAGCGCATCGCCGTCTCGCCATCGGCAAAGTCCGCGGGCTTCGGCGGGTTGCGCTTCATGTGGCCGAAGCGCTGCAGGAACAGCGTGAACCACACGATGAACACCAGCGCCACCAGCGCAAACGTCGGCCACAGAATATCAAGGATCGCCATGCGTCCCGCCCCCCAATCATTTTGCCCCATTGATCTGGCGGGCAGCATGGCGCGGAACAGGGCGCGTGGGAAGCCGCAGCCGTCAGCCTGCGGGCGACACACGCCCTAACGACGACGCCTTACTTCAGCGGGACAATGATCTCGTCGGGATGCGCGACGTTCAGTTCGCGCCGCACCAGTTCATCGACCATGTCAGGGTTGGCATGGCGCGGATCGAGAAGTGCCACGCGGTTGCGCAGCATCTCGCGCCGCTGATCAAGCGCGGCATAATGCCGCTCGCGCTGCGCCAGTTGCCGCTTGTAGTCTCCAAAGGCCAGCAAGCCGTTGGCGCCCAGCACGGCATAGCCGCCAAAGAACGCCATGATCGTCAGCGCCACCGCCGGCCAGGCGGCGCGCTTCAGCACGGACCGGAAGTTGGAGGGTTTGCGGCGCATCGGCATCGATTCTCGCGCAAACCCCCAATGGATTCAAGCGTCTTTACCGCGTGCGCAGCACGTCCCGGCCAGCATAAGCGGCGATGCTGCCCAGCTCTTCCTCGATACGGATCAGCTGGTTGTACTTGGCGAGCCGGTCCGACCGGGCGAGGCTGCCCGTCTTGATCTGGCCGCAGTTGGTGGCGACGGCGAGATCCGCGATCGTCGCATCCTCGGTTTCGCCCGACCGGTGGCTCATCACGGCGGTGTAGCCGGCGCGCTCGGCGACGCGGATCGCCTCCAGCGTCTCCGAGAGTGTGCCGATCTGGTTGACCTTGACCAGCAGCGAATTCGCAAGGCCGCGCTTGATGCCGTCGCGCAGACGCGTCGGATTGGTGACGAACAGATCGTCACCGACGAGCTGCACCTTGTCGCCGATCTTGTCGGTCAGCGCCTTCCAGCCCTCGAAATCGTCTTCGGCCATGCCGTCCTCGATCGAGAGGATCGGATAGCGGGCGACGAGATCGGCGAGGTAATCGGCCATGGCACCCGGCTCGAGCGACAGGCCCTCGCCCGAAATCTCATACTTGCCGTTCTTGAAGAACTCCGTCGCCGCGCAGTCCAGTGCCAGCATCACGTCGTCGCCCGGCGTGTACCCCGCCTTTTCGATCGACTGCATGATGAAGTCGAGCGCATCGGTTGTGCTCGCGAGGTTCGGGGCAAAGCCGCCCTCGTCGCCGACGGACGTCGCCAGGCCCTTGTCGTGCAGGCCCTTCTTCAGCGTGTGGAAAATCTCCGAACCGCAGCGCACCGCCTCGACGATATTCGCCGCGCCGACCGGCATGATCATGAATTCCTGGAAGTCGATCGGGTTATCGGCATGTTCGCCGCCATTGATGATGTTCATCATCGGCACTGGCAGCACATGGGCGGCGACACCGCCGACATAGCGATACAGCGGCAGGCCGCGCGCATCCGCCGCGGCCTTCGCCACCGCCAGGCTGACGCCGAGGATCGCGTTGGCGCCGAGGCGACCCTTGTTCTCCGTTCCGTCGAGCTCGATCAGCGCGGCGTCGATCTCGATCTGGTCCTCGGCCTCAAGCCCGCGGATGGTGTCCGCGATCTCGCCGTTCACCGCCTCGACCGCAGCGTCGACGCCCTTCCCCATCCAGCGGCTCTTGTCGCCGTCGCGCTTCTCGACCGCCTCATGCGCGCCAGTCGACGCCCCCGACGGCACGGCCGCGCGGCCGAAGCTGCCATCCTCAAGGAACACATCGACCTCCACGGTCGGATTGCCGCGGCTGTCGAGGATCTGGCGGCCCTGGAGGTCAATGATTGCGGTCACGTAACGATCCTTCTACGATATCGAGGAACGGGTTCGGCAAGCCCGATAACGAGGCGAGCCGCCCGCGGCAATTCACGATGGAACCGCTGCGCGCGCCACGGGGTTTGTCGCTTCGACCAAGGAAGGATTCGCAATGGCAGACGACACTCTGAAGCCGATGACCGATCAGGACATTACGCCGGCGGCGGCTGATCCGTTCGCTCCTGCCGATCCGCTGAAGGGGCTGGACACCGATGGCGGTGACCCGCTTGCCGCGGCAGGCAGCAACGGTTCGGCCGCCAGTGCCAGCGGCGAAGGCGCGAAGCAGACGATCAGCGACAGCGTCCAGAAGCTGAAGGGCGAGGCCGGCGACCGGGCGCGCACCCTCGCAGACGAAGGCAAGGCAAAGGCGACGGGCGCGCTCGATCAGCTGTCGCAAATGCTGAACGATGCCGCCGCGCAGGTCGATGAGAAGCTCGGCTCGCAATATGGCCAATACGCCCGCCAGGCGGCGGATTCGGTGCAGGGCCTCTCGTCCTCGCTGAACGACAAGTCGGTCGATGACCTGCTCGATGATGCGCGCGAACTGGTGCGCAAGAGCCCGGCGGTGGCGATCGGCGCCGCTGCGACGATCGGCTTCGTCCTCGCTCGCCTGCTTTCGGCCGGCCTCGACCAGCGTGAGCAGGGCGGCCAGAGCAACCAGCGCGATCAGGCCTAAGCTTCGTGCTGGGGGACAGGACGGCCCGTGACGAGGAAGCCGGCATTGCCGAGCTCGTCGCGCAGCTTGCACTCGACACGCGCGAAATGGCGCAGGCGGAAGTGGCGCTTGCCAAGGCTCGCGCCACGTCCGCCGTCGCACGTTATCGCACCGCCGCCGTCTATTTCGCGGTGGCCGGTGTGCTCGCGCTGGCGGCGCTGATCGCGCTTCTCGTCGGGTTGATCCTGTCGCTTGCCACGTTGATCGGGCCGGGGCTCGCGACACTGGCGGTGGTCGGCACCGTGCTAATCATCGCTGCGGTCCTTGGCCTGATGGGCAAGAAGCGCCTTACGCCGCAGGTGACGCCTTGAGCACCGACGCCGCAGCGGCCAGCCTTGCCCTTGCCGAAGCCCGTGCCGCTGCCGCACGCGAGCGGCTGAACAGAACGATCGGCGCGCTCCAGGTGAAGCTCGATCCGCGCCTGCTGGCACGCGGGGCGATGGATGGGCTGACTGAATCCGGCACGAAGGCGCTGCGCACCAGCGTTGATACCGCCAAGACACACCCCGAAATCGTCGCCGGGGTAGGCGCGCTGGCGGTCGCCTGGCTTGGCCGACGCCGGATCGCCTCGCTGTTCCGACGCCGCCACAAGCACGGCGCAACCGCCGACAATCTAGCGCGTTCGATCCCTGGTGACTGGCCAGCCACGGCCGAGAGGAACGATATATGACCGACGACCAGACGCAGACCAATCACGATCATGAGTCGCTGCGTGAGCGCGCGACTCACGCCTATGAAAGCGCCGTCGCGCGCGCGGGCGACACCGTTGAGCATTCGCGCGACACCGCCGGCAGCGCGATCGAGAACAACCCGCTGGGCGTCCTGGCGGGCGGGCTGGCGCTTGGCGCCCTCGTTGGTGCGCTGGTGCCACGCAGCGAGCGCGAGAAAACCATCCTCGCGCCGGTCGGCAAGCGCGTGAACGCCGCCGCTGCCGCCGCGGTCGTCGCCGCCAAGGAAGCCGGGCGCAACGAACTCCACGAGCGCGGCCTCAGCAAGGAAGCGGCGCGTGAGCAGGTGAAGTCGCTGTTCCAGGGCGTGACCAAGGCGGCGGCGCAGGCCGGAACTGCTGCGGCCCAGGCCGGAAAGGAGCAGATGACAGCCACGGCACAGTCGCAGGAGCAGTGAACGAAACTGCCGGCGAGATGATTTTCGTGGGCGCGATCGTGAATAGCCGTCTTCCTACGGCTTCAAACAAGGCCGCCGAGGCACTATGGAGCGCCGCATGAGCAAGCTTCATCTCGTTTTCGGCGGCCGGGTCTCCGACCCCCGTACCCTTGAGTTCGACGATCTCAATTCGATCGATATCGTCGGTGTGTTCCCTGATTATGCCTCGGCCGAAAAGGCGTGGCGCGGCGCAGCGCAGCGCACGGTGGACGACGCGGAAATGAAGTATGTCGTCGTACACCTGCACCGGCTGCTCGAGCCGGATCTGCTGAAGCCCGACACCAAGGACTGATCCAGGATCCGAGATCGCCAACCTTCACGTGCCGGGACTGACATCCCGGCACTTTCTTTATGTCCGTTGTGCGCTGGCGCTTATGGTGCCGCAGGCCCGCCCTGAGACGCGAGACGCGGCTACACACATGGGCGGCCGTAAAGGGCAGGTTTCCCTGCCCCGCGGTTCAGATGAACTCGATCTTCGAGACGACGTAGTAGCGGTCGCCAGCCGGCACCGACACCTCGACCTCGTCGTCGACGCTGCGGCCGATCAACGCGCGCCCGATAGGCGAATTGTAGCTGATCCGCCCAGACTTTGCGTCGGCCTCGGTCTGGCCAACGATCTGATACTTGATCGGCTTGTCGTCCTCGTCGAGCAACGTCACCGTCGCGCCGAACACCACCTTGTCGCCGGACAGGTCACGCGGATCGATGATCTGGGCGCGCGACAGCTTGTCCTCGATGTCGGCGATGGTCGCCTCGATCTGGCCCTGCCGCTCCTTGGCGGCATGATATTCGGCGTTTTCCGACAGATCGCCGTGGGCACGCGCTTCTTCGATGGCATCGACGATCTGTGGCCGTTCGATTTTCAGCCGTTTAAGCTCCGCAGTCAGCTTGTCATAGCCTTCCTGCAGCATCGGCATCTTCTCGACGGTCGCCATGTGCGCGTCACCCTTCAATAAACACGTCCCCGAGCGGCCTCCTCTTAGCCGCTTCGCACCTCAAACAAATTGTCGGGGATTAGTTGTGCGACTGCGAATAATAGGCCTGCAACGGGCGCACTTCAAGGTTCTGCGACACCGTCGTGATAGCCTTTGCTGCCTGAATGCTTGCTTGGGCGGTGGTGAAGTACGGGATCTTCTGATTCACCGCAGACGCGCGGATCGGCTGCGAATCCTTCAGGCTCTGCCAACCTTCGGTGGTGTTGAAGATAAGCGCGATGTCGCCGTCCTTGATCCGGTCAACGATGTGCGGCCGGCCCTGCGCCACCTTGTTTACCACCTCGACCGGCAGGCCGGCACGCTGCAGGTGATCGGCGGTGCCGCCGGTCGCGACGATGGTGAAGCCGGCGTCTACCAGTTCGCGGATCGCGGGCGTGATCGCCGCCTTGTCATTGTCCTTCACGCTGACGAACACCTTGCCGCCGCTCGGCAGCACATTGCTTGCCGCGAGCTGTGACTTGGCGAAGGCGGTGGTGAAATCGCGATCGATTCCCATCACTTCGCCGGTGGATTTCATTTCCGGGGACAACACGGGATCGATTCCCGGGAAGCGGTTGAAGGGGAACACCGCTTCCTTCACCGCGACATAATCGATGTTGCGATCGATCGCCGGCAGGTCCTTCAGCTTCTCACCCGCCATCACGCGCGCCGCGATCTTGGCGATCGGCGATCCGATCGCCTTGGCGACAAACGGCACCGTGCGGCTGGCACGCGGGTTCACCTCGATAAGGTAGACCTTGCCGTCCTTCACAGCGAACTGGATGTTCATCAGGCCGCGCACGCCAAGGCCGTGCGCCAGCGCCTCGGCCTGACGCTCGATCTCTGCGATGATCTCGGCCGGCAGCGAATAGGGCGGGATCGAGCAGGCGCTGTCGCCGGAATGGACGCCGGCCTCCTCGATATGCTGCAGCACGCCGGCAACCACGACATCGTCGCCGTCGCAGATCGCGTCCACGTCCACCTCGATCGCGTCGCGCAGATACTGGTCGATCAGCACCGGCGCGTCGCCGGACACCTGAACCGCGGTCTGGATGTAATCCTCCAGCTGCTGCGGCCCGTCGACGATCTCCATCGCGCGGCCACCGAGCACGAAGCTCGGGCGCATCAGCACCGGATAGCCGACGCGTTCGGCGACGTTCAGCGCCTCTTCGCGGCTGCGGGCGATGCCATTGTTGGGCTGGAGCAGGCGCAGCTTGTCGACCAGCGCCGCGAACTGCTCGCGATCCTCGGCCAAGTCGATTGCCGAGGGCGAGGTGCCGAGGATCGGAATCCCTGCCGCCTCGATCGCACGCGCCAGGTTCAGCGGCGTCTGGCCACCGAACTGGACGATCACGCCGACGAGTTCGCCCTTGGACTGCTCGACATGCAGGATCTCCAGCACGTCCTCGGCCGTCAGCGGCTCAAAATACAGGCGATCCGACGTGTCATAGTCGGTCGAGACCGTCTCCGGGTTGCAGTTGACCATGATCGTTTCGAACCCGGCATCCGCCAGCGCGAAACAGGCGTGACAGCAGCAGTAATCGAACTCGATCCCCTGCCCGATCCGGTTCGGTCCACCGCCCAGGATCACGATCTTGCGGCGATCGGACGGCATCGCCTCATTCTCGGGCTCGCCGAAGCTGGGCGCCTCATAGGTCGAATACATGTAGGGCGTCTTGGCGTCGAACTCGGCCGCGCAAGTGTCGATCCGCTTGAACACCGGGCGCACGCCCAGCTTGTGGCGATGCTCGCGCACCTCCTGCTCGGTGACGCCGCCGGTCATCGCCTTCACCGCCTCATGGATCAGGCCCGACCCTTGCGCAATGCCACGACGCATGCCGCGAAGGTTCGCCGACTGGAGCGCGAGCCAGGCAAGCCGCTTGTCGCTGAATCCCATCGCCTTCAGGCGGCGCATGCCGGCCGCGTCGATCGGCAGGCCGTTGCGGCACACTTCCTCTTCGGCGCGCACGATCTCCTCGATCCGCTCAAGGAACCAGGGGTCGTACTTGGCGATCGCGTGCACTTCGGCGACGGTGAAGCCCTCGCGCAGCGCCTGGGCGGCGACCAGCAGGCGATCGGGCGAGGCAACGGCAAGCGCCGCCTCGATCTCGGCGCGCGGCGCGCCGACCAGCCGCTCGACGCGATCGAAGCCGCTGAGACCGGTCTCCAGGCCACGCAGCGCCTTCTGCATCGACTCATGGATATTGCGCCCGATCGCCATCACTTCGCCGACGCTCTTCATCGCGGTCGACAGCACGGCTTCGGCGCCCTTGAACTTCTCGAAGGCGAATCGCGGGATCTTGGTGACGACATAGTCGATCGTCGGCTCGAACGAAGCCGGGGTCGCGCCGGTAATGTCGTTCTCGATCTCGTCCAGCGTGTAGCCAACCGCCAGCTTCGCCGCGACCTTGGCGATCGGGAAGCCGGTGGCCTTGGAGGCGAGCGCCGAGGAGCGCGACACGCGCGGGTTCATCTCGATCACGATCAGGCGGCCGTCCTTCGGATTGACCGCGAACTGTACGTTCGAACCGCCTGTTTCCACGCCGATTTCGCGCAGCACCGCAATGCTGGCGTTGCGCATGATCTGATATTCCTTGTCGGTCAGCGTCAGCGCCGGCGCGACGGTGATGGAATCGCCGGTGTGGACGCCCATCGGATCGATATTCTCGATCGAGCAGATGATGATGCAATTGTCCGCACGGTCGCGGACCACCTCCATCTCATATTCCTTCCAGCCGAGCAGCGATTCCTCGATCAGCACCTCGGTGGTCGGCGAGGCATCGAGCCCCTTGCGGACGATCTCGAGGAACTCCTCGCGATTGTAGGCGACGCCGCCGCCGGTGCCGCCCAAAGTGAAACTCGGCCGGATGATCGCGGGAAGCCCGGTCTTCTCCAGGGCCTCCAGCGCCTCCGCCTCGGTATGCGCCACGGCCGAGCGAGCGCTTTCCAGCCCGATCTTGTCCATCGCGTCGCGGAATTTCTGGCGGTCCTCCGCCTTGTCGATCGCTTCCGCGTCGGCGCCGATCATGGTCACGCCGTACTTCTCCAGCGTGCCGTCGCGGAACAGCGCCAGCGCAGTATTTAGCGCGGTCTGCCCGCCCATCGTCGGCAGGACGGCGTCGGGCCGCTCCTTCTCGATGATCTTCGCGACGATCTCCGGCGTGATCGGCTCGACATAGGTGGCGTCCGCCAGCTCGGGATCGGTCATGATCGTCGCCGGGTTCGAATTGACCAGGACGATGCGATAGCCCTCTTCCTTGAGCGCCTTAATCGCCTGCGTGCCCGAATAATCGAACTCGCACGCCTGACCGATCACGATCGGTCCGGCGCCAATGACGAGGATGGAGGAGATGTCGGTGCGCTTGGGCATTATGTCTCTCTTGGTCCTACTCGGCGGCGCCAGCCGTCGCGCCGATCGGCGTGAGGCTGGCTCCCGAAATCTTCTTCACTTCGGCGGCGATGCAGGCGGCGGCCTTTTCGGCAGCAGACGCTGGCATGTCGCCCGGCAATTCCATCGTCACGTCCGCGGCAGACGTCGCCTTGAGCCGCGCTTTCTCCACCCCGCATTTGTTCGGGATCGAGGAAAGCCGCGCCTGCAACTGGTGCTGGTTCGCCGGGGCAGCCTGCGAACAGGCAGCCAAGGCGAGGATCAGCACCGGAGCAGCAAGCCGGCCCGTGGTGATCAACGCAGCGAGCCCACGAACCGTTCGAACAGGTAGAAGCTGTCCTGCGGACCCGGGCTCGCCTCGGGGTGATATTGCACGCTGAACGCGGGCTTGTCGGTCAGCTCCAGGCCGGCATTGCTGCCGTCGAACAGTGAAACGTGGGTCTCGCGCGCATTCGCCGGCAGGCTTTCGCGTTCGACTGCGAACCCGTGGTTCATGCTGGTTATCTCGACTGCGCCATCCGCGAGGCGCTTCACCGGGTGGTTTGCACCACGATGGCCCTGGAACATCTTGGTCGTGCGCGCACCGACCGCAAGGCCGAGCAGCTGGTGCCCAAGGCAGATGCCGAACAGCGGCTTTCCGGTCTCCAGCAGCTTCTGGATCACCGGGACCGCATATTCACCGGTCGCGGCGGGATCGCCCGGGCCGTTCGACAGGAAGATGCCGTCGGGATTGAGCGACATGATCGTGTCGAAATCGGTCTCCGCCGGCACCACCGACACCTTCGCGCCCGCCTGAACTAGGTTGCGGAAAATATTGTGCTTGCTGCCATAATCGATCGCCACGACGTGCGGGCGATCGTCGCCCTGCACACCGTTATAGCCAAAGCCGATCTGCCAGATCCCGCCGTTGCGGTCCTCACCCCAGGTGGCGTGCGTCTCACGAGTTACCGTCTTGGCGAGGTCCATGCCCTCCAGCCCCGGCCACTCACGCGCCATCTTCAGGAGAAGGTCGAGATCGAAATTGCCGTCCGCGGAATGCGCGACGACGCCGGTGGGCGCCCCGCCCGCGCGGATGCGGCGGGTCAGCGCGCGGGTGTCGATCCCGGCAAGGCCGATGCGTGCGTGGCGCTTCATCCAGCCCTCGAGGTTCTCGGCGGCACGGAAGTTCGACGGCGCGGTCGGATCCTCGCGCACGATCATGCCCAGCGCGTGCGGCTCATCCGCCTCCACATCGTCCGGGTTCGCACCGACATTGCCGATATGCGGAAAGGTGAAGGTGATGATCTGCCCGGCAAAGGAGGGATCGGTCATGATCTCTTGATAGCCGGTCATCGCGGTGTGGAAGCACACCTCGCCCACTGCCTGTCCCTCGGCGCCGAAGCCACGGCCCCAGATCACATCGCCTGAGGCGAGGACGAGGACGCCGGTGGCGCCGTCAGGTTTGGGCGCGTGCGAAGGGTCGGCGTCGGCCATGGTGGCGGGCACTCCTGGGGTAAGCGGCGATGTACGTTAAGTGCGGCGCGCTAAACTCGCCCCTCCCCCGCGTCAATCTGATATGGGCGCAGTCATCATGATTCGAGACGATATCAAGCAAGCCCAGATCGCCGCCATGAAATCCGGCGACAAGGAAACCCGCGCTGCGATCAGCCTGATTCAGGCCGCGATCAAGAATCGCGACATCGAGGCCCGCACCCAGACGAACGCGCCGGAAGACGATGCGCTGGTCGTCGAAGTGCTGCAGAAGATGAAGAAGCAGCGCATCGAGTCGATCGACATGTATCGCAAGGGCGGCCGCGAGGAACTGGCCGCAGCCGAGGAAGCCGAAGTCGCCGTTATCGACCGCTTCCTCCCCCGCGCATTGAGCGAGGAAGAAACCACCGCCGCGATCGAGGCCATCAAGGCCGAGATCGGCGCTTCCGGCATGAAGGACATGGGCCGCGTAATGGCGGAACTGAAGGCGCGCCACGGCACGGTGCTGGACATGTCGAAGGCCAGTGGGCTGGTGAAGGCGGCGCTGGCCTAGGTTCAGGCTGTCAAACCGGACAGCACAAAACCCTCCGTTCGTCCTGAGCCTGTCGAAGGGCGCGCCCACCCACCGCCCCTCGACCGACTCGCATCGATCTGCCAAGCCAACGACATGCTGTTCTGGGTCTACTTACTGCACTGTTCGGACGGCAGCTTCTACGCCGGACATACGGGTAACTTGGACCCGCGAATTTCGCGGCATCACGCCGCACGCAGGAGTGACTACACGGCACGGCGGCAGCCGGGTTCGCTGGCATGGTCCCGGGAGTCTTCAACGCGGTTGGAGGCGCTCGAGACCGAACGCCGCATCAAGGGATGGTCACGTGCCAAGAAGGAAGCGTTGATCACGGGTGGGTGGGATCAAATTTCCCGACTGGCCGCCTCCCATCCGGCACGCCCTTCGACAGGCTCAGGGCGAACGGGCGGAGAGAGGCCCGGCGCCGCGCGAAAGCGCGCTCGTTCCGAGCTTCTCGAAGGACGTCGATTGAAGACAGAACACCCATGTCCCTGACCCCCGCCTTCCTCGACGAACTGCGCGCACGCACGTCGCTGTCTGCGCTGATCGGCAAGACGACCAAGCTCACCAAGGCGGGCCGGGAGTATAAGGGATGCTGCCCGTTCCATAACGAGAAGACGCCCAGCTTCTACGTCAACGACGACAAGGGCTTCTATCATTGCTTCGGCTGCTCCGCTCACGGCGATGCGATTCGCTGGATGACGGATCAGCGCGGGCTGCCGTTCATGGATGCGGTGAAGGAACTCGCGCAGGCGGCGGGAATGGACGTGCCCGCGCCCGACCGTCGCGCGGCCGAGCGAGCCGAGAAGGCGCAATCGCTGCACGACGTGATGGCGGCGGCGGCGGAGTGGTTCCGCACCCAGCTAGACGGGATTGAGGGCGCGCCCGCCCGCGAATTGCTCGAACGACGCGGCATCACGGAAGCGACTCGCCGCGCCTTCGGCTTCGGCTTCGCGCCCGATTCGCGCGGCAAGCTTCGCACCGCCCTGAAGCAATTCGGGGACGCGATGCTGATCGAGGCTGGCCTTCTGATCAGCGTCGAAAACAAGGAGCCCTATGACCGCTTCCGCGGGCGGCTGATGATCCCGATCCGCGATCAGCGCGGGCGGGTGATCGCCTTCGGCGGCCGGATCATCGGCGACGGCGAGCCTAAATATCTGAACTCGCCCGATACGCCGCTCTTCGACAAGGGCCGCACGCTCTACAATCTCGATCGCGCCCTGCCTGCCGCCCGCAAGGCGGACCGGGTGTTCGTGGTCGAGGGCTATATGGATGCGATCGCGCTGGCGCAGGCCGGGATCGGCGAAGTGGTCGCCCCGCTCGGTACTGCACTGACCGAGCATCAGCTGGAGCGCCTGTGGCGGATCAGCGACGTGCCGACTTTATGCCTCGATGGCGACAATGCCGGGCAGAAAGCCGCGATCCGGGCCGCGCACCGCGCCATGCCGCTGCTCGGGCCCGGCCGCAGCCTGCAGTTCGTGACGCTGCCCGAAGGGCAGGATCCTGATGACCTGATCCGCGCCAAGGGTGTCGGCGCGTTCGAAGCGCTGGTCCGCGAGGCGACCCCCCTGGTCGACCGGTTATGGGCACATGAACTCGCCGCCGAGCCGCTGACGACGCCCGAGCAGCGCGCGGGGTTCCGTGCCCGCATGGGGGAGCTCGCCAAGACGATCGGCGATCCGGTGGTGCGATCGGAGTATCAGGCCGAGTTCCGTCGCCGCTACGACGAGCAGTTCGGCCAAAGCCGCCGCCCTTTCGAGCGCGGGCGTCCGTTCGAACCACGCCAGCCCTTCACCCCGCGGCGCCCGGGGCAGAAGTGGACGCCGCCGCCCGCCCCCGTCACCGAGGACGCAAAGGCCTTCCGCGTTGCCGGTATCGACCGCGTCCTTGCCAAGGCGGTGCTCGCCGGTCTGATCCGCCATCCGGCCGAAATCGCCCGCCACGTCGAGGTGCTGGGATCGCTCCGCATGGCGGATGGCGCCCTTGGCCGATTGTTCGAGGCGGTTGTTGATGTGGCGCTTGAAGATCGGGCGCTTGATAGCGACCGCCTCGTCACCATATTGGCCGGCAGTGGTTTCGAAGCGATCGCCCGCGATCTGCTGAGAGCCGATACGATGCCCTATTCCTTCACGCAACCGACGGGGGACGAGACGCGCGCCAGGGAAGACCTTGACGAAGCGATCGCGATCCTCGTCGCGCAGCCAGAAGTGGATGCGGCATTGGCCGATGCAACCTCTGCCATGCAGGCGCGCTTCACCGAAGAAGCGTTTGAACGGCAGGTTGCGTTGGTGAAGGAAAAACAGGCGCTGGAGCTTCGGCTTGCAAATCTCGTGCAGTCGAACGAAGACGCCCGCGCTTTTGATGCCGAGGACGATTGATGGCGAAGGTGAACGGTAGCGGTGCAGACGAAGGCGCGGAAGTGGCCGATGCCCCGCTGATCGACCTGAATGACGCGGATATCAAGAAGCTGATCGCCCGCGCGAAGAAGCGTGGGTACATCACGTATGACCAGCTGAACGCCGCGCTGCCGCAGGACCAGATGTCCTCGGATCAGCTCGAAGACGTGATGTCCGCGCTCAATGAGATGGGCGTCAACATCGTCGAGAACGAGGAAGCGGGCGAGGACGGCGAGGATCAGCCTGAGGACGAGGTCGAGACCGTCGACGTCGATCAGGAAAACGCGCCTGTCGTCGAGAAGAAGAAGGAAACGGTGGACCGCACCGATGATCCGGTGCGCATGTACCTGCGCGAGATGGGCGCCGTCGAGCTGCTCAGCCGCGAAGGCGAAATCGCGATCGCCAAGCGCATCGAAGCCGGCCGTGACACGATGATCATGGGCCTGTGCGAATCGCCCATCACCTTCAACGCGATCATCGACTGGTCCACCCAGCTCAATGAAGGCACGATGCAGCTGCGCGAGATCCTCGATCTCGACGCGATGCTTTCCAAGGGTCCTTCGGCCGAACAGGTCGAGGGTGCCGAGGAAGACAATGGCGAGATTAGCGAGAAGACCGCTGGCGCCTCCTTCAAGGAAGAGGAAGAGCCCGAGGAAGTCTCGGCTGACGACGACGATGACATGACCGAGCGCCGCACGCCGCGGCCGTCGGACGACGAGGAAGAGGACAATACCCTCAGCCTCGCGCAGATGGAGGAAACGCTCAAGCCGATGGCGCTTGAGAAGTTCGCCAACATCACGTCGATCTACAAGAAATTCTCGAAGATGCAGCAGGGCCGGCTCGACGCCATGGGCGGCGGGACCGAGCTGACGGCGGCCGATGAGCGCAAGTACCAGAAGCTGCGCGAGGAACTGACGGCCGAGGTCGAGAGCGTCCAGTTCCACAACGCCAAGATCGAGTATCTGGTCGACCAGCTGTACAGCTACAACCGGCGCCTTACCGCGCTGGGCGGTCAGATGCTGCGGCTGGCGGAGCGGCACAAGGTAAGCCGCAAGGACTTCCTCGATCGCTACATGGGCCATGAACTCGACGATACGTTCCTGGCGACGGTGAACGGCCTCGACAAGAAGTGGACCGCCTTCGCGACCAACGAGGCGGCTGCCGTTGAGCGCATCCGCAGCGAAATCGCCGAGATCTCGCAGCAGACCGGCATGGCGCTGGGCGAGTTCCGTCGCATCGTCAACATGGTGCAGAAGGGCGAGCGCGAAGCGCGTATCGCGAAGAAAGAGATGGTCGAGGCGAACCTGCGCCTCGTGATCTCGATCGCCAAGAAGTACACCAACCGCGGCCTGCAGTTCCTGGACCTGATCCAGGAGGGCAACATCGGCCTGATGAAGGCGGTGGACAAGTTCGAGTATCGCCGCGGCTACAAGTTCTCCACCTACGCCACGTGGTGGATCCGGCAGGCGATCACCCGCTCGATCGCGGACCAGGCGCGCACGATCCGCATCCCGGTCCACATGATCGAGACGATCAACAAGCTGGTCCGCACCAGCCGCCAGTTCCTCCACGAGCAGGGCCGCGAGCCCACGCCCGAGGAAATGGCCGAGCGCCTGAGCATGCCGCTCGAGAAGGTGCGCAAGGTGATGAAGATCGCCAAGGAGCCGATCTCCCTCGAAACCCCGATCGGCGACGAGGAAGACAGCCACCTGGGCGATTTCATCGAGGACAAGAACGCCGTCATTCCGGTGGATGCCGCGATCCAGGCGAACCTCAAGGAAACGGTCACCCGCGTCCTCGCCAGCCTGACGCCGCGTGAGGAGCGCGTGCTGCGCATGCGCTTTGGCATCGGCATGAACACCGATCACACGCTCGAGGAAGTCGGCCAGCAGTTCAGCGTGACGCGTGAACGTATCCGCCAGATCGAGGCGAAGGCGCTTCGCAAGCTGAAGCACCCGAGCCGCAGCCGCAAGATGCGCAGTTTCCTCGACCAGTAACCAACGGCTGAAATGACACGAACGGAGCGGGAGGAGTGATCTTCCCGCTCCTTTTTTTGCGTTCGGAACGGGAGGCGCGGACGGAGTTCAAGCCAGATCGGCGCGATCGGCCACGCAAATACGCGCGCCTCTTGCCACTTTGGATCGATCCACTTGTCGCCCCCGGCATCGCGCCCGCAAGTTTCGGCTCATGAAGAACGCTCCCGTTTTTCCGATCGCTTCGGACCAGCAGGTCACCGCCTCCGATCTCGTGCGCCACTTCGGCATCTGGCAGGAGCGCGCCGGGCGCGGGCCGGTCTATATCCTCCACCGCGGCCGTCCCCGGCTGGTGATGACCTCGGTTGACGTGATGGACGCGCTGTGCTCGACGCACAGCGGTCAACCGGTCGAGGGCGGGCAGCTCGGCGCGTTGCTCGACGCGCTCGGCGATATGATCGTCGTGCTTGGCGCGGAGCAAACGATCATTGCGGCAAGTCGGGGCGCGCGCGCCTATTTTGGCGATGCCGCTGATGTCGGCGCGCCGGTCAGCGGCTTGGCCTCTCCCGGTGACGAAGCACTGGCAGCGACGGTCACGCGCGTCGCCGTCTCCGGCTTGTCGGAGACGACCGAGTGCCGCTCCCCTCGCTTCCCCGATCGCCTGCTCGCCTATGCGGTCGATTGCGTGCCCGCCGGCTGCATCGTTCAGATCAGCGACGCGACTGCAGCGGAGGAACGCCAGCACTGGCGGGACCGGCATGATTCGGCGTTCAGCGCGCTCGAGGCCGCCGGCGCTGCCTGCGCGATCATCAATTTGCGGGGTCGGATCGAACAGGCCTCCCCTGCCCTTGCCAAGCTCACCGGCGCCAGTGTCGAGGCATTGTCCCTCGCGCGCATCGTCTCGCTGGTTACCGTGGGAGATCGCAGCACCGTGGGCGAAGCGTTCGAAGCGGCGATCGACGAACGCACCCCGCAGTCGGTCACCGCCTCGCTGCTGGTCGGCGGCGCCGAGCTTCGCCCGGTTCGCGTCGGCCTGGCGCCACTTGCCAGCTCCGGGCGCGTCGTCGGGGTTACCGTCGTCGTCACGCCTACGACGTCGTAAACGCCATGTTTACGCTGTCGGCCTATGGTCAACCCTCAACCATCGGGGAACATGGGTGCCGACGCTTACCAGTCCAGGCTTCGCGACGACGGGTCGCTCGATCGGCGATCTGGTCGCCGACGAGGGCAGCGCCGCCATGGAGCATGCACTGGCACTGCGCGCGCCGGCGGCGCTGACGCGCGATCTGTCCGATGCGGTCCATGCTTTGTGCGCGCTACACGGCGCCGCGCCCAGCATGGTCGAGATCTCGCTTGATGCGCGCGGTGCGCAGGATATTCGCGCCTGGCTCTACGAGACGGCGGTCGCCTTCGATGACGAGCGCCACCTCCTGGTCAAGCTGACCGCCGCGATCGGCCCGCTCCCCTCCACGCCCGGACAGGCGGAGACTGAAGCCGCGATCGCCACGCAGCAGCGCGCGCTCGCCACATTGGCGCGCTCGGACCGCAATGGATGCGCGCTTGGCGCTACCTTCGCGTTCCTCATCGACTGGCGTGCGATCCGCTCCGTCCTGGCGGTGGCCGCCACCCGTGCCGGAGTCACGCTCCGCGAAACCTCATTGCCGTCCGCGGACGACATCGCGCCGATTGCCGAGCGGCTAGCCAGCGAGCCGGCCTGCGCCCGCGCCATGATGTTCGGCGCCCAGCAACTCGTCGCGCAGCATCGCGGCCTGTGGCATCTGCTCGCCGCCCGCGCGGAGGCACGCAACGCGCTTTAATCACCGCGGCTTAACTGGCTTGCGCACGATCGAAAATTCCCCCATCGTCGTACCCGATAGTCGAACGAGACGGGATGAGGGCATGAAGCGGTTCGAGGGCACGCAGAGCTACGTTGCGACCGACGATCTGAAAGTCGCGGTGAACGCCGCCGTGTCGCTACGCCGGCCGCTGCTGGTGAAGGGTGAACCGGGCACCGGCAAAACGGTTCTGGCCTATGAGATCGCCAAGGCGACCGGCGCGCCGCTGATCGAGTGGAACGTCAAATCCACCACCAAGGCGCAGCAGGGCCTGTACGAATATGACGCGGTCGCCCGCCTGCGCGACGGTCAGCTCGGCGACGAGCGCGTGCACGACATTTCGAACTATATCCGCAAGGGCAAGTTGTGGGAGGCGTTCACCTCCCCCGAACTGCCGGTGCTGCTGATCGACGAGATCGACAAGGCGGATATCGAATTCCCGAACGACCTCCTGCAGGAGCTCGATCGCATGGAATTCCACGTATACGAAACGAAGGAGACGGTGCGCGCCACCGAGCGCCCGATCGTCGTCATCACGTCGAATAACGAGAAGGAACTGCCGGACGCGTTCCTGCGCCGCTGCTTCTTCCACTATATCAAATTCCCCGACCGCGAAACGATGCAGGCGATCGTCGACGTCCACTTCCCCGGCATCCAGAAGATCCTGGTCTCCAAGGCGATGGACATCTTCTACGAGGTCCGCGACGTGCCAGGCCTGAAGAAGAAGCCGTCGACCAGCGAGCTGCTCGACTGGCTGAAGCTGCTGCTGCATGAGGACATGCCGCTCGACGTGCTGCAGAACCGCGATCCGACGAAGGCGATTCCGCCGCTCCACGGCGCATTGCTGAAGAACGAGCAGGACGTGATGCTGTTCGAACGCCTCGCCTTCATGGCGAAGCGTCAGGCGAACAAGGGCTGATCACCAGCCTCACGACGATCCCCGCCGCCTGCCGATGCTGGACGGCGGCGGTGATCGTTGAACGGGCGCCCAACGTACCCCTGACATGCCGGTAGCCGCTTCCGCGGTGCCGCGCTAAACGCACAACGTGTTGCTTCTCCCGTTGCTTGTCGCTGCCGCCGCACCGCTTGCCCTGCCCGCGGCCCAGCCGGTCGGCAGCGCGACTTTGGCGCGCGACGCCGAAACGCGCTGGGTGCCGTTCGAGCTCACGCCCGGCAATCAGCTCCGCTTCACCATGACGGTCGACGGCCGGCCGGCAACGGCCATCCTCGACACCGGGGTCAGCTATTCCGTCCTCTCCCGTCGCTTCGCCGAGCGCGCAGCGCTGAAGGTGCGCCCCGGCGGCAATGCGACCGCCATCGGCGGCGTGGTGGACATTGGATGGACGCCGACCGCGACGATCGCGATGGGCGGCCTGACGCGGCGCGGCGGCGGCCTCACCGTGGCCACGCTCCCCGCGATCGCAACCGGCAGCGCCGATGCGGTCGACCTTCTCGTCGGCCGGGACCTCACCGGCGGCTTTGCGCTCGACATCGATTATGCCGGCCGGCGCTTCCGCCTGCTGCCAAGCGGCCGCCTGCCTTTCCGCGGCTTCACCGCGCCGCTCAGCATTTCGCGCGACCGACTGGTGTATGTCAGCGAGATCACGCTGGGCGCCGCGCGGCTGCGGCCAATGGTGGTCGATACCGGCGATGGCTCGTCAGTGACGGTCACCGCCGGCGGCTGGGCCAATGCCCGCCTTCCCGGCATCCCCACGACCACCGCCATCTCCTTCGGCCTCGCCGGCGCGGTCACCAGCACGATCGGCATCGTGCCGACGCTCCGGCTGGGCGAGCTTACCGCGCGCAATGTCGAAATCCGTGTCGAGCCGGCTGGCGGATTCTCCGATTCGATCGAGGCGGCGGGCCGGATCGGTTCGGGCTTCCTGCAGAATTACCGCGTGCTGCTCGATCCCACCGCCGGGCGAATGATCCTGAGCCCCGTCCCGCATGCCGATCAGCCCCCGGTCCGCTCGACCAGCGGCCTGTTGGTCGGCGTCGCCAGGGACCGGCTGAAGGTTCTGCACGTGATGCAGGGCGGGCCGGCACAGGCGGCGGGGTGGAAGGAAGGCGACATGATCTGCGCCATCGACGGGCAAACGATCCCGGCCGATTATCCCGCCAGCCCGCTCGCCAGCTGGTCCGCAGGGACGCCGGGCCGAACCGTCACGCTCCGGATGTGCGACGGCACCGAGCGCAAGCTGACGCTGCGCGACTTCTACTGATCAGACGAACGGCGCGATGGTGATCCCGCGCGCCATCAGCACGTCGCGCACGCGCCCGGCCATCGCCACCGCGGCCGGGTTGTCGCCATGGACGCAGATCGAATCGACGTCGAGGCGCACCGTCCCACCCTCCATCGTCGCCATTTCGCCCGTCTCCAGGAAGCGCGCGAGACGCGCCGCCGCCTCGTCGGCGTCATGGATCACCGCGCCCGGCATGCTGCGCGGGACGAGGTCACCAGCGGGGGTGTAGCCGCGATCGGCGAAGACCTCGCTGAACACGCGCAGGCCCGCTGCCCGCGCGGCCTGCTCAAGCGCGGTGCCGGAAATCGCCAGAACGGCAAGCTCGCGGTCCACCGCCGCCACCGCGCGTGCGATCGCCGCCGCCACCTCGGCCTCTGCGGCTGCGACATTGGCCAGCGCGCCATGCGGCTTCACATAGCTGACGGGATGATCGGCAAGCGCGCCGATCGCGATCAGGGCGCCCACCTGCGCCGCAACGAATCGCTCGATCTCGGCCGGGGTGGCCGGTAGCCGCCGCCGTCCGAATCCCGGCAAATCCGGATAGCTCGGATGCGCGCCCACCACGACGCCGCGCTCGCGCGCGAGCCGCATCGTACGGAACATCGTCTCTGGGTCGCTCGCATGGCCTCCGCAGGCGACGTTGGCGCTGCTGACGAGCGCGAGCATCGCGGCATCGTCGCCCATCGACCAGGGGCCAAAGCCTTCGCCGAGATCGGCGTTCAGATCGATCGACCGCATCGCCGCCATCTACGCCTTTCACCCCCCGCTTGTCTAAGGGGGCTGTGACGGAACGCGCGCCTAGAGCGACTGGCCGTCGTCGATGTCCACCACCGTGCCGGTCACCATCTCGCTGGCATCGGATGCGAAATAGAGGAGCTGAGGGTCGAGCACGTCGATCGGCATGAAGCGCCGGCGATGCCAGCTGGAAACCTGCTTGGCCCCGCCCTCGGTCTCGAACCAGTCGCCGGCGATCTCGGTTTGGATATAACCCGGCTGGATCACGTTCACGTTGATTCCCATGCGGACCCACTCGCGCGCCAGGTTGCGCCCCAGATGGGCGACGGCTGCCTTGGAAGCGGCATAGGCGCTGTCGCCATGGCCGGTAACATGGGCGGTGATCGATCCGATCAGCACGATGCGTCCGCGGCCGGTATCGCGCGATCCTGCCGCCATCAGCCGCTTGGCGCCTTCACGGGCGGTCAGCAGCACGCCGGTGAAGTTGGTGTCGATCGTCTGGCGAAGCGCGTCGGGCGCGACGTCCACCGTGCGCCCGCCGTTGGCGACACCGGCATTGGCGATCACGGTGTCGACCGTGCCGAAATGCGCCTCGGCAGCGTCATAGGCAGCGGCGATGGATTGTTGGTCGGTCACGTCGATCGCGACGGGCAGCGCCTTGTCGCCAAGCTCGGCGGCAAGCGCCTCGACCCGGTCGATCCGCCGCGCGCCGATCACTACCCGCGCGCCGGCAGCAACAAAGATTTCCGCGAAATGGGCGCCCAGACCGGAGGATGCACCGGTAATGAGCGCAATGCGCCCAGTGAGATCGAAAGCCATTCATCCCCCCTCGCCTTGCGCCCGTTCGGTGACGCAAGCTGCGAGCGGGCGATGTGCTGGTGACCCCTACGGGACTCGAACCCGTGTTTCAGCCGTGAAAGGGCCGCGTCCTAACCACTAGACGAAGGGGCCAGCGGGGGGTGCAGCTAGAGGGGGTCTCCCGACCTGTCAATCGCACTCACGCCCGAAAGATATTTTTATTGCTGCAGCTGCTCAATCCGCCCAGGCCGCATCGTCGAGATGAAGCTCGGCGACCGGGCGCTGTGCCCAGTCGTCGATCTTTGCGCGGCCGGCGAGCCACAGCCGGCGGTGCGACGCGGCGCCGAGCAGCGCGGCGCCCAGCGGCGTGTCCGCGGCGCGAAAGGCCATCGCCTTCAGGCTGCGGCCGTCATCTCCGGCGACGATCGCGCGGACATGGCCATTGCCGACCACGTCCACGCGCACTGCGCGCACCGGCCCGATGGCCACACGCGGGCTCGGCCATCCCATGCCATAGGGCCCGCCCATTTCCAGCGCGGTGACGAGATCAGGCGTCACACCCCCTGGCGCATGAACCGAATCGACCAGCAAGGCGCGATCCGCCACCGCCGCCGCGACCCGCGCGGACAGAAGCTCCTCCAGAAAATCGGCAAAGGCCGGCACCTTGTCAGCATCGATGGTGAGGCCGGCCGCCATGGCATGGCCGCCGCCCGCCACCAGCAGCCCTGCCTCCTTCGCCGCCAGCACCGCCTGGCCAAGGTCGACGCCGGGGATGGAGCGACCCGATCCCTTGCCGAGGCCATGTTCGTCCAAAGCGATGACGATCGCCGGCTGCCCCAGCTTCTCCTTCAGGCGCCCCGCCACGATGCCGATCACGCCAGGATGCCAGCCGCGCCCCGAGACCACCGTCACGGCGCGATCCGCCGCGTACATCGTCTCCGCCTCGGCCTGCACGGCGCCTTCAATCGCACGCCGCTCCTCGTTCAGCCGATCGAGCTCCTGCGCGATCATCCGCGCTTCGTCCGGATCGCGCGTGGTCAGCAGGCGCACGCCCAGGTCCGCGCGCCCAACCCGCCCGCCGGCATTGATCCGCGGCCCCAGCGCGAAGCCCAGGTCACTTGCGGTCGGTGCGCGGGTCAGGCGCGACGCTTCGATCAGCGCAGCAAGGCCGATGTTGCGCCGCCCGGCCATTACCTTCAGCCCCTGCGCGACGAAGGCCCGGTTCAGCCCGCGCAGCTGCGCAACGTCGGCAACCGTTCCCAACGCGACCAGATCGAGCAGGTCGAGCAGGCGCGGTTCCAGCCGTGCCGCGAAGAAGCCACGGCCGCGCAGCACGCGCAGCAGCGCCGCACCCAGCAGGAAGGCGACGCCGACGGCCGCGAGATGCCCGTGCGCCGCGCCTTCATCTTCGTCCAGCCGATTGGGGTTCACCACCGCATGGGCGACCGGCAAGGCGCTGGCGCATTGATGATGGTCAACGACGATCACGTCGACCGGCACCGCACGTGCCGCCTCCAGCGCCTCGAACGCTTGCGCGCCGCAATCGACCGTGACGATCAGGCTCGCGCCTTCCTGCGCCAGCCGCGTCATCGCCGTCGCGGTCGGGCCATAGCCCTCGACCAGCCGGTCCGGGATATAGGGCCGCGCCTCGATCCCCAGCTGCCGCAGCAGCAGGATCATGACCGCCGCCGATGTCGCGCCGTCGACGTCATAATCGCCGAACACCGCGATCTGCTCGCCTGCCACCACCGCGTCGGCGAGCCGCTCGGCGGCACGGTCCATGTCGCGAAAGATCGACGGATCGGGCATGAAGGCGCGGATCGACGGGCTGCGGTGATCGTCCAGCGCCTCCCGCGGGCAGCCGCGCGCCAGCAGCAGCTGCGTCACGAGGTCGTCGAGCGACAGATTGTCCGCCGCCGTCGCGCGCCACCGCCACGGCTGGCCCATGATTGACCGTTCGACCCCCAGAACGTGCATCATCGGTTCACGCCCGCGCCGTCCAGGGCGCTTCGCGGAACCACTTGGTGATGATGTACTTCACCCCCTCGGACACTGCCGTCCCTTCGTGCAGCGTCATCGGATTGGGGCTGCCGTCCGCCAGCATGTTGTTCCACGCGAGCAGCGTGCCCCGCTTGGGCGCAACCCGCACGCCGGCCTGCGGAAACCAGGTCGCGCCACCTTCCTCCACATCGTTGAGGAAGATCATCGCTGTCCACACACGCTGCCCGCCGGACGCCTTCATGGCGGGCCAATAGCTTTCGCCCTCGTGGAAATAATCGTGGTGCGCCTTGAAATACTGGCCGGGCGCGTAGCGCTGCCCCTGCATCGTCTCGCCCCAGGCAGGATCGAGCCCCAGCAAGTCCGCCAGCCCCTCGTCGATCGGCCGGATCTCAGGCGAATGCCGGTTCATGTCGCAGCTTTCGGAGGTACGGAACGACGTATCGCCGCGATCGGACAGCAGCGTCGAGGGCCGCCGGTTGGCGTCGATCATCGCCACCAGCCGCTTGCAGGTGGCGACATCGAGATAGTTCGGGATCTTCCAGGCGTCGGCGACTGCGCTCAGCAGCTTCACGGCGCGCGGATCAGCCGACAGCCGCGCCGCGACCGCCGCCCCGATCTGCGCGCGATGCTGCGATGGATGTCCGGGTACAGATTGGCTCGCCATGGCACCTATTTGCGCGCCGCCCGGCCGAAGACAAGGGCGGTGCCAATGCGGCCCTCTCGGCGGGCACGACTGACCTTACCGCGCCAGCTTCGGGACGCGTGTCGATGTTGAGGAGACATGGCAGGTGGGGGGCTTCTGTTGCCCGGCGCCCCCCGTGCCGCTGGAATCCGCTTCTGTTGCCCGGTGCGGTCCAACCGCGCTATTTTGGTATAACCTTAGGCCGTTAAGCCGTCAGGTTACGCCGCAATCGCGAGTGCTTCGTTATCGTTGGCACTTGTGTATGGGCCGTCACGGTGGTCCCATTCCGAGCAAAAGCCAGCGCCTTTCAACACACGTCGATCCTGGTTCGGCCCCGTCAACGTCTCTGCTGAAAGCAGAAGCGATGGTGGAGCCGCCGGGTACTGCCCCCGGGTCCGCTGTGCCTATTCTTCGCCGGCGTTTATCGCCATAGCCGTGGGGCAAGCCCCGCGAGCCCGACCGATATAGGGCGTCGGGACGAAACTGCAAAGACCGCCTTTCGGTCGCCATAATGCGGGTGCATATAACAGGGTATCATGCTTACCCAGCGTTCCCGTTACGCCCTGCGCTCGATGCTGTATCTCGCAACGACGCCCGCAGGCGGCCCGCCCGTGCCGATGAACCGTATCGCCGTCGAGGCGAACGTCCCGCGCAAGTTCCTCGAGCTGATCCTCGCCGATCTGCGTGATGCCGGGCTGCTGCACAGCCACCGCGGCAAGATGGGCGGCTACGTCCTCGCCCGTCCGGCGCATCTCATCTCGCTGGGTGAGATCATCCGCGTGATCGAAGGCCCGCTCGCGCTCGTCCCTTGCGTCAGCCGGACCGCGTATCGCCCGTGCCGCGATTGCAAGAGCGAGGCGGATTGCGCGATCCGCCACGCCATGGCCCGCGTACGGGACGAGACGGCGCGGATCCTCGACGGCACCAGCCTCGCCGATGCGACGGCGGTGGAGATGGCCGCCGCCTGATCGCGGCGCGCCGATCCTCACCGTCCGCTGCGCCGGATTTAGATTTTCGGCCGCGCCTTCAGTTCGTCGCGAATCTCGCGCAGCAACGCGACATCCGCGGGTTCCGCCTTGGGCTCCTCGGCGCTCTTCTTCTTCTCGTGCTCGAACATCGCCACCGCGCGGTTCACCGTGCGCATCAGCATGAAGATGATGAACGCGACGATGACGAAGTTCACCGCCTGGGTGATGAACGCGCCATAGCCAAGCAGCGGCACGCCCGCCTTCTTCAGCGCGACATAATCGGTCGATCCGACGAGGTTCGGCGGCACCTTGCCCAGCGTGATGAAGTAGCTGGAGAAATCGAGCCCCCCGAAGACCCTGCCGATCACCGGCATCAGCACGTCCTCAGTCAGCGACGTGACGATCTTGCTGAACGCGGCGCCGATGATCACCGCCACCGCGAGATCCAGCACGTTGCCGCGCGCGATGAACGCCCGGAATTCCTTGAGCATGACAAAACCTTCCGCTGTTCTAATCTAGGTTACGCGCCGATTGCCCCCTCGCCAAGCGCAGCCGCTGTCCTATATGAATGATACAGGCCGTTTTCGGAGACCCACGCTAATGACCTTTCGTCCCCTTCTTATCGTTGCGCTTTCCGCCAGCGTCGCCGGCTGCGGCATCAACAGCGTTCCGACCGCGGAGGAGAATGCCAAGGCGCGCTGGGCCGACGTGCAGAATCAGTATCAGCGCCGCGCTGATCTGATCCCCAATCTCGTGTCGACCGTGAAGGCGGCCGGCGCGCAGGAGAAGGATATTCTCACCGAGGTGACCAACGCGCGCGCGTCCGCCACGCAGGTCCAGGTGTCGCCTGACGATCTCAGCGATCCGGCGAAGATGCAGGCCTATCAGCGCGCGCAGGCGGGCCTCACCTTGTCGCTGCAGCGGCTGCAGGAAGCGTATCCGGAGCTGAAGAGCCAGGCGAATTATACCACGCTGATGAGCCAGCTCGAGGGCACGGAGAATCGCATCACCATCGCCCGCAACGATTATAATGCGGCGGTGCAGGCGTATAACACGCGCATCCGCACCTTCCCCGACGCGGTCGGCGCGAAGATCTTCTACGGTGCAAAGCCGATGGTGCCGTTCCAGGCGACCACGCCCGGCGCGGAAGCCGCGCCCAAGGTCGATTTCGGCAGCTGATCGATCGTTTCCCGGCGGGGTCGCCTCCCGGGGCGCCCCGCCCCATCTTGCGCCGGAGTAAATAGTGCAGCGCTTCCACAGGCTCAGCGCGAACGCATGGCGGTCCTTGCTCGCCGCGATGATCGTGGCCCTTGCCGCGATGATTGTCCTGCCGGCAACCGCGCAGACATTCCCCAAGTTCACCGGCTTCGTCGTCGACGCGGCCGATATCCTGCCCCCGAATGTCGAGGCGGAGCTGACGCAGAAGCTCGACGCGCTGCAGCGGGATACGAAACGGCAGCTGGTCGTCGCCACCGTTCCCAGCCTCGAAGGCTATCCGATCGAGGAATATGGCTACAAGCTCGGCCGGGCCTGGGGCGTTGGCCTGAAGGACGTCAACAACGGCGCGATCCTGCTGGTCGCCCCCAATGATCGCAAGGTGCGGATCGAGGTCGGCAATGGCCTCGAGCCCTTCCTGACCGACGCTTATTCCAGCGTCGTCATCAACAATGATGTCCTGCCTTACTTCAAGGAAGGCGACATGGCGGCCGGTGTGGTCGCCGGCACGGACGCGCTGATCGCGCAGCTGCGCGCCTCGCCGGAGGAAGCGCAGGCCAGGCTCGACGCCGCGATCAAGGAATTCGACAGCACCCGCAAGGCGCAGCGCAGCGGCGGCGGTGGCGGCTTCCCGCTCGGCCTTGTCTTCTGGGGCATGGTCGCGATGTTCGTGCTGCTGTCGCTCGGCCGGCGCGGCTCGGTCGGTCGCGGCAAGCGCTACCGCGACGATGGCGGCCTCAGCTCCGTCATCCTGTGGAACATCGCAGCCAATGTCGCGAGCGCGGCGCTGCGTGATAACGACGACGACGATCACTGGGGCGGCGGGGGCTTCGGCGGTGGTGGCGGCTTCGGCGGCGGTGGCGGCGGCTGGGGTGGCGGCGGCTTCGGCGGCGGCGGCGGCGGATCGTTCGGGGGCGGCGGCGCCTCGGGGAGCTGGTGATGCGCCTGTCTGCTGAAGATCATGCCAAGGTGACGGCGGCGGTCGCTGCGGCCGAAGAGCATACCGATGGCGAGATCGTGACGATCGTCGCCCGCACCTCCGATGCGTATCACGATGTCGGGCTGCACTGGGCGGTGCTGGCCTCGCTGCTCGTGCTGGCACTGCTGTCGGCATTCCCCAATTCGGTCGATGCGATCCATTTCCTCACCGGCGATCCGTGGAACGAGCATGTCTCGACCGGCACGGCACTCACCATCGCAACCGTGCTCGCGACGGTCACCTTCCTTGTCGTGCGTTATCTCCTCGCGATCCGCCCGCTGCGTATGGCGCTCACACCCGCTGCGACCAAGACGCGCCGGGTCCATGCCCGCGCGCTCGCCCTGTTCCGCACCAGCGCCGAACACCGCACCATCGCCGCGACCGGCGTGCTCCTTTACCTCAGCCTCGACGAGCATCGCGCCGAGATCGTCGCCGATGTCGGCATCCACAGCCGCGTTTCCAGTGACGTGTGGGGCCACGCGATGGCCGCGCTCGTCGCCGCGGTGAAGGACGGGCGCCCCGGAGACGGCATGGCGGCGGCAGTCCAGGAAATCGGCGTCGTGCTGGCCGAACATTTCCCGCGCACCGGCAGCAATCCCAACGAATTGCCCGATCGCCTGATCGAGCTATGAGCGCACCCACCGATGCCCCGCAAGTCATGTGGGAAGGCCGCTTCATTCGCATGATGCGGCAGGGCAATTGGGAATATGCCGATCGCAGTCGCGGAATCGGCGCCGCGGTGATTTCTGTTCCTCGCCCGGCATGGTCAGCGAAAGCTTTACGCTGGTGCGCGCCCGCGATCTCACGCGGGTCAGCGATGGCGGCGGCGATGCGGACGAGGATATCACCGTCCATCTCGTCCTGCGCCGGAATCTTGCTGCCTTCGTCGCGGCGAAGCGCGCCGCGGGCGTCGCGATCGATGTGAAGCTTATGCTGCTGCTCACCGACGTGCTGCTGCCCTGACCGGTCGGTTCGCGCCGGCAACGAACCACCCTTCCCCCGCTTCGCGTCGCGGCCTATCTCTTGGTCATGCGCAAACACATCCTGATCGTGATCGGCCTGCTGATCCTGGTGGCTGCCGGCATCCTTGTCTGGCTTGGCTGGCCCGACAAGGCGAAGGTCGATTTCGCCGACGTCACGGGCCAGCGGCCGCAGATCACCGAACCCCGCCGGCAGATGATCCCAACGGTCAAGGTGGCGAAGGCCGTCGGCTGGCCGCAGGGCGCCGCCCCGACGGCGGCCGAGGGCCTCACCGTCACCCGCTATGCCGAGGGCTTCGATCACCCGCGCTGGCTGTACCGCCTGCCCAACGGCGATATCCTCGTTGCCGAGACGAACTCACCGCCGCGTGAGGGTGGCGGGATCACGGGCGCTGCGATGAAGCTTCTGATGGGTCGCGGCGGCGCCGCGGTGCCGTCCGCGAACCGCATCACCCTGCTGCGCGATTCGAACGGCGACGGCCGGGTCGATGAAAAGCACGTGTTCATGACCGGGCTGAACTCGCCGCATGGCATGACTCTGTTCGAAGGACAGCTCTACATCGCGAACACCGATGCGCTGGTGCGCGTGCCCTACACCGAGGGCGCAACCAAGGTCACCGCCAAGCCCGAGACCGTCATCAAATATCCGGGCGGCGCCAATCACTGGGCGCGCAACGTCATCAATGCCGAGGATGGCCGCACCCTCTATCTCTCGATCGGCTCGGCCTCGAACATCGGCGAGAACGGCCTCGACAAGGAGCGGTTGCGCGCCGTCATCCTGCAGGTCTGGCCGAAGGAAAAGACGTACCGCATCTACGCCGCCGGCGTGCGCAACGCGAACGGCATGGCGCTCAACCCCAATACCAAGCAGCTGTGGACGGTCGTTAACGAGCGCGACATGCTCGGTTCGGATATCGTGCCGGACTATCTGACCGCGATTGAGCTTGGCGATCACTTCGGCTGGCCTTGGTATTATTGGGGCGGTTACCCCGACAAGCGCGTCGAGCCCGCCAACCCGCAGCTTCAGCAGTATTCGAAGCGTCCGGATTACGCGCTCGGGCCGCACGTCGCAGCGCTCGGCCTCACCTTCGCTACCGATGCGAAGCTTGGCGATCGCTTCGCGAACGGGGCCTTCATCGGCGAACATGGCTCATGGAACCGCGTGCCGGTCTCCGGCTATAAGGTCGTCTTCGTGCCCTTCACCGATCGCGGCTGGCCGGTGCCCGGCGCAAAGCCGGTCGACGTGCTCACCGGCTTCCTCAACGCCAAGGGCGAGGCGCAGGGCCGCCCGGTTGGCGTCATCACCGATCAAACCGGCGCGCTGCTGGTGGCGGACGACGTCGGCAACGTGATCTGGCGGGTGAGCGCGGCAGGGCAGCCTGCCGCAGGCCAGCCGGCTGCAGCACAGCGGGCTGGGCAGCCCGCCACCCGCTGATCCCTTCCCTGGCGCGCTTCCCTTGGGAAGCGCGTCAATTGTGACACGGCCAAGCAAGACAGGCGAGATCCCAGGCGCTACCGGGGCGCCCATGTTTCGCCGATTCCTCCCGACTCTCGCTGCGCTCTCCGCTCTGGCCGGATGCGCTTATCCCGCCAACCCACCGGCGCTCCCGCCCGCGAACACACCGGCCCCGCTTGCCGCCGCCGATGCCGTCGCGCGCCGCGCCCCGGTCACCATCCTGATCTCGATCGACGGCTTCCGGCCCGATTATCTCGATCGCGGGCTGACGCCGGTGCTCTCCCGCCTCGCCGCGGATGGCGTCACCGGGCCGATGCGGCCGAGCTTCCCGTCCAAGACCTTCCCGAACCACTGGACGATCGTCACTGGCCTGCGCCCCGATCGCCATGGCATCACCGCCAATTCGATGGAGGATCCCGCGCGCCCCGGCGAAGTCTTCACCATGGCGAACGACGATCCCTTCTGGTGGAACGCCGCTCCGCCGATCTGGGTGACGGCGGAAAAGGCGGGCATTCCCACCGCCTCCATGTACTGGCCCGGATCGAACGTCGGCTGGGGCGGCGTGCGCGCTTCTACCTGGCCCAACTATGTCACCGGCGGCACGCGGCCCACGGACTGGCAGCAGTTCAGCCAGCAAATGCCGAACGAGAACCGCGTGCGCGCAATCTTGGACTGGATGCGCCGTCCGGCCGCCACCCGTCCCCGGCTGGTGACCACTTATTTCGACGTCGTCGACACCGCCGGCCATCAATACGGTCCCACCTCGCCGCAGGTGAACGAGGCGCTGGTCGAGGTCGACCGCGCCATCGGCCAGCTCGTCGAAGGGCTTGCCGCGCAGGGCCAGGCCGCGAACCTCGTCATTGTCTCCGATCACGGCATGGCGGCCACCTCGAGCGATCGCGTGATCGCGCTCGACAAGATCGTTTCGACCGAAGACGCGCGCGTGGTCGAAAGCGGTCCCTACGCCACCTTCGCCCCGCTGCCGGGCCGCGACGCGGCCGTCGCTGCCGCGCTGCTGAAGCCGCACGCGCACATGGAATGCTGGCGCAAGGCTGAGATCCCGGCCCACCTCCATTATGGCAAGAATCCGCGCGTCCCGCCGTTCCTCTGCCTCGCCGAGGACGGCTGGATGACGTACAAGACCGCGCCGACCACGCCCTTCTCGCGCGGCGAACATGGCTTCGACAACAATCTGCCCAGCATGCGCGCGCTGTTCATCGCCAATGGCCCGGCCTTCGCCCGCGGGCAGCGTATCGAAGATTTCGACAACGTCTCGGTCGCGCCGCTGCTGCGCACGTTGCTCGGCCTGCCGGCGGATCCTACGCTGGACGGGACGGATGCACCGTTCCGCCCGGTGCTGACGCAACGATAAGGAGAGGCAATGCAGTATTTCGAGGACATCGCTGTCGGCACGAAGGCCAGTTTCGGCAGCTACCGGGTGACGCGCGAGGAAGTGATGGAATTCGCCGCGCGTTACGATCCGCAGCCGTTCCACCTCTCCGACGAAGCTGCCGCGCAGACGCACTTCGGCCGCATCTCTGCCAGCGGCTGGCATACCTGCGCGATGGTGATGTCGATGATCGTCGAGAACCTGAAGAACAACCGCCAGGCGGGCCTCGGCTCGCCCGGTGTAGACGAGCTGCGCTGGCTGAAGCCGGTCTATCCCGGCGATACGCTGCGCTGCGAAACCGAGGTGATCGAGAAGCGCCAGTCGCAGTCACGCCCCGAAATGGGGATCTTCAAAAGCCGGATGACAGTCTACAATCAGGATGACGTGCCGGTCATGTCGATGGTGTCTAACGGCCTCATCGCCACGCGCCCGGCCGCCTGACGCTCAACGACAAACGCCACCCCGGATGATGATCCGGGATGGCAGTTCGTTTCCCTTAGACCACGCGCCGTGGCCCGGCCCGGTTACTGCCGGCGCGGCCGGGCGTAGCGCGGCTGCGCCGTGCGCGGCTGGGCACGGTTGAACCCCGGCGAGGATCGCGGCGCGCGATATCCCTCGGTGCGGTTTTCGCGGCGGTAGTCGCGATAGTCCTGCCTAACGTCGTTGCGGAATTCGCGGCGTGCCTCGCGCCGCCCCTGCTGGAACTGCCCGCGATCGATTTCGCCGCTACCATACGCGCGGCGATTGTCGCGCAGGTCGCCGCGATAGTCGCGCCGCTCATTGCGGTAATCACGCCGGAATCCGTCCCAGTTCGCCTGCGCGCCCGAACGATTCCACCCCGGCCGGCCCTGCCAGTAACGACGCTGTGCATCGTTCCAGCGATGCGGGCGGCGATAGCGATCGTACACGTAGATGCCGGTGCCCGGATAATAGAAGTTGTTATACCAGCCGAAGGTGCTGCCATAGCCATAGCCGGCATAGCCCGGATAACCGCCGAACCCGTCGTAATAGGGATCGCCGACATAGCCCGAGCTATAGCCAAGCGACGCACCGCCATAGCCATAGCCGTCGGTGCAGGCGGCCGTGCCCATGCCGATCCCGGCGAGCAACGCGACTAGGCCGATGCGTTTCCACTTCATCTCATGTCTCCCGAACGTTGGAGCCGCGGCAGAAAACGCGCCGCGCAGTTAACGGCAAACTCGGCCTGATAAGTGAAGTTCCCTAGTGCCCGGGAAACGACATCAGCGCGTCCACCTGAATACCATCGCCGCGCAGCAGATCGGCGCCGCCCAGATCGGGCAGATCTACCAGGAACTGCGCCTGTACTACCTCGGCCCCCGCCTTGCGCAGCAGCCGGACCGCGGCGCGCGCCGTGCCGCCGGTTGCGATCAGGTCATCGATCAGCAGCACGCGCGCGCCCGGCGCACAGGCATCGGCATGCATGGCGATCCGGTCCTGGCCATATTCCAGCGCGTAATCCTCCGCGATCGTCGCACCCGGCAGCTTGCCGTCCTTGCGGATCAGCAGCACGCCTGCCTTCAGCGGCACGGCCAGCGCAGCGGCGAACAGGAAGCCGCGCGCCTCGATCCCCGCAACGAGATCCACCGGCCCCTTCACCGCTGCCACCATCCGATCGACGGCGGTGGCGAGGCCGTGCGGGTCGAGCAACAGCGTGGTGATGTCGCGAAACTGGATCCCGGGCTTCGGGAAGTCGGGGATCGTCCGGATCAGCGCTTTCAGGTCTTCGTTGCTGCCTCCCGTCGATACGGGCAACAGGTCGGTCGAGCGGCGGTCGTCATAGCTCATCCGCCCCACATGCTCTTCGCCGCCCGCCATCGCAAGCAACCGTGATGCGCCCTCCCCCGCGGGCTGCGCGTGCCCGGCCCACGAAAAAGCCCCGCTCGCATCATGCGGGCGGGGCTCGTTCTCGTCAGCCTTCGGTGAAGGCCGGGCTCAATGCTTCACGTTGCGCCATACGTTCTGGTAGGCGCCCCAGGTCAGGAACACGAAGATCGCCAGGAAGATGATCGTCGCGAAGCCTGCGGCGTGGCGGGACTCCAGGTTCGGCTCCGCGGTCCAGGTCAGGAAGGCGGCGACGTCGTCGGCCATCTGCTGCTTGGTCGCCTGCGTGCCATCCTCGTAGGTCACCTGCCCGTCCGAGGTGAGCGGCGGCGGCATCGCGATGTTGAGGTTCGCGAAATACGGGTTGTAGTGCAGGCCTTCGGGCGTCTTGGCGTCCGGGAACTTGCGCAGAAGCTCGGCCGGCTGGTTCTGGTAGCCGGTCAGCAGCGACGCGACATAGTTCGCCCCGTCGTGACGTGCCTTGGTGATCAGCGACAGGTCAGGCGGCAGCGCATTGTTGTTCGCCGCGCGGGCCGCAACCTCGTTGGCATACGGGCTCGGGAAGCGGTCGAACGGCAAGTTCTTGCGCGTCGCGGCTTCGCCCGTGTCCGGGTTCACGCTCGGCTGCTCGATCGGCCAGGCCTGTGCCAGCGCCTTCACCTGACCCTCGCTATAGCCGATCTGCTCGAGATCGCGGAACGAGACGTACTTCAGGCTGTGGCAGGCGGCGCAAACCTCCTGATACACCTTCAGGCCGCGCTGCAGCTGCTGCTTGTCGAACTTGCCGAACATGCCGGCCGAGGAGAGCCCCACATCCTTGGGATGGAGGTGGAACTCATGCTCCGCGGTCTCGGGCGCCGGATCGGTGATCGCGGTCGAAATCGTGCCGAACAGCGCGATGCCGAGCACGAAGACGAAGCCGGCCCCGATCAGGAGTGCGATGGTACGAACCATTGTTTTCTAATTCCCCCGTATCGGCTCAGTGCGCCATCGCGGTCTTGGTCGGCGAGGTGCCGCCATGCTTCGCGAGCACCGCTTCGGTGATCGAGTTCGGCAGCGGGAGCGGACGCTCCGAGCGCGAAACGATCGGCAGGATGATCAGGAAGTGCGCGAAGTAATAAGCCGTCGCGATCTGACCGATGATAACGTTGCGCGCGGTTGCTTCTGCGCCGCCGACATAGCCGAGCACCAGCACGTCGATGAGCAGGACCAGCAGGAACCAGCGGTACGTCGGACGATAGTTGGCCGAACGGACCGGCGAGCTGTCCAGCCACGGCAGGAAGAACAGCAGCAGGATCGAGCCGAACATCGCCAGCACGCCCCACAGCTTGCCCGTCAGGATGAAGTCCGCGGTGAAGCTCTTGAGGATCGCGTAGAACGGCAGGAAGTACCATTCCGGAACGATGTGCGCCGGCGTCGAGAGCGGGTTCGCCTCTATGTAGTTGTCCGGATGGCCAAGCAGGTTCGGCGAGAAGAAGATCAGCGCCGCGAAGATCAGGAAGAAGACAGCGACGCCAACGCCGTCCTTCGCCGTGTAATACGGGTGGAACGGCACCGTGTCCTGCTCGCCCTTCACGTCGACGCCGGTCGGATTGTTCGAACCCGGGATGTGCAGCGCCCAGATGTGCAGGATGATGACGCCCGCGATCACGAACGGCAGCAGATAGTGCAGCGAGAAGAAGCGATTAAGCGCGGCATTGTCCGGCGCGAAGCCGCCCAGCAGCCACACGCGGATCGGCTCGCCGACCAGGGGGATCGCCGAGAAGAAGCCGGTGATCACCTGCGCGCCCCAGAAGCTCATCTGGCCCCACGGAAGCACGTAACCCATGAAGGCGGTCGCCATCATGAGAAGGAAGATCACGACGCCCAGCAGCCACACCATCTCGCGCGGCGCCTTGTACGACCCATAATAAAGGCCGCGGGCAATGTGGATGTAGACGACGGCGAGGAACATCGACGCGCCATTGGCGTGCGCATAACGCAGGAACCAGCCGGCATTCACGTCACGCATGATGCTTTCGACCGAGGCGAAGGCCACCGCGCCATTGGCGGCATAATGCATCGCCAGCACGACGCCGGTGACGATCTGCACCACCAGCGCAAGGCCGGCGAGCACGCCGAAATTCCACCAATAGTTGAGGTTGCGCGGCACCGGATAACCGGCACCAACGGCGTTGTAGACGAGGCGCGGCAGCGGCAGCTTCTCGTCCATCCACCGCATCAGCGGCTGCTTCGGCTCATAATGATTGGCCCAGGGAAAGCTCATCTGTGTGCTACCTCAACCGACCGTCACGACGGTGTCGGACGTAAATTCATAATCGGGAACGACGAGGTTCGTCGGTGCGGGTCCCTGGCGGATGCGGCCGGCGGTGTCATAGGCGGAGCCGTGGCACGGGCAGAAATAGCCGCCGAACGGCCCCTTGTTCTCGCCTTCGCCGGCGCCCAGCGGCACGCAGCCGAGATGGGTGCACACGCCCAGCGTGATCAGCCAGTTCTTCTTGCCGCTCTTGGTGCGCTCTTCCAGCGTCTGCGGGTCGCGAAGCGAACTCACCGCCACCGCATCGGCTTCCGCGATCTCCTTCGGCGTCAGGTTGCGCACGAACAGCGGCTGCTTGCGGAACGTGGACTTGATCGCCTGCCCCGGCTCGATCTTGCTGATGTCGATCTCGGTGGTCGACAGCGCCAGCACGTCGGCCGACGGATTCATCTGGTTGATCAGCGGCAGAACGATCACGCCTGCGCCAACGCCCGCCCATGCAACGGCCGCGATATTGATGAAATCGCGCCGGCGGGGGTCGTGGGCTTCCTCCAGATAAGGTTTCGGGTTTTCGCCTGGAGGAATCGTGCTCTCGACCGTCGCCATTCGCTAAACCCTTGTCCTTCCTGCCGGAGTCGGCCGCATCTTTGGAGATAGAGGTCCCCTGCGCCCGCCCATGGAATCCCCCCGTCCCCACGGAGGTTCGCGGCCTGATAGCTGCGCCCCCCGCGCCTGCCAACTGCCATTTTGCGCGGGCGTGACGGTGCTGTAACGGGCGCCATGCGCCTCGCCCTCTACGAACCGGACATCGCCGGCAACGTCGGCACCATCATGCGGACCTGTTCCTGCTTCGGCGTCGGGCTGGATCTGATCGAGCCGATGGGCTTCCCTTGGGGCGATCGCGCCTTGCGTCGCGCCGGCATGGATTATGCCGCCGCGGGGGACATCGTCCGCCATGTCGATTGGCGATCGTTTGAGGCGCACATCACCGGGCGTCTGGTGCTCGCCACCACACGCGGCGCGGTGGATCTATGGTCCGCCCGGTTCGATCCCGATGACGTGCTCCTCTTCGGCAGCGAGGGCGCGGGCGTGCCCGATCACGTCCATGCCCGCGCCGATCTTGCGGTGCGAATCCCGCTGCGCCCTGGCCTCCGCTCCCTCAACGTCGCGGTCAGTGCCGGCATCATGCTGGCAGAGGCACTTCGCCAGACGCAGCCACAACGGTGACCTCCTCTCCTTCCCCGCTGAGACATTCTGTCACCTCGACACGCCGTCCGCGCTATCGTTAAGGCACCACCATGATCGACCTCGACACCGAACAAGAAATCGCCCGCACGTGGTTCGAACAGCTGCGCGACCTGATCTGCGCCGAGTTCGAAGCGATCGAGCGTGAGGCCGGTTCCGATGCCAGCTTCACCTATATCCCCTGGGACCGCCCCGATCCCTCCCGCGCGCCCGGCGGCGGCGGTGTCCGCGGCGTCATGAAGGGCCGCGTGTTCGAGAAGGTCGGCGTCAACGTCTCCACCGTCGGCGGCAGGTTCGAGAGCGATTTCGGCAAGACCATTCACGGCGCGGAGGAAGACCCGACCTTCGTCGCCACCGGCATCAGCCTCGTCGCGCACATGGCCAACCCGCACGTTCCCGCGGTGCACATGAACACGCGCTTCCTGTCGACCACCAAGCGCTGGTTCGGCGGCGGCGCCGATCTCAACCCGCCGTTGCCGATCGCCGAGGATACCGAGGACTTCCACCGCACGCTGAAGAATGCCTGCGATGCCCATGATCCCACGCACTATCCGCGCTTCAAGCAATGGGCGGACGATTATTTCTACATCCCCCATCGCAAGGTTCATCGCGGCGTCGGCGGCATCTTCTACGATCACCTCGAGGGTGATTTCGCCGCCAACTTCGCCTTCACCCAGGATGTCGGCCGCGCCTTCCTCGACGTCTTTCCCCGCATCGTCCGCCGCCGCATGAACCTGCCCTTCACCGAGGCGGAGATGGAACAGCGCAACGCGTGGCGTGGCCGTTATGCGGAATTCAACCTCGTCTATGATCGCGGCACGCTCTTCGGCCTCAAGACCGGCGGCAACATCGATGCGATCCTGATGAGCCTGCCCCCTGTCGCCACCTGGGGCTGAGCAAGGAGGCTGACGGCATGAGCCTGATCGACGTCCCCGATGATCAGCTCGCGACCATCGTCACCACGCTCGAGATGCACCGGCGCCCGCCGCTCCGCCCCAGCCCGCCCTCGCGGTTGCGGCTGGTGCGCTGGGATCGCCCTTCCCCGGCCGCCTATCGCACGCTGTTCCGCCGTGTCGGCGCGCCATGGCTGTGGTTCTCGCGCCTCGTGCTCGACGATTCGGCGCTGCTCGCGATCATCCACGATGCCGGCATCGAGGTGTATGCCGCCACTGACGCGGCCGGCATCGAGGTCGGGATGCTGGAGCTCGATTTCCGCCACGCCGGCGCCTGCGAGCTTTCCTATTTCGGCCTCGTGCCGGAACTGACCGGCCAGGGCCATGGGAGCTGGCTGATGGCCGAGGCGATGACGCGCATGTGGCGCAAGGGGATCGATCGTGTGTGGGTTCACACCTGCACGCTCGATCATCCCTCCGCTCTCGGGTTCTACCGTGCCAAGGGCTTCATCCCGGTGAGGCGCACCGTGGAAACCTTCATCGATCCCCGCGCCGCGGGCCTGCTACCCGAGGAGTGCGCGCCTCACGTGCCGCTGCTGGCGAAGCCGCGATAGGTCGCGATCCCCAACATCAGCAGCGCGACATTGTAGATCGTCCCCGCGATTGCCATCAGCGCGGTCACCAGCGCGATCACGAACGGATTGTCATGCCCCGGCTCGCGCAGCCACGTGTCGAGCGGGAACAGCGGGCTCACCACCATCCATTGCACCAGGAACAGGGTGACGACGGCGCCCAGCAGCGCCCAGCGCACATCGCCGGTCACACGCCAGCTGCGCCCCATCGCGCGCGCGGCGCTCTGGTTCGGCTCCGCCACGATCACCGGTACCACCACGATCAGCCGTGCCTGCATGAACAGGCCGGGCAGCACGAACATCCACAGGCCAAGCCCCACGGGGATCGCGACCAGCAGGTTCGCCAGCACGAACCGCCCGATCCGGCGCAGCGCCAGCCGCAGCGCGTCGGCAACACTCGGCCGGTCGGGCGTCAGCAGCAAGGTGGCGATCGCTGACAGCCCGACGATCCCGATCAGGTCCGCCGCGACATACCAGAAGGCGTTGCCCTGCCCCCAAACCGCGACGGCGTTGAACCACGCCTCCATCGCCTGTTCATCGCCGCTCTCGCGCGGCAGCGTCGGCAACGGATCGCACAGCAATTGCACCGCAAAGGCGGGCAGGAAGATCAGCGCGCCGGCCAGGCGCACGATGAGATCGGCCTCGCGCCGGAAGACGCCCCAGGCGTCTGCCAGCAGCCGCACGAAGGAAGGGTTCATGCTTCCCCGCGCGCGTCCCGGGCCGCCAGGTAGAACTGGCCGGAAAAGACCGACTGGAGCACGCTGAACACTGCGGTCACGGCGGCGGTCGACAGCGCGACCATGAAGGTCACCGTCGCCGCGCCCTCGCTGCCGACAACCAGCCGCACGACGACGCCGATGATTGAGGTCACCGCCAGCAGCGTCACCAGCATCACGATCGAATAGAGGATCAGCACGCCGATCAGCTTCATCGTCGATCCGCGGGTCAGCGCAAAGGAGCGCCGGATCGCGCCCAGCCCCAGCCGTTCGTTCACGATGACGGCGAGCAGCGGCACCAGCCGCGCCGTCACCCAGAACAGCGCGATCAGCAGCGCCATGAAATAGAGCGAGGCAAATCCGGCGCTGGCAAGGTTCACCCCCTCCTGCGGCAGGTTCGCCCGCGCGCGAACCGGATCGAAGCCGGACGAGACGAGCAGCAGAACACCCGGCAGCGCGGCCATGAACAGCACCAGCACCAGCACGATGAGGATCCCCAGCAGCGGCCCGACGCGCGCGCCGCCGATCGCCAGCGCAGAACCGCGATCGACCGACGGGTCCGTCGCCACGGCCGTGATCGCCAGCGCCCCGATCGCGGTCGCCACCGCTACGGCGATCGAGACGAGCCCGCCAATTATGGATGTCGTCGATCCGCTCGTATTCGCGTCGACCAGCGCCTGCAGCACCGTCGGCACGAACAGCAGCATCAGCGCGATGGACGCGAGGATCGCGAACCTTCCCGCGATCACATCCATCGTCCGGTCCCAGACCGTACCCACGCTGACCATCAACCGACCCGTCTTTCGCTGTTGCCCGTCGCCCACGCTACTCTATCGCTGCGATGCTTGCCAATTGGTTCGCCCGTCCGCATCTCGCACGGCGTGATTGATGACACTATCGAATGGCGGGTGACGCCCGGCCTCACTGACTATCCCGCTGCCCTGGCCGAGATGGAGGCGCGCGCCGCCGCCGTCGTGGCTGGCGAGGCGCGCGAGCTGGTCTGGCTGCTCGAACATCCGCCGGTCTATACTGCGGGGACGAGTGCCGATCCCACCGAGCTGATCGACCCGCGCTTCCCCGTGGTCGATGCCGGCCGCGGCGGTCGCTACACCTATCATGGGCCCGGCCAGCGCATCGGCTATCTCGTGCTCGACCTCAATCGCCGCGGGCGCGACGTGCGCTGTTTCGTCCACGCCGTCGAAGGCTGGGTTATCAACGCGCTGGCGCAGCTTGGCATCACCGCCTTCCGCGCGCCCGGCCGGATCGGCATCTGGACCCATGACGCGGCAGGACAGGAAGCGAAGATCGGCGCGATCGGCGTCCGTGTGCGCCGCTGGGTGACGATGCATGGTTTCTCGGTGAACCTGTCCCCTGATCTGGCGCACTTCGGTGGGATCGTCCCCTGCGGCATCGCGGAATACCCGGTTACGAGCGCTGCGGCGCTCGGCAGCGACGCCACCCTTGAAACCTTTGACGCCGCGCTCGCGTTGACGGCCGACGCGTTCCTGCAAAGTCTTTCTTGCAAGGGTGAAATCGAGGCTTGAGGGGGCGCGGTTCTGTGTCTAATATCCACTTTGATTTGGGTATTAAGGATCCATCCGCGTCCAAATCCACTATCTAGGGAGCTATCCATGCGTGTTATCTCGAAGATTCTGACGGGTTCCGCCCTCGCCGCGGCCGCTCTGGCCGTGTCGGCTTGCGGCTCGAAGACCGACACGACCGTCGACAACACCACCATCACCGACATGAACGCCACCGAGGGCATGGACACCATGACCGACAACATGACGGCGGTGGACGCTGGCATGAACGGCGGCATGATGGCGAACGACACGATGATGTCGAACGACACGATGATGTCGAACGACATGACCGCCACCAACGCGATGTAATCATCGCGCCTTTGGCGTGTTTGAAGGGCCGCTCGGGCAACCGGGCGGCCCTTTCCATATCTGAGGCGGTACCCACACCGGCGGTCGTTTCACCAGCGTCCGAAATGTTCCATGCCGGCCACAAATTAGGTTGGCGATTCACGCCAAAACGCCTATGAATCCCGCGCGTTGCGTCAAAGGGGTTTTGTGATGAGCGGGTTGCGGTTGGTTGGCGCTGGCATGGTGGCAGCGACGCTTTTGATGTCCTCGCCGGCATCGGCGCAATTCTTCATGAAATCCAAGGATCTGTCCGGCCAGGTGGTGCGTGGCGACGAGCAGGGCGTGGCGCAGCCGATGCCCGGCGCGACCGAGAAGGAGCTGCGCGCTGGCCTCAGCTGGACGCTGCGTGCCGCGCTCAACGTCGCCGCGCTGCAATGCCAGTTCGAGCCGACGCTGCTGACGGTCGACAATTACAATGCCGTGCTGACCGATCATAAGGACGAGCTCAAGGAGTCCTATGATACCCTGCGCGGCTATTTCGCCCGCACCAACAAGGGCGTGAAGGCCGGTCAGTCGGCGCTCGACCAGTTCGGCACCCGCACCTATTCCAGCTTCAACGCCGTCGCATCGCAGTACAATTTCTGCCAGGCCGCCGGCGAGATCGGCCGTCAGGCGCTATATGCGCCGCGCGGCAGCTTCGGCACCGTCGCGCAGGAGCAGATGCGTAAGCTGCGCAACAGCCTGGTGCCGTGGGGCGAGCAGCAGTTCCCGCGCTATGTTCACACCGATCCGCGAATCCCGCGGCTGGACAATGTCTGCTGGTCCAAGAAGGGCGAGTGGCAGGTGCGCAAGTGCGGCGCGCTCGATTTCCCGCCGCCGCTCGCGCCGGTCAACGTCGCGCAGCGCTGAGCCCCGCCATTCGGATCACCATCTGACCCGACGGGTGTGACGCGCGTGCCGCGCCACACCCGCCCGGCTCTGGTGCTTACTTCTCGCCGTTGTCCTTGACGCCGACCACCGGCACGTCGACTTCGGTCTTCTTGGTGCCGACGACCACTTCCTTGCTGTCGACGTCCACCTTAGGCAGCTCGCCGCCCTTGGCGCTCACGTCCACCTGCGGCAGCGACCCTTCCTTGACGTCCGCGCTCCAGAAGCCGGTCGCGAAGAGGACCACGACCACCAGGGCCACGATCCCGAGCAGAATTGCAATCGTCCGCCCGGCGCCGCCACGGCGAACCACGACATGATCGTCCGTTGTACGATAATCGGCCATGACTTCCTCTCCCTCAACACTGTCTACACTGCGCTGGAACCCGTCTTGCTGCGCCTTTGTTCCGGCACCGTAAGCAAACATTTCTGGATCCGGCCTGTCGGGCGACCGCGCCGTCTCTTTCCCATGTAACACTTTGCGCCTAACGCCCGGCGACCATGGAACTTGCCGCCCCTCCCCCGCTGACCGGTAGCCGGCCGGAAACCGATCGCGCGGAATTGTCGGCGCTCGTTCGGATCGCGGCGCCTTTGGTGGGCGCGAACCTGCTTCAGATGGCGGTCAGCGCAGTCGACGTGATCTTCGTCGCGCGGCTCGGTACCGTCGATCTCGCCGCCGCGACGCTTGGCGTCTTCATGTTCAATCTCACCATGTACGCGCTGATCGGCCTCACCAGCGCCGCCGCGCCGCTGATCGCCGCGGAGCTCGGCCGGCGCAAACATGCCGTCCGCGAGGTGCGTCGAAGCGTCCGCATGGCCTTGTGGGTCGGCGCCGCGGGCGCGATCCCGGTGATCCTGCTCCTCGCGCACGGCGAGACATTGCTGCTGCTGGCCGGCCAGGATCCCGAGGTCGCGCGGCGCGCCGGCCATTTCCTCGACATCATCATGATCGCGATCGTTCCGGGCGTTGCCGCGGGCGTCATGCGCACCTCGGCGGCTGCGCTCGGCCGTCCGGGCTGGGCCTTCGTCGTCACCGGCCTGGCGCTCGGCATCAGCATCCTGGCCAATTGGATGCTGGTGTTCGGCAATCTCGGCGTCCCTGCGCTGGGGCTCGAAGGCTCCGCGCTCGCCAGCGTCATCAGCCTGACCGCCATGGCGCTGGCCTATGGGGTGATCCTCAAGTTCGACCGCCGCCTGCGTCGGTACCGTCTGTTCGGCCGCTGGTGGCGCACCGAATGGTCCCGCTTCCGCGAGATCATCCGGCTAGGCGTGCCGATCATGCTGACCTGGGTGTTCGAGGGCGCGCTGTTCGGCGGCGCGGCGATCCTGATGGGATTGATCGGCGTCACCGAGGTCGCCGCCCATGCGGTCGCGCTCAACATCGCCGCGATCGCCTTCCAGGTGCCGTTCGGCATCGCCCAGGCAGCCACGATCCGCGTCGGCATGGCCTATGGCGCCCGCGACACGCTGTGGATCGCCCGCGCCGGCCGCGTCGCGCTCACCCTCGGCATCAGCTTCATGGCGGTCACTGCCTTTGCGATCTGGGCGATGCCGCGCCTATTCGTCAGCGCCTATGTCGATGTCGATGATCCTGCCAATGCGGCCGTCGTCGCGCTCGCGATCAAGTTCCTCGCCATCGCCGCCATGTTCCAACTCGTCGACGGCGCGCAGGCCGTGGCGGCGGGCGTGCTCCGCGGCCTGCAGGACACGCGCGTCCCGATGCTGATCGCGCTGTTCGGTTATTGGGTGATCGGCTTCGGCACGTCCGGGCTGCTCGGCTTCTGGGCCGGATGGGAAGGCGTCGGGATCTGGGTCGGCCTGGCCGTCGGGCTGCTCGCCGTCTCGATCCTTCTCATGTGGCGGTGGCATGCACGCGGGCGGCTTGGGCTGTTGCCACGCACGTCCTGACGATTTGTTCCGATTTTTTGCGTCGTCCCCCCGTTGACGACTCAACGGGCCATTCACATATGGCGGCTGTTGGCACTCGTTTCAGGGGAGTGCCAAGAAACTGTCACACACCGCTCAACAAGAGGGTACAGCCATGAACTTCCGTCCGCTGCACGACCGGGTGCTCGTACGCCGCGTCGAGGCCGAGGAAAAGAGTGCTGGCGGGATCATCATCCCGGACACCGCAAAGGAAAAGCCGCAGGAGGGCGAAGTCGTCGCCGCCGGTTCGGGCACGAAGGCCGAGGACGGCAAGGTCACGCCGCTGGACGTCAAGACCGGTGATCGCGTCCTGTTCGGCAAGTGGTCGGGCACTGAAGTCCGCGTCAACGGCGAAGACCTGCTGATCATGAAGGAATCGGACATCCTCGGCGTCATCGCCTGAGATCTCGTTCGATCGCCTCAACTTCCTCAACATTCGTTCATTTGAAAGGGTAGCCCCATGGCAGCCAAGGACGTAAAATTCGGCCGCGACGCACGCGAGCGCATCCTGAAGGGTGTCGACATCCTCGCCGACGCGGTGAAGGTCACGCTCGGCCCGAAGGGCCGCAACGTCGTCATCGACAAGAGCTTCGGCGCGCCGCGCATCACCAAGGACGGTGTGTCGGTCGCCAAGGAAATCGAGCTCAAGGACAAGTTCGAGAACATGGGCGCGCAGATGGTGCGCGAAGTGGCCTCGAAGACCAACGACATCGCCGGTGACGGCACCACCACCGCGACCGTTCTCGCTCAGGCGATCGTTCGCGAGGGCATGAAGTCGGTCGCAGCCGGCATGAACCCGATGGACCTGAAGCGCGGTATCGACCTCGCCGTCCACAAGGTCGTCGACGACATCAAGGCGCGCTCGAAGCCCGTCTCGGGGTCGCAGGAAGTTGCCCAGGTCGGCATCATCTCCGCGAATGGCGACCGTGAAGTCGGCGAGAAGATCGCCGAGGCCATGGAGAAGGTCGGCAAGGAAGGCGTGATCACCGTCGAAGAGGCGAAGGGTCTCGAATTCGAGCTCGACGTCGTCGAGGGCATGCAGTTCGACCGCGGCTACCTGTCGCCGTACTTCATCACCAACCCGGAAAAGATGCAGGTCGAACTGAACGACCCGTATATCCTGATCCACGAGAAGAAGCTGTCGAACCTGCAGTCGATGCTTCCGATCCTCGAGGCGGTTGTGCAGTCGGGCCGTCCGCTCCTCATCATCGCCGAGGACATCGAGGGCGAGGCTCTGGCCACGCTCGTCGTCAACAAGCTGCGCGGCGGCCTGAAGGTCGCAGCGGTCAAGGCACCGGGCTTCGGCGATCGTCGCAAGGCGATGCTCGAGGACATCGCGATCCTCACCAAGGGCGAAGTCGTCTCCGAGGATCTCGGCATCAAGCTCGAGAGCGTCACGCTCGGCATGCTCGGCACCGCGAAGCGCGTCACGATCGACAAGGACAACACCACCATCGTCGATGGCGCGGGTGATGCCGAAGCGATCAAGGGCCGCACCGAGGCGATCCGTCAGCAGATCGAAGTCACCACGTCCGACTACGATCGTGAGAAGCTCCAGGAGCGTCTCGCGAAGCTCGCTGGCGGCGTTGCCGTGATCAAGGTCGGCGGCGCGACCGAGGTCGAGGTGAAGGAGCGCAAGGACCGCGTTGACGACGCGCTGCACGCAACCCGCGCTGCCGTCGAAGAGGGCATCGTTCCGGGCGGCGGCACCGCGCTGCTGTACGCGACCAAGGCTCTCGAAGGCCTGAAGGGCGACAATGACGACCAGACGCGCGGCGTCGACATCGTCCGCAAGTCGCTGACTGCGCTGGTGCGTCAGATCGCACAGAACGCTGGCCAGGACGGCGCCGTCGTCTCGGGCAAGCTGCTCGACCAGACGGATACCGCGTTCGGCTTCAACGCTGCGACCGACACCTACGAGAACCTGGTTGCGGCCGGCGTGATCGACCCGACCAAGGTCGTCCGCACCGCGCTCCAGAACGCCGCATCGGTGGCGGGCCTCCTCATCACCACCGAGGCGACCGTTTCCGAGCTGCCGGAAGACAAGCCCGCAATGCCGGCAATGCCCGGCGGCGGCATGGGCGGCATGGACTTCTGATCAGATTGCGGCCGTCGCCAGCGCGAACGCTGGCGACGGACTCGCACCGGATCGGCCAGCCGGTCGGCAAAGCCGAACCAGTCTGACGTCCAGCAGCGGCTCCGCCGCTGCCATCGACCAAAAGAAAGGGCCGGAGCGCACCAGCGCCCCGGCCCTTTTCTTATGCGGGCGCCAGGTCCCTCAGGCCTGCTCCCGCTCCGCCAGCAACTGCGTCGCCTTCTTGGATCGAAGCGCTACCACCAGCACCCCCGCCAGCGCCAGCATCGCCCCCGCAATCATCCGCATGTCCAGCTTGTCCCCGGTCAGCGCGACACCAAAGGCGATGGTGAACAGCGGCGTCATCAGCGTCAGCGGCGCTAGCAAATTGGCCTCATAGCGGCGGATCAGCCCGTAATAGCTTGTGTGCCCCAGCACCGAGACGACGAGCGCGGCAAACAGCACTGCGCCAACGAATGGCCAGCCGACTGCCATCGCACTCGCCCATTGGCCGTCCTCGAACACTGCCGATGCCAGCGCCAGCGGCAGGAACGAGACCAGGCCCACCCACGCCTGGAAGCGCAGCGGCGCCACATCCTCCACCTGCTTCATCAGCACCGCGCCCAGCGATCCCGTGAACGCCGCGCCGACGACGAACCACAGCCCGGCGGAAAGATCGATGCCCTCCGGGTTCCACACCACCAGCAGCACGCCCGCCAGCGTCAGCGCAATGCCCAGCCCGCGACGCCAGTGGATTCGCTCGCCCAGCATGACGATCGACAGCAGTGTCGTGAACGGCACGCCGATCTGGATCACGACCGCCGCGGCCGACGGCGACGCGGTCTGCAGACCGATGAAGAGAAGCGCGAAATTGCCCGCACCCATCAGGATGCCGATCGCCACGATCCGCCAGCGCGGCCGCGGCATCGGCAGCAGCCACGGCAAGGTCGCCGCGATCACCACCAGGAAGCGCACCGCGGCGAAGAACAGCGGCGGCACCGCCCAATTGCCCACCACGATCTTGCTCAACACGTTGCTATATCCCCACACCAGACAGATGAGGACGAGGAGCAGGAAGTCGCGGATCTTCATGCCGCACCCGTGGCAGAGGGCGACGGCGGACGCCAGACAGCCGCGCTTTTGCGGGCGATACCTCTCACCCCATCGCAAGAAGCCGCCCGTCGTTATTGCCGGCTTGGCGCATCGCGCCCGGCCCCCTATCTGCCGCCCCCATGGCTGCCCCTATTCTCGCGTACGAAGACCTTGGCCTCATCCAGGGCGCCGGCTGGTTGTTCCGCCACCTCAATTTCTATGTCGGCCCGCGTGATCGGCTGGCGCTGATCGGCCGGAACGGCGCCGGCAAGACGACGCTGTTGAAGCTTATCGCCGGCACGATCGACAGTGACGAGGGCCGCCGCACCATCGTGCCCGGCACCCGCGTCGTTCTGCTCGAACAGGATCCAAACCTCGCCGGCTTCGCCACGCTGGCCGATTACGTCCTTTCGGGAGCCGACGCGCCCCAGCATTTCGAGGCGGATGCGATCGCCGACCAGCTTGGCATCGATCTGTCGCGCGACGCCGCCACTGCCTCAGGCGGCGAGCGCCGCCGCGCCGCCATCGTCCGTGCACTGGCACAAGACCCGGACGTGCTCCTGCTCGACGAGCCGACCAACCATCTCGACATCGGCGCGATCGAATGGCTGGAGGAATGGCTGAACCGCTACCGCGGCGCCTTTGTCGTCATCAGCCACGACCGTACCTTCCTGACCCGCCTGACCAAGCAGACGCTGTGGCTCGATCGCGGCAATCTGCGCCGGGCCGAGGTCGGCTTCGGCGGCTTCGATGCTTGGACCGAGCAGGTCTATGCAGAGGAGCAGCGCGCCGCCGAACGGCTCGACGCGAAGCTCAAGCTTGAGGAACACTGGCTGCTGCGCGGTGTCACCGGCCGCCGCCGCCGCAACCAGGGCCGCCTTACCAAATTGAAGGAAATGCGCGCCGCCCGCGCCGCAATGATCGGCCCGCAGGGCGCTGCCGCGCTCGCCATGGGGCATGACGACAACAAGACGAAGGTCGTCATTGATGCCGAGCATGTCACCAAGGAATATGACGGCCGCACGATCATCCGCGATTTCACCTTCCGGGTGACGCGCGGCGACCGCATCGGCATCGTCGGCCGCAACGGCGCGGGCAAGACCACGCTGCTGCGCCTCCTCACCGGCGAGCTTGCCCCCGATAGCGGCAGTGTGAAGCTTGCCAAGACGCTCGACGGCATCATCATCGATCAGCAGCGCAAGCTGATGGCGCCGGAGAAGACGGTGCGCGATGTGCTGGCCGACGGTGGCGACTGGATCGACGTGCTCGGCACCAAGAAGCACATCCACGGCTATCTCAAGGAATTCCTGTTCGATCCGAGCCTCGCCGAGGCCAAGATCGCTTCGCTCTCCGGCGGCGAACGCTCCCGCCTGCTGCTCGCGCGCGAGTTCGCCCGCCACTCGAACCTCCTCGTCCTCGACGAGCCGACCAACGATCTCGACCTCGAAACGCTCGATCTGCTGCAGGAAGTGATCGGCGACTATGACGGCACGGTGCTGATCGTCAGCCACGATCGTGATTTCCTCGATCGCACCGTGACGGTCACGCTCGGCCTCGATGGCTCGGGCAAGGTCGACATCGTCGCCGGCGGCTATGAAGATTGGGAGCGCCAGCGCGCCGTTCGGGCCGAGCCCGCACGCAAGGCCGCGGCAAAGACGGCCACCACGCCAGCCCCCCCGCCGCCGACGCGCACCAAGCTCAGCTACAAGGACCAGCGAGATTTCGACCAACTGCCCGCGCGGATCGAGGCGCTCGACGCAGCGATCGCGCGCGATGAGGCACTGCTCGCCGATCCCGCCCTCTACACCCGCGATCCCGCCCGATTCGACGCGCTGATGAAGTCAGTCGCTGCCGCCCGCGACGAGAAGGACGCCGCCGAAATGCGCTGGCTGGAACTCGCCGAGATGGTCGAGGGGCTGGGCTAAAGCGCCTTGCCCGCGCGCCCGGCAAGGTCGACCACATATTGCCACGCGACGCGGCCCGATCGGCTGCCGCGCTTCGTCGCCCATAGCAGCGCATCCTGCGGCTCGAACGGCAAGCCGTAGCGCTCGGCATAGCCGCGCACGATGTCGAGGTAGAGCGGCTGGTCGACGACGTGGAAGCCCAGGCTCAGGCCGAAGCGGTCCGCCAGGGCGAGATGATCGTCCACCGCGTCGCGCGGATTGATCGCATTTTCCTGCTCGTGAATGTCACGCGGGATGAGGTGCCGCCGGTTAGACGTGACCACGAGCCGCGCATTGGCTGGCCGCGCCTCGGCACCCCCTTCCAGCAGTGACCGCAAGGTGCGCGCATCGGCCGCCGCATCGAAGCCCAGATCGTCGAGGAACAGCACGAAGGCGCGCGGCACATCCGCGATTGTGTCGAACAGCGCCGGCAGGCTGTCGAGCCGATCCGCAGCCATCTCGATCATCGCGAGCGCTCCGCCCGCGCCCTGCACCGCACCAACCGCAGACTTCACCAGTGCGGACTTACCGGTGCCCCGCGCACCCCACAGCAGCACGTCCTGCGCGGCATGGCCAGCCGCCAGTCGTTCCAGGTTCGCCAGCAGCGCATCCTTCTGCGCCTCCACCCCGTGGAGCAACTCCAGCGGCAGCGGCGCGAAGGCGCGCGCCGCCACCAGAACGCTGTCACGCCAGACGTAGGCGGGGTGGGCTAGCGGATCGGCAGCCGCCGGCGGCGGGGGCGCCAGCCGCTCCAGCGCGTCGGCAATGCGGGCGAGATCGTCCATACCCGGCTGCTACGTGCCGGGCGACGCCGGTGCAACGCCTCCCGCCCATCGCCGCGGGATCAGTCCTTCATCGCCTCCAGCAGCTTCTTCACGTCCTGGCTGCGTCCGCGCGGCAGGATCAGGATATCGTTCCCCGACGCGACCACGATCAGGTCCTGCACGCCCACCATCGCGATGCGCACGCCGTCAGTCCGCGCCAGGCAGTTGGTGGTGTCGAGCGCGATCACTTCTCCGCGGATCGCATTGCCGGCCTCATCGGCTGCGCTAATCGCGTGCAGCGCGTCCCAGCTGCCGACGTCGTTCCAGCCCATCGCCACCGGCACCACCGCCACGCGGTCGGCCTTCTCCATCACCGCATAGTCGATCGACTCGTTCGGCGCTTCGGCGAAGGCGCGCGCCGACGGCCGGACCTGCGTGCCGGCGCGCTCGCCTTCCGCGAGAGAGCGCCGCACCGCCTCCAGCATCTTGGGTTCGTACTGCGCGAGCGCATCCAGGAACGCGTCCGCGCGAAACAGGAAGATGCCGCCGTTCCACGCATGGTCGCCGCTCGCCAGCATCGCCTCGGCCGCCGCGCGCGGCGGCTTTTCGACAAAGCGGTCGACGCGGTGGACGCCCTCGGCGATCTCCTCGCCCACCTTGATATAGCCATAGCCGGTTTCCGGAGCGTCCGGCGTGATGCCGAAGGTTACCAGCCAGCCGTCCTCCACCATCGGCAAGGCAGACGCGATCGCCGCGCGGAACGCGGCCACATCCTCGATCACATGGTCGGACGGCATCACCAGTAGCGGTGCGTCCGGCTGCGGCGCAACCAAGGCGGCGAGCGCGATGGCCGGCGCGGTGTTGCGGCCCATCGGCTCCAGCACCAGCGCCTGCGGCTTGGCGCCGATCGCCGCCAGCTGTTCCTCGATCATGTCGGTGTGCCGCGCGTTCGCCACCACGATCGGTGCTGCGAACTGTTCACCGGCCGCACGACTTGCGGTCAGCTGAAGCATGGTCTCCTCCGCGGTCAGCGCCAGCATCTGCTTGGGACGCTCCGGGCGGGACATCGGCCACAAACGTGTCCCCGATCCACCGGACAGGATGACGGGAACGATCGACGGCATCGTTTACTCCTCACATGGCAGAGCAGTCGACCGGATGGCCGACACGCAGATGGTTATCTGGAAATCCCCCGCGCCGTACAATGCGCATGTTTCATTTCCGATCCATCACCAACTCCGCGATTCAGGCTTTGTTTGCCATTTCCTGCGACAGGGGGTGTCGGATCCCTTTACACGGCGGTACGGGCAAAGCGCGGGCGATGATCAGGGTATTCAAACATTACGTTCCCAATGCCGTCGCGCTGCTTGGCCTCATTGACCTCGTCATCCTGCTGTTCGCCGCCGAAGCCGGTTGGCTGATCCGCGCCTGGCAGCTCGATATGGCGCCGGAGACGATCTGGACCCGGCTGCCGCAGCTCGTCACCTTTGCGCTGCCCCTCGCCACCGCGATGGTCGCGGTTGGCGCCTACCAGGCCGACGTGCTCGTCTCGACCCGCCAGGCAACCATGCGGCTGGTGGTCGCGATCTCGCTCGGCGTCATCTTCCTCAGCCTGCTCTTCTTCTTCTTCCCCTCGATCACCTTCTGGCGATCGAGCCTCTTCTACGCGATGCTGATCGCGATCACCGGGCTCGTCGCCGTCCGCCTCCTGTTCGGCAAGCTGCTTGGCGGTGAACGGTTCAAGCGCCGCATCGTGGTGCTCGGCGCCGGCCATCGCGCCGCGCGGCTCGCCGCCCTGGAGCACGCCAATCGTTCCAGTTTCGTCGTCGCAGGCTTCGTGGCCATGGGCGAACCGGCAATCGTCGTCGACGGCGCTATCCCGCGCAGCGACATTCCTAACCTCGCGGCCCATGTCGTCGAACTCGGCGCGACCGAGGTGGTGCTCGCGATCGAGGAGCGCCGCAACGCGCTGCCGCTGAAGGATCTGCTGCGCGTCAAGACGACGGGCGTCCATGTCAACGAATTCTCGACCTTCCTCGAACGCGAAACCGGCCGGATCGATCTCGCCAGCGTCAACCCGTCGTGGCTGATCTTCTCCGATGGCTTCGCGTCGGGACGCATGCTGTCGGGCATGGCCAAGCGCGCGTTCGACGTCGCTGCGAGTGCGCTACTGCTGCTGTTCGCCGCGCCGGTGATCCTCCTCACCGCGATCGCCATCAAGCTCGAAAGCCGCGGCCCCGCCTTTTACCGCCAGCGCCGCGTCGGGCTCTACAACGAGCCTTTCGATATCCTGAAGCTCCGCTCGATGCGCGCCGATGCGGAAGTCGCCGGCAAGGCGGTCTGGGCCGCAGAGAGGGATCCGCGCGTCACCCGCATCGGCCGCTTCATCCGCAAGGTGCGGATCGACGAGCTGCCGCAATGCTGGAGCGTGCTGAAGGGCGAGATGAGCTTCGTCGGTCCCCGCCCGGAGCGCCCGCAGTTCGTCACCGAACTGGAAGAGCATCTGCCCTATTACGCCGAACGGCATATGGTGAAACCGGGCATCACAGGCTGGGCGCAGATCAATTATCCCTATGGCGCCTCGGTCGAGGATGCGCGGCACAAGCTGGAGTATGATCTCTATTACGCGAAGAATTACTCGCCGTTCCTCGATCTCTTGATCCTGCTCCAGACATTGCGCGTGGTGCTGTGGCCGGCAGGCGCGCGCTGATGCGTCAGCCTTGGTCGTGACGCGGTGATCGGCGCATCGCTCGGCTTGTGGACGCACGCGCTTGCCGCGCTGCTGTTCGGTACGCTCGCGCTGGCGCAGCTTCGCGCCGGCGGCAGCGGGCTGCCGCGCGTCACCTTCATCGCCGCGCTGCTCGCGACCTCGCTCTGGGCGCTCGCCGTCGCCGGGATCGACAATCTGGACGTCGCCACCCGGATCGCCGAAAGCATCCGCAATCTCGCCTGGCTCGCCTTCATGTATGCGATCGCCCGGCGGGATAGGGGCAATCCCGATCTTCACTGGATCGCGGGGGTCTATGCGGCGGTCGCGCTGGTGGTGGTGGCCACCGCGGGCCTCGCGATCGCCTCGGCGATGGTGGATGATCCGGAGGCAACCGCCGCAATAGCTTACACCCGCTCGGCGTTCCGCACGCTGTCGACCGTCGCGGCGCTGATCCTCGTTTATCGGCTCCGCGGCGCGGCGGCCTGGCGCACGCGCGGCGGCGTGCGGGTGGCGACGCTCGCGCTCACCCTGATGTGGAGCGCGGATCTGGTGATCTATGCCGCCGCCTGGGCAACGGGCGATTGGCCGGTCGGGCTGATCGACGCCCGCGGCGCGGTGATGGTCGCGCTTGCCCCGTTATTCGGTCTCGCCGTCCAGCGGGACGGCGAGTGGCAGCTCCAGGTCTCGCGCACGATTGCGCTGCAATCGCTCTCGTTGCTGACGATCGTGCTCTACGTGGTGGTGACGGGTCTCGCGACCGGGCTGCTTGCTTCGGTCGGCGGCAGCCACGCGCGGATCGTACAGACAGCCTTTGTCTTCGGCACCGCCGCGGCATTGCTGACGGTGGTCTCCACCCCCTGGATTCGCGCCTGGGTGAAGGTGCTCATCTCGAAGCATCTCTTCTCGCACCGCTACGACTACCGCAACGAATGGCTGCGCTTCACGGAGACGTTGGGCACGCCCGGCGCCGGCGCATCACCGCTCGACACCCGCGTCGTGAAGGCGGTGGCGGACCTCACCGGTTCGCCGGGCGGCGCCTTGCTGGTGCCGGATGATGCGGGTCTGGATGCCGGCCCGGCGTGGAACTGGCCCGACTCGCCAGCGCCGCCGGCCGCCGACAAGGCGCTGTTCGCCCATCTCGCCGCCAGCCACCGCATCCTGGAGCTCGACGCAGTGCGCGCCGGTCGTGCCGATCGCGCCGATGCGGCAAGCATCGCGCCCTGGCTGCGCGATCATGCGGATGCCTGGGCGGTGGTCCCCCTGATCCACTTCGATCGGCTCGCCGGAGCGATCGTGCTTGCCCGCCCGCCGGTCGACCGCGCGCTCGACTGGGAGGATTTCGACCTGCTCGGCGTGGCTGGGCGACAGGCCGCCAGCTATATCGCCGAGGCACGCACCCAGGCCGCACTCGCCGACGCGCAGCGGTTTGACGAGTTCAACCGCCGCTTCGCCTTCATCATGCACGATCTGAAGAACATGGTGAGCCAGTTGACGCTGGTCGCACGCAATGCCGAGCGGCATGCCGACAATCCGGCCTTCCGTGCCGACATGGTGGCGACTCTTACCGAAACGTCGAACCGCATGAACGCGCTTCTCGCGCGCCTGTCGCAGCATCACGGCGCGCGCGGCGAACCGCGCCGCGCGGTCGCGCTGCTTGATCTCGCCGAACGGATAGCCAACGCCCGCCGCGCCCAGCACCCGGTCACCGCCGATGGCGCCCCTCACGTGCTCGCCAACGCCGATTGCAGCGCGCTCGAAACGTTGCTCTCGCATCTGGTGCAGAATGCGATCGAGGCGAGCGGCCAGGAGGCCGCCGTCGCACTCCACGTTTCCGCCGAAGACGGCCGCGCCGTCATTACCGTCAGCGATCGCGGCTGCGGCATGTCGCCCGCCTTCGTGCGCGATCAGCTCTTCAAGCCGTTCGTCTCCGCCAAGCCCGGCGGGTTCGGCCTCGGTGCGTTCGAGGCGCGCCAGTTGGCCGAGGCGATGGGCGGCACCGTCACCGTCACCAGCCGCGAAGGCGAAGGCACGAGCTTCCGTGTCACGCTGCCGCTGGCGGCACCCGAAACCACCGCGGTGGGGATTGCGGCATGACCGAACAACGCAAGCTGCTGATCGTCGAGGACGATCTCGGGCTGCAGCGCCAGTTGCGCTGGGCTTATGATGGATATCAGGTGATCGTCGCCGGCGATCGCAGCAGCGCGATCGAGGCGCTGCGCGCGGAGGAGCCCGCCGTCGTCACGCTCGATCTGGGTCTGCCGCCCGATCCCGACGGCACCAGCGAGGGTTTCGCGCTCCTTGCCGAAATCCTGTCGCTGAAGCCCAATACCAAGGTGATCGTCGCCTCCGGCCACGGCGCGCGCGAGAGCGCGCTCAAGGCGATTGCCGACGGCGCCTGGGATTTCTACCAGAAGCCGATCGACATCGATGCGCTCGGCCTGATCGTCGCGCGCGCCTTCCACGTCCACGATCTGGAGGCCGAGAACCGCCGCCTGTCTGCCAGCGCCGCCGCCCCGGCGCTCGGCGGCCTCATCACCGCCGCGCCCGAAATGGCCAAGGTCATGCGCACGATCGAGCGGGTGGCGCCGGCCGATGTCTCGGTAATGCTGCTCGGCGCCAGTGGCACCGGCAAGGAGCTGCTCGCCCGCGGCCTGCATGAAGCCTCGCCACGCGCCAAAGGCGCCTTCGTTGCAATCAACTGCGCCGCGATCCCGGAAACGCTGCTCGAAAGCGAGCTGTTCGGCCACGAAAAGGGTGCCTTCACCGGAGCGGTGAAAACCACCGAGGGCAAGATCGAACAGGCACAAGGCGGCACCCTGTTCCTCGACGAGATCGGGGACGTTCCCTTGCCCTTGCAGGTCAAGCTGCTGCGCTTCCTTCAGGAACGCGTGATCGAGCGGATCGGCGGCCGCAAGCCGATCGCGGTCGACACGCGCATCGTCTGCGCCACGCACCGCGACATCGATGCGATGGTCGCCGACGGCTCGTTCCGCGAAGACCTCTACTATCGCCTCGCCGAAATCGTCGTTCGCATCCCCGCGCTGGCCGAGCGTCCCGGCGACGCGGCACTGCTCGCGCGGCATTTCGTGGCGAAGTACGCGCGCACCATGAACCCCGCCGTCACTGGCCTTGCGCCCGACGCCCGCGCCGCGATCGACGCGCACGACTGGCCCGGCAATGTCCGCGAGTTGGAGAACCGGATGAAGCGCGCGGTGATCATGGCCGACGGCAAGCTCGTCACCGCCGCAGACCTCGATCTTGCGTCTGCGGACGACGCGCCGATCAACCTTCGCGCCGCCCGCGAGGCGGCGGACCGTCGCGCGATCCGCCACGCACTCGCCCGGGCGGATGGCAATATCTCGCACACCGCCCGCCTCCTCGGCGTCAGCCGCCCGACGCTCTACGATCTCCTGAAAAGCTACGATCTGCATGCTTGATACGCCCGCGCGATACCCGATGCTGCGGGGCAGACGCCGCCGTTCGCGCGCGGGCATGCCCGGCCGCGCTTGGTATCGCGCGCGCACCACGCGCATCCTGGCCGTGCTCGCCGCGATCGCGCTGGTGCTGGGCGGCATCGTCTTCCTCGCCCGCCGTGCCGCCGCGCCGGATCCCGCGGGTGCGCTACAGGCCAGCCTCGCCGCGCTGGCGCGTGGCAATTACAGCGCCGCGCGCAACCATGCGATCACCGCTACCAAGGGCCCGGACGGGGCGGTGGCGAGCGCGCTGCTGGGGCGCATCTATCTGCTGCTGGGCGATGGGGCCGCCGCTGAAGGGGCGCTCAACCGTGCCCGTGCCGACGGCGTCCCGGCTGCGCGCCTCCACCACCTGTTCGCCGACGCCTGGCTGATGCAGGGCGATCCGCAGCGCGCGCTGACGGAGGCCGCACGCGCGGCGCCGCCCTACGCCGCTTACGCGGTCCGCGTGCGCGCCCGCGCCCTCGCCGCCGCGGGCGACGTTCCCGCCGCCACCCGCATGCTCGAGGCGCTCGTCGCCCGCGCGCCCCGTGACGCTTATGCCTACGCCGATCTCGGCCGCGTCCGCTTCGACGCGGGCGACATTGGTAGCGCAGACGTCGCCGCACGCCAGGCACTCGCACTCGATCCGACGAACCTTGCCGCCATCGTCCTTGCCGGGCAGGTCGTGCGCAGCCGCTACGGCCTCACCGCCGCCCTGCCCTGGTTCGATCGCGCGCTCGCGCTCGACGCTTATTATCACCCCGCCTTGATCGAATATGCCGCCACGGCTGGCGACGCCGGGCGCTACGCCGACATGCTGGACGCCACCCGCCGCGCCCGCGCCGCGCGCCCCGGCAGCCCGCCGGCGCTGTATCTCGAGGCGGTCATGGCGGCGCGCGCCGGCAACCGCGATCTCGCCCGCGCCTTGCTCGCCAAGATGGGCGACGCCGGCCTCGACACACCCGGCGTCGTGCTCCTCACGGGCATGCTCGCTTATGCCGACGGCGGCTACGAGCAGGCCGTCGTCAGCTTCCGAGAGATCGTCGGCCGCCAGCCGATGAACCTCGCCGCCCGCCGGCTGCTCGGTGCCGCGCTGCTGCGCTCGGGCGACGCACGCGGCGCACTGGACATGCTTCGCCCGCTGGCGCTCCGCCCGGATGCGGACAGCTACACGCTCGCCCTCGTCGGTCGCGCCTTTGAAGCGACCGGGGAGCGCGACTGGGCTGCCCGCTTCCTCGATCGCGCCGCTCGCCCGCTGCTCGCCGGCCCGACGCCCTTCGACGGCGACAATGGCGTTGCCGTCCTCGCCAACGAAGTCGCCGCATCGCCTGGCGATCCCACTGTCTCCGTCCCCTATGTCCGTGGCCTGCTCGCCGCCGGGGACCGTGACGGCGCGCTTCGCCGCGCACAATCGATCGCTGGCGTTTCGCCCGGCGTGCCGGACGCGCAGTTGCTCGCAGGTGATGTGCTTGCCAGCACCGGCAACTTCGCGTCCGCGCTCGATGCATACCGTCGTGCCGCTGATCTCCGCTTCGATGCGCCCGCGCTGCTGCGGCTCGCCGAGGCCGCCGGCCACACTGGCCAGCAGCGGCTCGGTGCGGAGGCGCTGGCGCTGTACCTGTCGCAGAATCCGCAAAGCCTCGTCGCCCGCCGCGCGCTGGCGAACCTTCAGCTCGCCGCTCGCGAATGGGAACCAGCGATCGAGACGCTCGAGGATCTGCGCGCCGCGATCGGGAACCGCGACGCGCTGCTGATGGCCCAGCTCGGCTACGCCTATTCCGGTGCCGGCGACGCGCCAACGGCGACGATCTACGCCCGCCATGGATATTCCCTGGCGCCGATGAACCCCGCCGTCTGCGACGCTTACGGCTGGGCGCTCTATGAGGGCGGTAACACGCCCGGCGCGCTGCAGTTGCTCGTCAAGGCCTCGAAGCTCGCCCCCGCCCATGCCGGCATCGCCTGGCATCTTGCGCAGGCACTGGCAGAAGCGGGCCGCAAGGCCGAAGCGCGCGCGCAGATCTCGATCGCGCTGCGCGACCCCGCCTTCCCGGATCGCGCACCCGCCACTGCCCTGCTCCAGGCCTTGGCCGGCTGACGCAAAGCACCGTCAGGCCGGGCACAGCCCGCGCTCCAGCCTCTTGTCCTTTGTCGTGAAACTTGGCCGAAACGGCACCGCTCAGGCCCGCTCGCGCTCCAGCAGGCCCGCCAGATCCAGTCCCAGCAGATCGATATAAGCGCGGATCCGCGGCCATTGCTGGGTCACGAACGCATCGCGCTCCGCCACGCGGAGCCGCTCCGCGGCGCCCGGCAGCACGAACATGCCCACACCGCGCCGCACCTCGACATAGCCTTCGTCCTGGAACGACTGATAGGCCTTGGCGACGGTCAGCGGGTTGGCGCCATGCTCGGCGGCAAGCGCCCTGACGGAGGGAAGCTGGTCGCCGGCGCGGAAGTCACCGCGCAGGATCCCCGCCGCGATCGTGCCACGCAGCCGGATGTAGACCGGGCTGTCCTCACTGCTCAGCGCTGTCATGCTGCCTTAATACAGCAATGGTGCGCCCAGTCGAGTCTTAAGCTGTCCACTTCCGGACGGTCGTGGCGAGGTCCGGCCGCGGGCGTTCGTCCAGCGGGCGCGTGGGCGTGCCGATGAAGATGAACCCCGCGATCCGCTCGGGCGCCGCGCCGAACGCGTCGCGCACCCGGTCGTTGAACGCGGCCCAGGTCGTCAGCCATCCGCCGGCAAAACCCATCGCATGCGCTGCGTGCAACAGGTTCATGCACGCCGCGCCTGCCGACAGTTCCTGCTCCCACACGGGAATTTGGCTGTCGAGTCGCGGCGAGGATAGCGCCACCACCAGCGCCGGCGCCTGGTGCGCGAATTGCTCGATTGCCTCGATCTCCGCCCGCTTCGCCTCCGGGCGGTCGGCGCGATAGGCATCCAGCAGCAACGTCGCGAAGGCGTCGCGCTGCTCCGCGCCGACGATCACGAACCGCCATGGCGCCAGCTTGCCGTGATCGGGCGTGCGCGCAGCGATGGCGCACATTTGCGCCAGCTGCTCCTCACTCGGTCCGGGCGCCCCGAGGTCGCGCGGCTTGCCCGATCGGCGGGTGGCGAGAAGCGACAATGGCGTGGCGGTATCGTTGAACATGCACCCTCTTATCGCGAACGGCTCGCAAGTCGAGCACCCCCTCAGAAACGTTTCGTTCGTAACAATGCTTTAGCAGCGCGAATTTCCGCGCTAGGCTCGCCACTTCCGGGGCGACCGCCCCGATCGTAATCACCTGGGGAGCGTATCCTTGCCCATCATTCCCGCGATCGCGTTAGGGTTTCTCGCGATCCTGCTGGCCGGCGGTGCCGCCGCCGCGACCACCAAGGGCCCCGAGTTCATGGGGCACCCGAAGGGGCTCTACGTCCTGTTCTTCGCCGAGATGTGGGAACGCTTTTCCTACTACGGCATGCGCGCGCTGCTGATCTTCTACCTGACGAAGCACTGGCTGTTCGACGACGGCAAGTCGAACCTCATCTACGGCGCCTACACCAGCCTCGTGTACATCACGCCGGTGCTCGGCGGCTATCTCGCCGATCGCTATCTGGGTCAGCGCAAGGCGGTGCTCTACGGCGCCGTGCTGCTGACGTTCGGCCACCTGTTGATGGCGGTGGAAGGTGACGGCGGCCAGGGATCGGCCGCGATCAACGTCTTCTGGCTGGCGCTCGCCTTCATCATCGTCGGCTCGGGCTTCCTGAAAGCGAACATCTCGGTCATCGTGGGCCAGCTCTATCCGCTGACCGACGTTCGCCGCGACGGTGCGTACACGATCTTCTACATCGGCATCAACACCGGCGCCGCGATCGGCACGATCATGGCCGGCTGGCTGGGTGAAACCTATGGCTGGGCCTATGGCTTCGGCGCCGCCGGCGTCGGCATGCTGCTTGGCCTGATCGTCTTCATCCTCGGCAAGCCGCTGCTGCTCGGCAAGGGCGAAGCGCCGAACCCGCTGACGAAGAAGAAGGAATTGTCGCTGTACGGCCTCGGCCTCGCCGCGATCGCGGTGATCTGGGCGCTGATCCAGTATCAGAGCGTGATCCAGACGCTGCTGATCATCTCGGGCGTCGCCTTGCTCGGCTATGTGCTGTTCGAAAGCTTCAAGCTCGAGCCGCACGCGCGCGATCGCATGTTCGCGGTGCTGTTCCTGATCGCGTTGAATCCGGTGTTCTGGGGCCTGTTCGAACAGGCCGGCGGCAGCCTCAACCTCTACACCGATCGCTACGTCGATCGTGGCGGGGTCCCGGCATCGCTCTTCCAGTCGATCAACCCGATCTACATCGTCCTGCTCGGCCCGATCTTCGCCGGGCTGTGGGTATGGCTCGGCAAGCGCGGGCTGGAGCCGTCCGCGCCGGCCAAGTTCGGCCTTGCGCTGGCGCAGGTCGGCCTGTCGTTCCTGGTCTTCGTCTGGGGCGCGAACACCGTCGGCGTCGAAGTCGCGACGCCGGTGTTCTTCGTCTTCGCGATCTACTTCCTGCAGACGACCGGAGAGCTTTGCCTGTCGCCCGTCGGCCTCAGCGCGATGAACCGGCTCGCCCCCAAGCACCTCGCCAGCCTCATCATGGGCGCGTGGTTCTACATGACGGCGGTCGGCAATTTCGTCGCCGGCAAGATCGGCGAGGCGACCGGCGGCGAAGGCGGAGAGATGACCAAGGAGGGCACGCTCGCCATCTATTCCACGATCGGCTGGTGGACGATCGGCATCGCGGTCGCGGTGCTGGCACTCAGCCCGCTGGTGCGCCGCTGGATGCATCTCGATACGCTGCGCGACGAGGCGGGCCATGGCCTCGCGGGGGAAGCCGAGCTGGCCGAGCCGCAGGCCGCAGGGGTCAACACGGCAGGCGAAACACGCCGATAAGCTAAAAGGGGGGAAGAGGATGGGAAATGTCGTCGCGGCAGCAATCGCCTTCGTTGGGACGCATTTCCTCCTCTCCCACCCGTTGCGCGCGCCGCTGGTGCGCGCGGCCGGCGAAAAGGGTTTCCTTGGCCTCTACAGCCTCGTTTCGCTGATCACCCTGGTCTGGCTGGCGCTCGCCTATCGCGCGGCGCCAGCCGAAGCCCCGCTCTGGCCGGTCGGTGATGGCCTGTGGGCGCTCGGCACCGTGCTGATGCTGGCCGGCGCGATCCTCTTCATGGGCTCGCTCGTCCGCAATCCCGCGCTGCCCGAAGCGAAGACCGATGTGGTGCCGGAGGCACGCGGCGTCTTCGCCATCACCCGCCACCCGATGATGTGGGGGTTGGCCATTTGGGGCCTCGTCCACATCCTCGTCTTCCCTGATCCGGCGAACATCGTGCTGGCCGGCGCGATCATCATCCTCGCGCTAGTCGGTGCGCATCTGCAGGATCGCAAGAAGGAGGCGCTGCAGCCCGAATTCTGGCGCGAATGGGAACGGCGCACCAGCTACTGGCCGTTCCTCGCCATCGCGCAGCATCGCGCGCGCATCGGCAAGATCGGCATGCATGCGCTCGGCGGCGGCGTCACCGTCTGGCTGGTCGCCACCTGGGCGCACCTCCCGCTCGCCGGCTGGCCCGCCGGCATCTGGCGCTGGATCGGCTAAGCGCCGCTTAGCCCGTCCAGATCCGCCACCGTATTCACATTCGCCGGCAGCGTCTCCAGCACCACCGATCGCGCGCCCACCGCCGCTGCCCAGTGCCGCACCGCGCGCGACCGGTCTTCCGCCAACCAGGCGTCCAGCGCGCCTGACAGGGTGGTTGGCCACCAGCCGATCACCGGCAGCCCATCCACCACTGCCGCCCCCTCGCCCGCCAGTGCGTGCGCAAGATCCAATGGCAGCAGCGGCGTATCGCACGGCACCGTCAGCACCGCGTCGAACCCGTGCGCACGCCCCCAGTGAAGCGCGCCGGCAATGGCCCCCAGCGGCCCCAGGCCATGGGCCGGCCGATCCTGCACACGCGCCAGCCCCGCATGATCGCGGCCCACCACCACCACACCATCCGTCTGCGGCGCCAGTCGCGCGATCACATGGTCGATCAGCGGCCGTCCCTCGAACAGCGCCAGCGCCTTGTCCGATCCGAACCGCCGCGCCTCGCCGCCGGCCAGCACCGCGCCCAGGACTGTCAATTCGCCACTCACGCCTGTGGCTCTAGCCTCCCGCGCTACCAAAAGCGACGAGGCCCAGCGATCGCCCGCTGAGCCCCGGCTCCCTTTTCTGCTCACTCACCGATCAGCGGCAGATCACCTGCCCACGATCGATTGCATTGCCGAGCGCCGCACCCGCGCCCAGCCCGATCAGCGCGCCGACGGTGTTCGAATCGCCATTGCCGAGCAGGCTGCCCAGAATGCTGCCGCTGATCCCGCCGATGATCAGCCCGGTCGTCCCGTCGCTGCGCCGGCAATAATAGCGCCCGTTAAAGCCGCGATAGATGCGGTCGTACCGCCCCAGACGCCGCGGCCGATAATAGCGGCCGTCACGGTAATAATGGTCGGCATAATACCAGGGCTGCCCCGGCGGCGGCCGGTTATAGTCCCAGCGGCGCCACTGCCTCCAATTGTTGCGCCAGTTTGACGGCAGCGGGGCCGGCGGCCGCATATTCGGCGGGCGGTTCCACGCCGGCCCACCCGGCGGGCGTACCGGCCCGGGCCCTTGCGCTCCCGGCGGCCGCACCGGGCCGGGCCCCTGCGGACGGGGCGGTGGCCCCGCACCCGGTCCGCCCGGGCGTCCGGGCGGCGGTTGCCCGGGAGGGCCCTGCGACTGCGCCGGCGCAGCAGCGAAGGTTGTCGCGACCAGCGTAGCAACAACGAGCAGACGCATGTTTCTCTCCCGTCCTGTGAACGAAAGAGCATCCGCGTGCGCGCCGCCGTTGCCGATACGTTAAGCTACGTACGGGCAACGGCGACGATGGTCATTCCGCCAGCGAATGTGTCAGCGTGATCTCGCAGTTCAGCACCTTGGACACGGGGCAATTCGCCTTGGCATCCGCTGCGATCTTCTCGAACTCGTCGGACGAGATGCCCGGGACCGAGGCCCGCAGATCAAGCGCGGACTTGGTGATCGAAAAGCCGTCGCCGTCCTTCTCCAGCGAGATCTTGGCGGTCGTTTCCAGCGTGCCCTTGTCGTGCCCGGCGCGCGCCAGCGCAAAGCTCAGCGCCATGGTGAAACAGCTCGCATGGGCGGCGGCGATCAGCTCTTCCGGGTTCGTCCCCGGCGTATCCTCGAAGCGCGTGCCAAAACCATAGGATTGATCGGCCAGCACGCCGGACTGGGTCGAAACCCAACCCTTTCCGTCCTTGCCAAAGCCTTCATACCGCGCGGAACCACTACGTGTCGGCATCTCGTCTTCTCCTCAAAGCGCAAGGGGCGCAGCCTGCATCAGACCGCGCCCCCAGAAACTCAGATGGTGGCAGCGCCGATCAGCGGCAACGCTTGCGGCTGCCGCTGCGCTCGATTTCGCGGCCGGCGAGCGCGCCCACCGCAGCGCCGCCCAGCGTGCCCAGCGTGCGATCGCCGCGCGTATCGATCGTGCGGCCGACCAGGGCGCCCGCAACGCCACCGACGATCAGGCCGGTCGTGCCGTCCGGCTTGCGGCAGCGCCAGCGGCCGTCCGTGCCCTTCCATTCGCGATACTGATAGCGGCGCTGCGCATCGGCATCGGTAGTGGTCACGGCGAGCGTCGGCAGCACCAACGCCGAGGCGCCAAGCGCCAGCATCATCTTACGCATGTAACTTCCCTCCAAGAAGACCCCAAACAAGTGACGGGGTCGTAACGTGTGCTGATGGCGAGGGTTGCATGAACGCAGCACAACGTCCGGTTCATCGCAAAGGCAGCGGCGCGCCGCCGATCACGACTGTCCACGCGGTTCGCAAGATCACTGGCAGAATAGCTGATGCTGTGTCAGCATCATCACCATGCTGATGCTGCTCGCGATGCTTGTTTCTGCGCCGCCTCCGACGGCACAGGCTGATGTGGCAAAGAAAAGCGTCCGCGACGCCGTCTGTACGCAAACGCTCGCGGCGGTGCCGGGCGACCGTTTCAGCCTGATGGCATTTGCCGGGCCCGGTCGCCGCAACGAAACCGGCGTGCTGCTCTTGGTGAATTGTTCTGATCGAAAGATCGTCAGCGTGCGCGATCCCAGCACCTCGCGCCGGCATCTCACGAAGTTTGTCTACGCCCCGGGCGTGCGCCGCCAGCTTCGCCGGGATCCTGACAGCTACGAATTCCTCAACTTCAACGAGCGCCCGAACAATTCCGCGATGGAAGTGACCAGCTACTCCCGCGAAACCTACTGGCGCGGCCCCTGCCGCTTCGACGGGCTGGAACTCACCACCATCGATCCGCGCGACGATCAGGATCGCCGCACGATCACCTTCAGCGTCAACGTGTGCGAGAACCACGTCCTCGCCCTCGTTCGCCCGCCCGAACCGGCCACGCCGCCGCTTCCGTAAGCGGCAGCGGCGCAAACGAGCCCGGCGCCCGCCCCCGCCTCAGTCGCGCAGCAGCTCGTTGATGCTCGTCTTGCTGCGGGTGCGCTCGTCGACGCGCTTCACGATCACCGCGCAATACAGGCCCAGCCCGCCCGAGGTCGTCGTCGTTCCCGGCACCACCACGGCATAAGGCGGCACTTCGCCGATGAACGTCTCGCCCGTCGCGCGGTCGATGATCTTGGTCGAGGCGCCAAGGTACACGCCCATCGACAGCACCGCGCCTTCGCCGACGCGCACGCCTTCCGCCACTTCGGACCGTGCACCGATGAACGCGCCGTCCCCGATGATCACCGGGTCCGCCTGCAGCGGCTCCAGCACGCCGCCGATCCCCGCGCCGCCCGAAAGGTGGACGTTCTTGCCGATCTGCGCGCAGCTGCCCACCGTCGCCCAGGTATCGACCATCGTCCCCTCGCCGACATAAGCCCCGATGTTGACGAAGCTCGGCATCAGGATCGCGCCCTTGCCGATGAAGGCGCCGCGCCGCACCACGCTGCCCGGCACCGCGCGGAAACCGGCATCGCGGAACTCGCCCTCGCTCCAGCCAGAGAATTTCGACGGCACCTTGTCGAACCAGTGGCCAGCGCCCGGCCCGTTGTCGATCAGCGCATTGTCATTGAGGCGGAACGACAGCAGCACCGCCTTCTTCAGCCACTGGTTGACGCGCCAGCCGCCCTCGCCGTCCGGCTCCGCCACGCGCGCCGCGCCCGAATCGAGCAGCGCCAGCGCCCGGTCCACCGCGATCCGCACCTCGCCCGCCGTGGTAAGGCCGATCTCCGCGCGATTCTCCCAGGCTGCGTCGATGGTCGCTTCGAGGTCGCTCATGCCGTCTCCAATATCCCTTCCAGCCACGCCGTCAGGTCGTGGGTCGTGTAATCGATAAAACTGCGGTCCATGTCCGCCGCCTGCTCGGATCCATTGTCGACCCACACGGTCGTCATGCCGATCGCCTTGGCCGGCGCCAGGTTGCGCGCCATGTCGTCGGCGAACAGCGCGGTCGTGGGATCGATGTCGAGCGAGGCGCATAGCCCTTCATAGGCGGAGGCGGCGGGCTTGGGCGCCAGGTCCATCGCGTGGATGTCGTGGATCGCCTCGAAGCTTCGCCCCAGCCCCAGCCGGTCGAGCACGCGCCGCGCATAGGGTCCGTCGCCGTTGGTGAACACCACCTTGCGCCCCGGCAGCTTCGCCACCGCCGCGGCAAGCGGCACATTCTCCTCCAGCACGTCCATCTCCACGTCATGGACGAAGTTCAGGAAATCGTGCGGGTCCACCTGGTGCTCGGCCATCAGCCCGGCCAGCGTCGTGCCATGGCCGAAGAAATACGCCTTCTGGATCCGGCGCGCTTCCACGCGGTCGAGGTCCAGCAGCCGCGCGATGTAATCGGTCATCTTCGCATCGATCTGCGCGAACAGGTCCGCGCTCGACGGATACAGCGTGTTGTCGAGATCGAAGACCCAGGCGCGGATATGGTCAAGGTCCGGCGGCATGGCGGTGCGTTAAGCGGCACGCGCGCATTGGGCAATGCCGATCGCCGTACATCCTCCCCAAGCCCAGCTTGGGCCGGCTGAAGGGCAAAGCACGGTTGCGATCCGCAACCGGTCGGCCCACATTTCGAATATGACCAAATATTCGCTGCTCGATCTCGTCCCCGTCGTCGAAGGCGGCACCGTCGCCGGCGCGCTCGCGAATGCCGCGGATCTCGCGCGCCATGCGGAGGCCAATGGCTACAACCGCTATTGGGTGGCCGAGCATCACGGCATGGCCGGCATCGCGTCGGCCGCCACCGCGGTGGTGATCGCGCACGTCGGCGCAGCGACCAGCACGATCCGGGTCGGCGCCGGCGGCATCATGCTGCCCAATCACGCGCCGCTGCAGATCGCCGAGCAGTTCGGCACGCTCGACGCGCTCTTCCCCGGCCGGATCGATCTCGGCCTCGGCCGCGCCCCCGGAAGCGATCAGCGCGTCGCCCGCGCGATCCGCCGCACGCTCGACAGCGATCCCAACGCCTTCCCGAACGATGTGGTCGAGCTGCAGAGCTATTTCGCGGACGATGGCCGCACCGGCATCACCGCCACCCCCGGCGCCGGCGCGAAGCCCGAGCTGTGGATTCTCGGCTCCTCCACCTTCGGCGCGCAGCTCGCCGCGATCCTCGGCCTGCCTTATGCCTTCGCGTCGCATTTCGCGCCCGATGCGCTGGACGAAGCCATGGCCATCTACCGCCGCGATTTCCGCCCCTCGGCGGCGCTCGACAAGCCGTATGCGATGGCCGGCTTCAACGTCTTCGCCGCGGAGACGCGCGACGAGGCGGAGTTCCTGGCAAGCTCGCAGCAGCAGCAGTTCGTTGCGCTGCGCACCGGCAACCCGGGCAAGATGAAGCCGCCCGTCCGCGGCTATCTGGAAAGCCTGCCGCGCTCACATGCCGCGATCCTGAACTCGGTGCTCTCGTGCAGCGCGATCGGTGACCGCGACGACGTTGCCGCCGGCATTGAAGCCTTCGTCAAGCGCACCGGCGTCGACGAAGTGATGCTCACCAGCAGCATCTACGATCACGAAGCCCGCAAGCGCAGCATCGCCATCGCCGCAGACGCCATGCGGGTAAGGGAAGCGGCCTGACCGCCAACCCCGTCGTCCCGCGGGACGTCGGGGCTGGCCGAGCAACTTGCGCCACCCCGGCCTAGGTCCGGGGTCCGCTCCTTACCCCATCACGTCGCCATCGGCAGCCGCAGCCGCACCAGCAGCCCGCCCAGGTCCTCGCTCTCTTCCAGGCTCACCGTGCCTTCGTAGATCTCCGCCACGTCGCGCACGATCGCGAGGCCAAGGCCGGTCCCCGGCTTCCCCGTATCCAGCCGCACTCCGCGATCGAAGATCCGCATGCGGTCTTCCTCGGGAATGCCCATCCCGTCATCCTCGACGAGGATCTCGACGAACCCGGCCTGCGCGCCCACGGTCACGAACACGCTGCCGCCGCCATATTTCGCGGCATTCTCGACCAGGTTGCCCATGATCTCGTCGAGGTCCTGCCGCTCGATGTGCGCGACCAGGTCCTTCGGCCCGTCCACGTCCACCCGCACATGCGGATAGAGCCGCCGCACTGCCCGCTCGACCGATTCGACACTCGGCCACACCTCCGCCCGGCTGTGCGCCGATCCGCGCCGGCCGACCGCGCGGGCGCGCGCCAGATGATGGTCCACCTGCCGCCGCATCGTGCGCGCCTCGCGCACCACGGTGTCCGCCAGATCGTCCGACTGCGCGGTCGCCGCATTCATGATCACCGTCAGCGGCGTCTTCAGCGCATGGGCGAGGTTCCCGGCGTGGCGCCGCGCTTCCTCCGCCTGCGTCTCGTTATGCGCGACAAGGGCGTTCAGCTCCTCCACCATCGGCGCGACTTCGTTCGGCATCGGCCCGCCAACGCGGTTCGTCCGCCCGCCGCGCATCCGCGCGATCTCCAGCCGCAGCTTCCTCAGCGGCAGCAGCCCGTAGAACGTCTGCAGCGCCGCCAGAACCACCAGTCCCAGCCCAAGCAACAGGAAACTGCGCACCAGCGTGCGGCGTAGCGCGCCGATCTGCGCGTCCAGCCCCTCGCGGCTCTGCGCCACCTGGAACCGCCAGCGCACGTCCGATCCCGGCAGCTTCACGTCGCGCTCGACGACGCGCAGCTTTTCCGCACCGAACTGCGTGCTGTCGTAGATGTGCACCGCGCGATCGTCGTGCGGCTGGCCATAATCGAGCTGCCGGTCCCACAAGGATCGTGACGGAAACGCCTCCCGCCCCTTGGCGGAAACCTGCCAGTAGAGCCCCGAATACGGCTCCAGGAAGCGCTGGTCGGCCGGCTCGCGGTTGAACATCACCTCGCCGTCCGGGCCGATTTCGGCTGAGACCAGCAAGGAACGAAGCACATATTCCAGTTGATCGTCGAAGTTTTGCGTGACGGCAGAAGTCAGCACGCGGTCGAGCGCAAATCCTCCGCCCGCCAGCAGCAAGCTGATCCACACTGCCGCGATCACGATCATGCGACGCGTCAAGGATCCCGCACGCCGGATCTTTGCGCCGTTGTTCACTTCGTCGCGATTCGGAACCATGTCGTCGCCATGATGTTGGGCAGCGGAGAAGGGAGACCAGTCGTGGCGCGTACCTTTCCGTTATATGCCGTCGGGTTCTTGGGCGGTCTTGTCGTCAGCATGCTTGCCGGCTTCCTGCTGGCGTCCTGGGCGATTGCCGGCATCACCCCCGCCTATGCCGTTCCCCCCGCGGTTTCCTCCAGCAACGTCCCCGGCGTCGCCAGCGTGGACTCGAGCCTTGCCGCCCCCGACAGCTGGCGCGAGGCAGGCTATGCCCGCATCGGCCTATGGGAAGAGCCGAGCGATCTTCACGCCGACGGATCTTCCAGGCTGTAACCAAGGCCGCGGATCGTGGTGATCACGTCCTGGCCCAGCTTCTTTCGGATGCGCGTCACGAACACTTCGATGGTGTTCGAATCGCGGTCGAAATCCTGGTCGTAGATGTGCTCGATCAGCTCGGTGCGGCTGACCACCTTGCCCTTGTGATGCAGCAGGTATGACAGCAGCTTGTATTCCTGCGCGGTAAGCTTCACCGGCTCGCCGGCGCGCGTCACCTTGCCCGATCGGGTGTCGAGGCGAACGTCGCCAGCCGTCAGCTCGGACGAGGCGTTGCCGGATGCCCGGCGGATCAGCGCGCGCAGGCGGGCGATCAGTTCCTCGGTCTGGAACGGCTTGGCGACATAATCGTCCGCGCCAGCGTCGAGCCCGGCCACCTTGTCGGACCAGCTGTCACGCGCCGTCAGCACCAGCACCGGCGTCACCTTGCCTTCCTTGCGCCAGCGGTCGAGCACGGTCAGCCCGTCGATCTCCGGCAGGCCAAGATCGAGCACGATCGCGTCGTAATTCTCCGTCGAGCCGAGGAAATGCCCTTCCTCGCCGTCCGTGGCGAGGTCGATCGCATAGCCGGCGCCCTCCAGCGTATTCTTCAATTGCTGGCCCAGATTGGGCTCATCCTCGACGATCAGGACGCGCATGGTGACTCCCGGAAATGAAGAGGGGTGGTTAGCACCGCCGTGGCGTGCGCAAAAGTGTGCTCACTTGCCGGTGCGACCGATCACTTGGCCGGAACGTCCATCCACATCCACCCAGATGACATTGCCGTCCTTGAGGAACTTCAGCGTGTAGATCGCGCTCGGCATCTCGAAATCGAAACCGATATATTGCGCGTCCTTCATCGTCGGGATCACCCGCCGCTCGATGTCCTTGATCGAAAGGATGCGTCCTTCGCGCAACGCCCGCCACGCGGCGATGCCGTCGCGCTGCTGGTCGCCCGGTTGCGCGGCAACGGGCGCGGCCGGCAACAGCAAGGCAAGGGGAATGAGCATCCGCATCGGGGGTGGCATAGCGGTAAGGGATTGAACACCCAGTGAATGCAGCAGCGACGTTCCCGGGCCACACCGTGGCGTCAGGGCAACACCGCCCCGATGCCGCCGGCATCGGCCGTTCGCATAACGCGGCTGCGTTTGGAAAATCCGGACGGCGATCGCCGGTGCGGGCGATAGATCTCGCGACGTCGGACGCCGGACGAACACCGGGGTCCGGAGAGCCGGGGAGCGGCAGCGGCATCGAACCGCTGCATTCCCGTCGCCCGCCGAACCCCGGTAACGATCGTCAGTTGATCCTTCTACATCGCCTCAGCCGGCGAGATCCTTGAACGCCGCGTCCTTGTCCGTCCGGATTTCGCCCGGCAGGCCAAGCACGCGCTCGGCGATGATGTTCTTCAGGATCTCGTCGGTGCCGCCGGCGATGCGCAGGCCCGGCGCGTTCATCACCGCGCCCTGGAACAGCCCCTTCAGCGGCAGCAGCGCGGGATCGTTGATGATCCCATACTGATCCTCCGCCTCCACCGCGGCATTGCCCAGGTCCTGCAGCACGTTGGCGGCGATGATCTTGCCGATCGAGCTTTCCGGTCCCGGCGTCTGCCCGCGGCTCAGCGCGGTCATCGTGCGCATGCGGGTGTTCTTCAGCCCCTCGGACTGGACGTACCAGTCGGCCAGCCGCTGGCGGAACGCGCTGTCCTTGATCAGCGGGCCGTCCGCCGCGTCCAGATCCTTGGCCAGCGCCAGGATCTCCTTCGGGCTCGCCCCGCTCGCACCGCCGACCGCGAGCCGCTCGTTCATCAGCGTGACCAGCGCGACCTTCCAGCCGTCGTCCACCGCGCCCAGCCGCTGCGAATCGGGGATGCGAACGTCGGTGAAATACACTTCGTTGAAGTTCGACCCGCCCGACATCTGGTGGATCGGCCGGATCTCGACTCCCGGCGATTTCAGGTCGAGCCAGAACATCGTCAGGCCCTTGTGCTTGGGCACGTCCGGGTTGGTGCGGACCAGGACGATGCCATAGTCCGAATAATGCGCGCCAGATGTCCACACCTTCTGGCCGTTCACCACCCAATCGTCGCCGTCCCGCACCGCACGGGTGCGGATCGCCGCCACGTCGGAGCCACCCGCGGGTTCGGAGAACAGCTGCGACCAGATTTCCTCCCCGCGCAGCGCCGGGCCGACGAAGCGCTTCTTGGTATCGGCATCGGCGAAGGCCATCACGGTCGGCACGCACATGCCGAGCCCGATGGTGAAATAGCCGTATTGCACGGGGAACTTGGCCTCTTCCTGGCCGAAGATCACCGACTGGATCGGCGTGCCGCCGGCGCCGCCCCATTCCTTGGGCCAGGTGATCTGCGCATAGCCGGCCTCGGCCTTGCGCCGCTGCCACGCCTTGCCCGCCGCCATGTCGTCGGCGTGATTCATCGCCTTGTGCTCGGCGACGTTCTTTTCCAGCCAGGCGCGCGCCTTGGCGCGATACTCGGCTTCTTCCGGGGAATCGTTGAAGTCCATCTCGCTATCCTCTCACGCGCTCAGGCGGCGTTCTTCATTTCAAGCTGGCTCACCAGCCGCTCACGCCACGTCGCGGGCGCACCCGCCACGAGGCTGAGCTGCCGCGAGCGACGGTAATAAAGCTGCGGGTCCGCTTCCCAGGTGAAGCCGATGCCGCCATGCGTCTGGATATTTTCCTTGGCGGCGAACCAGAACGCCTCGCTCGCCGCGACGCGCGCGGTCGCCGCCGCCAGCGGCAGCTCGCCCGCATCGGTGTTGAGCGCCCAGGCGCCGTAATAGGCGTTCGACCGCGCGATCTCGTTCTTCACATAGATGTCGGCCAGCTTGTGCTTGATCGCCTGATAGCCGGCGATCGCGCGCCCAAAGGCATGGCGCTCCAGCGCATAGGCCTTGGCCATCTCCAGGCACTTGTCCGAACCGCCGACCTGCTCGAACGCCAGCAGGATCGCCGCGCGGTCGAACACCGCCTGCATCGCCGCAATGCCGTCCTCGTCCCCCAGCCGCTCGGCCGGCGCGCCGGAGAAGGTCAGCTTCGCCGCCGATCGCGTCGGGTCCAGCGTCGTCAGTACCTCGGCCGATACGCCCTCGCCCTTCTCGACCAGATACAGCCCGTCCTTGGCCAGCACGACGATCAGGTCAGCGACATCGCCATCGGTGACCGGGATCTTCTCGCCGGTCAGCTTCCCGCCCGACACGCTCGTCTTGATCGAGCGCACCGTCACCGGCCCCTTGCCCTCGGCCGTCGCGAACGCGCCGATCACTTCGCCCGCGGCGATCTTCGGCAGCCACTTGGCCTTCTGCTCCTGCGAGCCAAACTTCATCAGCGCCTCGGCGACGAAGTAAACGGTCGAGGCGAACGGGATCGGCGCACAGGCGCGGCCCAGTTCCTCCGCCAGCGCGCACAGCTCGACATGGCCGAGCCCCAGCCCGCCGAACTCCTCAGGGATCGCCGCGCCCAGCCAGCCCTGCTCGGCCACGCCCTTCCACAGCGCCTCGTCATAGGCGCGGTCGTCATTGTCGAGCACGCCGCGAACCACCTTGGCGTCGCACTTCGCGGCGAGGAACTTGCGCGCCTCGTCCTTCAGCATCTTCTGGTCGTCGGAATAATCGAAGTTCATCTAAACTCTCCCCGCCCGCGCCGTTCGTGCTTCGGCCATGCCCAGCACGAACGGGAAGCTGCCATCCTGTTGGTTACTTGGGCTGCATCCGGATCGCGCCGTCCAGCCGCACGTCCTCGCCGTTGAAATAGCCGTTGCGGATCATCTCCAGCGCAAGCTTGGCATATTCCTCCGGCATGCCCAGCCGCTTGGGGAACGGCACCATGGCGGAAAGCGCGGCCTTCACCTGCGGCTTCGCACGGCCCAGCAGCGGCGTGTCGAATATGCCCGGCAGGATCGTGTTGCAGCGGATGCCTTCCGACGACAGGTCACGCGCGACGTTCAGCGTCATGCCGACGATGCCCGCCTTGGCCGAGGTATAGGCCACCTGCCCGATCTGGCCGTCCTCCGCCGCGACGCTCGCGGTGTTGACGATCGCGCCGCGGTCGCCATCCTCGGTCGGCTCCAGCGTCATCATCCCGGCAGCCGCGCCGACGATGCAGCGGAACGAGCCGACGAGGTTCAGCTCGATCGTCTTCTGGTAGTTCTCGACCGGATAGGGCTTGATCGAGCCGTCTTCCTTCGACCGCGCGACCGTCTTGTTCGGCCCGCCGAAGCCGCCACCGGCGCAGTTCACCAGGATACGCTCCTGGCCGTTCGCTGCACGCGCCTTGGCGAAGCCGGCGTCGACCGACGCCTGGTCCATGACGTCCACTTCGCAATAGACCGCGCCGATTTCCTCCGCGACGCCCGGGCCGATCTCGCCATTCTTGTCGAACAGCGCGACCTTCACGCCTTCCGCGCGCAGCGCCTTCGCCGTCGCGAGCCCCAGTCCCGAGGCGCCGCCAGTGATGATCGCGGCGATATCTGGTCCAAGCTTCAAAGCATCCCCTCCCGAGTCGTGCGCGGGTCTCATGCGACCTCGCGATTGCAGGATAACTTTAGTTATGTAGGATGCGCCGTCAACAGATCAGTGCAACAAGCAGGAACGGGAGAGGCACGTTGGAATATGAGATGATCTCGGTCGAGCGCCGGGGCGAAGTCGATTGGGTGACGATGAACCGCCCGCACGTCCTGAATGCGCTGAACGATCGCCACGTCGAGGAGCTGAGCCATTATTTCGGCGCGCTCCACAAGGATCGCGACTGCCGCGTCGTCGTGCTGAAGGGCGCCGGCCGCGCTTATTGCGCCGGCCTCGATCTTCAGGAGGGCGGCCGTTCCGAGTTCGATACGATCGATCGCCTCGCGCACCAGCGCTCGATCGCCGAGATCGTGATGAAGATGCGCTATTGCCCGCAGCCGATCATCAGCCTGGTCCACGGGCCCGCATGCGGCGGCGGCTTCGCGATGGCGCTGGCATCGGACATCCGCATCGCGGGCGAATCCGTCCGCATGAACGCCGCTTTCATCCGCATTGGCCTTTCCGCCTGCGACATCGGCGTCAGCTACTTCCTCCCCCGCCTGGTCGGCGCGAGCGTGGCAGCCGAATTCATGCTCACCGGCAATTTCATCACCGCCGATCGCGCACTCGCCACCGGCCTCGTCAGCCGCGTCGTGCCGGACGACCAGATGGAGGAAGCCGCCGCGCCGCTGATCGAACAGATGCTCACCACCTCGCCGATGGGCCTTCGCCTCACCAAGGAGTGCCTGCGCATGTCGATCGACGCGCCCAGCCTAGAGGCGGCAGTGGCGATGGAGGACCGCAACCAGATCCTGTGCGCGACCGCCCCCGATTTCGGCGAGGGCATCAAGGCGTTCTTCGAGAAGCGCCGCCCGAATTACAGCAAGAAGAGCAAGGAGCAGGCGGCATGAGTGGGGGACTTGAGGGCCGGGTCGCACTGGTAACCGGCGGGGGCCGCGGCATCGGGCGCGAGATTGCGCTCCGCCTGGCGCGCGACGGCGCCGACGTCGCGGTCAACTACCGACGCGATGCCGAGGCCGCCGAGGAAGTGGTGCGCGAGATCGAAGGCCTCGGCCGCCGCGCCAAGGCCTATGCCGCCTCGGTCGACCGGTTCGAGGATTGCGAGAAACTGGTCGGCGCGGTCGTCGCTGACTTCGGCGGCATCGATATCCTCGTCAACAACGCCGGCATCGCCAGCCGTGGGCAGAGCGTCGCCGATACCGACCCGGCCGAGTTCGAGCGTGTCATGCGCACCCACTGCTTCGCGCCGCACTACATGTCGAAGCTCGTCCTCCCCTCGATGCGTGAACGCGCCAAAGAAAAGGGTCGCGGCGACATCATCATGATTTCCAGCGTTGCGACGCTCTATCATGCCCCCAATGGTGCGCCCTATTCGATGGGCAAGGCCGCGGCCGAGGCACTCGCGCTCGTTCTGTCGAAGGAGGAGCGGCCCAACAACATCCGCACCAACATTGTCGCCCCCGGACTCACTGTCACCGACATGGGCGAGCGGCTAGCCAAGGCGACGCGCGGCGTGGCGGATATCCACGATCTGGCGGCACAATCCCCCTTCGGCCGCGTCTCCACCCCGGCGGATGTCGCCGCGGCGGTCGCTTATTTCGTTTCGGCCGACGGCGAATATACCAACGGTCAGAAGATCAACCTCCACGGCGGCGGCTGATCCCACATCCCACCGTCACCCCGGGCTCGACCCGGGATCCCGCTTCTTCTGTACCTGACGAGCAAGGCAGCGGGGCCCCGGTCCAGTCCGGGGCAACGGCAACCCCCTTACCCCTCGCGCAGCTTGCGCTCGCCCTCGATCATGTAATCGCGCGTCAGCGGCACCGAATAGCGCCCCTTGGTCAGCTGCACCTGGTAATTGCACAGCCCCCCGTTGCGGAACGCCGCCGCCGCGCCGGCGAGGTAGAAGGTCCACATGCGGAAGAAGCGCTCGTCATACAGCGCGACGATCGCGTCCTTGGCCGCCACCGTCCGGTCGTACCAATGGTCGAGCGTGTACGCGTAATGGACGCGCAGCACCTCGATATCGGTCGGGAACAGCTTCAGCCCCTCATACGCCGTCACGATCTCGCTCAGCGCCGGGTTATAGCCGCCCGGGAAGATGTATTTTGCGGTCCAGTCGTCGGTGACGCCCGGAGGACCCATGCGGCCGATCGTGTGCAGCAGCATCACGCCATCATCGGTCAGCAGCTCGCGGCACTTGCGGAAGAACGTGCGATACTGCGGCGGCCCGACATGCTCGAACATGCCGACCGAGACGATCCGGTCGAAGCTTCCCGTGACGCGGCGATAATCGATCAGCTCGAACTTCACCCGGTCGGCGACGCCCGCCTCGGCAGCGCGCTCGCGCGCTACCTTCAGCTGCTCTTCGGACAGCGTCACGCCCAGCACGTCGACGTCGAAATGCTTGTTGAGGTACAGCGCCATGCCGCCCCAGCCGCAGCCGATGTCCAGCACGCGCATCCCCGGCTTCAGCGCCAGCTTGGCCGCGATATGCGCCTTCTTGTCTTCCTGCGCCTGCTCCAGGCTGTTGCCCGGATCGGTGAAATACGCGCAGCTGTACTGCTTGTCGCGATCGAGGAAGAGGTCGTACAAACGTCCCGACAGGTCATAGTGATGCGCCACGTTGCGCTTCGATCGGCGCTCCATGTTGATCCGGTCGGCGCGATATTTCACCGCGTTGAAGGTGCGCGCGGCAAGGCCGGGCTTCAGGTTCTTCTGCCCCGATTCCCAGGCATCGTTGCGCTTCAGCAGCTCGACGAGGTCCCGAATGTCGCCCTTCTCGACGATCAGCCGCCCGTTCATGAAGCATTCGCCCGCGCCAAGCGCGGGGTTGCGCGCGATCGTAAGCGCAACGCGGCTGTCGGCGAAGCGGATCGTCACGTCGGGAAAGCCTGGCTCCGGCGTGCCATAGGTGCGCGTCGCAGCCTTGGGGCGATGAAGGGTCAACGTTCCGCGCTTCACGGCGCGCGAGAGGAAGATATCGATCAGGGCCATGGTGCGAACCCGTAACAATCAGATGCCGGCATACCAATCGTAATCGACATTATCCTCCCAATAGCCACCCTTGCCTTTGCCTACGCCTGCAAGGCTCGCCACGGCGTCGATCCGCATCAGATATTTGGCGTGCTTGTATCCCAGCTGCCGCTCCACTCGCAGGCGGCACGGCGCGCCGTTCATCACCGGCAGGAACCGGTCGTTCAGCGCCCAGGCCAGGATCGTCTGCGGGTGAAAGGCGTCGATCAGGTCGATCGATTCATAATAAGGTGCGCCGCCGTACAGGTCGGCGCAGGTGAAGACGATGTAGCGCGCGCCGTCGCGCATCCCCGCCGCCTTCAGCACCTGGCCCAGTTGCGGTCCCTGCCACTTGCCGATCGCGCTCCACCCCTCCACGCAATCGTGGCGCGTGATCTGCGCACGCTGCGGCATCGCGCCAAGATCGGCGAGGCTCAAGGACAGCGGCCGCGCCACCAGCCCGCCCACCGCCAGCCGCCAGTCCGCGAACCGCCCATCGCGCAGCGCGGCATATTCGGGCGTGCCCGGATCGCGCGTGCCGTTCGGTCGGAAGAAGGGTGATCGTTGGTCGGGCCGGAACTCGGGCGCCAGCGCATCGCGGTTGGTCAGCGCGCGCTGCAGCCCGCGGTGCATGTCCTCGCCCATGAACAGGATCCGCCGCGCCGCGGGCTGCTCGATCACCCGGTCGCATCCCGCCAGCAGCGCCGCACCGCCCAGCGCCCCGCCCGCGATCAGCCGCCGCCGCGAGATGATCATGGCCGCGGCTCCTCTGGCACTCGCCACCAGCCGGTGATTACCGAACGCACCTCGTTGAGCGGCCCGGCCAGGATCACCAGCGATAGGTGGATGATGACGAACAGCGTCAGCGCGATCATGCACAGGAAATGGATCGAGCGCGCCGATTGCCGCCCGCCGAACAGCTCGATCAGCCACGGCCAGGCCGCGTCCATGTTCGGGGACAGCGCCAGGCCCGTCAGGATCACCAGCGGCAGCAGCACGAAGATCACGCCGACGTACGACAGCTTCTGCCAGATGTTATAGGCCAGCGGCCGTTCCGGATCGTGGAAGCGGAAATCGAGATGCGCCTGCGCGTCCTCGATCAGGTGCCTCGGCGCCAGCTCGGCGCGCCGCACGCGCAGGTCACGCGCGAAGTGGCGGTTGATCAGGCTGACGATCATGTAGCCGAGCAGCCCGAACGCCAGCACCAGCGCGAAGAACAGATGCCAGCGGCGGGAGAGTGCCAGATTGTAGTTGGCCGGGATCGTCAGCCACGCGGGAAAACGCGGCAGCTGCCACCAGGCATGATCGAAGTTCGCGCCATAATGTCCCCAGTACAGGCGGGGATGCGCGTTCGAGATGCCGAGGCCCGATCCGATCAGGATGAAGATCGCGACTGCGTTGATCGCATGCCAGATCCGCGTGGCGAGCCGATGGCGATAGACGGCAGTCATCGGCGATCATCTAGCATGGCGCGGCGCCGCGGCGAAGGCAGCGCGGATCATCCTCAGGTATAGGCGCGCCAGAAGAACACCAGTGTCGTGGCGCCGGTCACGAACAGGGTCCAGATGCGCACCGCGACCGGCGGCAGCCGCTTGCCGACGGCCGCCCCGCCCCATCCGCCAAGGATCGCGCCCAGCATCATCGGCACGAACGCGGTCCACGCCACCATGCCCGCCGCGACGAAGACGATCGCCGCCGCGGCATTCGCCACCGCCAGCATCAGCGTGCGCGGCGCGAACATGCGCCGCGGGTCCAGCCCCGCCAGCAGGCCATAGGTCGCGGTCATCATCAGCCCGACGCCGCCGCCGAAATACCCGCCGTAAATGCCCAGCAGCACCTGCACCACGATCAGTGTCGGCACGCCGATCGTCACCCGCGCCGCCAGCCACGCCGACGCGCGCTGCCCGAACGCCAGCACCACGAAGGCGTAGAGCACTAGCCAGGGGATGATGAGGTCGAACGTGCGCGACGGGGTCAGCACCAGCAATGCGCTGCCCACCAGCCCCGCAAGGAAGGTGACGCTCGCCAGCACGCGCACGGACAGCCCGCCCACCGGCTCCAGCTCGTCGCGAAACGCCCAGGCGCTGGTCGCCGCGCCCGGCAGCAAGGCGAAGTTCGATGTCGCATTGGCGATATTGGCGGGCAGCCCCATGCCCAGCAGCGCGGGCAGCGTCGCAAAGGTGCCGCCCCCCGCCAGGGCGTTCATCGCCCCGCCGATGACGCCCGCGCCCGCCGCCAGCGCCACCGCGGCCCAATCGATCAAGTTCGCCGTTCCACGCGGCTATTCCCCCCTGTGGCGCGCCTCCCGGCGGCGATTGGCGATCAGATGCGGGTCGTCCCCGGATAGGCGAACAGCATGTCCGCATCGACGGACGCGTGCAGGATCTCCTCGCCCGTCACCATCACGCACTCGCCCGCCTTCCACGCGACGCCGCCGATCACGCCCTCGCCGCGGATCGGCACCAGCCAGCCCGTCTTGCCCTCGGGCAGCGCGATGTCGCGCTTGCCGCCGGTCCAGCGCTCCAGCACGAACTTGGGCCCTTCCACCAGGATCGTGCGTCCCGGCTCGACCGTGCCGGGCTGCGGCGGCGCGACATAGGGGTTGAGGTCCGCCACCGCGATCCCGTCGTCGAGGTGAAGCTCGCGCGGCCGCCCATAGTCATACAGGCGATAAGTGGTGTCGGAATTCTGCTGCACCTCGATCAGCGTCAGCCCCGCGCCGATCGCATGGACCACGCCGGAATGCGAATAATAGAAGTCCCCGGCCTTCACCGGCTTCCAGTCCAGCTTGTCCTCGATCGAACCGTCCAGTGCGCTGGCGCGCAGCTCGTCGGCGGTCATCGGCTGCTTGGGGCCGATCGCGATCGTCGAATCCGGCTCGGCGTCCAGGATCAGCCAGCATTCGTCCTTGCCGCGCGGCAGGCCGCGCTTGTGCGCTTCCTCGTCCGACGGATGGTCCTGCACCGACAGCTTCTCGCTGGTGAACAGGTACTTGATCAGCATCTCGGGTTCTTCGGGGTGCGGCGACTGGAACCACACCTCGCCGATCGGCTCGCCGCCGGGCGCGGGATCGGGAAAGCCGGGATACAGCTTGTGGCGTCCCCACGGCTTTTCGACGCGCTTGGTGGCCAGCAAGGTTGCAGTCATCTTTATGCCCCGATCTTGGAAGATGTTTCGTTACCCGCTCAACGCTGCCACGACCAACCTGTTTCACATCGCTTCTTCCCCCGAACCGGCGCGAACGTTTCGCCATTGTTCGCATGCGCCGCCCTGCGCTAAAGGCCCTTCCCGATGCGTATCAATCCGTCCCGCCCACTCGTCGCTCTGCTGCTTGCGGCAGTCGCCCTGCCGATGGCGGGTTGCGCCCGCAACAGCACCAAGGGTGATCTTCCCTATGTCGCGCGCGACGTGGGCACGCTGTACACCGCCGCCAAGCAAAAGCTGGATCAGCGCCAGTACAAGGTGGCTGCCGCCTTGTTCGACGAGGTGGAGCGCCAGCATCCCTATTCGGTCTGGGCCCGGCGCGCGCAGCTGATGGGCGCGTTCAGCAACTATCTGGCGAAGAACTACACCGCCGCGATCCAGGGCGCGCAGCGCTTCCTGTCGGTCCACCCCGGCAACCGCGACGCGCCCTACGCTTATTACCTGATCGCGATGAGCTATTACGAGCAGATCAGCGACGTCACGCGCGATCAGAAGATCAGCGAGCAGGCACAGGACGCGCTTGGCGAGCTCACCCGTCGCTATCCCAACAGCCGCTATGCCGCCGATGCGCGGCTGAAGATGGACCTCGTGCGCGATCACCTCGCGGGCAAGGAAATGGAAGTTGGCCGCTTCTACGAACGCCGCGGCCAGTGGCTCGCCGCCACGCTGCGCTTCCGCAAGGTCGTCGACGATTATCAGACCACCACGCACACGCCCGAGGCGCTGATGCGCCTGACCGAGACGTATCTGGCCCTCGGCGTGCGCGAAGAGGCGAAGCGCGCCGCCGCGGTGCTCGGCGCCAATTACCCCGAAACCTATTGGTACAAGCGCGCCTTCGATCTGCTCGGCGAGAACCCGGCGACGCCGATCAAGCCGCTCGCGCCGGGCGAACAGGTCGTGCCGCAGCTCACCGTGCCCGCGCCGGCCACCCCGCCGCGGACCGAGGTGGAAGTGCTGCCGATCGAGGGCGATGCGCCCACCCCGCGTGCCGAGGCACCGGGCGCCCCCACGCCGGCCACCACCAGCGGCGGCGCAGGCGCCACGCCCGGCGGCAACGCGCCCAGCACCGCGACGCCCACCGGCGTCCAGCCCGGCACGCCGCCCGCATCGGACACGCCCTCGGCGGATGCGCCGCAGAACCCCTGAGGCACCCCGCGCATCCTAGGGCGTTGACGCACCCATGCTGACCGCGCTCTCGATCCGCGACGTGGTGCTGATCGAGGCGCTCGACCTCGATTTCGGCCCCGGCCTTGGCGTCCTCACCGGCGAAACCGGGGCGGGCAAGTCGATCCTGCTCGATGCCCTGGGTCTCGCGCTCGGTGCGCGCGGGGACAGCGGCCTCGTGCGCCACGGCGCCGCGCAGGCCAGCGTCACCGCCACCTTCGATCCGCCCCCCGGCGTCGCCGCGCTGCTCGACGACAATGGCATCGAGGCCGATTCGGGCGAGCCGCTGATCGTTCGCCGCGTGGTGAAGGCGGACGGCGGCAGCCGCGGCTTCGTCAACAACCAGCCCGCTTCCGCGGCGCTGCTGCGCGAGCTCGGCACGCGCCTCGTCGAGATCCACGGCCAGCACGACGATCGCGGCCTCCTGAACCCGCGCGGCCACCGCGCCTTGCTCGATACGTTCGCCCGGCTCGACACCGCCGCCGTGGCGCAGTCGTGGCGCAGCTGGCGCGAGGCGGAGGACGCGCTGGCCGAGGCGCGCGCCGAGATCGAGACCGCAGCGCGCGACCGCGAATGGCTCGACCACGCCGTCGCCGAACTCGATTCGCTCGCACCGGAAGTGGGCGAGGAGGAAGCGCTCGCCGAACGCCGCCGCATCATGCAGCGGTCGGAAAAGATCACCGAGGATCTGAACGCTCTCGCCGATACGCTCGAGGGGTCCGACGGCGCGATGTCGAACATGCGCCAGGCCGCCCGCATCCTCGATCGTATCTCCGGCGATCACGAGGCGCTGGCCGAAGCGCTGGCCGCGATCGACCGCGCGATGATCGAGGCCGGCAATGCCGCCGAGCAGGTGGCCGAGGCCGCGCGCGCCCTGAGCTTCGATCCCCGGGCGTTGGAGGATGACGAGGCCCGCCTGTTCGAGCTTCGCGCCATGGCCCGCAAGCACCGCGTTCAGCCCGACGATCTCGCGGCCCTCGCCGAGGAACTGCGCGGCCGCCGTGATCGGCTGGAGGCCGGCGAGGAAGGCATCGCTGCGCTCCAGCAGCGCGCCGCGACCGCGCGCACCAGCTATCTCGCCGCCGCCGAGCGCCTGTCGGCCGATCGCGCCGCCGCCGCTGCCCGCCTCGACGCTGCCGTCGCCGCCGAACTGCCGCCGCTGAAGCTCGATGCCGCTCGCTTCCGCACCACCGTCGCCGAGCTGCCCGAGGAGCAATGGGGCCCCGCCGGGCGCGACCGCGTCGAGTTCGAGATCGCGACCAACCCCGGCGCGCCGTTCGGCGCCCTGATCAAGATCGCTTCGGGCGGCGAGCTTTCGCGCTTCATCCTCGCGCTGAAGGTCGCGCTCGCCGAGGAAGGCGGAGCAGCGACGATGATCTTCGACGAGATCGACCGCGGCGTCGGCGGCGCGGTGGCCTCGGCGATCGGCGAACGCCTCCACCGCCTCGCCTCCAGCGCGCAATTGCTGGTCGTGACGCACTCGCCACAAGTCGCCGCCCGCGGCGCCGCGCACCTCCTCATCGCCAAGCGCAACGACGGCGTGGTCACCCGCACCGGCGTGCGTCAGCTCGACGACGCCGAACGCCGCGAGGAAATCGCCCGCATGCTGTCGGGCGCCACGATCACCGACGAAGCCCGCGCCCAGGCCGATCGCCTGATCGAGACGGCGTAAAAGGCCGGCTCATCCGGTCGTAACCAGCGAAGTCGAGACGCGGCGCGCCCGCAACTCCGCCGTCATCCACGCAACGCAGATCCTGCGCGGCAACGTAACAGCTCAGTGTCGCTTCGGACGTGATCCGGGGTCCCGCTCACCTTCAAGCAACCGCAACGCTCACCCCAAAGCGGCGAGCTTTTCCTCCGCCTGCCGGTCCAGCTCTGCGCGGGTCTTCTTCTCCGCGGCGGTCTTCAGCTGGCCGCATGCCGCATCGATATCGCGCCCGCGCGGGGTGCGGGTCGGCGCGGAAATGCCACCCTCGAAGATGATGTTCGAGAACGCCCGGATCCGCTCCGGCGTCGAACACTCATACGGCGCGCCCGGCCAGGGATTGAACGGGATCAAATTCACCTTCGCCGGCAGCTTGTAGTGCCGGATCAGGCGCACCAGTTCGCGCGCGTCGTCATCCGAATCGTTCTTGTCCTTCAGCATCACGTACTCGAACGTGATGCGCCGGGCGTTGTTCGCGCCGGGATAATCGGCGCACGCCTGCAGCAGCTCCTCGATCCCGTATTTGCGGTTCAAGGGCACGATCTCGTCGCGCACTTCCTTGGTCACCGCGTGCAGTGAGACGGCCAGGTTGACGCCGATCTCCGCGCCCGCACGGGCCATCATCGGCACCACGCCGGACGTGGACAGTGTGATACGCCGCTTCGACAGCGCCAGGCCGTCGCCGTCCATCACCACGGACAAAGCGTCGCGCACATTGTCGAAATTATACAGCGGCTCGCCCATCCCCATCATCACGATGTTGGTGAGCATGCGGCCCTCGGGCTGGCTCGGCCATTCGCCCAGCGCGTCACGCGCCAGCATCACCTGGCCGACGATCTCGCCCGCCGTCAGATTGCGCACCAGCCGCATCGTGCCGGTGTGGCAGAAACGGCAGTTCAGCGTGCAGCCGACCTGGCTCGACACGCACAGGGTCCCCCGATCCGCATCGGGGATGAACACCATCTCGTAATCCTGCCCGTCGTCGGATCGCAGCAGCCACTTGCGCGTACCGTCGGTCGATACCTGCGCCTCCACCACGGCGGGACGTCCGATCACGAACCGCTCGGTCAGCCACGGATGCTGCGCCTTGGCGATGTCGGTCATCACCGAAAAGTCGGTCGCGCCGCGATTGTAGATCCAGTGGAAGATCTGCTTGGCGCGCAGCTTCGCCTGCTTGGGCTCCAACCCGGCGGCGGCCAGCGCCTCGCGCACTTCATCGCGTGACAGGCCGACGAGGTCGACGCGGCCGTCCTCACGCGGGGTGATGGCGCGTGCAACGGGCACGGGATCGATGTGCCCCGGTATGGGCATGGGAGCGGCCGACAGTGTCTGCATCGCGCGCATATAGCGCAAAAGCCCGGGAGTTTCCAGCCGGCCGCCCAAACTCCCCTCCCGCTCGCGAGAGGGGTCGGCGAGGGGCCTTGCCCTTGCCCACCAGCCAATCTCCCACCGTCCCGTTCGTGCCGAGCCTGTCGAGGCTCCCGCCTCACGCTCCCGCCCGGAAGCGGGAGGAGATCAGATCACCCCACACACCCCAGCACCGCCGCGTCGATCGCCGTCGCCGCGCCGCCCAGCGCATAGCTGTCGGCAAACGGCCGCCCGCTCGCGCTTACCGATGATATGCTCATGCTTCGGCCGCCACGCATGGCCGCCACGATCGCGCGGTCGGTAGCCGCATCCGGGGACCACGCCGCCCGCGCATTGCCCGACAGGGTGAAGCGCCGCTCCCCGATCGCCAGCGTCACCGGCGCGCGCGCGCTTCGTTCGGTCGACAGGCGGATGAACAGCGCGGGGCGCCGCGTGCGCCCGAAATGCGCCGCCACGCTTGCGAACGGCTTGGTCGCCGCCCGGCGTGCGCGCGATCCGCGCACCGGCGCGCTGATCGCATAGCAGCGCGGCGGCGATCCTTCGCGGAATGCACCCCAGGCGTCATAGACGCCGATCGCCGTCCGATCGCTCGCCAGCAACAGGGCGAGCAGCGCGATCAAGCCGGGGCATGCCCCGTGCCAAGGTGGATCACCGTCTCGCGCCCGCGCTCCAGCATCGTCACCGTGCCTTGCGGATGCGCGTCCATCACGGGCGCCCCGCACGGGTCGATCGGCGCACCGGTCATCACGCCGCGCATCACCCGGCTGGAAATGCCGTGCATGATCACCAGCCGGTCGCCGTGGTCGTCCATCGTCTCGCGCAGCCAGCCCGACACGCGCTCCGCGATCGCTTCGTAGCGCTCGCCATCGGGGGCGCAGCGCAGCAGGCCGCGCTCGTCGATCACCGGACCAACCTCGCCGACCACGTCGGAGTAATAACGGCCGCCCCAGCTTCCCATGCCGATCTCGATCAGCCGCCCGTCATGCTTCGCCTCGTGCCAGTCGAGTTCCAGATGCTCGGCGATGATCGCCAGCGTCTGCAGCGCGCGGCCGGTGGCGGAAGCATACATGGTCAGCTTCGGCTTGGGCCCCAGATAGTCGCGCAGCGCGCGGCCCATCTCCTCCGCCTGGGCGAAACCGGCGCGGGTCAGCGGGGTATGCGGTGCCTCGCCCTGCAGCCGGCGGGCAGCATTGAATACAGTCTCTCCATGCCGCGCGACGAAATCACGACCGCGGCGCTCAAAAGGGTTTATCGCCATCCGCCCGCTTTTGGTCGCCACGGGCGCGAAAGCAACGGCTTTTGGCGCGCAGCGATGGGACAGCCGCGCCCCGCACCGCAAACCGGCCCTCGCAAGGCCGCCAGCCCGGCGGCACGACAAGGGGATTCATCATGCGATTGTTCGTCATCACCACCGCCGCCGCCGCGGCCCTCCTCACCACGCCGGCCCTGGCGCAGGACGGCGGCAAGCCCGATTTCAGCGGCTTCCGGCTGGAGGCACTCGCCGGCTACGATCACATCTCGGGCGACGGTGATGGCAAGGGCGGTTTCACCTACGGCGCCGCCGGCGGCTATGATGCCGCGCTCGGCCAGGTGCGGCTCGGCCTCGAAGGCGAGATCACCGATTCCACGGTGCGCCAGCGCGATGTCGGCTTCCGCAGCGATCTCGGCCGCGACCTCTATCTCGGTGCGCGGGTCGGGTACGTCCTCTCGCCGCGCGCGATGATCTACGCCAAGGCCGGCTACACCAATGCCCGCGTCACGACGCGCATCACCACCGGGCCGACGACGCTGAAGGATTCGACCAATCTCGATGGCTTCCGCGCCGGCGCCGGCGTCGAGGTCGCGATCAACCCGCGCTTCTACGTGAAGGGCGAGTACCGCTACTCGCATTACGGCGATCAGAAGGGCCTCGATATCGATGCCGATCGTCACCAGCTGATGGCCGGTGTGGGCGTCCGCTTCTGATCAAGGGACGCGTGTAGCCCATGCGCTACCGCCGCCGGGGCAAGGCGGTCGCCGCACATGGGCTACAATCGCAACACAGCGTTTCGATAAGCGAAGCCGATGCTCGCCAAGAAAAGTTCCGAGCCCCTCCTGTATAAGCAGCACGCAGGTGCGCTCGCGCGTAAGAGAGTCAGCTTCCTCTTCAAGTCCCTGTTGCCAAAAAGCCACGAAAATTGCTGTTTATCTGAGGTTCATGCAACGCCTGCGCTTTCCCCCCATTTGAGCGCTGTCGCCGGCGAGTTTCGGCGACCAACGTGAAAATGGAGTCTCTTATGCGTAAGCTCATCCTGGCGACGCTCGCCGCCACCACCGCCGCAGTTGCCGTTCCTGCTGCCGCGCAGGATGCGGGGCCGTTCACTGGCCCGCGCGCTGGCGTCATCCTCGGGTACGACGCGCTGCGCCCCGGCGACACGCAGGATTCGCAGATCCGTGGCGATCAGGGTGCCGACGGTTTCCTGTACGGCGGCGAAATCGGCTATGACGTGGCCTTCAACAACCTCGTCGTCGGCGTCGAAGGCGAAATCACCGGCTCGACCGGCAAGGTCCGCAACGATCCGCGCAACCCGAACGACTTCGGCTATGGCCGCGTGAAGGCTGGCCGCGATCTGTACGTCGGCGCCCGCATCGGTGTCATGGCCGCGCCGCAGACGCTGATCTACGGTAAGGTCGGTTACACCAACGCCCGTCTCGATCTGACGCGCGCTGACGCGACCACCACGACCGGTGCGAACTTCAACCTCGACGGCTACCGCCTCGGTGCCGGTGTCGAGCAGTCGCTCAGCCCGAACACCTATGCGAAGCTCGAGTATCGCTACTCCAACTATGGCGATGCCCGCCTCGAATATCCGAACGGCGCCAGCACCGGCACGTTCGGCGTGGATACCGATCGTCACCAGGTGGCGGTTGGCCTGGGCTTCCGCTTCTGAACTCCTGCGGGTGCGGCCTCGCCGCACCTGTCTGGACGAAGATGCGAACTATCCACCGAAAACAAGGGCCGGGGCGCTTGCTCCGGCCCTTTCTCTTTGTCTAGGAAACCCGGGAGTTGCCCCTGGTCGAATCCGGCGGGCCGGGGGATCTGAATCATGAAGGCGACGATCGAACGCGCGACGCTCCTCAAGGGGCTGAGCCATGTCCAGTCGGTGGTGGAGCGGCGCAACACCATCCCGATTCTGTCGAACGTGCTGATCGAGGCGACGGCCGAAGGCTCGCTGAAGCTGATGGCGACCGATCTCGATCTGCAGATCAACGAGAATGTCGCCGCCGCGGTCGACCAGCCGGGCGCCACCACCGTGTCGGCGCACACGCTGTTCGACATCGCGCGTAAGCTGCCCGAGGGCGCGCAGGTCTCGCTCACCGCCGCGGACGGCCGCATGACGATCGTCGCCGGCCGCGCGCGCTTCTCGCTCGGCACGTTGCCGCGCGACGATTTCCCGGTTATCGCCGAGGGCGAGCTGCCGACGCAGTTCGAGATGCCGGCCGAGGCGCTGAAGCAGATCATCGACAAGACGCGCTTCGCGATCTCGACCGAGGAAACGCGGTATTATCTGAACGGCATCTTCCTGCACGTATCGGACGAGGGCGGATCGCAGCCGGTGCTGAAGGCCGCGGCGACCGATGGCCACCGGCTAGCGCGCGTGACGCTGCCGCGCCCCGAAGGCGCGGAGAACATGCCCGACGTCATCGTGCCGCGTAAGTGCGTGGCGGAGCTGCGCAAGCTCCTCGACGAGGTCGACGGCTCGGTCGGCGTGTCGCTGAGCGGCACCAAGATCCGCTTCGATCTCGGCAAGGCGATCCTCACCTCGAAGCTGATCGACGGCACCTTCCCCGATTACAGCCGCGTCATCCCGACCGCGAACGACAAGATCCTGAAGCTCGATCCTTCCGCCTTCATGGAGGGCGTCGACCGTGTCTCGACCATCGCCACCGAAAAGACCCGCGCGGTGAAGATGGCGCTCGATCGCGACAAGATCACGCTTTCGGTGACCAGCCCGGAAAACGGCACGGCGGCCGAAGAAGTGCCCGGCGAATATGTCGCGGCCCCGTTCGAGATCGGCTTCAACAGCCGCTACCTCATGGACATCCTCGGCCAGATCGACGGTGACGTGGTGGAGGTCCACCTCGCGGACGCCGCCGCGCCGACGCTGATCCGCGAGAACGACAAGGCGCCCGCGCTCTACGTCCTGATGCCGATGCGCGTCTGACGCGGACCCTCGCGGCAAGAAAATGCGTCCCGCCGGCCCCTCGCCGGCGGGACGTTTCGTATCAGCTCCCGATCTCGAACCGCAGGCCGACACGAAACGTGCGGCCGAGGAAATCGTACAGCGACCGGTTCGTCCCCGGATCGGGGCTTGACGTGTCGGACGGCCCGCTCCCCACCAGCGCCGGATCGCGGTTGAACAGGTTGTTGGTCTGGAAATAAAGCTCGCCGCGCGCGCCGCCCAGCGTCACCTTCTTCGCCAGATAGGCATCGACATAGAAGGCGCCCGGCAGCCGGTTGTTCGAGATCGTGCGGTTCAGCGCGGTCGAGGCCGGGCAGCCGCTCGTGCACTCGATGTAGGTGTTGTTGTACACCCCCGCACTAAATCCGCGCCCGGTGAGCTGCACCGTCAGATCGTCGAGCGAATAGTTCGCCGTCACGCGATATTTCCACTTCGGCAGCGCGCCGCTGTTCTGCCCAACGCTGTTCACCGGCGGCTGCGTGCCATTGTCGGACCAGCGCTCGATGAAGCGGGTGCCCAGCGCGCGCAGGAAGATCGTCCCCGGCAGCCCGGCCGAGATGCGGTCGAGCGCAGTGCGATAGCTCGCCTCCACGTCCAGCCCGCGGGTACGCTCGACGACGTAATTGAAGTTGGTGGTATAGACCCAGATGTCGCCAAGGTTCGGGATCACGTTCGGCCCCGTCGTCCGGTCCCACCCGTCGCCATAGGCATAGCGCGGCGCGGCGACATTGTCGGTCGTCGCCAGCGCGATCTGCTGGCACAGCGCCTCGTTCCCCTCGAAGCAGCGGTCGACGATCTGCTGCGCGCTCAGCGCGCCGATCGATCCATTGATCTTGATGTCGTAATAATCGACCGACAGGCCCAGCCCCGGCACGAACGACGGGCGATAGATCAGCCCCACGTCCCAGGTATCCGCCTTCTCCGGCCGGAGGTTGAGGTTGCCCTGCGGCACCCCGCGATAGCGCGCGCTCGCCTGCGTCCACGGGTTCAGCAGCGAGTTCGTGTTCCCCCCGCCGGATTGGAACAGCTCGGACAGGTTGGGCGCGCGGATGTCGCGCGATCGCACCGCGCGCAGCTGCAGGTCGCTCACCGGGCTCCACGTCAGCCCCGCCTTCCACGTCACCACCTCGCCCGCCTGGCTGTAGCTGGTCAGCCGCGCTGCGCCGTTGAACCCGATGTTGAACGGCAGCGAGATCAGCGTCTCGATATAGCCTTCGGTCACGTCATAGGCGCCCGCCACCTGCGAATTGTCCGGGAAGTTCCCGCTGTACCAGCCGCTCTGCGCAAATGGCGGTGTATAGGCGGACGTCTCCTCGCGGCGATGCTCGATGCCGAAGGCAAGGCCGATCGGCTTGATCCACGGATTGGCGATATCGGTGCTGAGGTTCAGCGCCGCGACATCCTGCTGGAAGCGGGTCTTCGTCCAGGGATTGCCCATGATGTAGCCGACCGCGGCGGGTGAATTCACCCCGATGCCGAAGCTGTTGTACGGCACGCATCCTTGCGCCAGCGGGTCGCTGCTCCCGTCCCGCGTCACGCGGCACACGATCGTGGCGCGCGCCGCATCCCACACCGCATCGCGCGCATAGCCAAGCTTGGTGCGATTGGGCGACACCAGCGAGATGTGGTTCTCCGTCACCCCGCGCTGGTAATAACCGTCCCAGCTCCACCGCGTCCCGATCAGGTCGAACTTGCCCTCGGCCCCGATCAGATAGCGCTGCACCTCGCGGCGATTGTCGCTCTGGCGCGTCGGATAATCGGCGTTGAACGATCCCAGCGTCAGGCCGGTGGTGGCGATGCTCGGATATTGCGCCAGCAGCGCGGCCGGGATGAAGGCATTGTCGCCGCGGATCGCGATGTTGCCGCGGTCGGTCTGCCGCCCGCCCCAGTTCAGGCCGCGCGTGTAATTATACGCCGCCTCGCCGAACAGCTCGATCCCGTCGGTGATCTCGTAGCTCAGCCGGCCGTAAAGCCCGCGGATCCGCTCGCCCGGCTGAAGCGAGGTGCCGTCGACATGCTGGTTCTCGCGCCAGTCGCCGCCGATCGTCCACTCGCCATTCCCGGCGCGATTGTAACCGGGGCCATAGTCATAGCGGTTGATCGTCCCGCCCTGCCCGAAATAGACGCCGCGCGCCGGCCCGCTCACCACGATCCCGCCGCCCGTCACGCTGTTCAGCCCGGCGCTGGTGGACGGCATATATTGCGGCTGGCCGTTCCCCGGCACGTACGCCGGGTTCTGCGTCATATACATGCCCTTCGCCGCCCAGCCGCGCGGGGCACCGTTCACGCCCTCGCGCTGGATGAAGGTCCCGTTCAGCAGCACATGGCCGCGCCCGCCGGCGAACGGCGCCCCCGCCGTCAGCGTCGCGCGATAGCTGTCGTCGTCGCCATAGGTGGTCTGGCCGTAGCTCAGGTCGCCCTTGATGCCGGTATAATCCTTGTCGAGGATGTAATTCACCACCCCCGCCACCGCGTCGGAACCATAAACGGCCGAAGCGCCGCCGGTGACGATCTCGATGCTCTTCACCAGCCCCTGCGGAACGGTGTTGATGTCCACCGTCCCGTCCGTCGTGGAGGCCACCGATCGCCGCCCGTCGACCAGCACCAGCGTGCGGTTGCTTCCCAGCCCGCGCAGGTTGACGGTGTTCAGCCCCGCCGCCCCGCTCGCCAGTGATCGGTTGCTGTTCGCCGGCGTGATGCTTCCCGCCACCGAAGGCAGCTGGTTCACATAATCGGCAAGGTTCGCCGGGGCCGCCGCCTCCAGTTCCTGCGTGCTCACCACCGTCAGCGGTGTCGGCGCATCATAGCCGTTGCGGATCACCCGCGATCCGGTGACCGTGATGTCCGGCCCGCTGTCACCCTCCACCACCGTCGCGCCTGCGCCTGTCGCCACCCCAGTGCCTGCCTGCGCCGCGTCGGCGGAGACCGTGTCTGCCGAGGCTGCTCCTGCAGAGGCCGGGTCCACGGGGGCCGCCACGCCGCTCGTATCGGGCGCGGTCTGCGCCATCGCCGTCGCCGGCAGCAAGGATGCGGACACCAGGAACACGAAGCGACGTGCGAACACCATTCAATCCCCCACCATCTTGCGTGCGGCGCCGGCTGCTTGTCGCCGCTCGGGCCGCGTGGAGGGGCTGGTTACGAACGATCACCTACTAAGTCGATAGGCTTTATAGGATCATCATTGATGGAGATCCTATCTTGATCCGCGGAACTGGCCCCAAGCGACAGAGAACACGCTCTTTTCTCGGAAACCGCCCCGCACCTGGCTTCGAAAAACAGCCGCGCGGGCCGCAACTGCATTGCGAAGGTAGCTAGGAGCAGTCGTCGCGCAGCCCGTCCGTCACGAACCTCAGCCATCGCGATCGCCCCCTCATCTCGCGAAAGGAAAACGCCCGATGGCGGTCTCGCTGATGCTCAAGATTACCGCCAAGCCGGGTCACGGCTGGAAGGTCGTCACCTATCTGGCACCCAGGCTGAAGGAGACCCGCGCCTTCCCTGGCTGCGAGTCAGTCGCGCTCTACACGGTGGATGATCAGCCCGATCGCGCGCTGCTGCTGGCACGCTGGGCGTCGATCGAGGATTACGAGAAATATGTCGCCTGGCGACAGGGCAGCGGGGCGATGGATCAGCTGATGCAGCTGCTTGCCCGGCCGCTGGAGGTGGTGAAGCTCCAAGAAGCCGCCACCTGATGCGCCATGGACGGGCGCCCCGGCATGCACCGGGGCGCCGCGCCATGGGTCAGTCGCGGCGTTCGCCGCGCGGGGTCAGCTGCCCCGGGGAGATGAAGCCGATCGGCTGGATCGAGGCCGCGTCCTGCTTCAGCTTGGATGCGATCTGCTGGTAATCGCGCTCCATTTCTTCGGTCACGCTCGCGCGGGATTCCTCCAGCGCCGCCTCGAAGTCACCCATGTACACTTCGCGCGCACCCAGCGACCGCCGCAGCGCGATCAGGCCCGCGCGACGCACCACGTCGCCAAGGTCGGCGCCGGTGAACCGCTCCGTCCGCCGCGCCACCACGTCGAGGTCCACGTCATGCGCCAGCGGCATCTTGGCGGTCTGGATGCCCAGGATGCGCCGCCGCCCGGCCTCGTCCGGCACGCCGACATAGATCAGCTCGTCGAACCGCCCCGGCCGCAGCAGCGCGGGATCGACCAGGTTGGGCCGGTTGGTCGCGCCGATCACCACCACGGACTGCAATTCCTCCAGCCCGTCCATCTCGGCAAGGATGGTGTTCACCACCCGCTCGGTCACCTGCGGCTCGCCGAGGCCACCGCCGCGCGCCGGCACCAGGCTGTCGAGCTCGTCGATGAAGATCACCGTCGGCGCCACTTGCCGCGCGCGCTGGAACAGCCGGGCGATCTGCTGCTCGCTCTCGCCATACCATTTGCTCAAGAGGTCGCTCGATTTGGTGGCGATGAAATTCGCCTCCGCCTCGCGCGCCACCGCCTTCGCCAGCAGCGTCTTGCCGGTGCCCGGCGGCCCGTAGAGCAGGAAGCCCTTGGCCGGCCGGATGCCGAGGCGCCGGAACGCATCGGGATCCTTCAACGGCAGCTCGACGCCTTCCTTCAGGCGCATCTGCGCATCGTCCAGCCCGCCGACATCGTCCCAGCGGACGGTCGGCGCCTGCACCATCACTTCGCGCATCGCGCTCGGCTGGACGCGCTTCAACGCTTCCATGAAGTCCTCGCGAGTCACCGCCAGCGTGTCGAGCACCTCGGGCGGAATGGTCCGCTCCTCCAGGTTCAGCCGCGGCATGATCCGCCGCACCGCCTCGATCGCCGCCTCGCGGGTCAGCGCGGCAAGGTCCGCGCCGACGAAGCCGAAGGTGGTGCGCGCCAGCTCGCCCAGGTCCACCTTGTCGCCCAGCGGCATGCCGCGAGTGTGGATGCCCAGGATCTCGCGTCGCCCGCGCTCGTCAGGCACGCCGACCACGATCTCGCGGTCGAACCGCCCCGGCCGCCGCAGCGCCTCGTCCAGCGCCTCGGGCCGGTTGGTGGCCGCGATCACCACCAGGTTCGCGCGCGCCTCCAGCCCGTCCATCAGCGTCAGCAGCTGCGCGACGACGCGCTTCTCCGCCTCGCCCGATACCTGCCCGCGCTTGGGCGCGATCGAATCGATCTCGTCGATGAACACGATCGAGGGCGCGCTCTTGGCCGCTTCCTCGAACACCTGCCGCAGCCGGCCCTCGCTCTCGCCATAGGCGGAGCCCATGATCTCGGGGCCGTTGATCAGGAAGAACTGCGCGTCGCTTTCATTGGCAACCGCCCGCGCCAGCCGCGTCTTGCCGGTGCCGGGCGGGCCATGAAGCAGCACGCCCTTGGGCGGGTCGACGCCCAGCCGCTGGAACAGCTCGGGGTAGCGCAGCGGCAGCTCGACCATCTCGCGCAGCTGGTCGATCGTCGCCGCCATGCCGCCGATATCGTCGTAGGTGACGTCGGCGCGGCGCGCCTCGTTCGGCTCCTCATACTCGGGCCGCAGCTCGACCTCGGTATTCTCGTCGATGTGGACGATGCCCTTGGGCGCCGCGGACACGACGACCAGCCGGATCTCCTGCAACGCATAGGCCGGGGCGTTGACGAACTGCTGCATCCCCGGCGGCATGTTCGCCACGCGCTGGTGCCCGGCAGTCGCCACCACATCGCCCTGCGCCAGCGGCCGGCCGATGAAGGTGCGTTTCAGCGCCACGGTCGACCCTTGCAGCCGCAGGTTCTGCGCCGCCGGCGCGAACACCACGCGCGTCGCCGGGCTCGACTCGGCCTTGCGCACCTCGACGAAATCGCCCGAGCCGACGCCGGCATTGGCGCGCTGCAGGCCGTCGATGCGGACGATCGCCAGTCCCTCGTCCTCGGAATAGGGGCCGACCGCGCGCGCCGGCGTGGTCTTCTTGCCGATGATCTCGATCACGTCGCCTTCGGTGAGGCCAAGCGACGCCATGAACGCCCGCGGCAAATGCGCGATACCGCGCCCGCTGTCTTCCGGGCGGGCGTTGGCAACCTGCAATTTGGTGGCTTGTGTGTCGCTGTCGGCCAAGCCGCTTCTCCTTCGGTATCCGTGTCCGCTAAGATAGATACGCACGAACGCTTTTGGAGTAGCCGGCCCGGCGGCCTTTTTCGTGCACGACGCACGAATGTCCCATGCCCCGGCAAAGGCACAAAAAAAGGGCCGGCCCGAAGGCCAGCCCATGGAAGTTTTTAGGAGAGGATGCCTGAAAGGCCCGCCCTATGTGCGTCGAACCCGCTTATTGTGCAAGTGCGAAGAAAACACCGCCGCGTGCATTTTGTGCAATTCGGCTTGCCGCGTGTCCGGCATTCCCGCATGATGCACCGCACCATAAGCGACTGGATTGACGATGCGCCGGCTCCCTCCCCTCACCGCGATCGAGGCGTTCGTCGCCGTCGCGCGCCTGGGATCGGTGAAGCTCGCGGCGGAGGAACTCGCGCTCTCCGCCCCCGCGCTCAGCCGCCGCGTGCAGACGCTCGAGCGCTTCCTCGGCCGCCCGCTGTTCGATCGCCGCCACCAGGCGATGGTCCCCAATGCGGAAGGCGAGCGGCTGCTGGCGCAGATCGCGCCGGTGCTCGATCAGCTGTCGGATGCGGTCGAATCCATGACCAGCGCGGTCGAGGTCGTCCGCCTGCGCCTCGGCGTGCTCCCGCTCTTCGCCTCGCAGCGGCTGTTCCCGCGCCTGCCCGAATTGCGCGCCGCGCATCCGGAGCTTCACCTCGATATCGACACCGCCGGCCACGGCATCGCCCGGCTGGGTGACGGGCTCGACGCGGTCATCGCCCTCGCGCGCGACATCGATCCCGCGCTCTACGCCCGCCGGCTCGATCGCAACATGGTCTATGTCATCGGCAGCCGCTCGCTGATCGAGCGCCCCGACCCCGTCGTCCGCCCGCAGCAGCTCGCCGCGCTCACCGCGCTCGTCCACCGCGACATGCCGGATACGTTCGTCGCCTGGCGCACCGCCGCCGGGCTCAACGACATCGAGCCGATGGCGGTCGATCATTTCGATTCGGGCGCGCTGATGCTGGAGGCCGCGGCACAGGGCCTCGGCGTTGCCTTCATGCACGAAAGCCATTTCGCCGACGCCGCGGATCCGCGCCTCGTGCGGCTCTTCGATATCGAGGTCGTCAGCCCCTACAGCTACTGGTTCGTCTGCCGCCCGCGCGCGCTCCAGCTGAAGCAGGTGCGCATCTTCCGCGACTGGCTGATCGACACGCTCGCTTCCGACCCGAGCTGAACGCCCGCCCCATCGCCCGGCTCGGCGCAAAGAAAAAGGGGGCCAGTCACCCGAGCCCCCTTCATCCCTCGACGATCGGCCGGTGCTTACTCGGCGCGTGCCTTCACGATCTTGCCCGGCTCGCGCGGCGGCTCGCCCTTGGGCAGCGCGTCAATCAGCTCCATGCCGTTCGTCACTTCGCCCCACACGGTATACTGGCCGTCGAGGAAGCGCGCGTCGTCGAAGCAGATGAAGAACTGCGAATTGGCGCTGTTCGGATCATTGGTCCGCGCCATGGAGCAGACGCCGCGCACGTGCGGCTCCTTGGAGAACTCCTGCTTAAGGTTCGGCTTGTCCGAACCGTGCATGCCAGTGCCCGTCGGATCACCGCCCTGCGCCATGAAGCCCGGGATCACGCGGTGGAACACGACGCCGTCGTAAAAGCCCTCGTTGGCCAGCTCGCCGATGCGCTTCACATGCTCGGGCGCCAGGTCCGGGCGCAGCTTGATCGTCACGTCGCCGCCGTCCAGCGTCAGCGTCAGGGTGTTGTACGTATCGGCCATGGAAAGCCTCCTTCGGGATAACCGGAAAGCCGGCGCCCTATACTTGGCTCTCTTCGAACGCAAATCTCCCCCGGTTGGCAGGCGCCGTCGCGGCGGCTAGGAGCGCCCGCAGATCAACCCGCCGGAGGAGGCCAGCGATGAGCGAAACCGAACTCCGTAGTGCCGAGCGTCCGGGCGAGGACGAGAACCAGCTCGACGCGGACGATCGGCTGAAGCCTGATTATGTCGACGCGGTGCTCGATGCGGTCGATCGCGGCGATACCGAGGAGGCGCAGCGCCTCGTCGAGCCGCTCCACCCCGCCGACATCGCCGACCTGTTCGAGCTGACGCCGGAGGATCGACGCGCCGCGCTCGCTGCCGCGGTGGCCGATCTGCTCGACGGCGACGTGTTCGCCGAGATGAACGATCACGTCCGCGAACAGCTGATCGACGCGCTCGATGCGCGCCAGGTCGCGGATCTCGCTTCCGAGCTCGATACCGATGACGCGGTCGCGATCATCGAGGATCTCGACGTGGAGGAGCAGCGCGAGGTGCTCCGCGCGATGGAGCCCGACGATCGCGCCGCGATCGAGGAGGCGCTGAGCTACCCGGAGGAATCCGCCGGCCGCCTGATGCAGCGCGAGCTGATCGCGGTGCCGGAACATTGGACGGTCGGCGACACGCTCGATTTCCTGCGCGGTGACGAGGAACTCACCACCGACTTCTGGGAAATCTTCGTCGTCGATCCGCAGCACAAGCCGGTCGGCACCTGCGCGCTGTCGTGGATCCTGCGCACTCCGCGCGCGATCGCCATCTCCGACGTGATGGCGCGCGAACAGACGCTGATCCCGGTCGACATGGATCAGGAAGAGGTCGCGCTCCGCTTCCAGAAATACGCGCTCATCTCCGCCGCGGTGGTCGACGGCTCGGGCCGCCTCGTCGGCATGATCACCGTCGACGATATCGTGCACATCATCCAGGAAGAGGCCGGCGAGGACGCCCTGCTGCTCTCCGGCGCTGGCGAAGGCGACATCAACGAGCCGGTGCTGGACAGCTACAAGGCGCGCGTCCGCTGGCTCATCGCCAATCTCTTCACCGCGCTCGTCGCCTCGTTCATCATCTCGCGGTTCGAAGGCACGATCGAACGCATGGTCGCGCTCGCCACGCTGATGCCGATCGTCGCCGGCGTCGGCGGCAATGCCGGCACGCAGACGCTCGCCGTCACGGTGCGCGCGATGGCCACCAACCAGCTGACGCAATCCAACACCGCGCGCGCGATCGGCCGCGAGATCCGCGTCGCCCTGCTCAACGGTGCGACGATCGCGGTGGTGATCGGCACCGGCGTCGCGCTGATCTTCGCCAATCCCCTGCTCGGCGGCGTCATCGCCGCGGCTATGATGACCAACATCCTCGTCGCCGGGCTTGCCGGCGTGCTCGTCCCCGTCGTCCTTGAGCGGCTGCGCGCGGACCCCGCGGTCGCCTCCTCCGTCTTCGTCACCATGACGACGGATTCGATCGGCTTCCTCGCCTTCCTCGGCCTGGCCACCGCCTCCGGCCTCGTCGGCTAACCCACGCGCGGTCGCCACCCGGGCTTGCCACACGAGGTAACGGGATGACCGCCCCCGTTCGTCCCGAGCCAAAGCGATCGCCAACGCTCGTCTCCAGCAACGAGGGGCGCCCTCAGCCCGTTCGTCCCGAGCGCAGTCGAGGGATAGCCCCGCTCGCCACGCAAACGCCATTGGCAACCCGCCCCCACCCACCCCACATGCCAGCCCCGATGGATTCAGAACGCCCACCGCTCCACATCACCAAGGTTGCCTTCGGCCACAGCGCGGTGGAGCATCTCGCCGACCGCCTGCGCCAGCGTGGCGAGGAAGGCCCGCTGTTCCTGACGACGCGCTATCTGCCCAAGCGGCATGAGGAGATCGCCGGCCGAGGCTCGCTGTTCTGGATCATCAAGCACCAGCTCGTCGCCCGCTCCCCCATCCTCGGCTTCGGCGAGGCAGAGGGCGGCCGCGTCGCGATCCACATCGATCCCGCGCTCCGCCTCGTCGCCGCCCGCCCGAAGCGCGCCCACCAGGGCTGGCGCTATCTCGAACATGCCGACGCGCCCGTCGATCTCGGCGGCGACGGCAGCGGCATGGCCACCCTGCCCCCCGCCCTGCTCGGCAAGCTCGCCGAACTCGGCCTCGTCTAGGCCCCGCCGCCGCACCGCGCCGCCGCCCCCCGAACACCCACCCCCGGCACCCCAAAAAGCCCCCGTCGGCCCGGTCACCCGGGCACGGCCACTCCGCTACCCCAGAACGCCCCGTCACCCCGGCCTTGAGCCGGGGTCCCGCTTCTTAACCACCTGCGCGACAAGCCTGTCGTTGAAGGGGACGCACCGCCATTGCTCTCGGTCAGGCGGCCACATCCTGCGCTCACCCCGGCACTGCACCCAGCACCGCGACAAAGACCACCCTCACCCCGGCCCTGAGCCGGGATCCCGCATCCTCACCAGCAACCGAGAAAGGCGCCGCGGCTCACCGCTCGCGCGCAGGCACGCTTACCGCCGCGGCTCCGTCAGCGCCGCCGCATTGGTCACAACAGATGCAGCACGAACAGGATCAGCCCGGTGGCGTCGCTCGCCTCGATGCTCCAGTCACCATCGTCCCAGACCTGCGAAGCCCGTGCGCGCAGCATGTCACTGGCAAACAGCGCCGCCTCATGGCGCAGCGCCGCCAGATCATCCTTCTCCACGTTCCGCGTCGCCTGTACGCCAGCGGGCGTGCGCAGCTCGATCCGGTATCGCGCCATCCTCAGCCTCCGCGCCCTTAACGTCGCTTCGCCGCGGTGTGTCCCTGATTTGGACGACTTTTGCGCGACTTCGACGCAATCGCTGTGACGCCGCAAGCCGCCGACGCTACTCAGCCGACGTCGATTGCGCCCGTGTCGCCCGCCGTTACAACAATCGCGCCTGCACTTCTGTGGTTTCGCGCGCGGCGCGTTTGAACGCGGCACTCGGATCGACATAGGGAATGTCCGGCCGCTTCCCCGCGAACAATTCCGCCAGCGTCAGAATCTGCAACCAGGGATAGCTCTTGCCGGTCAGCGCAGAGTGGAACACCCCACCGCCGCCGCCCCGCGCTCCATCACCTTGGTCGGCAGCGCCTTGGTGATGAACACGCCGATCGGCGTCTTTTCGCGCGCCATCGCCGAATGAAGGTCGCGGATCACCGGCACGCCGACATTGTCGCGCCCTTGACGGAAACGATCGCCTTCTCTGCCTCCTTCCCATCAGGCTTGAAGCGGCGATACCGTTGTTCCCACGGTCGGGGCCCGCGTTCTTGCCGCCGAACGGCAGTTGGATCCACTAGCTGACACGGCGCGATCCGCCCAAGCGGGGCTTTGTGGAAAGAGCCAGCGCCAACTTTTCGCAGGCTTCGCGGGTCAGGTTTAGGTGGGAACGCCGCCGATCAAACGGATCTGCCTCCCTGCTCAGAAGCCCAATGGTCACCATCTTGTCAATCCAGCGCAACGCAGTTGTGGCGGGTACATAGGAGGCAATGCAAGCGGAGCTGATCGATGTAGCCCGCCCATCGGCGCAATCAATCAAGAGCGCGAGCATCATATCCCAAGCTGGATCAGCGAACAGATCACTGTTCCGGAAATGAAAATCACGCTGGCGCCGTGCACTGTAGATCGCCCGGGCAGCTGCTACATGGTCATGGCCGAGCCCATAGTCTGAAAGCGGCGCCGAGAAGCGCGCCGATTGTTGGCATTCCCAATCGGAATCAAAGCGGCTAGTCATCTCACTACTCCCCAGTAGTCGGTTGTACGCGACTTATTATCTCGCCGTTAACCCTATTTCGAAACGATAGCTATGGCACATTCAAGCGATAATGAAGAATTGATCAAGCGAGTTCGACAGGCACTTGCGATGTCAGATCGGCTCGGCCTAACCGACACAAGTATTGCTCTGAACAGCGCCCTTATTACCTTGGACGGAGTGGGAACCCACGGCACGAACGTCGACGGGAGGCGTGATATCGGCCCGAACAGTTGTTCCGATCAACCGATCCGATGATGATCCATGTTTGAAGAGGTATCTCCAGAACGGATGCTTCTTGTTAGATCTTCGAACCCACGCACCGTTCCGTCTTAGGTAGAGTCCTCTTCGAGTCGCGGCGCACTTGCCGCGTGCCGGTGGGATTGATCGGACCTGAGGAGTCGCGCTTTCGTCGCACACATGCTCGCGCAGCACGTTCAGATTGGCGCTGTAGTACGGCCGGTTCACCATGCCGCACGGCAACGTTCTAACTCGCCTGCATCGCTCCACTCGCAACCCCGCTGCCCGCTTCCTACATCTCCGGTCTATCCTCCCGACCGGAACGGAAGTAGAACTAAACGCATGCTGACTCACATCTCCGTCCGCGGCGCGCGCGAGCACAATCTCAAGGACGTAAGCGTCGATATCCCCCGGGATACGCTGACGGTGATCACCGGCCTCTCCGGCTCGGGCAAGTCGAGTCTCGCGTTCGACACCATCTATGCCGAGGGTCAGCGCCGCTACGTCGAGTCGCTCTCCGCCTACGCCCGCCAGTTCCTCGAACTGATGCAGAAGCCGGACGTCGATCATATCGAGGGGCTCTCGCCGGCCATCTCGATCGAGCAGAAGACGACCAGCCGCAACCCGCGCTCCACGGTCGCGACCGTGACCGAGATATACGATTACATGCGCCTCCTCTGGGCGCGCGTCGGCGTGCCCTACAGCCCCGTCACCGGGGAGCCGATCGCGGCGCAGACGGTCAGCCAGATGGTCGACCGCGTCATGGCGCTGCCCGAAGGCACGCGGCTCTACCTCCTCGCCCCCGTCGTGCGTGGCCGCAAGGGTGAGTATCGCAAGGAAATGGCCGAGTGGCAGAAGGCCGGCTTCACCCGCGTACGGATCGACGGCGAGATCCACGAGATCGAGGACGCGCCCGCGCTCGACAAGAAGTACAAGCATGACATCGAGGTCGTGGTCGATCGCCTCGCGGTGAACGCGGACATCGCGACGCGCCTCGCGGACAGTTTCGAAACCGCGCTGAAGCTCGCCGACGGCCTCGCGTACGTCGATCTCGCCGACGGCGTCGTCCCGGGGCGCGAGGATGAGGCCGCGTCGGGCGGCGCGATGAAGAACGCCGGCATCCCCGCCAACCGCATCGTCTTCTCCGAAAAGTTCGCCTGCCCGGTCAGCGGCTTCACCATCGCCGAGATCGAGCCGCGCCTCTTCTCCTTCAACGCCCCCCAGGGCGCCTGCCCGGCCTGTGACGGCCTCGGCGAAAAGCTGATCTTCGACGAGGATCTCGTCGTCCCCAACCACGCGCTCACCATCAAGAAGGGCGCCGTCGTCCCCTGGGCGAAGTCCAACCCGCCCTCACCCTATTACATGCAAGTGCTCGGCTCCCTCGCCCGCGCCTATGATTTCAGCCTCGACACCCCCTGGGCCGAGCTTCCGGAGGAGGTGCGGAACATCATCCTCCACGGCACCAAGGGAAAGGCGGTCACCCTCACCTTCATCGACGGCAAGAAGAGCTACGACGTCAGCAAGCCGTTTGAGGGCGTCATCGGCAATCTCAATCGCCGCATGCTCCAGACCGAGAGCGCGTGGATGAAGGAGGAGCTCGGCAAGTACCAGTCGTCCCAGCCGTGCGAGGTCTGCCACGGCGCCCGCCTGAAGCCCGAGGCGCTGGCGGTAAAGGTCGCGATGCAGGACATCAGTCACGCGACCCACCTCTCGGTGGTCGACGCGCTCGCCTTCTTCACCGACCTCCCCAATCACCTCAACGACCAGCAGCGCGCCATTGCCGAGCGCATCCTGAAGGAAATCGTCGAGCGCCTCGGCTTCCTCAACAACGTCGGCCTCGATTATCTCAACCTCGATCGCACGTCCGGCACGCTCTCCGGCGGCGAAAGCCAGCGCATCCGCCTCGCCTCGCAGATCGGCAGCGGCCTCTCCGGCGTCCTCTACGTCCTCGACGAACCCTCGATCGGCCTGCATCAGCGTGACAACGACATGCTGCTCGCCACGCTGCGCCGCCTGCGCGATCTCGGCAACACCGTGCTCGTCGTCGAGCATGACGAGGATGCGATCCGCACCGCCGATTACGTGATCGACATGGGCCCCGGCGCCGGCGTCCACGGCGGGCAGATCGTGGCCCAAGGCACGCTCAAGCAGCTCCTCAAGTCGAAGGGCAGCGTCACCGCCGATTACCTCAACGGCACGCGCGAGGTCCCCGTGCCGGCCAAGCGCCGCAAGGGCTCGGGCAAGAAGCTGACGGTGCACAACGCCACCGCCAACAACCTCACCGGCGTCACCGCCTCGATCCCGCTCGGCACCTTCACCTGCATCACCGGCGTCTCCGGCTCGGGCAAGTCCAGCTTCACCATCGACACGCTCTACGCCGCCGCCGCGCGCCAGTTGAACGGCGCGCGCATCCTCGCCGGCAAGCACGACAAGGTCACCGGGCTGCAGCATCTCGACAAGGTGATCGACATCGATCAGTCGCCGATCGGCCGCACCCCGCGCTCGAACCCGGCGACCTATACCGGCGCCTTCACCCAGATCCGCGACTGGTTCGCCGGCCTGCCGGAGGCGCAGGCGCGCGGCTACAAGCCCGGCCGCTTCTCGTTCAACGTCAAGGGCGGCCGGTGCGAGGCGTGCCAGGGCGATGGCGTGCTCAAGATCGAGATGCACTTCCTCCCCGACGTGTACGTCACCTGCGACGTGTGCCACGGCGCGCGCTACAATCGCGAGACGCTGGAGGTGAAGTTCAAGGGCCACTCGATCGCCGACGTGCTCGACATGACGGTCGAGGACGCGGCGGAGTTCTTCAAGGCCGTCCCCCCGATCCGCGACAGGATGGCGATGCTGGTCGAGGTGGGCCTCGGCTATATCAAGGTCGGCCAGCAGGCGACGACGCTGTCCGGCGGCGAGGCGCAGCGCGTGAAGCTCGCCAAGGAACTCTCCCGCCGCGCCACCGGCAACACGCTCTACATCCTCGACGAGCCGACCACGGGCCTGCATTTCGAGGACGTGCGCAAGCTCCTCGAAGTGCTCCACGCCCTCGTCGAACAGGGCAACACCGTGGTGGTGATCGAGCACAACCTGGACGTCATCAAGACCGCCGACTGGGTGCTGGACCTGGGCCCCGAAGGCGGCGTCAAGGGCGGCGAGATCGTCGCCGAAGGCACGCCGGAGGTGGTGGCGGCGGAACCGCGATCATTTACGGGCAAGTATCTGGCGCCGTTGCTGGGGAAGCGGGAGGCTGTGGCGGCGGAGTGATCGTCGTTGATTGACGACGGGCATAATCTCGACTCATTGCGCGCCCAAACGGGCGCCAAGGGGAACGGCTTATGACTATGCTCGCTACGATCGGCTACGAAGGTGCTTCAATCGCTGATTTTTTGGCCACGCTGGACCTTGCTGGCGTAAAGCAAGTAATTGATATTCGGGATGTTCCTGTGTCCAGGCGTCCAGGCTTTTCGAAGAATATCCTCGCAAGCGCCCTTCACGACCAGGGTGTAAGCTATGTGCATTACAAGGCGCTCGGCGATCCCAAGCCGGGCCGCGAGGCTGCACGAGCAGGACAGTTTGATGCATTCCGGGCGATCTATGAAAAACATTTGACACTTGATGCTGGACAAGAAGCTTTGAAGTCGGCGGTGGAAGTTGCGAAGAGCGTTCGATCTGTGCTGCTATGTTATGAACGGGACAGCAGACATTGCCATCGAACGATTGTAGCGAACGCAATGTCCGAGCTTTATGCCTTTCAGATACGTCATTTAGGCGTTCAGAAGGTAGGGCGCTCGACTGAGAGAGGAACACCGAAGGGCCATGGAACAGTCGCGATCGCACCGTGCTGAGGTTCACATAATCGCCAAAGCATTGCCGCAGGTCGGCGATAAGCACGGTGAGACTGTATGCGTGGCAGCTTTGGACGATAATAGGCAATGGTTCAGGCTCTACCCCATCACTTTCCGAATGCTGTCGGGTGATCAGCGCTTTACAAGATGGAGCAGAGTCGGCGTCCAACTCAGGATGGTGCCTCCGAACAAGGATCGACGATTTGAGTCTCGAAATGTCGATCAAGATTCGATTGAGTTGCTGGGCGAGTTGAAGCCTCAAAATAGAACAGCGTTCATAGAGAAGGCGCTTGTAGATAGTACTAAAAGAGAGCGCTCAGAAGGTCGCAGCCTAGCCCTTATAAAGCCGAGCGACGTAGAGTTCTTTTGGCGCGCGCGTTCGGATGATGCCATAGCGGATCGCTTGTCCGCTTACAGGCGACTGGCTAGTCAACCCGACATGTTCAACAGCAAGCCTCTTAAGCCACTACCCCCGGCACCTTACGAGTTCTACTACAAGTATCGCGACAACGATGGACCTCACGAATGCAGATGTCATGACTGGGAGGTCGAGCAGACCTTTATAAATTGGCAGCGAAAATACGGGGAACGGCGAACTCTGGAGCTCATGGCTGAACGTTACGGGAAGGAGTATCCTTCAGGCGGCATGGCCCTCGCGATGGGCACTCACTCAGCTTATCCGGACGTATGGATGATCATCGGCGTGGTCCGTATGAAGCCAACGGTTCAACCAACATTGTTCTAATCAACCCAACCCCACCGCCTTCCGCAGCGCCTCGTTCATCCGCGCCTGCCACCCCGGCCCGCCCTCGCGAAACTTCTCGATCACGTCGGGATCGAGCCGCAGCGTCACTTGCCGCTTCGCCGCGCCGCGCAGCGGCGGGCGGCCGCGCACGACGCCGGTCCGGCCAAGATAGCCCGTCGCGGGGCGCACGACCTTCCCGCCGATCGAGAATTCGGCGGTCTCGAACATTTCCTCCGTCCACTCCGGTGCGTCGTCGGGATCAACCCAATCGCTGCCGATATCGGGCTTGTTCGCGTTCATTGGCCTTCCTCATCGAAATAATGCGCCGTCCCCCGCTGGTGGCGGTCCAGACGATGACGATCATCCGGCCGTCAAGCAGGCCGAAAGTGACGAACCTCGGCTCCGATAGTCGAACCGTTCGTCCGCCTGCGTAAATGCCGGCCCGGCGAACACCTGCTCCGCCTGCGCAAAGTCCAGCCCGCGCTCGTGCAGCGTCCTAGCGCGCTTCTCCGGGTCGAAGCTGATCTCCAAATCGGAAAATATGTAGCTACGGATTGTTGACGGTCAATGTGGCCGCACCGTTTCGGCGTCACTCACTCGTCATCCCCGCGCAGGCGGGGATCCAAAACCTCCGAACCCCGGCGATCGTGAGCGCTGGCGTTTATGGATTCCCGCCTTCGCGGGAATGACCCCTACAAAGGGAACGGGAACACCCCGCCGCGGCAAAGCCGCGTCGTCAGTCGGCGCTTGAGCGCCGCTGGCGGGGTCCCCGCAAAGTACTACTTTGCGGGGTGCCCTTGGCCGTGGCCGCGCCGGGTGCGCTCGTGCGTAGCTTTGCTACGCCCTCGCGGCGCACGCCGCGCGCGCTGTCCTACAACCCCCTTTTCGGTATAACTCCCCCGTCCAGCGATCACCCGCGAGGACGAAGTCGATGCCGCATCCTGCCGCCATCCCTCCCTTTCCCACCCACGCGCCCATCAGCGACACCAGCCTCGATGCCGTCCGCCACTGGCAAGCGCTGCTTGATGCGCGCCTGATCGGCACCCGCCCCGAAACCCCGCCGAACGTCGCCGCCAACCGCGCCGCCACCGACGCGCTGTTCCGCAGCATCGCGCACGATCGCCGCCGGCTGGAACGCGCCGCCTCCTTCACCCTGCCACCGCCCTGCATCGATCCCGGCCACCCCCGCCCCGCCGCTCCCCCAACCGGGCAGCCACTCAGCACGGGAGAAGCACGATGAGCCGCCGCAAGGCCCCCGCCAGCCTCTCCCCCGCCGCCGCCATCATCGACGCGCCCGCCGCGCCGGAGCCCGCCATCGCCGCGCTCCCCGCCCCGCCCGCGCTGCCGGACGAAACCTTCCTCCCCGATCCCGATGCGGAGGAGCCGTTCGGCCGTGTCTCGCGCCGTGCCGATGGCTGGTCCGCCGCCAACCAGCGCCGCTTCCTCGAGGCGATCGGCGAAGGGCATGGCGTGGAGGCCGCGTGCCGCCGCGTCGGCCTGTCGGTCGCGTCCGCCTATGCCTTCCGCCGCACGCCCAAGGGCGCCGCCTTCGCGCTCGGCTGGCGCGCCGCCTCGCTCGTCGCGCGGGAGGCGATCGCCGAAACGCTGCTCGTCCGCGCCCTTGAAGGCCAGGTCGATACCTATGTCCGCGCCGACGGCACCCACGTCACCCGCCACCGGCACGACAATCGCCTCGCCATGTCGCTGCTCGCCCGGCTCGATCGCCAGGTGGAGGCCGCGCCCGATGCGGATGTGAAGGCCGCGCGGCTCGTGGCGCAGGAATTCCACGCCTATCTCGATCTCGTCGGCCGCGATGAAGGCCCGGCGCGCGCCGGCCTGTTCCTCGCCCGGCGCTGCGGCGGCCTCATCGGCGATGATGGTGACGAGGCGGGCGACACCGCCGATCTCGCGCCCATCTATGCGCTCGCCACCGCCGATCGCCTCGCGCGCACCGGCATCGCCACCGCCGGCGAGGTGCCGGTCGATGATCTCGATCCCGCCCGGCGCGGCGAATGGACCGCGGAGCAATGGGCCCGCGCCGAGGCCGCCGGCCTGCTCCGCCTCGCCGTCCCGTCCGATCCCGCCGCAGACACCGATCCGCTCGCCGGCGAAAACGCGCCAGCGCCTCAACTTCCTCAACATTCGCGGGAGACTGACCTGCTCGACGGCGATGGCGACGGCCCGATCGAGCCCGAAACCCTGTTGTGGTGGGACGAGGATCAGCAGGAATGGCTCACCCGCTTTCCCCCGCCCGACGATTTCGATGGCGATGAGGAGCATACGCCCGATCATCCCGATTATTGCCGCACGCTCACCCCGGCGGAGGAGGCGGCGATCGGCCCCCCTCCCGAATATCTCGACGATACGACGCTCGATCTGCTCGCGGATCGACGCGAGGGCTTCTTTGCGGGGGCGGCGATGCGGCTGGCGGAGCGTCAGCGGCGGTGGGCGGAGGCGTCCGATTCGCTATTTCCGGCCGATGCGCCTATATAGGTAAAGCTACGTTCGCAAATCGACGGTCTTTGGCGCTTTGCGGCACCTTCTTCCTTCTTTCCCTGCTGCCGCGGCACCGGGGCGTACCGGTCGTCGGCCCCCGTCCGAAACAAGAAGGAAAATACACATGGCTAATCTTGGCACCGTCAAGTTCTTCAACGCTGACAAGGGCTTTGGCTTTATTGCTCCCGACAATGGCGGCGCGGATGCGTTCGTCCATATTTCCGCGGTGGAGCGTGCCGGCTTTGTTACGCTGAACCAGAACCAGCGGGTCAGCTACGAGCTGGAAAATGATCGCCGCGGGCGGACCAGCGCGGTCTCGCTCGAAGCCGCGGAGTAACCCTCCCGTTGCCGCGTGGGCCGGCAATGGTGCCGGCCCGCGGATCCTCGAACCAAGGAGCTTCCCCCGATGGCCGATGATGCAACCATGTACCGGGCCCGCGCCGCGACCGAAATGGCCAATGCGAAGGGCGCAACGCTCGCCAATGTGCGCGATCGCTGCGAACGCGCCGCGCGTGCGTGGGAAACCATGGCCGAGCGCGCCGAGCGGGTCGCCGTCCAGCGTCACGAGCGCGAGGCCGCAACCGCGGCGCAGCGCGATGCCGCTGCTGCCGCCACCGCCCCGCTCACCGCGGCCGGCTAGAACCCTCCTTCCCTGATCGTCTCCATCACCACGAAGGTGGAGGTGCTGGCGACATGCGGCAGCGTTGAGATCCGCTCCCCCAGCACGTCGCGATACTGGCGGATGTCGCTGGTGCGGATCTTCAGCAGATAGTCGAAGCTGCTGGCGATCATGTGGCATTCCTCCACCTGGGGGATGGCCAGCACGCCGCGGCGGAATTCCGCCAGCGCCGCCTCCCGCGTGTCGGACAGTTTCACCTCGGTGAAGGCGACATGGCCAAGGCCCAGCTTTTCCGGGTCCACGACGGCCTTGAACCCGCGGATATAGCCGCGGTCGGTCAGCCGCTTCAGCCGCGTCTGGCACGGTGTCTTGGACAGGCCCACCCGCTTCGCCAGCTCGGTGACGGAAAGCCGCCCGTCCTTCTCCAGCACCGCGATGATTTTCCGGTCAAACGCGTCGATCTCGTCCATTTGGCCTGTCCTACATTCCGGTGCCAGGCTAAATAGCCTGCGACGGCCGCGATCAAAAGTCGGATGGCCTGTGGCGGAATCGCTATATCTGCGGCCATGGAACCGCTGTTCGCCGATTTCGCCCCGCCGATCCGCCCCGCGACGCCGCTTCGCGCCGCGATCACCGCCGCCACCCGCCGCCCGGAGCCGGAGGCGCTGGCGCCGCTGCTCGACGAGGCGACGCTACCCGATGCGGTGAAGGCGCAAGCGCTGGCGACAGCGACGAAGCTGATCACGGCGCTGCGGGCCAAGCACAAGGGCACCGGTGTCGAGGGCCTCGTCCAGGAATATGCCCTGTCCAGCCAGGAAGGCGTCGCCTTGATGTGCCTCGCCGAAGCCCTCCTCCGCATCCCCGACGACGAAACCCGCGACGCGCTGATCCGCGACAAGATCGCCGGCGGTGACTGGCGCAGCCACATCGGCGACGGCCGCTCCCTCTTCGTCAACGCCGCCACCTGGGGCCTGGTGGTGACGGGCAAGCTCACCAACAGCGTCAACGACCGCGGGCTCGCCGCCGCGCTGACCCGCCTCATTGCCCGGGCCGGCGAACCGGTGATCCGCCGCGGTGTCGACATGGCGATGCGCATGATGGGCGAACAGTTCGTCACTGGCGAGACGATCGACGAAGCGCTGAAGCGCGCCCGCCCGCTCGAGGCACGCGGCTTCGGCTACAGCTACGACATGTTGGGCGAGGCCGCGACCACCGCCGCCGACGCCGATCGCTATTATCGCGACTATGAAACCGCGGTGCACGCGATCGGCAAGGCCTCCGCTGGCCGCGGCATCTATGTCGGCCCCGGAATCTCGATCAAGCTGTCCGCCCTCCACCCCCGCTACGCCCGCGCGCAGGCCGACCGCGTAGTGGCCGAGCTGCTGCCCAAGGTCCGCGCCCTCGCGCTGATCGCCCGTGGCTATGACATCGGCTTCAACATCGACGCGGAGGAGGCGGACCGCCTCGAACTCTCGCTCGACCTCCTCGAAAGCCTGGCGCTCGATCCCGCTCTCGCCGGCTGGAACGGCCTCGGCTTCGTCATCCAGGCCTATGGCAAGCGCTGCCCGTTCGTCATCGACTGGATCGTCGACCTCGCCCGCCGCGCCGACCGCCGCATCATGGTCCGGCTGGTCAAGGGCGCCTATTGGGACGCCGAGATCAAGCGCGCGCAGGTCGATGGGCAGGCGGATTTCCCCGTCTACACGCGCAAGATCCACACCGACGTATCCTACCTCGCCTGCGCCCGCCGCCTGCTGGCGAACCGCGATGTGGTGTTTCCGCAATTCGCCACCCACAATGCGCAGACGCTGGCCACCGTCCACGCCATGGCCGGCCCCGACTTCACCATCGGCGATTATGAGTTCCAATGCCTCCACGGCATGGGCGAGCCGCTGTATGATGAGGTGGTTGGCGCGGACAAGCTGAACCGCCCCTGCCGCATCTACGCGCCGGTCGGCACGCACGAGACGTTGCTCGCCTATCTCGTCCGCCGCTTGCTGGAAAACGGCGCGAACAGCTCGTTCGTCAACCGCATCGCCGATCCCGAGGTGTCGGTCGCCGATCTCGTCGCCGATCCGGTCGCGGTCGTCCGCGCGACCGATACGCCGGGGCAAAAGCACGCCGCGATCGCGCTCCCGGCCGATCTCTACCCCCGCCGCTGCAATTCGGACGGCCTCGACCTCACCGACGAACGCACGCTCGCCGCGCTGGGCGAGACGATGCAGGCCGGCGCGTACGGCAACTGGCGCGCCGCCCCCGCCGATGGTCAGGGCACGCCCCGCCCCGTGCTGAACCCCGCCGACCACCGCGACACCGTCGGCACCGTCGTCGAGGCAAGCCCCGAGCAGGCATGGGCCGCCGCGCGCACCGCCGCTGCCGCCGCCCAGTCATGGGCCGCCACCTCCCCCGCCGACCGCGCGGCCATCCTCGATCGCGCCGCCGACACGATGCAGGCGCGCATGGCCGAGCTGATCGGCCTGACCGTGCGCGAGGCCGGCAAGTCCGTCCCCAATGCGATCGGCGAGGTGCGCGAGGCGATCGACTTCCTGCGCTATTACGCCGACCAGGCCCGCCGCAGCTTCGGCCCCGCACACCAGCCGCTCGGCACCGTCACCTGCATCAGCCCGTGGAACTTCCCGCTGGCGATCTTCACCGGGCAGGTCTCCGCCGCGCTCGTCGCAGGCAACACCGTGCTGGCGAAGCCGGCCGAGGAAACCCCGCTGATCGCCGCGCAGGCCGTCGCGATCCTCCACGCGGCCGGCGTCCCCACCGACGCGCTTCAGCTCGTTCCCGGCGACGGATCGATCGGTGCCGCGCTGGTTGCCGCGCCGGAGACTGCCGCAGTGATGTTCACCGGCTCGACCGAAGTCGCCCGCCTCATCCAGCGCGAGCTCGCCACCCGCGTCTCGCCCGATGGCGCGCCGATCCCGCTCATCGCCGAGACGGGCGGCCAGAACGCCATGATCGTCGACAGCTCCGCGCTCGCCGAACAGGTGGTGGCAGACGTCATCGCCTCCGCCTTCGACAGCGCCGGCCAGCGTTGCTCGGCGCTGCGCATCCTGTGCCTGCAGGAGGAGGTCGCCGACCGTATCCTCACCATGCTGCGCGGCGCGCTGCAGGAGCTGCGCATCGGCCGCACCGACCGGCTGGCGGTCGACATCGGCCCGGTCATCACCGCCGAGGCGCAAGGCAACATCACTCGCCACATCGCGGCGATGCGCGATCGCGGGCACAAGGTAGATTCGCTCCCGCTCGGCGAAGCGACCGCCAACGGCACCTTCGTCGCCCCCACGATCGTCGAGCTGCCCGACATCGCCGAGCTGGAGCGCGAGGTGTTCGGCCCGGTGCTCCACGTCATCCGCTACAAGCGCAGCGGGCTCGACGCGCTGATCGATCGCATCAACGCCACCGGCTACGGCCTGACCTTTGGCCTCCACACCCGCCTCGACGAGACGATCGCCCATGTCACCGCGCGGGTGAAGGCAGGCAATCTCTACATCAACCGCAACGTCATCGGCGCGATCGTCGGCGTTCAGCCCTTTGGTGGGCGCGGTCTGTCGGGCACCGGGCCCAAGGCGGGCGGACCGCTTTATCTCGGCCGCCTGGTGCGAGGCGCGATCGAGGCGCCCGCGGGCACCTCGACCGCCACGGATGCGGCCACCCGCGACCTCGCACTCTGGCTCGAACAGCACGGCGACACCGCAGGCGCCGCGCACGCCCGCGACATCGCCGCCACCTCCCCGCTCGGCCTCGAGGCGGAGCTCGACGGCCCGGTGGGTGAGCGCAACCTTTATGCCCTCCACCCGCGCGGCCGCATCCTGCTGCTGCCGGAAACCAGCGCCGGGCTGATGGCGCAGCTCGCCGCCGCGCTCGCCACCGGTAACGATCTGGTGGTGGACTCGGCGCTCCGCACCGATCTGCCTGCGCCGATCGCGGCGCGCGTCCGCTGGACCAGCGACTGGGCGAACGATGGTCCCTATGCCGGCGCGCTGATCGAGGGCGACGCGGCGCGTGTGCAGGGCCTGCAGCAGCGACTCGCCGCGCTCGACGGCCCGATCGTGCTGACGCAGGCGAATGACTATCGCCTCGAATGGCTGGTCGAGGAGGTTTCCACCTCGATCAACACCACCGCGGCGGGCGGCAATGCCAGCCTCATGGCGATGACCTGACCGGCCACGCAGGCGGCGCAGCGCGGGTCGTGCACGGGACTGGATTTTCCCGCGCGACCCCGCTATGCGCGCGCTCTTCCAGGTAAATCGCTGGAACGCTTGCGGGAGGGTGCGGCAACGCGCCCGCGACGACCGCTAAACTTAAAGAGAGTGACATGGCGAAGAAAATCACAGGCTATATCAAGCTGCAGGTGCCTGCCGGCGCTGCAAACCCGTCGCCGCCGATCGGCCCGGCGCTGGGTCAGCGCGGCGTGAACATCATGGAGTTCTGCAAGGCGTTCAACGCGCAGACCGCTGACATGGAAAAGGGTTCGCCCCTCCCCACCGTCATCACCGTCTACGCCGACCGCTCGTTCAGCTTCGAGACGAAGACGCCGCCGGCGACCTTCCTCATCAAGAAGGCGCTGAACCTGAAGTCGGGCTCGAAGGAGCCGGGCAAGACCAGCGCGGGAACCATCAAGCGCTCGCAGCTGTCGGAAATCGCCCAGGTCAAGATGAAGGACCTGAACGCGAACGACATCGACGCAGCAACGAAGATCATCGAAGGCTCCGCTCGCGCGATGGGCCTCCAGGTTGTGGAGGGCTAAGAACATGGCGAAGCTCACGAAGAAGCAGAAGGCGATCACGATCGACCGCGAGAAGCTGCACGGCGTTGACGAGGCGATCCAGCTCGCCAAGTCGGGTGCGACCTCCAAGTTCGACGAGACGATCGAAGTCGCGCTGAACCTCGGCGTCGATCCGCGTCACGCTGACCAGATGGTCCGCGGCGTCGTCACGCTGCCCAAGGGCACCGGCAAGACCGTTCGCGTCGGCGTGTTCGCCCGCGGCGCGAAGGCTGACGAGGCCCGCGAGGCCGGCGCCGACGTCGTCGGTGCGGAAGACCTGATGGAAACCATCCAGGGCGGCAAGATCGACTTCGATCGCTGCATCGCAACCCCGGACATGATGGGTATCGTCGGCCGTCTCGGTAAGGTCCTGGGTCCGAAGGGCCTGATGCCGAACCCGAAGCTCGGCACCGTGACGATGAACGTCGCCGAGGCAGTGAAGGCGGCCAAGGGTGGCCAGGTCGAGTATCGCGTCGAAAAGGCCGGTATCATCCACTCCGGCATCGGCAAGGCGAGCTTCCCGGCCGAGGACCTGCGCGCGAACTTCGACGCGCTGGTCGATGCGGTGGTCAAGGCCAAGCCGGCCGGCGCCAAGGGCAAGTACGTCCGCAAGGTCGCGATCTCCAGCACCATGGGTGCGGGCATCAAGGTCGACGTGGCGGAAGTCGCTTCGGCCTGATCCGGGCTTTCCAGTTCGCGTAACGAAAAAGGCCGGGGGTAACCCCGGCCTTTTTTGTTGCCCGCTGCCGCCGCCGGCATCGCCCGCGTGAACCCATCCATTGCCGGGGCGTTACGAACCGCATGAGCGAGGGCACCCCCGCTGCGCCCTGGTGGAAGCGCGGCGTCATCTATCAGGTCTATCCGCGCTCCTTCGCGGACAGCGATGGCGACGGCATCGGCGACCTCGCGGGGATCGAGGCGCATCTCGATCATATCGCCTCGCTCGGCGTCGACGCGATCTGGCTCTCGCCGATCTTTCCCTCGCCAATGGCCGACTTCGGCTATGACGTCGCCGATTACACCGGCGTAGAGCCAATGTTCGGCGACCTCGCCGCCTTCGACCGCCTGCTTGCCGCGGTCCATGCGCGCGGGCTGAAGCTGCTGCTCGATTTCGTCCCCAACCATTCCTCGACCCAGCATCCCTGGTTCGTCGAAAGCCGCTCCAGCCGCGAAAACCCGCGGCGCGACTGGTATATCTGGCGCGATCCCGCACCGGAGGGTGGCCCACCCAATAACTGGATCAGCGACATGGGCGGGCCAGCGTGGGAGTTCGATCCCGCGACCGGCCAATATTACCTTCACACATTTCTGAAGGAGCAGGCCGACCTCAACTGGCGCAATCCTGAGGTCGCGGCGGCGATGACCGATGTGCTGCGCTTCTGGCTCGACCGCGGCGTCGACGGCTTCCGCATCGACGTTCTGTGGCACATCGTGAAGGCGGAAGGGCTGCCCGACAATCCGGCCAACCCCGACTGGCACGAAGGACAGGCCGAGAAGCTGCGCGTCCTCCAGCACAATTCCACCGACCAGCCCGAGGCGCACACCTTGACCCGCGCGATGCGCCAGCTCGCCGACACGTACGGCGAGACGCTGCTGGTGGGTGAGATCTTCCTGCCGCGCGATCGCCTGATGCGTTGGTATGGCAGCACCGCCGAGCCCGGCGTCCACCTGCCCTTCAATTTCGAACTGATCGAAAATCCGTGGGATCGCGACACCCTCGCGCGGCTGATCGCGGAATACGACGCCGCCATTCCGGACCACGGCTGGCCGAACTGGGTAATCGGCAGCCACGACGCGCCGCGCATCGCTGCACGCATCGGCGAGGCACAGGCACGCGTCGCCGCCATGCTGCTGCTGACGCTGCGCGGTACCCCGACGCTCTATCAGGGTGACGAGCTTGGCATCGGCACGGTTGACATCCCGCCCGACCGGATCCGCGACCCGCAGGACCTGCGCCAGCCCGGCATGGGGCTCGGCCGCGACCGCTCGCGCACCCCAATGGCATGGGATGCCTCGCCCAACGCCGGCTTCTCGACCGCCGAGCCGTGGCTCCCGCTCCACCCGGACTGGCGCACCCGAAACGTCGCCGCGGAGGAGGCGGACCCGGCCTCGATGCTATGGCTCTACCGCCGCCTGCTTGCCGCGCGGCGTGCCAGCCCCGCATTGTCCTTGGGCAGCATGACGCTGCACGCGGCCGCACCCGACGTGCTCGCCTACGAACGCCGCCACGGCGACGAGCGGCTGCTGGTCGTCCTCAACCTCGGCAGCACGCCGCGCGGCGTGGCGCTGCCCGATGCCACCCGCCCCGGCCGGATCATCGTCGCGACCGGCACGCGGACCACATTCGACGGCACGGTCGGTGCCGATGAAGCCTATGTCGTGGAGCTACTCGCCTGATGCGCATTGCCATGTTGTCGTCGATCTCCTGGCCGACGCCGCCGACCGGCTATGGCCCGTGGGAATTGGTGACCAGCCTCTTGACCGAGGCACTGGTCGCGCGCGGCGTCGACGTCACGCTTTTCGCCACGCAGAATTCGCGCACCGCCGGCAAATTGGAGGGCGTCGCCCCGCGCGGCTATTCGGAGCCACCGCACCTCGACGCCAAGGTGTGGGAGGCGATGCACATCGCGCATTGCATCGAGCGCGCGGGCGATTTCGACCTCATCCACAACCAGGCCGATTTCATGCCGCTCGCCTGGTCGCGGCTGATCGACACGCCGATGCTGACGACGATCCACGGCTTTTCCTCCGAACGGATCGTGCCGGTGTACCAGCGCTATGACGATCACGTGCATTACGTCTCGATCAGCGACGCGGATCGGCATCCGTCGCTCAGCTATGCCGCTACGATCCATCACGGCATTCCGGTGAATGAGTTCGCCTTTGATCCTGCGGGAAGCGAGGACCTGTTGTTCTTCGGGCGGATTCACCCGGACAAGGGGCCGCATGATGCAATTTCCGCGGCGAAGGGTGCGGATCGGCGGTTGATCATGGCGGGATTGGTGCAGGACCATGACTATCACCAGCGCGAGGTTGCGCCGCATATCGATGATGATCGCGTGGTCTTCCGGGGCGTGGTGGGTGGAGAGGAACGGGTCCGGGCGTTGGGGCAGGCTCGTGCTCTCCTCCACCTGATCGGGTTCGACGAACCGTTCGGGCTTTCCGTTGTCGAGGCGATGGCGTGCGGGACGCCGGTGATCGCGTTTAACCGCGGATCGATGCCCGAGCTGATCGAGCATGGCGTCACCGGGTTCCTGGTCGACACTGTCGAGGAAGCGGTGGCGGCGATCGAGCGGGTCGGCGAGATCGATCGCGCCGCCTGCCGCGCCCGGGTCGCCGAACGGTTCAGCGTTGAGCGGATGGCGGACGATTACATCAAGCTCTACGAACGGCTCCTCGATCAGGCATAAGCGTAGGGGCCGCCCTTGCGCAGCGCCTGCTGGAAGGCAGGACGGGCGTGAACCTTGTCGAGCCAGGCGATGGTGGCGGGGCGTGACGCGTCGAGGCCGGCACGGCTGCGGGCGGCCTCCAGGGGGAAGCTCATCATCACGTCGGCGGCAGTCATCGCATCACCGGTAAGCCATGGGCGCGTGGCGAGGTGCGCCTCGACGAAATCGAGATGGACGTCGATCATCGGCTGAATCCGCTTGAGCGCCGCCTTGCCGAACAGGGGAATCCGGCCGAGCACGAGCTTCAGCAACAGCGGCGGCATGAGCGAGCCTTCCGCATAATGTAGCCAGTAACGATATTCGAGCGCGCCCTTGCGGTTCGCCGGTGCGCCGAGGCGTCCATCGGCCTTGTCCACGAGATACTCGACGATTGCACCGGTCTCCGCGATCACGCGATTGCCGTCGTCGGTATCCTCGATCACCGGTGACTTGCCGAGCGGATGGACCTGCTTCAGCTCGGGCGGCGCGAGCATCGTCTTCTTGTCGCGCTCATAACGCTTGATCTCGTAGGGCAGGCCCAGTTCCTCGAGCATCCACAGCACGCGCTGCGACCGGGAATCCTCGAGGTGGTGGACGATGATCATTGGCCTCTCCCGCTAACGCGCGCCGTGACCAGCCAGGCGGCAGCGGGAAAGTCGAGCGCATTCCCCCTCACCTGCTCAGCCAGAACGGCGTGCAATCGGGACAGTAACGCCGGACGATCGGCATCGGATGCCTCGGCGATGGTGCGGGAGACCGGGCCGATGCGCTGGAAGAAGCTGGCGCCGTCCGCTGCCGGATCGGGGCCGGCGCCGGCGTGATAGGCATAATCGGCGGCGACGATCGACGGATCGTCAAAGCCCGCGCCGGTCAGGATGCGGCGGATCACAGCGGGATCGGCGAAGGCGAACGGGCCCGGCGCATAATCGCCGGGCGGATCAAGGCGACCGCCGATCGCGGCGATCGTTCGTGAGGCCCATGCATTCTCCTGCGAGGAGCGGAAGCAGGAGAACACGAGCGGAGCGCGGGATTTCAACGCAGCCGCGATCCCGCGGAAGGCGCCGATCGGATCGTCGAAGAACATGACGCCGTGGCGCGACACGGCGAGATCGAAGGGCTGATGCGCCTGAAGCGCCTCAGGAACGGCACCGACAGCGAAGGATAGGTTGGGCAAACCTTCTTCGGCGGCGCGGCTGCGCGCGACGTCTATCAGCGGGGCTGACAGGTCGACGCCATATACGTCGAGCTGCGGCCTTGCGGCGGCCAGGGACAGACTGGTCGCCCCGGCGCCGCATCCAAGATCGGCCACGCGGCCTTGCGTGGGAGCGACGGCAAGGATCGCCGCGTCCAGCTGCCTGGCGAGATCGGCGAAGCTCCGATCGGTACGGCGCCACTCGGCTGCCCAGACGTCACCGACGCGTGCTTGCCAGTCGGGTGCAGTGGTCATCGGCGCTCCTTCTTCGTCGCGGATGCGGGGATGGTAGCAGATTGCCGACCGCCTGCATGCAACGCGAATGTTGAGGAAGTTGAGGCTCTGGCGCGTTTTTTCGCACGCGTGCGCGAGACCGATGACTGTGCGTGTTGGAGCGAATGTTGAGGAAGTTGAGGCGCTGGCGCTTTTTTCTCCAACAGATGCAGTTCCCCACGACGTGCGAAGGGCCGGCACCTTGCGGTACCGGCCCCTCGTCGATGCTGGATCAGCGGCGCTGGACATGGCCGGCCGGCAATTGACGATTGATCAGACGTCATCCTCGTCGGTCTGGCCGGCCATCAGTTCCTCGCCGAGGCCTTCCTGACGCGCACGGATCTGGCGTTCCAGCCGCTCCGCGACTTCGGGATTGTCGCGCAAATAGCCCTTCGAATTCTCACGGCCCTGTCCGATGCGGATCGAATCATAGCTGAACCAGGAACCCGACTTCTCGACGAGCCCGGCCTTCACACCGAGATCGATCATCTCGCCGAGCTTCGAGATGCCTTCACCGAACATGATGTCGAACTCGACCTGCTTGAACGGCGGGGCGACCTTGTTCTTGACGACCTTCACGCGCGTCTGGTTGCCGGTCGCTTCCTCGCGATCCTTGACCGAGCCGATGCGGCGCACGTCGAGACGCACCGAGGCGTAGAACTTCAGCGCGTTGCCGCCGGTCGTCGTTTCAGGCGAGCCGTACATCACCCCGATCTTCATGCGGATCTGGTTGATGAAGATGACGAGACAGTTCGACCGGCTGATCGTGCCGGTAAGCTTGCGCAGCGCCTGGCTCATCAGGCGAGCCTGGAGACCGACATGGCTGTCGCCCATCTCGCCCTCGATCTCGGCGCGCGGCACCAGCGCGGCGACCGAATCGACAACGAGAACGTCGATCGCGTTGGAGCGCACGAGCGTGTCGACGATCTCCAGTGCCTGCTCACCGGTGTCCGGCTGCGAGACGATCAGTTCGTCGATGTTGACGCCCAGCTTCTTCGCATAAGCAGGATCGAGCGCGTGCTCGGCATCGACGAAGGCCGCCATGCCGCCTGCCTTCTGCGCCTCTGCGATGGCGTGGAGCGCCAGCGTCGTCTTGCCCGAGGATTCCGGACCGAAGATCTCGACGATACGGCCCTTGGGAAGACCGCCGACGCCAAGCGCGATGTCGAGCCCGAGGCTGCCGGTGGAGACCACCTCGACCTTCATCGTTTCCTTCTGGCCGAGCTTCATCGCCGAGCCCTTGCCGAAGGCGCGGTCAATCTGCGCCAGGGCGGCGTCCAGCGCCTTCTGACGATCGGAGTTCGCGCTTGCCATGTTGTTGGGGATCACCTTGAGATTGGCGGCCATTGGGAAGCCCTTTCGCTAGAGCAAGCGCGCGAACCGTTCAACGCGTGAACTTCGTGTATCTTGTTTGTTCCATCGGAACAAGAGGCGAACGAAGTTATTTGCGATAGGTGTGGGAAGGCAGCAGCGGGACCCCGGATCAAGTCCAGGGTGACGGCGCGGGTGTGGCTGAGGCAAGTCGGGTCGATGGGCGAGATGGCGCATGGGCGCACGCCCCTCGACGTTGCTCCGGCCGAACGGACGGGAATGCGAACGAGGACGCGGGAGCCGTGGACGCGAACGGGCGGGCGCTGCGGCTCGTGCCGGGCAGCGCCCCTGCCCCGTTCTTACTGCGCGCTCGTGAGCGTCGTGCGGGAAGCCGGGGCCACCGTGGCGTTGGAAGCGATGGTGTTCGCAGGGGCGCGCGCCGCCATGCGGATCGCGGGCTCGCCCTTCATGCCCGGGAAGCGTGGCCACATGCCCTGGGCGAGTGCCGAGCGGCTGACAGAGTTCTCGCGGCCGGTCTGGCCTTCGTACATCCAGTAATTGCGCAGCACCGTCACGACATAGCCGCGGGTCTCCCAATAAGGGATGCTCTCGATGTAAAGCAGCGGATCGCCATTGTCGCGAACGAGCGAGTTCCATTCGCCAACCGGCTTGGGTCCGGCATTATAGGCGGCGATCACCTTGGGCAGCAGGCCCTGGGTCAGCCCCATGTCGCGAAGCCGCTCAAGATGGCGCTGGCCAATGTCGATATTGGTCGAGGGTCGGGTGAGCGCCGTCTTGTCGACAGTGACGCCGCGCTCGCGCATGTAATCGGTCGCGGCGGCGGGCATGATCTGCATCAGGCCATAGGCGCCCGCGGGCGAGACGACCTTGTTGCGGAAGCCCGATTCCTGCAGCGTGTGCGCGTACACCAGTGCCTTGTCGACGCGCCACCCGGTATCCGGCGTCCAGTTCGGCGTCGGGTAGCGCGTATCGGCGGTGGCGACGAACCCTTCCGGGCAATTGTGCGCGAGCCAGACGACGCTTGCCGGCAGGTTCATCTGCTCGGTGACACGCACGAGACTGGCGAATTCGGCTTTCGGGCCGATCTTCGCCTGCTGGCGGATGACGGTGTCGGCGGCGCCCTCCTCGCCGATCTCGATCAGGGCAGCGGCGACGCGGATGTTCGGGCGACGCTCAAGGCTGGCCCAGTCGCTGGTCACCTTCTGCGGCTTCACCGCGGCGGTGCGCATCCCGAGCGCCTGACGGGCGAGCTGGCCGTAGAAGGTCTCGCCATATTGGGCGGCATTCTTGAGCCGTGCCTCGATCCGGTCCGGGCGGCCGCAGACCATGTCGGAGCGGCTTGCCCAGTAGAGGCCGGCGGCGCGCATGTCGGTGTCCCCGGCGCGGGCGGAGACCGCCTCGAAGCCTTCACCGGCGGCGGCGCAATCGTTCTGGCGCCAGGCAGCGAGGGCCGACGTCCAGCGGCCGTGAGTGGCCCAATCGCCCTGCCCGCGCGAGGCCTTGTCACCGACGCGACGAGCATCGGCATCGAGCCCCTGGAGGAAATAGATCCATGCGACGCGCGATTGCCATTCGGTCTGCGCCTCCGGCGTCAGCCCGCTGGTGGAATCGAGCAGGGATTCGGCCTCGCGGCCCATGTCGCCCTTCACATAGGGCTGCATCTTCAGCGCAAGATCGGCGGCGATCGCATCGCTGCGCGTCGCCTTGGCGCGAACGCGGGTGGGCGCGCCATTCTGCCACACGAGGCGCTGCGCGACCGGGAGCGCAGGCAGCTCCTCCGCGCCGCGCATCTTGGCGAGGCGCGCGATCGCCTCCGCCTGCGGCAGTTCCGGCGCTTCAGTGAGGAGGCGCACCAGCGGCTCAAGCTCGACGCGGGGCGAGCCCTTGGCGGTGTACAGCTCGGCGCGGGCGTAATTGTGCAAGGGCCCGGGCGCCATGGAATCGAGGCCGATCTGCGCATCCTGCCAGCGGCTTTCGCGGATCGCGGTGAAGACGGCGCGATATTGCGTGCGCTGCTCCGCGGTCAGCTGGTTCGGGATCACCGGCTTGGCCGACGCCTCGCGCGCGGGCTCGGCCGAGGCCAGCACCGGCGTCATCGCGGCGAGCGATGCTGCGGTCAGCAACTTCCGGATCACTTCGTTTCCCCCGTTTTCCCGGCGATCAGCATTTGCAGGTTCCTCCACGCCTCTGCCTTGAGCGCGGGCCGCTCCACCAACATGCGCGGGTGGAAGCTCGCGATGGCTTCGGTCGTTTTCCCGTTGCTGTGGTTAAGTACCTGTAAATGATGACTGGCTGCCATGACGTTCGCCGACAGGATCGCACGGCTCGCCGCATCACCGAGCACCAGAAGCCGTTTCGGCGCAACGAGCGCGACATGGTGACGGGCGATCTCGCCGAGCCGCGCCTCCATGTCGCGCGGCAGCCGGCCGACGGCCGGGCGCGCGGCGCAGACGCTGGCGAGGTGGACATCGGCACGGCTGCGGCCGATCGCAGCGAGCATCCGATCAAACAGGCGACCGGCACTGCCGCCAAGCAGCGAATCGGCCGCATCCCGCTCTGGGCAATCGACGAGGATCATGAGATCGGCGTCGAGCGGACCAGTCGCCGAGACGAGGGGGATGCCCCAGCCCGCCTCCGGCGCGCCATCGCCTGTGCGCCACGTAAGGAACGCGTCGAGCGTCTGCGGCAAGGCGGCGGCATCAGTTGCCGGCGCCGCAATCGCCGGGGACGCTACGGCAAGCGGCTCCTCGGCGCCCAGCCAATCGAACGGATCGTCGCCGACGAGCACGTCGACGCCGGCATCCCGCCACCATTCCAGTGTACTTGCGGCCTGTTGCCGCCAATCGTGGTTTTGCTCGGCCCCCATCGCATTACCGTTAGCGCAATGGTTGACGCAGCGGTCAATTCGCTCGACAGCCGATGAGGATAGGACGTTGCCGGCGCGCGCCCGAACGCGCGCCCGATCAAGGCTAGCGGTCGAGGCTAGCGATCAGGGGCCGGCGGATGGAGATGGTGATGAGCGAACGCGAGTCGATGCCTTATGACGTGGTGATCGTGGGTGCGGGGCCGGCCGGCCTCAGCGCGGCGATCCGCCTGAAACAGCTCGCGGCGGAAAAAGAGGCCGAAATCTCGGTCTGCGTGCTCGAGAAGGGCAGCGAAGTCGGCGCGCACATCCTCTCGGGCGCGGTGATCGATCCGCGCAGCCTGGACGAGCTGCTGCCGAACTGGCGCGAGGACGGCTGCCCGCTGGCGGAAGTGCCGGTGACGCAGAACATCCACTGGGTGCTGAGCAAGCAGGGCAAGTTCAACATGCCCCACCTCGTCACCCCGCCGTTCATGCACAACAAGGGCACGTACACCGGGAGCCTGGGCAATCTGTGCCGCTGGCTGGCGGGCAAGGCCGAGGAGCTGGGCGTCGAGATCTTCCCGGGCTTCGCCGCGGCCGAGATCCTGTTCAACGAGGACGGCAGCGTGAAGGGCGTCGCGACCGGCGACATGGGCGTGGCGCGCGACGGCACCCGCAAGCCCGATTATCAGCCGGGCCTCGAGCTGCATGCGAAATACACCTTCTTCTCCGAGGGGTGCCGTGGGCATCTGTCGAAGGAGCTGATGCGCATTTTCGACCTGCGCGCCGATTGCGATCCGCAATCCTATGGCCTTGGCATCAAGGAATTGTGGGACATCGACCCCGCGCTGCACGAGCCGGGCAAGGTGATCCACACGCAAGGGTGGCCGCTGAGCGAGAGCGACACCAATGGCGGCGGCTGGATCTATCATCAGGCGAACGGGCAGGTGAGCCTGGGTCTCGTCACCTGGCTCAATTATTCCAATCCCTATGTCTTCCCGTTCGCCGAAATGCAGCGCTGGAAGACGCATCCCGAGATCGCGCGGCTGCTGAAGGGCGGCAAGCGCGTGAGCTATGGCGCGCGCGCGATCAGCGACGGCGGGCTGCAGTCGATCCCGAAGCTCGTGTTCCCGGGCGGCGCGCTGATCGGCGACAGCGCGGGCTTCCTCAACGTGCCGCGGATCAAGGGCACGCACACCTCGATGAAGAGCGGCATGATGGCCGCCGAGGCCGCGGTCGACGCAATCCTGTCGCAGCGTCAGGGCGACGAGCTGACCGCCTATCCGGCGGCGTTCGAGACGTCGTGGGTGAAGAAGGAGCTGTCGATCGTCCGCAACGTCGCGCCGCTGGTGAAGAAGTTCGGCGACTTCATGGGCTCGGGCATCGCCGGCATCGCGATGTGGATGGAATATATCGGCTTGAAGTGGCCGCTGACCATGAAGCAGCATGCCGACCATGAGACCTTGTGGCGCAAGGATCTGGCGAAGAAGATCGACTATCCCAAGCCCGACGGGGTGCTGACGTTCGATCGCCTCTCGTCGGTGTTCCTGTCGAACACCAATCACGAGGAGGACCAGCCGATCCACCTGACGCTGAAGGACCCGAACATCCCGGTCGAATACGACCTGCCGCTGTATGACGAGCCGGCGCAGCGTTACTGCCCGGCGGGGGTGTATGAGATCGTCGGCGAGGAAACGGGCGATCCGAAGTTCGTGATCAACGCGCAGAATTGCGTCCACTGCAAGACGTGCGACATCAAGGACCCGACGCAGAACATCAACTGGGTGGTGCCCGAGGGCGGCGGTGGCCCGAACTATCCCAACATGTAAGCTGCTGGCAGCGGCGGCGCTTGCGGCGATCATCGCCGCAGCGCCGGCGCATGCCGCCGCGCCCGACCTGCTCGCCTATCTGAAGGCACGGGCCGCGAGCGGTGACGATGCGGCCGATCAGGCCGCAGCTTATTATACCCAGACGCTGAATGCGACGCCGGACGATCCGCGGGTGGCGGCCTATGCCTATCGCGAGGCGATCAGCGCGGGCGACTTGGCACTGGCGCTGCGGGCCGCCCGCGCGCTCGGCCCGGCCGCGCCGGCCGATGCCGACCTTCTGATCGTCGCTGATGCCGCCGTGCGTGGCGACCGCGCAGCCGCGGACAGCGCGATCGCCCGGCTCGCCAAGGGGCGACTGGCGGTGCTGGCAGCGCCGCTGGCGGGCTGGGCGGCCTTCGAGCGCGGCGAGAACCCGCTGCCGCTGCTCGCCGCGCATCGCGACGACATGGTGGCGCGGCGCTTCGCCGGCGAGGCACGCGGGCTGATCCTGATCGCGCAGGGGCATCATGCCGAAGGACTGGCGACGCTGCGCGCGGTAATGAGCACCGGGCAGGCGGGCGAGGATCTGCGCATCGCGGCGGCGCGCCTGCTGATCGGGGTGGGCCGGACCGAGGATGCGCGATCGCTGCTGGTGGGCGATGCGGCGCCGATCGCCGCTCTGCGCGCCAAGCCTGCCGGCGGCGCGAAGCCCTCGCTGGGGTTCGGTGCGTCGATATTGTTCACGCGCGTCGCGACCGACATTGCGCTTGGGCCCCCGGGCCCGCTTCCGCTGTCGCTCGCCCAGGCGGCGGTAATCGCGGACCCGACCAATGACCGCGCGAAGTTGCTGCTGGCCTATGCGCTGGGGCGCAGCGGGCAGGAAGACCGCGCGCTGACAACGCTGGCCGAGATCCCGGAAGCCAGCCCCTATATCGAGCCGGCGCGCGCCGGCCGGGTGCAGACGCTGAGCCAGTCCGGCCGAATGGAGCAGGCGCTGGCTGAGGCGAAAGCGCTGGCGAGCGACGGATCACGGGCAGGATCGCAGCGCTATGCCGATCTGCTGATCGAGGCGGGCAAGCCGCGCGAGGCGGCCGCGATCTATCGCCGGCTGATCGACGATGCGGACACGCCCGAATGGTCGCAGTGGCTTCAATATGGCGCAGCGCTGGACGAGGCCGACGACTGGCCGCGCGCGCGCGCCGCGCTGCAGAAGGCCGTCGAGCTCGCGCCGGACGAGCCGCTGGCGCTGAACTACCTTGGCTATGCGCGCATCATCCGCGGCGAGGCGATCGCGGAATCGGAAGCGCTGCTCGAGAAAGCGAACCGGTTGCGCCCCGACGATGCCGCGATCGGGGACTCGCTGGCCTGGGCCTATTACCTGTCCGGCAAAGCCGATCGCGCATTGCCCCTGATCGAGCGCGCCGCAGCGGCCTCGCCCGACAATGCCGAGATCGGCGAGCATCTCGGCGACATCTACTGGACGCTCGGCCGCCGGTTCGAGGCCCGTTATGCGTGGCGCGCGGCGAAGCTGACGGCGGAGGACGCGGAGAGCGCGCGGCTCGAGGCCAAGATCGCGAACGGGCCGGGCCAACAGAGATCAGTCGAAGAGAAATAATGTCGCACATCGTCGAGGCCGCGCCGGCCAAGCTGAACCTGGCGCTTCACGTCCGCCGCCGGCGCCCGGACGGCTATCATGACCTGGAGACGCTGTTCGCCTTTTGCCGGGACGGCGACGTGGTGACGCTGGCCGACGCACCGGAAGATTCGCTGCTGATCAGCGGGCCGTTCGCCGAGGGACTCGGTATCGGTGACGCTTGGCCGGCAGGCAATCTGGTCGTGCGCGGGGCCGACGCGTTTCGCGCCGCCTTCGGCATCGACCAGCGCCATGCGATTGCGCTGGAGAAGAACCTGCCGATCGCATCCGGCATTGGCGGCGGATCGGCCGATGCGGCGGCGACGCTTCGGGCGCTGGCACGTCGGCATGGGATCGCACCGGATGATGCGCGGCTGGTGGCGATCGCCGCGGCACTCGGGGCCGACGTGCCTGCCTGCCTTTCGGGAAAAACCGCATTCGGTACCGGCAAGGGTGACGCGCTCGTGCCGCTCGATGGCTGGTCCGGCACGCCGGCGCTGCTGGTGAACCCTGGCGTTGCCGTTTCGACCGGGCCGGTGTTCGCCGGGTGGGATGGCGTGGATCGCGGCGCGCTGGATCCTGCCGACCCGCTTGGTGGGCGCAACGATCTCGAGCCCCCTGCCCGAGCCATCGCCCCGGTGATCGCGGAGGTAGTGTCGCTGCTTCAGGCGCAACCGGGCGTGACGATGGCGCGCATGTCGGGTTCGGGCGCGACCTGTTTCGCGCTGTTCGATACGGAAGCCGCGCGTGATGCGGCCGATGCGGCAGTCGCGACCCAAGCGCCGCACTGGTGGCGGATGGCGACGGTGCTGGCATGATCCGGCTGGATGACGATGGCACGGTCGCGGTACTGGCGCTCGACCGCCCGGCGCAGCGCAACGCGCTCGCGACCTCGGACTGGCGGCTGCTTGAAGATACGATCGCCGCGGTGCCGCGATCGGCGGCGGCGGTGCTGCTGCGATCCTCGACGCCGGGCATCTTTTCCGCGGGCGCAGACCTGCGCGATCTGGCGCTGCTGGCCGAGGACGCGGGCCGGCGTGCGCCGTTCCGGCTGGCGATGCGCGGCGCGATCGACGCGCTGGCGGCCCTGCCGATGCCGGTGGTGGCCGCGATCGACGGCGGCTGTTTCGGGGCTGGCGTCGCACTGGCGCTGGCGGCTGACCTGCGGATCGCGAGCGATCTGGCGAGTTTCGCGGTGCCGCCCGCGCGGCTCGGCATCGCTTATCCGGCCGAGGATGTCGCGCGGCTGTCGGCGCGGGTCGGCGAAGCGCAGGCAGCGCGGCTGCTGTTCACCGGCGCGACGATCGACGCCGCGGAAGCTGTGCGCATCGGACTGGTGGATACGATCGACGACGGCGCGGCGGTGGCAGCGGCAATCGCCGAGAACGATCCCGCCGCGCTGGTGACACTGAAGGCGATGCTCCGGTCGCCGAGCGACACGGGCCATGCCGCGGCATTCGAGGAGAGTTTCGCCAATCCCCGCTTCGCTGCCGCCACGAAGCGCTATCGCTGAAGCTGGGGCGTTGATCGTGGGCGGGCGGCAGGCGATAGATGACCAATGCCGATCGACGAAACCCGCCGCTTCATCCCCGTGCGCATCGCGGTGCTCACCGTTTCCGACACGCGCGGGCTGGCGGAGGACCGATCCGGCGACACGCTGATCGCTCGGCTGAGCGACGCGGGGCACGAACTGGCGGAACGCGCGATCCTGCGCGACGATTGCGACGCCATCGTCGCCCTGCTGCACCGTTGGATCGACGACGAGAACGTCGATTGCATCATCACCACCGGCGGCACCGGCGTGACGGGCCGCGACGTGACGCCGGAAGCGGTGGAACGGGTGGCGGACAAGATGATCCCGGGGTTCGGCGAACTGTTCCGCTGGCTGTCGTACCAGACGATCGGCACCTCGACGGTGCAGTCCCGCGCCTGCGCGTGCGTGGCGCGCGGGACCTATATCTTTGCCCTGCCCGGCTCGACGGGCGCGGTGAAGGATGCGTGGGACGGGATCCTGGCGAGCCAGCTCGATAGCCGCCACGGGCCCTGCAACTTCGTGGAACTGATGCCGCGGCTGATGGAGCGCTGAGCGGCGGCGTTGGGCAGCTTGACGTAACGGCCGGCGGATTTGGGGCACGCTGCGGGACCCCGGCTCAAGGCCGGGGTGGCGGGGATCGGTCTATCGGCGCAAACCAGCTCGGGGCGACTCAGCGCCAGCCGAGTGCCGGCGCGACGTGCGTCAGGAGCGCCTCTATGACATGGGCATTATAGTCGACACCAAGCTGGTTCGGCACCGTCAGCAACAGCGTATCGGCTTCGGCGATCGCCTCGTCGGCGCGGAGCTGTTCGATCAGCCGGTCGGGCTCGTCGGCATAGCTGCGGCCGAAGACGGCGCGCATATTGTCGATCACGCCGATCTGGTCCTCGCTGCGATCACGCCCGAAATAGGCGCGGTCGCGATCGTCGACGAGGGCGAAGATCGAGCGGGAGACGGAGACGCGCGGGGCGCGATCGTGGCCTGCCGCGGCCCAAGCCTCGCGATAGGCGCGGATCTGCTTCGCCTGCTGGACGTGGAACGGCTCCCCGCTCTCGTCCATCTTCAGCGTCGAGCTTTGCAGGTTCATGCCCATCTGCGCCGCCCACGCCGCGGTCGCGTTCGAGCCGGCGCCCCACCAGATGCGGTCCCGCAAGCCCGGCGCGTGCGGCTCGAGGCGCAGCAGGCCGGGCGGGTTGGGGAACATCGGGCGCGGGTTGGGCTGCGCGAAGCCCTCTCCCTTCAGCAGTTCGAGGAACACCTCGGCATGGCGGCGGCCCATGTCGGCATCGCTCTGGCCCTCGGCCGGCTGGTAGCCGAAGTGGCGCCAGCCATCGATCACCTGCTCGGGCGAGCCGCGGCTGATGCCGAGCTGAAGTCGGCCGCGCGAGATGAGATCCGCCGCGCCGGCGTCCTCCGTCATGTAGAAGGGGTTTTCGTAGCGCATGTCGATGACGCCGGTGCCGATCTCGATCCGCCTGGTGCGCGCGCCGACGGCCGCCAGCAGCGGAAAGGGCGAGGCCAGTTGCTGCGCGAAATGGTGGACGCGGAAATAGGCGCCGTCCGCGCCAAGCTCCTCCGCCGCCACCGCAAGGTCGATCGACTGGAGCAGCACGTCGCTCGCCGAGCGAGTCGCGGATTGCGGGGACGCGGACCAATGGCCGAACGAGAGGAAGCCGATCTTTTTCATGTAGAAGAAGCTGGCGAGTTACGCCTGTGATCACAAGGCCGCGCGAGGAACCGCAGGGTTTCCGTTACTGCTCAATGCGTTAGCCGAGCCGCAAAAGCTTGGAATCATTGACGGGACAATATATATACCAGCCGTTATGGAAACAGCCACCATCCCCGCCCCCAAGGGCCGCCCGCGCGAGTTCTGCACGGAAGCGGCGCTGGCGGCGGCGCTTCGCGTATTCTGGAGCAAGGGTTATGAGGGCGCCTCGCTGGCCGATCTGACGGAAGCGATGGGCATCACCAAGCCAAGCCTCTACGCCGCCTTCGGCAACAAGGAGGCGCTGTTTCACAAGGCGCTCGACCTCTACGAGGCCGAGAAGCTGGAATATACCCGCGAGGCGCTGCTGGAGCCGACCGCCCGCAAGGTCGCCGAATTCTACATGCGCGGCGCGCTCGACGCGCAGATGAGCTGCAGCGAGCCCAAGGGCTGCCTTGGCGTCATCAGCTCGGTCGCGTGCGGTTCCGAGGCGGAGGCGATCAAGGCCGATGTGGTGGCACGGCGCGCCTCCTCGCAGGTCATGCTGGTCGAGCGGTTCCGCCAGGCGCAGCGCGACGGCGACCTGCCCGAGCACGTCGATCCCGAAGGGCTCACGAGCTATCTCTATGCCCTGCTGCAGGGAATGGCAGTGCAGGCCGGATCGGGCGCGACGCGCGAGGAGCTGGAGCGGCTGATCGAGACCAGCATGGCGATGTGGCCGAGCAAGTAGCGCTCGGCCGCTCGATTAAAGTACCGATCGGTAGAAAAGGCGATTGACGCGCCGGTCGGTGGTTTATATACCCCTTGGTACGGAATGAAGTGAAGCGACGCAGTTAGCCGCTCCCACGCGGTGTACCGCAGGCTTCCTCTCAGGATCTGACGACATTTTCCACCGGGCGCAGTGCGTCGCCGGCAACGGCGAGTGCTGTCCGGTGTACCAAAGGGAGAGTTTCCATGGCTTATCTGGCCTTTTCCGAAGCGAGCAGTGTCGGCGGGCAGGTCGCCCGCTCCTTCGTGCCGCAGCTCGTCAACGAATCCGAAGTGGAAGCCAAGGCGCCGAACCTGTCGGCGCTGGACTGGCTGGTGGTGGCGCTGGCCAAGCGTGACCGGCTGTCCTCGCTGCGCGAGCCGAGCCGGCTGTCGGTGGCGATGGGGACGATCTTCGGGTCGCGCGGCAATCCGCGACTGGCCGACGAGCGGCTCGAGGCGCTGCGCCGGATCGCGGTGCTGAGCTGGCACTTCGGCTATACGGTGCCGGGGCGCGAAGTGGAGCGCTTCCTCGCGGCGGGCTTCACGCCCGAACAATATGAGCTGGTGGTCGACAGCATCAGCGCGGACCAGCAGGCGCAGCGCAAGGAACGCTTCCGCGCCGCCGCCTGATCGATCAGCCGGCGTTGAGCTTCTGCAGCGCGATGCCGGCGAGGTTCTGCGTACGCCGCAGGTAGCGGATTACGAGCCGCCCCGGCGGCCGCGGCAGCGCGCGGAAACGATCGAGATGCTGGCGGCAGGAGGCGGGGCATCGGACGGCGCCGTTTGCCTGCGCGATCACCGCCGCGGCATCACCGAGCAGCAACGCATCCTCTAGGGCCAGATCATGCGCGAGCCGCGTCGCCTCGATCAGCGCCAGCCACTCCGCATCCATGCTGCTGCCCGGCCCGAGATCGCGCGTGACATAGCTGCGGCCGGCGGCGACCACAGCGATCTCCATGCCGGAAGGCCGGCTGCCGCCATCGAAGAAGATCTTCACGCGCGGCGCCATTCGCCCGGCACGATCCCGTCGAGCGACCAGTCCCCGATCCTCCACCGCACCAGCCGGAGCGTGCCGTGACCGAGCGCCGCCGTCATCCGCCGCACCTGGCGATTGCGTCCCTCGCGGATCGTGAGGCGCAGCCAGTGATCGGGGATGCTGGCGCGGTAGCGGATCGGCGGCACGCGCGGCCAGAGATCCGGGGGGTCGATCGCCTCCACCTCCGCCGGGCGGGTGACACCATCCTTCAGCGTGACGCCGCGGCGCAGCCGGTCGAGCGCCTCGGCGCTCGGCTCGCCTTCCACCTGGACAAGATAGGTCTTGGGCAGCTTGAATCTGGGATCCGCGATCCGCGCCTGGAGGCGGCCATCATCCGTCAGGAGCAGCAACCCTTCGCTGTCGCGATCGAGCCGGCCGGCGGGATAGACGCCGGGGACGTCGATATAGTCCGACAGCGTCGCCCGCTTGGTGTCCGTGCCGCGATCGGTGAACTGGCTCAGCACGTCATAGGGCTTGTTGAACAGGATCAGCGCCACGCGGTGAGACTTTGCGCGCCGACCAGACCTGCCCCCTGCATCATGCTCTGCGCCACCGCTTCCGCCACCTTGATGCCATCGACGGCGGCGGAGAGGATGCCGCCGGCATAGCCAGCGCCCTCGCCCGCCGGAAAGAGCCCGGCGGTATTGAGGCTCTGCATGTCCTTGCCGCGCGTGAAGCGGACCGGCGAGGACGTGCGCGTCTCCACCCCCGTCATCACCGCATCCTCATGATCATAGTCGCGGATCTGCCGGCCGAAGACGGGGATCGCCTCGCGCATCGCCTCGACGACGAAGCCGGGCAGAACGTCGGCGAGGTCGGTCGGCGTCACGCCGGGGCGGTACGACGGGACGACGCTGCCCAGTTCGGTCGACGGGCGGCCAGCGAGGAAATCACCGACCCGTTGCGCCGGCGCCTTGTAGTTCGATCCACCGGCGACGAAGGCCTTTTCCTCCAGCCGGCGCTGAAGCGCGATGCCGGCGAGCGCATCGCCGGGATAGTCGCGCGCAGGGTCAATCGCGACGACAAAGCCGGAATTGGCGTTACGCTCGTTGCGCGAATATTGGCTCATGCCGTTGGTGGCGACGCGCCCTTCCTCGGACGTGGCGGCCACGACCGTGCCGCCGGGGCACATGCAGAAGCTGTAGACCGTCCGCCCGTTATTGCAGTGATGCGAGATATGATATTCCGCGGCGCCGAGGATCGGGTGGCCGGCATCGTCGCCGAAGCGAGCGCGGTCGATCCAGGATTGCGGATGTTCGATCCGGACGCCGATGGCGAACGGCTTGGCCTCCACATGGACGCCGGCCTGCTGCAGCATCGCGAAGGTATCGCGCGCGCTGTGGCCGACGGCGAGCACGACATGTTCTGCCTCCAGGTATCCGCCGCCCGCCAGATGAAGCCCGCGCACGCGGCGCACGCCCGAACCGTCGGTGGCGATGTCGAGCCCGTCGACGCGGGTGGAGAAGCGATACTCCCCGCCGAGCGATTCGATCGTCTCGCGGATGCTCTCCACCATCGTCACCAGGCGGAACGTGCCGATATGCGGATGCGCCTCGGTCAGGATCTCCTCCGGGGCGCCGGCTTTGACGAACTCGGTCAGCACCTTGCGATTGAGATGCCGGGGATCCTTGATCCGGCTGTAGAGCTTGCCGTCCGAGAAGGTACCCGCCCCGCCCTCGCCGAACTGGACGTTCGACTCAGGGTTGAGCACGCTGCGGCGCCACAGCCCCCAGGTGTCCTTCGTGCGTTCGCGCACCACCTTGCCTCGATCGAGGACAATCGGACGATATCCCATCTGCGCCAGGATCAGCGCGGCGAAGAGGCCGCACGGCCCCGCCCCGACCACCACCGGGCGCGGGGCGCCGGCAGGGGCCGTGCCGATCGGGCGATATTCGGTGTCGGGCGTCGGCTGAACATCCTGATCCGCCGCGAACCGCGCGAGCAGTGCCGCCTCGTCGGCGACCTCGACGTCAACCGTATAGACCAGCATGATCCGGCCGCGCTTGCGGGCATCGTTGCCGCGCCGTGCAACGCTGTGGCCAAGCAACTCGTGCGACGCGAGGCCAAGCCGATCAGCGATGGCGGCGGGCAAGTGTTCGGCGGCGTGGCGGAGCGGCAATCGCAAATTGGTCAGGCGGATCATGCCGCGCCTTTACAGCGGGATGGCGCGCCTTGCTAACCGCACGTGCACGGCCGGTTATGGTATTTGCCAATCGGCTTCCTAGATGGCGCAAGCCCCGGCCGGGGCAGCCTACCTCCCCTTCCGGAGAAGCAATGCAACCTGTCATTTCGATCCGTGGCCTGCGCAAGGCCTATGCTTCCGGTCATCAGGCGCTGAAGGGAGTGGACCTCGATATCGCGCGCGGCGAGATCTTCGCGCTGCTCGGCCCCAATGGTGCGGGGAAGACGACGCTGATCGGCGCAATCTGCGGCCTGGTGACGGCGACGGGCGGAACGGTGCTGGTCGACGGTTATGACAATGTTCGCCAGTATCGCGAGGCACGCGCGCGCATCGGGCTGGTGCCGCAGGAACTCTACACGGATCAGTTCGAGCCGGTTGGCGCGACCGTCGCGTTCAGCCGTGGGCTGTTCGGCCGGCCGCCCAACCCCGCGCTGGTCGAGGAACTGCTGCGCGAACTGTCACTGTGGGACAAGCGAGACGCGCAGATCAAGGAACTGTCGGGCGGCATGAAACGCCGGGTGATGATCGCCAAGGCGCTGGCGCACGAACCCGAGATCCTGTTCCTCGACGAGCCGACCGCCGGCGTCGACGTGGAGCTTCGCCGTGACATGTGGGCGATGGTGCGGCGGCTGCGCGAGCGCGGCGTGACCATCATCCTCACCACCCATTATATCGAGGAGGCCGAGGAGATGGCCGACCGGATCGGCGTGATCGATCGCGGCGAACTGGTGCTGGTCGAGGAAAAGGCCACGCTGATGAAGAAGCTGGGCCGCAAGGAGCTGATCGTCCAGTTGGCCGAGCCGCTCGACGCACTGCCGCCCAGCCTCGCCGACTGGAAGCTGGACCTCACCGCCGATGGGCGCGAGCTGCGCTACGTCTTCGATCGCCACGCCGAGCGCACCGGCGTTCCGTCGCTGCTGGCGCGGCTGCGCGATCTCGGCATCGAATTCTCGGATCTCAACACTCACCAAAGCTCGCTGGAGGAAATCTTCGTCGGGCTGGTCAACGATCGGCGGGCCGCATGAACCAGAGCAGCATCAACCCGGCCCGCTTCAACGCCCGCGGCGTCTGGGCCCTCTACCGCTTCGAAATGCATCGTTTCCGCCGGACCTTGTGGACCGGCCTTGCCGTGCCGGTGATCACGACGACGCTTTACTTCGTCGTCTTCGGCTCCGCGATCGGATCGCGCATGACCGAGGTGAACGGCATTCCCTATGGCAGCTTCATCGTGCCCGGGCTGATGATGCTGTCGCTGTTCCAGGAAAGCACGTTCAACGGCGCGTTCGGCATCCACATGCCGCGCTTCACCGGGACGATCTACGAACTGCTTTCCGCCCCCATGTCCGCGTTCGAGACGGTGCTGGGCTATGTCGGCGCGGCGGCGACCAAGGCGATGGCGGTGGCGCTGGTGATCCTGGGCACCGCTCACCTCTTCGTCGATGTCGAGGTGGCGCACCCGGTGGCCATGCTGGCGTTCCTGATGCTCGTCGCCTGCGCCTTCTCGCTCTTCGGCTTCGTGCTGGGGGTGTGGGCCAAGGGCTTCGAGCAATTGCAGGTCATCCCCCTGCTCGTCGTGACCCCGCTGACCTTCCTCGGCGGCGCTTTCTACTCGCTCGACATGCTGCCCGAGCCGTGGCGCACGGTGACGCTGTTCAACCCGATCGCGTATCTCATCAACGGCTTCCGCTGGACCTTCTTCGGCACCGCGGACGTGTCGCCGCTGATCAGCCTTGCCGTGACGGCCGGCTTCCTGGCGGTGTGCCTGGCCGCAGTGTGGTGGATATTCCGCACCGGCTATCGCCTGAAGGCGTGAGCCGCGATTGCGCGATTGAGGAACCGCGGCCAAGGCGCTGACCATGGACTATGTCGCGCTCAAGACCCACGTTGCCGGCATCCTCACCACCGGCGGCGATTCGCTGGCGCACGTGCATGGCGGCATGGCGGTGCTGCTGCTCGCGCGGCTGATCACGCGCCGGTCGCTGGCAACGCCGATCCCGCTGCTGTGCGTGGTGGTGCTGCAGGCGATCAACGAGTGTATCGACCGGTACAACCATGGATCATGGCGCTGGCCGGACACGATCGGCGATACGCTGAACACGCTGTTCTGGCCGACGGTGCTGTTCATCGGCCTGCGGCTGCGGCGGCAGCGCGAGCATTGAGCCTGAAAAGTCCCTGATCTGCCGCAAGATCAGGAACCGTTGCGGGCGACCGGGCTTCATGAAGGCAGGCAAGCCTCTGCCGCTTCAGGGAGCCCATGAATGCTGGCGATGAATTACCGCGGGCCGTATCGCGTCCGCGCCGACGAACGACCGATGCCCAAGATCCTGCATCCCGAGGATGCGATCGTGCGCGTCACCCGATCCTGCATCTGCGGATCGGACCTCCACCTCTATCACGGCATGGTGCCCGACACGCGGGTGGGCATGACGTTCGGGCACGAATTCTGCGGGATCGTGGAGGAAGTGGGGCCGGAGGTGCAGAACCTGAAGCGCGGCGATCACGTCATCGTGCCGTTCAACATCGCCTGCGGTAAATGCCATTTCTGCCAGCAGGGCCTGTTCGGCAATTGCCATGAATCGAACGCCCAGGCGACCGCGGTCGGCGGCATCTTCGGCTATTCGCATACCGCCGGCGGCTATGACGGCGGGCAGGCGCAATATGTTCGCGTGCCCTATGCCGATGTGGGCCCGACGGTGATCCCGGAATGGATGGACCCGGATGATGCGGTGCTGCTGACCGACGTGGTGCCGACCGGCTACCAAGCCGCCGAGATGGGCGGCATCCAGAAGGGCGACACCGTCGTCGTGTTCGGCGCCGGCCCCGTTGGCCTGATGGCGGCGCGATCGGCCTGGCTGTTTGGCGCAGGCCGCGTGATCGTGATCGACCATCTCGACTATCGCCTTGAGTTCGCCCGCGTCTTCGGCCCGGCGGAGGTCTATAATTTCCGCGAGATCGACGACGTCGTCGTGTTCCTGAAGAAGCAGACGGATTCGCTGGGCGCCGACGTGTGCATCGACGCGGTCGGCGGCGACGCGGCGGGCAATGCGATCCAGTACGTGCTCGGCACCAAGCTGAAGCTGGAAGCGGGCAATGCCATCGCGCTCCACTGGGCGATCAACTCGGTGAAGAAGGGCGGGATCGTCTCGATCGTCGGCGTCTATGGTCCGACGGGCAACATCGTGCCGATCGGCAACGTGGTGAACAAGGGCATCACCATCCGTGCCAACCAGGCATCGGTGAAGCGCCTGCTGCCGCGGCTGATCGATCACGTGAAGGCCGGACACATAAACCCTAAGGCGATGATCACGCACCGCGTGCCGCTGGAGGACGTGGCCGACGCCTATCACATCTTCTCCGCCAAGCTCGACGGCTGCATCAAGCCGCTGCTGCTGCCCAACGGCCAGTGAGAGAGGACGCAAGGATGACGAAAGCCATGGTGGATACGTCCACGATCCCCGGCTGGGGCGTCGATGCCGAGCCGGACAACAACCCGACCTGGCCGATCCGGCACATCGAGAACCAGACGCGGGGGCTGACCTGGGAACGCCCGGCGCAGCAGAGCCCCAAGGTGGAGGTGCTGCGATCGATCGAGCACAACCGGCTGCCCGCGGTGATCGGCACCTCGACCCCGCCGAGCGGGCTTTCGGGCATGATTCGCCGCTACGCCTTCCGCCACAGCGAATCCGACTGGTGGCACTGGCTGCTGCTGATGGGCGCGGACCGGATCAACGTGGTCGAGGGCGTGGTCGAGGATTTGGCCAAGGGCAAGGTGCCCAACGTACCGGCCGAGATGGGCGCGCAGGCCGAGTGGAAGCATAACAAGGCGGGCTTTGCGCTGAAGGCGGGTGCGGTGCTGGCCGTTGGTGTTGGTTTGTTCGCGGCGCTTCGCGGCGGGAAGAGCAAGTCCTCGACCTGGCCATCCTCTGCCCCGCGGCAGCTCCCGCCGCCGCCCGCACCGAAGCGACCGACCCACGAAGCGGCTTGGGTGACGCCGACACCGCCAGGATTGACGCCCGAGCCGCCGGCCCACCCGGGAACGGCGCCGTTCAAGGTGGAGCCTCCCGAAGGCAATTGATCGACATCGTCACCCCGGCTGCGCGCCGGGGTGACGAACCATTATTGCGCCAGGTAGCGTTCCAGATCGTCACTGCCGCCGATCCGCTCTCCCTGGATGAACACCTGCGGCGTGGTGGCGACGCCATGCTCGTCCTTGAACGCATCCACCTCCCCGCGCGTGGCGAGGATGTGATCCTCCACCGTATAGCCCGCCTGCTCGAGCATCTCCTTGGCGCGTACGCCGAAAGGGCAGGTGTGATCGGGCAGCACCATGCGATAGAGGATCGCTTTCTTCGTCTCGGCCATGTCGAACTTCCGTTGTTGCGGCGCGTCAGCGAAGCAGCGGCGCGCGCGTTCCGGGACGGGCTCGAAATTTCCGCCCGGCGGCCCCATCTTGGGCGGCGAATGGAGGCGCTGATGACAAGCTACCGCAAGACCGACGAAGCGATCGCCGCACTGACCCCCGAGCAATATTACGTGACGCAGGAGAGCGGCACCGAGCGGCCGGGCACCGGCGCCCTGCTCTACAACAAGGAGCCTGGGATCTATGTCGACGTGGTCTCGGGCGAGCCGCTGTTCGCGAGTTCCGACAAATATGAATCCGGCTGCGGCTGGCCGAGCTTCACCAAGCCGATCGAGCCCGCGAACGTGACGGAGCTCGCCGATCACTCGCACTTCATGACCCGCACCGAAGTGCGCTCCAAGCACGGCGACAGCCATCTGGGCCATGTCTTCCCCGATGGGCCGCGTGATCGCGGTGGGCTTCGTTACTGCATCAATTCGGCCTCGCTCCGCTTCGTCCACCGCGACGACATGGAGGCGCAAGGCTATGGCGCGTACCTGCCGCAGGTCGAGGAAGTCGCCTGACACGACCGGCTGACTGACCATCGCGGCGGCGCGGCTTATCGCATCGCGCCGCCGCGGTGTTCCGCATCCGTTCCGCAGCTGCTATAGGCCCGCAGATGGAAGGCGGATCGACTCGCAAGATCATCCATGTCGACATGGACGCCTTCTTCGCGTCGGTGGAGCAGCGTGACGACCCGGCGCTGCGCGGCAAGCCCGTTGCGGTCGGCAGCGCCGCCGCGCGCGGCGTGGTGGCGGCGGCGAGCTATGAGGCACGGGCTTTCGGCGTCCGCTCAGCCCTTCCCTCGGTAACGGCCCTGCGCCGCTGCCCGGACCTCATCTTCGTTCGCCCGCGGTTCGACGTCTACAAGTCCGTATCGCGGCAGGTGCATGCGATCTTTGCCGAGTTTACCGACATCATCCAGCCGCTGTCGCTGGACGAAGCCTATCTCGATGTGACGGCAAATCGCGCCGGGCTGCCCACCGCCTGGGCGACGGCGAAGGCGATCCGCGCGCGCATCCTCGAGGAAACCGGCCTCACCGCCTCCGCCGGCGTCTCGTACAACAAGTTCCTGGCGAAGCTCGCGTCCGATCATCGCAAACCGAACGGTCAGTTCGCGGTGACGCCGGAGATGGGCCCGGCCTGGGTGGAGACGCTGCCAGTGTCGCGCTTCCATGGCGTCGGGCCGGTGACGGCGGCGAAGATGAAGCGGCTGGGCATCGAGACGGGCGCGGACCTGCGCGGCAAGTCGATGGCGTTCCTAGAGCAGCATTTCGGCAGTTCGGCGGGCTGGTATTACGCGATCGCCCGGGCGCAGGACGACCGGCCGGTGAACCCCAATCGCGAGCGCAAATCCTCGGGCTCGGAAACCACGTTCCGCACCGACCTGACCGAGCCGGCCGAGATCGAGGCCGGCGTGCTGCGCATGGCGGACGACGTGTGGGAGTGGTGCGAGAAGGCGCAGGCCTTTGGACGGACGGTGACGGTGAAGATCAAGTTCCAGGATTTTCGCCTGATCACGCGCAGCCGCAGCCACCCCGGGGCGGTCAACACGCGCGAACAACTGCACGCAGCCAGCCTTGATCTCATCCGGTCGATCTATCCACCCGAGAACGGGATCCGCCTCGTCGGCGTGACCGTATCGAACTTCGAGGCGGCGAGCGCAGCGCCGGCGGAGACGCTGCCGCTGTTCGACGCCGTCGCTGCGGGAGCACGCTGATGGGGCGGCGGGCGGGAAGCGCGGATCTGCCGCTGCATGGCGGCCGCGTGCCGGCATGGCTGGGCCAGCGGATGACCCGGCTCGGCGCCGTCATCACCCAGGCGATCGTGCTGGAATATGGCCGCGACGAGCTGCTGCGGCGGCTCGCCCACCCCTTCTGGTTCCAGTCGTTCGGCGCGGTGATGGGGATGGACTGGCATTCGTCCGGCATCACGACGAGCGTGATCGGCGCGTTGAAGCGTGGGCTCGCCCCGCTTTCCGGCGAGCTTGGCCTTCACGTCTGCGGCGGACGCGGACGGCATAGCCGCGCCACCCCGGGGGAACTCGTCGCGATCGGTGAGCGTGTCGGCATCGATGGCGCGGCTTTGGCGCAGGCCAGCCGGCTGGTCGCGAAGGTGGACAGCGCCGCGGTACAGGACGGGTTCGACCTGTACCTCCACGGCTTCATCGTGGCGGACGACGGCCGCTGGGTGGTGGTGCAGCAGGGCATGAACGGCGATCGCCGGCAGGCGCGCCGCTATCACTGGCTGTCGGAGGGGCTGGAAAGCTTCGTCGACGCGCCGCACGCCGCGATCGAGGGTCGGCAGCAGGGCGCGATCGTGAACCTCGCGGATCGACGGGCGGCAGCCTCGCGGAACCGCCAGCTCGATCTGCTGCGCGATGCCGGGCCGGACGGCATCATGCGCGAGGTTGCCCGCCTCGAACCACCATCGGCGCGTGCCGCCACAGCATCGGCCCAGCCGCTGCTGCCGCATCTCGTGATGCCCGATCATCATGCCTTACACGCGGAGAATGTGGTGGAGCGACGGCTCCACGGCGCGCTTGCTGCTGCCGCCGATCGCGGCCCGAAGGATTTCGCCGACCTGCTGCTGGTGCCGGGCATCGGCGCACGAACCGTCCGCTCGCTCGCGCTGGTGGCGGAGGTGGTGCACGGCGCGCCGTGCCGCTTCACCGATCCGGCGCACTTCAGCCTGGCGCATGGCGGCAAGGATCGTCACCCCTTCCCCGTGCCCACCAAGGTCTATGACCGGACGATCGCGGTGATGAAGCAGGCGGTGGATGCGGCGAAGCTCGGTCAGGACGAGAAGCTGGCTGCGATCCGCCGCCTCGACCAACAGGCGCGCCGGCTGGAGCGGACCGCGACCGGACCATCGGTGGAAGCATTGATCGCCAAGGAGCGCGCGCGATCGCACGACTATGGCGGGCGAAGCGTTTTCGGCTGGGAGCCGCCCGCCGGCGGCGAGCAGGCGAAGGCGTCCTGATGCTCGACCTGTTCGATACGCCGCTGCTGCCGGGCCTCACAGCGACCGACGATCTCGTCAGCGAGGCGGAGGAGCGCGCGCTGACCGCCGCGATCGATGGCGAAGCGCTGGCGCCGTTCCGCTTCCAGGGATGGACCGGCAAGCGGCTGACCGCCTCGTTCGGCTGGACCTATGACTTCGACAAGGGCCGCCTGCTGACGGGCGAGCCGCTGCCGGACTGGTTGCTGCCGATCCGCGCCCGCGCGGCGCGCTTCGCCGGCCTTCCCGAGGACGAACTCGTCCAGGCATTGCTGATCCGCTACGATCCGGGCGCCGGGATCGGCTGGCATCGCGACCGGCCGGCGTTCGAGCATGTCGTCGGCCTATCGCTCGGCGCGCCGACCGCGATGCGCTTTCGCCGGCGCGTGGGCGCGAAGTTCGAGCGCGTCTCAGCGCCACTGCCGCCGCGCGGCGCCTATCACCTTACCGGTGAGGCGCGCCACGATTGGGAGCATAGCATCGCCGAGATGGACCGGACGCGCTGGTCGATCACCTTCCGAAGCCTGCGCGCGCGCTGATCGCTCCTCGCCGGCTTCCAAACGAAACGGCGCCCCGGTTTTGCCCGGGGCGCCGTCGTCATCCCGTTCGAGCCATAGCTTAGAAGCGGAAGGCCCCCGTCACGCCATAGGTGCGGACCTGGCCCGGGAAGCGGACCACGATGTTCGCGTTGCTGGCGACGGCGTTCCAATAATATTGGTTGAAGAGGTTACGCGCCCAGGCGTTCAGCGCCCAGCTGTCGTCGGTCGCCTTCACGCCGAAGCCGGCGTTGACCACCGTGTACGGCTTGATGTCATACAGCGGATTGACCTCGAAGATCGTGGTCTGGCGCGACTGATACCGCACGTTGGCATTGGCAGTGAACGCCAGGTCGTCGTTGATCGGCTGATCGAGCAGCGCGGTTCCTGACAGCGTCCATTCCGGGCTGTAGATGAAGCGCGCGCCGTCGAAATCCTGCGGCTTGCCGGCGGCGTTGGTGCCGACATAGCCGTTGATCCGCGTCTTCAGCCACAAGGCGTTCGCCATCAGCGTCAGCGGACGGGCCGGACGGACCGTCAGCTCGCCTTCGATACCATAAGCTTCCGACTTCGGAATGTTATCGAGGCGGGCAAGCGCGGTGTAGATCGGATCAGCGAAATAGGCGCTGATCTGCTTGTCCTTGTAATCATAGTAGAAGCCGGCGAGATTCAGCTGGACCTTGCGATCGAGGAAACCGAGCTTCGCGCCGATTTCATAGGCGGTCAGCTGCTCCTGCCTGGCTGGCAGGTTCTGGCGCGCGTTGCTGGCTGCGTTGATCGGCGAGGTGCCGGACTTATAGCCGCGCGAGATCGAGGCGTAGAACAAGGTGGTAGCGTTCGGCGTCACGTCGATCGAGCCGCGCCAGGCGAAATTGTCCTCGTCGAGGCGCGAATTGACCACGCCGAAGCTGTTCGTCGCCGGGTTGAACGTGTTGCAGTCATTCACCCCGATCGGCGCCGCGAGCGGGCCGGTGGGATTGAACAGCTGCTGGTAGAGGCCGCGGTTGAACAGGTTGATGTTGGTGACCATGCTGCCGTTGAAATCGCGCGAGCAGCCAGTGAACTTCTGCAGATCCTGCGTGTACCGAGCGCCCAGCGTCAGTTTGATGAGATCGGAGAAGGCGTAATCGCCGTTGGCGAAGATGCTCCACGTCCGCGTGTCGAACGCACCCTCGTCGCGATAGGTGCGGAAGGTGCTTGCCGCGTCCGCCAGCGTATAGCCGAAGGTGTTGATCGGCGTGTTGATCAGCTGCGACGTGGCGAAGCGCAGCAGCGCCGAGTTCGCATTCTGGCCAAGCAGCGTGCGGTTCGTGTCGCTGATCGTGTCCTTCGAATAATAGCCGCCGACGAGCCAGTTATAGCCCGGGCCGTCGCCTTCGACGCGCAGCTCCTGCGCGAAGCTTTCGATATGGCCGTCCGCCTTCTGGATCAGCACTTCCGCCGGGATGCCCGACCAGTCGAAGGTCGCCTTGCGATCGAACTCGTTATAGCCGGTGAGCGACACGACGCGGACACTGTCGGACACGTTGAGCTGGATGCGGCCCTTCAGCCCGAGGAAGTAATTGTCCTCGGCGAGCGGATCGCTGATGCCGGCGCCGCGACCAATGTCTGCCGAGCGGCGCGCGTACGGCGCCCAGTCGGCCTGGTTGCCGCGGGTCGGGAAGTTCGCCGCGATATAGGCGGCTGCGCCCGGCGCGTTGAAGTTGCTGGCCGAGCCGCCCCCGCCCGGCGTCGTCGCCGGGGTGAAGCCGATCGCCTGGCCAGAGACGGTATCCGACTTGTTGACCCAATAGGTGGCCGACAGATCGATCTCGAACGGGCCCGGCTGGAACGCCAGCGAGCCGCGCAAGCCATAGCGCTTCACGCGGCCGAGCCGCTCGTCGGGCCGGCTGTTGCTGATCTGCCAGCCTTCGTTCGACAGGTCGACGCGGTAGCCGATACGCGCCTGGATGCCCTCGGCGATCGGGCCGGTGACATAGCCGCCGACGTTGAACGTCTCGTAATTGCCGACGTCGACCGTCATCGCGCCGGACGCGGTCTCGCTCGGCTTGCCGGTGACGAAGTTGATAAGGCCGGCGGTCGTATTGCGGCCGTAGAGTGTGCCCTGCGGGCCCTTCAGCACTTCGACCCGCTCGATATCAATCATCGGGCCGGTGTTCATGATCGGATAGGCGTACGCCACTTCGTCGACGTACGTGCCGACAGTCGACTGTGCCGAAAGGTTGATCGAATTGAAGCCGATGCCGCGCAGCGTGTAGGTCGGCACGCCCTGATAGCTTTGCGCAACGGTGAAGCTTGGCACCACGGCGGCGAGATCGCGCACGTTCTGGACGCGCAGCTCCTGCAGCGTGTCCGCTTCCAGCGCCTGAACCGAGATGCCGACGCGGTTGATGGATTCTGCGCGGCGCTGCGCCGTCACGACGATATCGCCGATCGCGCCGTCGTTCGCGGCCGTGGCGTGATCTGCCGGTGCCGCGGTGGTCGTCTGGGTGGTCTCGGCAGGCGCTTCCGCTGCGGCCGGCGCGTCCTGCGCCTGCGCGGCCCCTGCGATCACGAAGGCACCCAAGCTGACGCCAAGACCCAGCAAGTGCGCGTGCGAACCGATCCGACCATGTTATTTCCTCTCTAGATGTCACGGGCCCGTTCGTCCGGGCTCTGTAGCGTGCGTAGGTAGCAGCGCCGCCGGTGGGCGCGCCTGACACCTTAGACAGGTTGAGAATGAGCAGCGGCGCCCTTAGCGCGCCAGCCGCGGTAACGCGCGCAGCAGCCAGCGCCGCGCGCGCCTAGTTCAGCATATCGTCATTGCGCGGTGACGCGGACGAGCGACCAGTCGTAGCCCAGTTCCTGCACCCGCTTCTTCAGCAATTCCATGGTCTCGGCGCTTGGCTTCTTCTCGCGCGTCAATGCCCACAGGTAACGGCCGGACGGCTCGCCGACGATTGACCATTCGTAATTGTCGCCATGGTCAAGCACCCAATAGTCGCCATAGAACGGGCCAAAGAAGGAAACCTTCAGCTTGGCGTTGGTCGCAGGATCGACGATCTTCGCCTTGCCGGTGGTGGACTTCTCCTTGCCGTTCACGCCGCCCTTGCGGCCGCTGTTGACCACGCGGATCGATCCATCATCGTTCAGGCTGTAGAATGCCATGACGGCATCCATCCCCTTCTGGAACGATGCTTCGTAGCGAAACTGTTCGTACCAGCGGCCGAGATATTGCGGCAGGTCCACCGGGCGCGCGGGATCGGGGACGGACCGGTTGCCGACCGGGCCCGGGCGAGGAATGGCCACACAGGCCGCCAGAACTGCCGGGATGCCGATCGCGGCAGCGCCGACCAGAAGCTTTCTCATCGGGTTCCTTCTTCTTGTTAATGCCGATCAAGGTACGCGCCGCGGGCGGCTTGGTTGCGGGCCGGCGCTGATCGCGGGGTGGGGAACATCCGCCATCGGCAAGTCACGTGATCTTAACGGAAAGGCGCCGATAGCGAACGGCTATGTTCGGTTGGTGATCAAGCCCATGCTGTCCAGTCCGCTCAAGGAAATCACGAACAGCCCCGACGATCTGGTCCGGGCGCAGTTCGCGAACCTGCGTACGCAGATCCCGCTGATGTACGCGCTGATGCTGATGAATGCAGGGTTCCTAGCGCTTGCCACGGTGGGCGAGGTGCCTCTCACCTACAGCCTTGCTGCACCGCTGCTGCTGCTCGTCGGCACCGCGGCGCGATCGGGAATATGGATCTTCCGCGGGTTCAAGGATCCCGATCCGGAGACGATCCGGCGCTATTTCCGCGGGACGGTGTTCGTATCCGCCGTGTTGAGCGCGGGGTTCGGCGCCTGGGGCGTTCTGCTGCTGCAGGAAGCCGGGCCGTCGCGGGCCACCGCGATCGCGCTCTATGTCTTCGTCGGCTCGATCAGCTGCTGCTACTGCCTGCAGGCACTGCCGATCGCGGGCCGCTTCGTCCTGCTGTTCGGCGCGCTGCCGATCACGCTGACGCTGGCGGGGTCGGGCGACTGGTACCAGGTGGGCACGGCGGCGAGCTTCCTGCTCGTGTCGGGCGTGATCCTGCGCACGCTGACCGCGAACCACGCGACCATGGTGGCCTCGATCAAGGCGCAATCGGCGATGAGCGAGCTTATCGCAGCGCTGCGACAAAGCGAGGAGCATTACCGCCACTCGGTCGACCTCAACCCGCAGATCCCCTGGATCAGCGACCCCTATGGCCTGCTGACTGAACTCAGCCCGCGCTGGACACGGCTGACCAATTTGCCGGTCGAGCAATCGCTGGGCGCGCGCTGGATCGACAACATTCATCCGGAGGACCTTTCCCGCACGCGAGCGCAGTGGAGAGAGGCGCTGACATCAGGGCGGACCGACCTGGCGGACGCCCGCTTCCGCGTGCGCGTCGCCGACGGCAGCTATCGCTGGTTCCGCTCGCGTGCCGCCCCGCGGCGGGACGCCGATGGCACGATCATCTCGTGGTACGGCAACCTGGAGGACATCCACGACCAGGTGCTCGCGGAGCAGGCGCTGCAGCACAGCGAGGAGCGGTATCGCCTCGCGTCCCGTGCCACCAACGACATCATCTGGGACTTCCGCGTCGATGAGGGCGTGATCTCCTGGAGCGGGGCGACCAGCGCCGTGCTGGGCTTCCCGGAGACGGCCGAAGGCACCTCGTTCGCCTGGCTGCTGGCGCATGTTCATCCCGACGATCGCGGCAGGGTCGGCACCGAGGTGAGGCTGGATGATCCGGCCTTCACTTACTGGTCGGAGGAGTTTCGCATGCTCGCCGCCTCGGGCGAATATCTCCACATGCGAAGCCGCGGCTATGTGGTGCGCGACGAGGAGGGCCGTGCGACCCGGCTGATCGGATCGCTGCAGGACGTGACGGCCGAACGGCGCTTCCAGGACGAGCTGCGGTTCGCCGCACATTACGATGCGCTCACCCGCCTGCCCAACCGGCTGCTGTTCGCCGAGCGCCTGGACGCTGCGCTGGAGGATGCGCGCCGGTTCGGCCACGAAGTGATCCTGGTCGTGCTCGACGTCGACGGCTTCAAGACGGTGAACGACAGCCTCGGCCATGATTGCGGTGATGCGCTGCTGCGCGAGATCGCGGCGCGGCTGATGGAGTCCGCGCCAGGCCAGGCCACGGTCGCGCGGCTCGGCGGCGACGAATTCGCCATCATCCTGCCGGGCGCCGCGGGTGGCCAGAACAGTATCGGCGCCATCGAAACGCTGCTGACCGACATATCCACCCCGATGGTCTACGCCGGCCGTACGATCGAGGTCGGTTTGAGTGCCGGCATTGCGGTCGCGCTGCGCGACGGCGCCGTCGCGGAGGAACTGCACAAGAGCGCTGACCTTGCCCTGTACGCCGCCAAGCGCGACGGACCGGGCCGGGCTCGCACCTTCCAGCGCGAACTTCGCGATGACGCGGAGCGGCAGAAGCAGATGCTGTCGGATGCACGCGCCGCCCTGCAGGGCGAGTGGATCGTGCCGTTCTACCAGCCCAAGGTGTGCCTGCGCAGCGGCAAGCTTCTGGGGCTGGAAGCGCTGCTTCGGCTCCACCATCCGCAACAGGGGCTGTTGGCGCCGCATGCCATCGCGGCCGCGTTCGACGATCCGGGAACGTCCGTTCAGATCACCGACCGGATGCTCGACCGCGCCATCACCGACATGGCGCAATGGCAGGAGCACGGCCTCGACTTCGGCCGGCTGGCGATCAACGGCTCTCCGGAAGATTTCCGGCGCGGCGACTTTGCCGACCGGATCCTGGAACGCCTGCATCGCGCAAACCTGTCCCCTTCCCTCCTTGAGCTCGAGGTGACGGAAACGGTGTTCCTGCGTCAGCTGGCCGCCAACGTCAGCGCTGCGCTCACCACCTTGTCAGCGGAGGGTGTGACGATCGCGCTGGACGATTTCGGGACCGGCTATGCTTCGCTGACCCACCTCAAGCAGTTCCCGGTGGACGCGCTGAAGATCGACCGGTCCTTCGTCTCGCGCCTCGGCTCCGCAGATGGCGAGGACGCGGCGATCGTTGGCGCGGTCATCGATCTGGCCAGGAACCTCGGCATCGATACGGTGGCGGAGGGCATCGAGACGCCGGAACAGGCGAAATACCTGATCCTGAAGGGATGCGACGCGGCACAGGGCTTCCTGTTCAGCCGTCCGCTCGACGCCGATCAGGTGCCGCGGATGGTGCGCGACTGGAGCGCCAAGGCCATGGTGGGGCGGTGCGGCACTGATGATTGGGGGCCGGAGATGCGCCGCCAGTTCCTCAACCGCTTCACTTGAGCTCGCCACCAGTCGGCCGCTTCAACACGCCGGCTTGTTTTCGAGCTTCGCCGCCCGGTTCGCGGTCCGGGGACAGTGCGACCGGCAAGCGCCAGCCGAAGTGGATCGCCGCTACCCGCACGCCGAAACAGGCCAGGGCAGAGACGATCATCGTCGGCACCAGCGGCAGGCCAAAGTGAGTGCCCGTCACCGCAAGCCCCGCGCCGAGCAGCGCTGCAACCGCATAGATGTCGCTCTGCAAGATCGCTGGCACGCGCGCCACCAGAATATCCCGCGCGACGCCGCCGCCCGCCCCCGTCACCATTCCGAGCAGCGCCGCCATCAGCGGATCAAGCCCGTGCGCCAGTGCCTTTTCCGCGCCGGCGACCGAAAAGAGGGCAAGGCCAGCGGCATCGAACATCATGATCGCATTGTGGAGGCGCGACATCGGCGTGTACCACAGGAAGATGATCAGCCCCGCCGCGACCGAGGCCGCGAGATAGCGCCAGTCGCTGATCGCTGCCGGCGGCACCACACCGATCAGGATATCGCGCAGGATACCGCCTGCACTGGAGGCGGCGAACGACAGTACCAGCACGCCGAATATGTCCAGGCGGCGTTGAACGCCCAGCATCGCGCCGCTGATCGCAAAGACAAACGTGCCGCCCAGATCCATGAAGGACAGCAACTGATGCAGCATATGCTGCTCGATAAGCTCGCCGCTCGTCATCGGCCGCCACCTTCCATCATGTGAGCGCTGTTGCGACGTGGGGCGCGAAGACGCGGGCGGTCAGTTCTGCATCCGGATCTGCTGGCCTTGGATCAGCGGATAATTAGCGAGCGCCGATCCATCCAGATCCTCCTTGTGCATGTCGACGGCAGTGATCTGGCTGTTCTCGTACGTGGTGTAGTAATAGATGCCCTTGTCGACGTTGCAGCAGGACGAATAGATCGTGATCTCATATTGATCGCCGCCGACGTTCGCGCAGCCGCGTTGCTGGGCGACCGACCCCAAAATGTGGAAGAACTGGCTGACCGACGCGGATTCGGATTCATCGGCGATCGAGTTCATCTTGGTAAAGACGGCACGCACGAAGCGCGACGAGGAAGACAGGTCCCCCGGCAGGCCCAGCGCACCCATGCCCCGGCTATAGACGTCGAACTTGATCGCGTCCGAGAAGGTATTGGTCGGCGAATAGCGCGACAGGTGTATGAAATTGTTGAGGTTGAACAACTGAATATCGAAAGTGGGGTTGTTGGTCAGCACCCCCACCGGATTGTCATAGACCTTCAGCCCGTCGGGCATCGGCTCCACCGTGATCGACTTCGACCGATCGGCGATGATCCAGTGCAGCGGTGACGGCGGCAGGCCCTCGCTGAACGCGATGTCGACGAGATTGACGGCGCGCAGCGCCTCCTTGACCTCGTCAACGGTCTCGAACTGCGCGAGCACCCACAGGACGAACTCGAACGACGTGACGTTCGTCTTGCCCGGTTCCTCTGGCCGGTAGACGGCGTTCCCCATGAAGGCGAGCCCGGCCATGCTGAGCCCCTTCTCGTTCGTGCCATCGTAATAGAGCGGGGAATCATTCACGACCGTCGCCATGCCGATGATCGCATGGTGGGTGGGGATCGGCGGAAGCTTGCGAAGCTCGATCGCATAGTTGCGCGGCGTGACGGCGACCGATTCTCCATAGGATCGCTCGTAATCGAGATTGCGGCCGAAATAATGATCCTTGGTAGCGAAGCTGAGCCCCGTACACATGTCCGGCCTCCATTTTCCTGAAACACGGCAAACTGCGGCGTCCGGGCGCGCTTCGTTCAGTTTATCAATGGTTCCTCACTGTAGTCAGGGCACCATCGGCTCCTTCATCGTCATCGACGCGCCTATTGCCCCCTGCACGTGGGGACTACAGCATTCAGGTTAGACCATCTTGAAGGGGTACATATCCGCGAATTTACCTATTTCCCTGAATGCGCAAACGTTCCGATGTGACTGAACGGCTTCGGGAAATTCCGGCATGACAAGATCACAACAGATGAACACGTTCAGTGTTGTCAGCAGACTCCATCGGCTCTCACCTGCGAAGAAGTGATCTTCGCCTTTCGATAAGTACTTGCCACTATATGTCCTGGATTCAGCGCGTCGTACAAATTTGCTCAAAGGGAGCAAGTCTATGGGCAGCAGTCGTCAGACGATGCTTGGGCAGGCAAATGCCTCCCGGCGCGATGCCGACGCCACTCCATCGTGGCGGGAACTCACACAATGATGGATGTGCCGCCCGCCATCGTCGCGCAAGCCGTGCAGGAGGCGCCGCCGGCACGCCGCACATCCGGCGACATTCCCGCCGGCCGCGCGGACGGCATCCAGGTGATTGACGGTAGGATACGACGGTCTGGCCCGCCCACGCTGCCACAAGGCGGCCCGTCCGGATTGCGGACCGAGCAGCTCACCGCCGCCGCCAAGGACAGACCGCCCATCACCGACATCTACGACAAGGACGGGCTGCATGTGCGTTGGTATCTGCAGGGCGGCCTCGACTACGATGTTGAGAACAACCTCTTCTGGAATCTCGCATCCGCCTATTCGCCGCAATCGAAGTTCAATTCCGACGAGGATTGGCTCGAGGGATATGTGAAGCCGGGGATCGGCTTCGATAAAGCCTTCTCGGGCGGCAACGTCTTCTACGGCAAGATCTCGGGCGTCGCGTCGCGCACCTGGGGGACGGACGCGTTCGACTCGCGCAACCAGGGCGCGATCACGCTGGAGGAAGGCTATCTTGGCTTCCGCACCGAGGGCACCGGCACCAATTTCGACCTGTCGCTCGGCCCGCGCGAGCTGGTGCTGGGCAGCGGCATGCTCATCGCCAACGGCGGCGTGAACGGGTTCGAGCGGGGCGCGCTGAAGTTCGGGCCGCGCAAGGCGTGGAAGCAGGCCGCAATCGGCCGCATCATCAACGGTCGCCAGACGATTACCGGCTATTTCATCGAACCGCGCGAATTGAAGTCCAATAACGGGCACAACCAGCTTGCCGGCGTCGACTTCCGCTATGACGCGACGAACGAGGACTTCATCGGCTTCACCTATATCAACGCCCTGAAATCGCAGTCCCCCTACATCCGCGCCGCGCCGGGGGGCATCGGCGCGCCGACCATCATCCCCGACGGGCGCGACAAGACGAACGTCATCAACCTCTATTTCAAGGGCAGCCGCGACCAGGGCATCTGGCGCAACTGGTTCGTCACCGGCGATGTCGCCTACGAGTGGAACAACCGGATCAACATGTCCGCCTGGGCGGCACGCGGGCAGATCGGCTACACGTTCGCCGAGGCCCCCTGGAAGCCGACGCTGATCTACACTGCGAAATTCTTTTCCGGCGACGATCCGAACACGCCGAAGCTCGAGCGGTTCGATCCGCTTTATTATGAGGGATCGCCCGGCATCTGGGCGACGGGCGCGGAATCATCGATGGTGTTCATCAACACCAATCTGAAGGCGCTGGAGTTCAGCGCGGCAGTTCAGCCGTCGGACAAGATCACGGTCACGCTGCGCTACGCCTATATCAGCGCGGACAAGCTGGAGAGCCCGCTGCAGTTCGGCCAGGCGACCCGCCTCGTCTCCACGCCGAGCGGCTTCAACCTGGTCGACGGCGTGACCAAGCACCATCTGTCCGACGACCTCTTCCTGGAATACAACCAGATCCTGACCGAGAATCTGTTCCTGACGATCGGCCTCGCCGCGTCCTTCCCCGGCGCCGGCATCAAGGCGGAGCTTCCGGGCAAGGCGCCGACCTGGACCGGCGCGTTCGCGAACGTGGTGTTCAACTTCTAGCCGAGGCGCGGCGCGCCACATGCGGAAGCGCAGCCTGCACCGATGCTGCGCAGATCGCTCGTTGATCCGAGGACCAACCGGCGAGGGCCGGACGTGTCAATGCCGCCGGATTAAAGCCGCTGGCGTAGCTCGCATGGCTCATCGTGTTTTCAACCGCCTGCCACGCAATGTTGCCGCGGCTCGGCAGCCTGCCGTCCCTGCCATGCGCTTCGTAGCTGTGCGGGTGCAGCACGCAGACGTGCCAATAAGGATCAGGTGCCCTGTGGGGAGAGAAGCGACACGTCGCTTCCGCTCCACCCGCCAGCTGAGTGGCGGAAATCTCTGGTCGGGGCGACAGGATTCGAACCTGCGACCCCCACACCCCCAGTGTGATGCGCTACCAGGCTGCGCTACGCCCCGACCGAGGGGCGCGGCTCTACGCCGCGCCCGCCGGTTATGCAAGCACCGTTCAGATCAGCTTGCGCCAATGCTGCCCGTCCCACGCGTCGATCGACATGGCGCTGGGTGAATGGGCCCGCAGCGCGCGGCCGAATGCCTTCTGGTGTTCCGCCTGGCCGTGTGCGCCTAGCGCCTCCGCATTGGCCCAGCGTTCGGCGACGCGGACCAGATCGGGATCGGCCGCATCGAAGGCGAAGCTATATTCCTCGCAGCCTTCCTCGGTCTTCACCACGGCCGCATGATCCGCGAACAGCTTGGCCGCCTTGGCGCCTTCGCCCTCACCCAGCTTGATCGTGCCCATCACCAAAATCGTCATCATTCTCTCCCGTTGGCGGCCGTGTTGCCGACCGGTCGCGAGCAGCACCTATCGCGGCGCGCGAGTTGCGCCAAGGCCGCAGCGATGGTAGCGGCTCGCGCTTCACGTGGGGTCCGATCTCGGGCCCCGCGCCCCATGTGCACGCAAGGACGGCATGTTCATTTCCCCAGCTTATGCTCAGACGGCGACTGGCGCCGGCTCGCAGGGTGGCCTCGCCGGCTTCCTCAGCCTCGCGCCGCTGATCCTCGTCTTCATCGTCTTCTATTTCCTGATGATCCGCCCGCAGCAGAAGCGCATGAAAGCGCTGCAGAATGCGGTCGCCGCGGTGAAGAAGGGCGATAGCGTCGTCACCGCCGGCGGGCTCGTCGGCAAGGTGACCAAGGTGGAGGAACGCTTCGTCGAGGTCGAGATCGCGCCGAACACCCGCGTCCGTGTGGTCAAGGCCACGCTCGCCGAGGTGACCGCGCTCGGCTCCAAGCCCGCCAACGACTAAGACTGGGCAACCGAGATGCTCGATTTCCCGCGCTGGAAGGTCGTATCGATCTGGCTGACGATTGCGGTGCTTTGCGCGCTCGCCATCCCCAGCCTTCTGCCGCAGCGCATCACTGACCAGTGGGGCAGCTTCCCGCATCCGCGGATCAACCTTGGCCTCGACCTGGCCGGGGGAAGCTACCTGCTGCTCGAGGCCGACGTGAACGACGTCGCCGCGAGCCGGCTGGAAGCGATGCGCGAACAGGTGCAGACCGAGATGCGGCGGCAGAAGCCGCGGATCGAGATCGGCGACATCTCCACGCGCGGCGGGCGCCTCTCGTTCCTGCTGCGTGATCCGAGCCAGGTGGACGCGGCACGCGAGCGCCTGCTGAGCATCACGGGCGGCGGCGTCGGCATGACCGGCCAGCGCGAGTGGGACATCCAGGTGGTCGATTCGAGCCGCCTGGTGCTCACCCCCACCAAGGCCGGGCTCGACCAGGCGATCGACACCGCGATGGGCGATGCGACCGAAGTGGTCCGCCGCCGTATCGACGAGCTCGGCACGCGCGAGCCGACGATCATCCGCCAGGGTTCGAACCGCATCGTCGTGCAGGTGCCCGGCCTGCAGGATCCGCAGGCGCTGAAGGAGCTGCTCGGCAAGACCGCGAAGCTTGAATTCAAGCTGGTCGACGAAAGCGCGACCCCGCAGCAACTGGTCGCTCGTCAGGCGCCCCCGGGCAGCCAGGTGCTTCCCTATCCCAACAATCCCGCCGGTATCCCGTTCATCGCGGTGAAGCGCACGGCGATCCTCACCGGCGACCAGCTGACCGACGCCCGTCAGGAATTCAGCCAGCAGACCAACGAGCCGCAGGTCGCGATCACCTTCGACAGCCAGGGCGGCCGCAAGTTCGCCCGGGTGACGACGGAGAACGTCAACAAGCCGTTCGCCATCATCCTCGACAATCAGGTGATCTCGGCACCGAACATCAACGAGCCGATCATCGGCGGCCGCGCGCAGATCTCGGGCAGCTTCACGACGGAAAGCGCCAACGCGCTCGCCATCGCGCTGCGGTCGGGCAAGCTGCCGGTGACGCTGAAGGTCGTCGAGGAATCGACCGTCGGCCCGGATCTCGGCGCCGAATCGATCCGCGCCGGCATCCTCGCCTCCGCCGTCGCGGTGGCGCTGGTCGTCGCGTTCATGTTCGTGACCTACGGCCGCTTCGGCATCTATGCGAACCTCGCCGTCATCATCAACGTGTTCGTCATCGTCGGCGTCCTGGCGCTGATCGGCGGCACGCTGACGCTGCCGGGCATCGCCGGCTTCGTGCTGACGATCGGCACCGCCGTCGACGCGAACGTGCTGATCAACGAGCGTATCCGCGAGGAACGGCATCGTGGCCGCAGCGTGGTCCAGTCGGTCGAACTGGGCTATAAGGAAGCGAGCCGCACGATCTTCGAGGCGAACATGACGCACGCGATTTCGGGCATCATCATGTTCCTGCTCGGCTCGGGCCCGGTGAAGGGCTTCGCCGTCGTGCTGCTGATCGGCATCGCGACCAGCGTGTTCACCGCCGTCCTCTTCACCCGCATGCTGGTTGCGCAGTGGCTGCGCCGCACGCGGCCGCAGACGATCAACATATGATCGCCTCCCCCACCTTGATCGCCATGCCCGCCGGTGCGGGCCTGGCGGAGGTTTGCGAATGAAACTCCTCAAGCTCGTCCCCGACAACACGAACTTCGATTTCGTCCGCCTGCGTGGCTGGGCGTTCGGCCTGACGCTGATCCTGTCGGTGCTGGCGGTCGGCATCACCTTCGCCAAGGGTTTGAACTTCGGCGTCGACTTCGAAGGCGGTCTGATGATCGAGGAGCGGTTCGCAACGCCGCCCGATCTCGACAAGCTGCGCGCCGTGGTCGACGCCCAGGGCCTGGGCGAGGCATCGCTGCAGCAGTTCGGTGATCCGCGCACGCTCACCATCCGCCTGCCGGTGCAGGAAGGTGCCGACGAAGGTGCCACCAACGCCGCGGTGAAGAAGGTGGAGCTCGCGATCGCCGAGGCGTTCCCCGGCGCGACGTTCAGCCGTTACTCGACCATTTCCGGCAAGGTTTCGGGCGAGCTCATCCGCAACGGTATCCTGGCCGTCGTCCTGTCGATCCTGGGCATCGGCCTGTTCGCCATCGTGCGTTTCGAATGGCAGTTCGGCGTCTCGACCATCGCGGCGATCGTCCACGATCTCCTGATGACATTGGGCTTCTTCGCGCTGACGCAGTTCGAGTTCGACCTCAACATCGTCGCCGCGGTGCTGACGATCATCGGCTATTCGATCAACGACAAGATCGTCATCGACGATCGCATCCGCGAGAACATGCGCCGCTATCGCAAGATGGACATCCGCGAGATCGTGAACCTGTCGGTGAACGAAACGCTGCCGCGCACGGTGATGACCTCGGTCACCATCCTGCTCGCGCTCGGCGCGCTGCTGTTCCTGGGCGGCCACGTGCTGCGCGGCTTCACCGCGGCGATGATCCTGGGCATCGTCGTCGGCACCTATTCGTCGATCTACGTGTCCTCGTCGCTGCTGATCGTGCTCGGCCTGCGCGCCAACCCGGCGCCCGACAAGCCGGCGCGCGGCGGCAGCATCGACAATGCCGAGCGTGTCGCCCCGCGCGAGCCGCGCGCTTAAGGGCGACCAACGCGGTGCGGATGAGCCTTGACCGGAGCGCGGGAGGGCCGCTGGTGCGCGGCTTCACCCGCACCGGCTTTCGCATCGATGAGGAAACGGTCCTTCCCGCTGCCCTGCTGACAGTGAAGGAAGCGCGCAGCTGGAGCCCCCCTGTCCTCGGCGACCTGACGATCGAGGCGCTTGAGGCCGTCCTGGAAGAAAACCCCGAGTTCGTCCTGGTGGGCACCGGCAAGCTGCTGGCGCGGCCGCCCCGCGGGCTGGTGACGGCGCTCGAGGCGCGCGACATCGGCATGGAGGCGATGGACAGCCGCGCCGCAGCGCGCGCCTGGGGCGTGCTGCGCAGCGAAGGACGGCAGATCGCTGCCGCACTCTACCCGATCGACTATACCGCCTGAGCAGCCGCTGGAGGGCCGCCACGGCGGTTCCTCACGGCGATGTGGCCATGGCGGCCATCCCACGCCCTAAGCTCTACACGGGCGCCCTGCCCCGCCTGGAAGCACTGCTGCTCATGCAAAATAAAAGCGGCCCCGGCACATGGCCGGGACCGCTCAGTCTCTTGCCTGTTGTCGGCATCAGGCCACGGCAGGGCGCCGCGCGAACACGCCGAAGCCGGCGATCACCACGTAGCACAGCACCGGCAGGATCAGCGCGAACGACAGGCTGTTGAACCCGTCGGCCAGCGAGCCGTAGAGCGGCGGGATCACCGCACCGCCAACGATCGCGGTGGCGATCACGCCCGACCCTTCCGCCGCGCGCTTGTCCAGCCCTTCCGACGCAAGGCTGAAGATCGTCGGGAACATCACCGAGTTGGCGAGGCCAACCGCGATCAGCGCCCAGCCGGCCGACACGCCCGTCGCGTTGGCGGAGTAAGCGATCAGCAGGATGGCCAGCGTTCCGGCCGACGCCAGCACCTTGCCCGGCGACGCGACACGCAGCAGCCCCGACCCCAGGAAACGCCCGATCAGCGCGCCGCCCCAGTAGAAGGGCACGTAATTGCCCGCGATCTGGTGCGGCACGTTCCAAACCGTCGGCTGCGCGAGATACACGACGAGGTTCGAGCCGATCGCCACTTCCGCACCGACGTAAAGGAAGATGCACAGCACGCCGAATGCGAAGCGCGGCCGGCCGAGCAACGTCAGCGCGTGGAAGATCGAGCCGGTCTGCTCCTGCTCCTCCTGCAACCGGTTGCGCCGCGTCCAGACGACCGCGGCGATCACCAGCAGCGCAACGGCAAGGCCGATATAGGTGTGGACGATGGCGCGCGACGCCTCGACGCGATATGCGTCCAGCGCCGGCCCGCTCAGCGCCGACGCGCTGACGCCGGCGAGGCTGCCGAGGATCAGTGTCGAGCCGACGCGCGGGAAGATCGTCGTGCCGAGCGAGTTGAACGCCTGCGCGAACGTCAGGCGGCTGTGCGCGGTGCGCGCCGGCCCGAGCAGCGAGATGAGCGGGTTCGCCACCACCTGCACCACCGTGATGCCGGCACCCAGCACGAACAGCGCCAGCAGGAACATGCCGAACGTCGCCGAACTCGATGCGGGGATGAAGAGCAGACAGCCCACCGTCATGGTGACGAGGCCGATCGATGCGGTGCGCATGTAGCCTGCACGGCGCACGATCGCCGCGGCCGGGAGCGAGAACAGCAGATACGCGAGGAAGAAGGCCGAATTGACCAGGTTCGCCTGCGCGTGGCTGAGGGTGAAGAGTTCCTGCAGCTTCGGCATCACGATGTCGTTGAGGCTGGTGATGCCGCCGAAGATGAAGAACAGTGCGAAGACGAACCAGCGCAGATCCGGCGCGTCTACATGCCCGCCATCGCCCGTTTCAGGCACCGGGTCGGCACTGTTGGCGGTGTTTGTGCCGTGGGCGAAAGCCATAAGATCCCCTTTAAAACGTGTAACCGTTTACCGCGGAAATTTGCTGGAGCAATCACTGCTGAGCCGGGAACCAGTGCAGGACGGTTGACGGAAAAGGCGTCCAGGCGCCGATACGGATACCGGCGAAACGCAAAGCATCGCCGATCCAGGCGTTGCAGGTGTGCACCGCGCTGTAATGGCCCCTGGCGGCGTAGAAAGCGTCGTAGCCGTAATAGCCGGGATAGCGCTGACCGCCCGGCACCAGTGACGCCTGTACGTAGGCGGCCAGGCGGCGATATTCGGCCGGCCGTACGATGACACGGCGAACGTCTTCTCCGGCCTTGGGCCGCGGCACGTGATCGACATGCACCAGCGTGCGATCGCTCCCGAACGCCGCGGCGATCACGGTAGAGAGCCTGAGATCGGACCAGGTCGGCGTTTCGAGGTAAAAGTCCTGCTCGCCCCAGCCGATCGAGACATGGTCGAACCCGGCGTAGCGCGGATCGGCGAGGTCGCGCGCCGGGAAGACGCCGCGCCAGTCAACCCCCGCGGCCTGTTTGGGCATGACGATGCCCGCGTGGACGCCATTTGATTCGACATAGAGCACGATGCCCGCTGAAGGCTCCGTCCAGCCGGCGTTGCTCGGTATCGTGCCCCCGACAAGCCCGGCCACCGGATAGGCCGCGAGCACGCCGCTGATCCCCGCGATGGCGATAATGATCCGGCGCATGAGCAATCGCTTACCGCGTCCGCTCGCCCAAAAGCAAAAGGGCCGCATCCTTGCGGACGCGGCCCCTTCGTGATCCCAAGATCAGGCGGTGATCAGTTCAGGCGGCCAAGGCCCGAGATCGCGCGATCGACCAGTGCCCGGTCGGCCTCGGCGCCGTGGCGCTGCTTGATCAGCTGCGCCGCTGCGCTGGCGGCAGCGCTGGCCGTCTTGGCGCGGACTTCCGCGATCGCTGCACGCTCGGCCGCGGAGATGCGGTCCTGCGCCATGCGCGCACGACGCTCGACCAGCTCGGCCGCATCGGTGCGCGCCTGCGCCACGATCGCCTCGGCCTCATGCGTCGCCTGCGTCGCCATGTCGGCGGCGCTCTTCTCGGCGTCGGCGATCTTGCGCGCATATTCGTCGCGCAGCGCCTCGGCCTCGGCACGAAGCGTCTTCGCCTCGTCCAGCTGGCGGCGGATGTCCGCGATCTGCTTGTCGAGGCCGCCGACGATCATCGCCGGCACCTTCTTCACCAGCAGAATGATGATCAGCACCAGCATCGCCAGCGAGACGATCACCGTGCCGTTGGCAAAGCCGAACAGCGCCGGATCGACGTGGTGATCGGGCCCGCCCTCGGCGATCGAGGTCGACAGCGCCTCGGTGCCATGCGCGTTCATGCCCTCGGCATTGGCGGCGGTGGCGAGGTTGTGCGCCACTTCGGCCGAGCCCGGGGACATGGCGCTCATGATGATGAACTCAGCCATTGGCCATCGCCGCCTGAACGGCGCTCCTCGCTTCCTCGGCCGACACCTGGGTGCCGGACACGCGCGCCACGATATCCTGCGCGGCCTCAGCGGCAACCGCCTCGATCTCGGCCAGCGCCCGCTCGGTCGCCGCCCGGATATCAGCCTCGCCGGCCGCGATACGCGCCGCCTGCTCGGCATGCGCCGCGCTCAGCGTCTCCGCCGACGCAGCAGCGGCGCGCTGGCGCGCCTCGGCGACGAGCGCCTGAGCCTTTTCGCGGTTGGCCTGGTCGCGCACGCGCCATGCCTCTTCCGCCTGATCCGCCGCATCGCGCGCCGCCGACGCCGCAGCGAGATCGGCAGCGATCGACTGATCGCGCGTATCGATCGTCTTCTGCACCTTGGGCAGCATGCCGCGGCCCACGACGAAGAAGACGATACCGAAGGTCACGGCCAGCCAGAAGAACTGGGAAGCCCAGGTCGCGGCAAGTTGGGAGATCTGAGGCATCGAAAATCCCGCCTGAACGGGGCGCGCCGACCGGCGCGCCCCGTCGAGGATCGTAATGTTAGGCGACGAAGACCAGGATCATCGCCACGACGAACGCGAGCAGACCGAGAAGCTCGGCGCCGGCGAAGCCGATGAACAGACGGCCCTGCTGCGCGTCAGCCGCGCCCGGGTTGCGCAGCGCGCCTTCGAGGAACTTGCCGAACACGTTGCCCACGCCGAGCGAGGCGAGGCCCGCACCCACGGCTGCGAGACCAGCGCCGAGCAGCTTTGCGGCTTCTGCGTCCATTTCAATAACTCCCTATGAAAATCAAACGGTTGGAAAGAACAGGTGAAACTTAGTGCAGGTTGACCGCATCGTTCAGATAGAGCGAGGTCAACAGCGCGAAGACATAGGCCTGGATGCCGGCGACGAGCAGCTCGAGCGCCGAGATTCCGACCATCAGGCCAAAGCTGGGGATGCCCACCAGTAGGCCGACGCCGAGCCCGGCACTGCCGGCATTGACGACGAACCCGGCCAGCACCTTCAGCAGGATGTGCCCGGCGGTCATCGCGACGAACAGTCGCAGGCCGAGGCTGAACGGGCGCACCATGAACGACACGAACTCGATCAGCGGGATGACCGGCATCAGCCACCACGGCGTGCCGTGCGGCACGAACAGGCTGAAGAAGTGCAGGCCATGCCGCCAGAAGCCGACCACCAGGACGATCGCGAACGACATGATCGCGAGCACGCCGGTGATGGTGAAGTGGCTGGTGAAGGTGAAGGGGTGGATGCCGACGACGCCGAGCGGCAGGAGGCCGAGCACGTTGGCGAACAGGATGAACATGAACAGCGAGAAGACGTAGGGAACGTAGCGCTTCCCTTCCGGCCCGATGTTCGACGCGAGCATGTTGTCGACGAAGCGCACCGCGCCCTCGACCATCATCTGCCCGCGGGTGGGAACAACCTTGCCCTTGGTGCCGAGCGACATGAACGCGATCAGCACGATCGTCGCCACGGCCATCCACATCGCCGAGTTGGTGAAGGCGATGTTATAGCCGGCAATCTGCCAGTCCTGGGTGCCGAACAACGGCTCTACCAGAAACTGGTGCATCGGATCGATCTTGCCGCCGCCTTCCGCCACGCCTGTAATTCCCTAACGAAAGCGCCCGATCGTTACTTCGGGCGCTTGGTCGAAATCCGAATGATGTTTCTGAACGCGGCGATCGTCCCGAGGGCGAGCATCACGAGCAGACCCCAGGGCTGCGTGCCCGCAAATCGGTCGATTACCCAACCGATCAGCGCGCCGCCGACCATTCCGCCAGTCAATTCTGCGAGCACGCGGTTGCCGAGGCGATAGCCGCCATCGGATTCCGCCTTGCTCGCCTTTGTCCGGCGTGCCTCGTCCGCTTGCGCTGCATTCAACCGCTCGTCGAGCGAGGTGATGCGTGCATCCTGGCCGAGGGTGTCTGGTCCGGGCTCGTTCTCCGCCATCCGCGCGCTTCCCCGTGTTCTGGGCAGGCGCGAAGAGTGCCAAGTGGCGAGCCCGCCAAGGCGCGGTCCGGTTAGCCGGGGGGTCCGGGGGTGTCAACCTTTGCGCAACATTCGGACACGACCCGGAATGCCATGCCAGGGCCCCGTCCGGTCCAGCGGAAACAGCCGCTTAGCGAGCGTCCCTGCCGCGGCAGGGAACCCGCCCGGCGACCTCAGACACAGCGCGGGTCGCGAATCGGTGCGCCGGCGCCGCGCGTCTCCCAGTTGCCGTCCGGCGTGCGATACTTCTCGCCCGGCGCGGTCTGCTGGATGAGGTTGCAGCCGCTGGTGAAGGCCAGCTGTTCGACGGTGGCGCCCGAGGCCTGCGCCTTCTGCGTGTAGGCTGCCTTGCGCTGAATGTTGATCGCATTGACCAGCGCGCGGACCTGCGGCGAGCCGGCACCCACGACGCCAAGATAGCCGTCAGGCTGTTCGCCGACCTCGCCGGCAGAGCGCGCCGCTGCATAGGCCGGGTCGCGCTGCGCCCAGGCAGTGGCCGACACGCCGGTCAACGCCAGCGCCCCCGCCATCATCAGGATCGTCTTGCTCACTGCCTTGCTGGTCATCTTAAAAGATCCCCGGATTCTGTTTGATCAGCGACTTCGCTTCGCTGTCGAGACGGTACACCACTTCCTGCGTCACGCTGATGTTGAGGTTGATCACGATCGGCTTGTCAGGTGCGGCGACGTTGACGCACCCGCCCGTCACCACCGCCAGTCCGATCGCCGCCTTCCTCGTCATCGTGGAAATCGGGTGCCCTCCTCGCTTCTTCAATGTGTCGCTCATGGCATGTTCTCGCTTGCGGATGACTGAATGGCCGGCGTCGCTGCCGATGAAGGCACGGCGGGCGGGTTGGTGCGCTTGTTCTGCTCTTCCAGCAGGGCGGGCAGGTTGCGTTCGATCAGACGCTTGGGATCGTAGAAGCTCGCGGCCGAATCGATCAGCCCGCGGAACGGCGCCTTGATCCTGATGTTGAACACGAACGGCAGCCGCTGCAGCCGGCGGATGAGGAAGTTCGATTTCGCGCCCTCCCCCTGGCTGACCCCGGCGAAGCGCACCTCCGTGATCATCTCGCCCGCCAGCGGCCCGTTCATCACGACGTCCAGATTACGATAGCGCAGCGAGCGCAGCGCCTGGAACGCGATATTGCCCCAGGTACCCAGGTCCTCCTTGGTCAGCTCGCCGAGATAGGCGAGGCTGCCGCCGCCTTCGCGCACGGTCAGCGTCCCGTTCTCGATCCGGCCGCCGGTCTGGTCGAACACCATCGGCAGCTCGCCGTCGAAGACGCCGGTCGCGTCGAGGTTCTTGAAATCGAACTGCTGCAGGAACTGGCGCGCCTCGGCGCCTTCGACATGGAAGGTCAGTCGGCGCTGCTGCTGCGCGCCGAAATCGAGCAAGGTGGGCCGCAGCGTCAGCGTCCCACCGGCGAACGGCCAGCGCCCGTCGTTCACCTTGATGCGCAGACCCGGCAGCAGCTGATAATCGATCCGCCCGTCCGTCACCTCGACACCGGGGTTGATCGAGGCGACCGTTGCCACTTGGCTGGGCGCGCTCTCCAGTCCGAGAAGGTCGGTGAAGACCACCTCGCCCTTCAGCCCGGCGACCGGCCCGAAAGCGGCGGCGAGATCCGCGCGGTCCGTCGCGAACCTACCGGTGGAGGTGACGCCCTCGGGCGTCCAGGCGATATCGCCGCTGCCGCGCACCGTTCCGCGCACGTCGGCGATGACGCCGAAGGTGAGCGGGGTCAGTTCCTCCGGCTGGAAACCATCGCCGAAGGTGATGCCCGAGACGGCGAGGTGCGCGGCGCCGGTGCCACTCGCGAGCACGTGGCGGAGTGTCACGTCGGCCACCTTCACGCTCTTGCCCGGTTCGAACAGCGCGCCTTCCGCGCTGATCGTTCCATTCGCCAACCGAAGCGTGACATTGCGCGCCATCAGCTGCCGGAACCTTGCCGACGCTGCCGCATCCGCCACCGTCAGCGCGCCATTCAGCGCCAGATTTGCACGGGCAAATCGCCACTCTCCGGCGGCCTCGCTCAGCAGCAGCGGCACCGCGCCGATCTGCCCCGCTCCGCCGGCAAAGCGCCCGCTGATCCCGCCGCCGCTTATCCCGCCATCAAGCCGCGCGAGATCGAGCCGGGTGACGCGATCCCCCTGCCCCAGCCGCGCCTTCACGTCATCTAGCACGAAGCGGGCCGAGCCGTGCCGCCACTCGGCACGCGCCGCCGCCAGCGTCACCGGTGATCCGCCGAGCGCCCCCGCAAGCCGCGGCGCGGCAATGACCAAGCCGCCACCGATCTTCCCGCCATCGATCCGCAGCAGCGCACCGTCGAGCGGACATAGCCGCAAACCCGTCTCACGCAGCGTGAGGCCCGCCACCGCAAGTCGCCGGAAGCTTGCCGGTGCGCATGTCTCGATCACGCGCAGATCACCACCGGCGCTCCGCCGCGCGACGATCGGCAGGCGCAGCCCCTCGACCGCGCCGTCGCCCAGCGGACCACTCACGTCCGCCACGGTGCTCAGCCGAAACGCGCCGTCGGGCGCCAGGGTGAAGCGCGCACCGGCTAGCGCCAGTCGGGCGCCGCCGGCCGCATAGGGCGCCAAGGTCGCAGTGCCGGTGACGGTCTCGCCCGGTGCCGCTTGGGCCAACGTCAGTCGTGCATCGGGCAGCCCCCCGCCGCCCATCGACAAAACGCCGTCGGCGCGAACGCCGTCGGGCGCACCGAACACCAGCCCTTCGCCATCGCCGAACTGGATCGATGCGCCACTCGCCGCGCGCAAGACGAGCTGCCGCACCGTCGCCAGCGGCTGGCCAGAGGCAGTGCCAATTGCGACTTCACCGCCGAGGTCGAAGCGTTGCGCAGCGCGCGCAGCCGCGCGTGCCGCTGCTGCAGCGATGGGGCCGACCGGCGTTCCCGCCGTGCTGTCCGCGAGCGAGGCGAATTCAGCGCGTCGCGAGGCGGAAACGGAGACGTCGCCAGCGTCGACCCGGCCGGCCGCCAGCGCCCGGCCGGCTGCCACCCGCCAGGTACCGGCATAGGCGAGCAACGCCCCGCTCACCCCGGCGGCGCTGAACCTTTCGCCCCGCACCTGCGCCTCGCCTTCGGTGCGCGAGGCGTTGCCGCGAAACTCGATCTGGCCCGTCAGCGCACCGAGCGATGCATTGGCCGCCGTCATCTTTCCGGCGCGCAGCCCGGCCGATCCCTGCCAGCGGTCAAGCGCCGGCCCCAGAGTCACGTCGACCCGCGCCTCGGGCGCCGCGACCGTGGCCTGGCCGCATCGCAGCCCGGCCAGCCGCACCGGGCCGCTTAGTTGCGGCGTGAAATTGTTCACCGCCACGCCGAGCAGCGCGCTGGGACGCAGCAGCCGGCAATCGCCGATCGCCACCCCGTTGCTGATCGCCGCGACGGTGCCGCGGAAGCCGTCGTCCAGCCGCCCCCGGCCGGCGATGCGAAGGCCCACCGGTCCCAGCGGCGTCTCCAGCCGGACGCGTGCGTCGTCGACAGACAGGTCGAGCGCCGGCAACGCAAAGGGGCCGCCGCTGGGCGCCGGCAGCAACTGATCGATCGCGCCGAGCGATATCCGGCCCTCGACAAGGCGCGCGCGCATCCGAAGCTTGCCCGCGCGAATGCCGCTAAGCCGGGCGCCGCCGGGGTCGCTATCGGTGTAGGTTTCGATCCAGTCCGCGACGAGATCCGGCGAACGCGGATCGCCTACCACCACGTTGGTCAGCCGCTGGCGCCCGAAACCGAGTTCAGTGATCGCATAGCGTGCCGGCACCTTGCGCGCGCCGAGCGTGCGATCGATGTAGCGCGTCGCGATCGGCACCCTCGCCAGCCACAAGCCAAGCAGCAGAAGCGCCAGCAGGATCGCGGCGACCGCCAGCCTCCGGCGGAAGGGCCGGCGGCGGACATGCGGCAATCGTTCCTCGTCTGCCGCTTCCACGCGCCCTCGTTCGTCCTCCCGACGCGGGCCGCTCTACCGGCTGAACAGGGCCCCGTCATCCCCACGCACTGCCGCCCACGACCGATCGTTCCCGATTGCGTACAAGCTGCGTCCTGCTAGCCTTTCGACGATGGCCGACGCCGATCCACCGAACGACACACAGGGCCATCGCGCGCGGCTGCGCGAACGACTGCTCGGCAGCGGCGGTGACACGTTGCTCGACCACGAGCTGCTCGAGTACCTTCTTACCGTCGCCACCCCGCGGATCGATACCAAGCCGATCGCCAAGGCGTTGCTGCGCGAGTTCGGCGGCATCGGCGGCGTCTTCACTGCCGATCGCGAGGCGTTGCTGCGGGTGAAGGGCATGGGCGAAGTCAGCATCTCCGCGCTGAAGATCGCGCAGGCCACCGCGCTGCGATTGCTGCAGGCGGAGGTCGCGGCGCGACCGGTGCTCGGCAACTGGCAAGCGTTACTCGACTACCTGCGCGCCGACATGGCGCATCATGCCATCGAACGAGTGCGCGTGCTGCACCTCAACACGCGCAACATGCTGATCCGTGACGAGGTGATGAGCGAAGGGTCGATCGACCAAGCGCAAGTTCATGTGCGCGAGGTGATCCGCCGCGCCATCGATCTTGGTTCGGCCGCGATCATCCTCGTCCACAACCACCCGTCCGGCGATCCCTCACCGAGCCGGGCCGACATCGACATCACGCGCGCGATCGTCGAGGCAGGCCGCGGGCTGGGGATCGCGGTGCACGATCACCTGATCATCGGCACGAGCGGCCATGTCAGCCTCCGCGCCAAGGGGCTGATGTAGGCGTGGTGCCGCTTGCTGCAGCATGGCTGCGGCAAGAAATTTGCAAACTTATGTTGCGTTGCGCAACCGACCGATTTCTCGCGCATTATCCGCAGCATGCCCAGCTACTTCTTCCGTGTCCGTACTCCTGATCAGGTCGTTCGCCGGGCGGAGTGTCATGAGCTTCCGGATATCAATGCTGCGCTTGCTTTTGCGCAGCGTACCGCGCGCTCGATGGTGCGGGTGCCCGTGCGCCGTGGCACGCGCGTACTCGGCGGCAGCCTGGATATCGAAAACGAGATCCAGCAGCCCATCGCGCGCGTGATGCTTGCCGAAATGGCGCAGCAGATTTCCTGATTTCGCCTGAGATTTTCGATCAGACGCCCGGCAGGCGTCACTTCGCGTGGTAGAAGTCGTACACCTGTTGCGCGACGCCGGCGCTGACGCCGGGCGCCTTCTGCAGATCGGCAAGACTGGCGTTGCGCACCGCGCGCGCGGTGCCGAAGTGCATCAGCAGCGCCTTCTTGCGCGCCGGGCCGATGCCGGGGACTTCATCGAGCGGGCTCGCCCCCATCGCCTTTGCCCTTTTCTCACGATGCGCTCCGATGACGAAGCGGTGCACCTCGTCACGTAGCCGCTGGAGGTAGAACAGGACCGGCGAATTGACGGGCAGCGTCAGTTCGCGCCCGTCCATCAGGTGGAACACCTCGCGCCCCTCGCGGCCGTGGTGCGGTCCCTTGGCGACACCGACGAGACACACGTCCTCGATGCCGAGATCCTCGAGCACCGCCTTGGCAGCGTTCAGCTGCCCCCGGCCACCGTCAAGCAGCACCAGATCAGGCCAATTGTCACCATCACGATCGGGATCCTCCTCGATCGCGCGGGCGAAGCGGCGGGTGAGCACTTCGCGCATCATCGCGAAATCGTCATCGGTCGCCGCCTGCTTGATGTTGAACTTGCGATACTGCCCCTTGCGGAAGCCCTCCGGCCCAGCGACGACCATCGCACCCACCGCATTCGTGCCCTGAATATGGCTGTTGTCGTACACCTCGATTCGCTGCGGCGGCTCCGCCAGGCCGAACAGGTCCGCGACCTCGCGGTTGAGCTTCGCCTGCGTGGTGCTTTCCGCCAGACGGCGTTCCAGCGCCTCCTTGGCATTGCGGCACGCCTGTTCCATCAGCCGCTTGCGCGTGCCCCGCTGCGGCACCTCGATCGACACCTTGCGCCCGGCCTGCGTCGTCAGCGCCTCGGCCAGCAGGTCGGCCTCCGGCAGCACGCGATCGACCAGCACTGCCTTGGCCGGCGGAACCTCCTCATAGAATTGCATCAGGAACAGGGTCATCACCTCTTCCTCAGTCACATCGGCGGTGTGCGCGGGGAAGAAGCTGCGGTGGCCCCAATTCTGACCACCGCGGATGAAGAAGGCCTGGATGCCGATCACGCCCTCATGGCTGGCGAGCGCGAAGATATCCGCATCGCCCACCCCTTCGGCGTTGATGAACTGCGATCCCTGGATGAAGGTCAGCGCGCGCAGCCGGTCGCGCAGCACGGCGGCGAGCTCAAAGTCCATCGCCGCGGCCGCGGCCTCCATCTGCGCGCCAAGCTTCGCCTGAACGTCGGTGGTCTTGCCGGCGAGGAATTTCTTCGCGTCTGCGATGAGCTCGTCATAGCCGGCCTTGTCGATCCGGCCGACGCACGGGGCCGAGCAGCGCTTGATCTGGTACAGCAGGCATGGCCGGTCGCGCGTCTTGAAGAAGCCGTCGGTGCAGCTTCGCAGCAGGAACAGTTTCTGAAGCGCGTTCAGCGTGTTGTTGACGCTGCCGGCGCTGGCGAAAGGACCATAGTAATCGCCCTTCGCGCGGCGCGCGCCACGATGCTTCTGGATGCGCGGGAAGTCATGGTCGGCGCGCAACAGGATGAAGGGGAAGCTCTTATCGTCGCGCAAAAGCACGTTGTACGGCGGGCGGTAGCGCTTGATCAGCTGCGCCTCGAGCAGCAGCGCCTCGGCCTCGTTGTTGGTCGTGACGATCGTCATCGACCGGGTCTGCGACACCATCCGCTGGAGCCGCTTCGACAGGTTGTTGATCTGCGTATAGTTGCTGACGCGGTTCTTCAGCGCACGCGCCTTCCCGACATAGAGCACGTCGCCGCGCGCATCCTGCATCCGGTACACCCCCGGACGCGCCGGCAGCGTGCGCACGACGTTGCGGATCGCCGCCACGCCAGCATCCAGATCGGGCTGGTCGCTGCCGCGGATCGCGAACGTCGCTTTCTCTTCGTTGAACCGGTCTGGCGGGCCGTAGGAACCTTGCATCGTTCTCGCGATCTAGGGCCGGGCGGCCGGTTTTTGAACCATGTAGCGCCCAGAGTGCAGTGCATGCAGCATCGGGGGGAACGCGCGGCTTGCCACAGGTGTTGAGCGCGCATGACCCAGAAACGCGATAGCAGCGGCCGCTTCAAGGCCGATCACAGCCAGCGCAACACCGCGATCGGCGTTGCCACCGCGATCGGGGCGATTGCCACCGGCCTCGCCAGCGCGATCCATTTCGGCCTGTTCGACCGCTTCTTCCCACCGAAGGACGGGCACCCGGCGCCGGATCTCGAGGGCGATCATCACCCCGGGCCCCATGATCGGGCGGTCGATCATTTCCGCCCCGATCCCACCGCGCCGGTGCCCGCATCGGAACGTGAGGCGCTTCGCCCGGCGACCGGCCACGCACCGGGCTTCGCGGCCGACCGCGGCAGCACGCTGGGGTAACAGCGCCGACCCGTCGCTGCATCAGTACCGGCAGCACCGGCGGCGGAGCGAGAGGGAAAATACGCTCCGCCGCCGCCCCTCCCCTGCCGCCGGGTGCCGCGGCGGCAGGGTCGAGCCTGTTTGCGAAACTCCTTATTCGTAACGCAGCGCCCGGATCGGGTTCGCCCGCGCCACGCGCCATGCATGGCCCGCGATTGTGCCGACCGCGATCGCCAGCGCCAGTGCCCCGGCCAGCAGGAACGGCGTCGGCCCAAGCGTCACCCGCGTGTCGAAGCTGTTCAGCCAGTCACGCATCACCCACCAGGCGATCGGCCAGGCGATCAGATTGGCGATGAGCACCGGCCGGCTGAACTGCCACACCAGCAGCCGGACGATATCCTGCGTGCGCGCGCCCAGCACCTTGCGGATGCCGATTTCCTTCGTCCGCCGCTCCGCCGTGAAGGCAGCGAGGCCGAACAATCCTAGGCAGGCGATCACCACGGCCAGCAAAGCGAAGCCGGCGAATATCTTCGCCCGCACATCCTCGGCCTTGTACAATTCCTGGATGATCGCTTCGCTGAACTCCGCCTCGAACGGCACATCCGGCGCGGCTTCCTTCCACACCCGCTCGACACCCGCACGCACGGCGGCCGGATCGCCATCGTAGCGGATGACCATCTTGGTCTCGCCCTCACGCGTGCCGAGGAACATGATCGGATCGAGCGGCTGGCGAACCGAGCGGAAGCGCGAATCCTTCACGACGCCGATGATCGTGTTCGCCATGTCGCCATGTTCGGTGGAAATGCCGATCCTGATCGTCTTGCCCACGGCGTCGGCAGGATTGCGGTAGCCCATCTTGCGGGCCGCCAATTCGTTGACGAGGATGTTCGCGCCGCGGGCCGCCAGTGCGCGGATCTCCTCCTTATTTTCGGGGAAGGAGGTCGTCTGGTCATCCATCGGGCGCGCCCGATCGAACCAGCGGCCCGCGACGAGATCCAGCCCCATCGCATCCTTGAAGCCGACATCGACCCGGTAGCGCCCCAGCGTCACCGGCTGTGGCTGCCCGGGCACCAGCACGCCGGTGTTGCTCGAGTCGCTCGTTGCGACGCCGATGTCCGTACGGCCGACCGCGACCACGCCGGGCACCCGCTTCATCCGCTCCGCCAGCTGCTCACCGCGGCCGATCAGCTGGTATCGGGCCAGCCCGTCGATCTGGAGGATGTTGTTGCGCTTATAGCCCGGATCCACCGAACGCGCGTACACCGTCTGGCCATAGACGATCGCGGTGCAGATGATCAGCCCGATCGAGATGGCGAATTGCGCCACCACCAGCACGCTGCGCAGCCGGCCCGTGCCCGGCGTTTCCGCAGAAGATTTATTGGCCTTCAGCACGCTCGCCGGCTGGAAGCGCGACAGGAAGAACGCAGGGTAAAGCCCGCCGAGCACGCCAACGATCAGCACCAGCGCCAGTGCCGGCAGCAGCATGCCGTCCGCGCCGAGATAGCTGAAGCCAAGATCTGCATCGAGGAGCGCGGAGAACGGCCGGACGAGCAGTTCGCCCAGCGCGAGCGCCATCACCACCGCAATGGCGGAGACGAGGAGCGATTCGCCCACGAACTGCCCGATCAACTGCTTGCGCGTCGCGCCCAGCACCTTGCGCAGCGCCACTTCCCGCGCGCGCTGGCCGGCCCTGGCGGTGGCGAGATTGGTGAAGTTCACCACCGCCATGGCCAGGATCAGCACGGCGATGATCGCGAAGGTCGCGATGGTGCGGCGGTCGTTCCCCGGCGTCATCGCGCCGGCCTGGGCCGTGCCGAGGTGAACATCGGCCAGCGGCACCAGCTTCCAGTCGGTGTCGTCGCCGGCGTTGTAGTGGGTGCCGCCGAAATTCTCGTCGGCGATATTGCGCTTTTCCCACGCCGGAAGCTGCGCGTTGATCGTGTCGACGTCCGTGCCCGGCTTCAGCTTCACATAGACCCAGCCGGACTGGCAGCCCCAGCAATCAAGGAAGCCGGGCTCCTGCGCGAAGTAGGACGGGAAGTCGCGGCGCACCACGGCGTTGATACGCAAGTGCGAGTTCTTCGGCAGGTCCTCGAGTACCGCGTTGATGCGATAGTCATAGGTCTTGCCCTTCTGGATCAGGCTCAGCGTGCGACCGATGACATCATCCGTACCGAACTGGCGGATCGCTTCCGATCGCGTGATCACCGCGGTGTCCGGTGCGTTCAGGGCCGTCTTCGATCCGCGAAGGAGCGGCAGGTTGACGACCGCCAGGAAGTCCCCGTTGCTGATCAGGTAGTCCTTGGCGCTCGTAACCGTCCCGTCCTTGACGATCGTCGGGCTGCCGCCGAGGACGTAGACGGTCTTGTCGATCTGCGGGAAATCCTTCCGCAGCCGATCCTCGGTGATGTAGCTCGTCATCTGCAGGAACGTCGGCGGCCCGTCGCGCGGGTTCGGCCACCAGGTCTGCACCTGATAGGTGTTCTCGCCATCCGGCACCCAGCGATCGAAGCTGGTTTCGTAGCGGATGAAGACCAGGATCAGCAGGCACGCCGCCATGCCGATGGCGAGACCGAGCAGGTTGATCAGCGAATAGGTGCGGTTCTTCGCCAGCGCCCGGAACGCGACGGTGATATAATTGCGCCACATGGGCTTTGCCCCCCTTGCCGGTTACGCCGCGCGGCGCCGTTCTTGCAGTATCCGCCCGTCGAGCATGTTGACGACGCGGCTGGCGTAATCGGCATGCGCGGGCGAGTGGGTGACCATCACGATCGTCGCCCCTTCGGCGTTCAGCCCCTGCAGCATCCGCATCACTTCCTCGCCATGATTGGTGTCGAGGTTGCCGGTCGGCTCGTCTGCAAGGATCAGCTTGGGCTTGGCGACGAGCGCGCGAGCCACCGCCACGCGCTGCTGCTGGCCGCCGGACAGCTGGCTGGGCCGATGCCGCGCGCGATGCGCGATGCCGACCCGATCCATCACCTCGTCGGTGCGCCGCCGCCGCTCGGCAGCCGGCACGTCATGGTAGAGGAGCGCAAGCTCGATATTGTCGCGCACCGACAGCTCATCGACCAGGTTGAAGCTCTGGAAGATGAAGCCGATGTTTTCCTTGCGGAAATCGGCAAGTTTCCCTTCGGCAAGCCCCGCCACCTCGGTGCCATCGAACACATAGGATCCGCTGGTCGGGCTATCGAGCATGCCAACGACGTTGAGCAACGTCGATTTGCCGCAGCCGGACGGCCCCATCACGGCCACGAACTCGCCAGCGGCAATATCCAGGTCGATCCCGTCGAGCGCCACCGTCTCCACGCTGTCCGTGCGATAGAGCCGCGCCACATCACGCATGCGGAGCATCAAATGTCCTTTCCTTTGGTGAGGTCGAGCGCGTCCTTGTCGGCGAACCCGGTATAGGGAGAGGTGATCACGCGCTCGCCGGGGCTGAGCCCGTCGAGCACCTCGATCGTATCGGCATTGCGTCGACCGAGGCGGACGTTGCGCTTCACCGCGCGCGATCCGTCCGGGGTGACGACAAAGACCCAGGCGCCGCCCGTGTCATTGTAGAAGGCGCCGTTGCGGATCAGCACCGCCGGCGTTGGATCGCCCAGGGTGAGCCTGGCTTGTACCGTCTGGCCGCGCTGCAACCCGGCCGGCTCGGTGCCGACGAACTGAAGCTCGATCTCGAACTGGCCGTTCTGCACCTGCGGGAAGATCTTCGTCACCCGTGCCTGCTGCCGCTCGCCCCGGCCGCCCGCCGTCTCGATCGTCGCGCGCTGGCCGACCGCGACCCGGCCGAGATAATATTCGTCGACGCCGGCGCGCAGCTTGTTCCGGCCGGGGCTGTCGATCTGCCCGATCCGCTCGCCGCGCTGCATCGACTGGCCGACCTGGATCGAGAAGCCTGACAATTGCCCCGCCACCGGTGCGCGCAGCTTGAGCGCTTCGAGGTTCGCACGGGCAAGTTCCAGCCCGGCCTGGAGCGATCCGGTGGAGGCGCGTTGCTGGGCCAGCTGGCTGCGCAGCAACCGGTCGTCGGTCGTCTGCCCCTGGCGCAGCACGGCGACGCGGCGCTGTTCGTAATGGAATTGATCGGTCGTGTCGGCGAACTGCCGCCCGGCGACGAACCCGCGCTTCGCCAACGGGGCCTCGCGCTCATACTGACGCCGCGCCTTGTCGAGCGCCAGCTCAGCCTCCAGCACGTTGCGCTGATTGGCGACGCGCGTCTGCGCCAGCGCCAGTTCCTGGCTGCGCATGTTGTTGATCTGCTGCTCCACCTCGGTCTGCCGCGCGAGGGTCGACAGCTGAAGCTCCGCATTCGACAGCACCGCGATCGGCTGCCCCTTGGCAAGGTTGGCGCCGTCCTCGACCAGCACTTCCTCGACGCGGCCGCCCTCGATCGCGTCGATGTAGACGGTCAGAAGCGGCTCCACCCGGCTGCGCAGCGGGATGTAATCGTCGAATGTGCCGCGCGCGACGGTGGCGATGTTCAGCCGCTCCGCCGCCACGCTCTGAGTCCCGGCGCGCGGCGCGGCCCACCAGAATAGCCCGGCGGCGATCAACACGACCAGCGCGACTGCACCCGCGATCACCGCCTTCGGCATCTTCCGGCGCTCGATCACCCGGTCCATGCCGCTGCCGGAGACCGCGGCGCTCCCCGTTTCCCGATCCTTGGGCAAGGAAACGACGCTCATGTCCGCTTCCGAACGCAAGCATTGTCCGCTTCCGGACAGAAGCTCGAGGAAAAGTTCCGGCAGAAGCCCCCGCGCATGCTCACAGCGAGACCGCCAAGCTCAGTGTCGGCGTGGTGATCGTCAGCGATAATCGCGGCAGGCGGGGTTCGCTCAAGACACTCGCCGCCACAGCGATCGCACCGGCAGCGATCAGGATACGGTTACAGGCTTGCCTCATCATGAGACACAGCATTGCATCGTGCGTGCCAATTGGCGCGTGGAGAGATGCTCTTTGACAAATCTCCCGGGGTTTCCTCCGCGCCGGCGAGGTGTATGATCAATGTGGCACAGTTGTTGATTGTCCGCGGATGGACACTTGCTGTACGGGATCGAACGGGATGGGGCCTGAATTCAACCGATGCGTCATCGTCGATGACGACGACGATATCCTTTTGGCCGCCCGCTTGCTGCTGCGGCCGTTATTCCAGGAGATCATCACGGCCGGCACGCCGGACGAGGCCCTTCCGGAAATCCGCAGCATCGTGCCTGACGTAGTGCTGCTCGACGCCAACTTCGCTCGCGGCGCGACCGATGCGCGCGAAGGGCTTGCCTGGCTCGATCAACTGGTCGCGATCGATCCCGAGATCGTGGTGGTCATGATCACCGCCCATGCCGGCGTCCACGTCGCGGTGGAGGCGATGAAGCGCGGCGCGACGGACTTCGTGCCAAAGCCGTGGTCGAACGAACGGCTGCTCGCCACCGTCCGCACCGCAGCGGCGCTGCGCCGATCGCGGGTCGCGGCCGGCGCCTCGCGCGGGCAGGATACCGAGCGTAGCGGCGCAAAGTCCTCGCTGCTCGGCCGGTCGCCCGCCATGGCACGCGTCCATTCGCTGATCGAGCGCGCCGGGCCCACCGACGCCAACGTCCTGGTGCTGGGCGATAATGGCACCGGCAAGGAGCTGGTCGCGCGGGAGCTTCATGCGCGATCGCTGCGCGCGGGGCGCGTCCTCCAGACCGTCGATCTTGGCGCAGTATCGGCCGAGCTGATCGACAGCGAGCTGTTCGGCCACGTGAAGGGCGCCTTCACCGACGCTCGAACCGACCGGGTCGGCCGTATCCAGGAGGCGGATGGCGGCACGCTGTTCCTCGATGAAATCGGCAACCTGCCGCTGCACTTGCAGCCCAAGTTGCTCACCGTGCTGGAACAGCGGCAAGTGACGCCTGTCGGCGCGAACAAGCCGATCAAGGTCGACATCCGCGTAATCGCCGCGACCAATATGACGCGGGACCGGCTGACGGACGAACGCGTGTTCCGGCAGGATTTGCTCTACCGCCTCAATACCGTCGAGATCACCCTGCCGCCGCTTGCCGAGCGGCCCGAGGATATCGGCGACCTCGCGGAGCATTTCCTCACCGTCTACGCCGAACGATACAACCGTCCGCGGCCGACGCTGAGCGACAGCGCGCGCGCCGCGCTGACGCGCTACGACTGGCCAGGCAATGTGCGCGCGCTGCGCCACGCCGTCGAACGCGCGGTGATCCTCTCCACCGGTCCGGTGCTGGAGATCGAGGATTTCGGGCTCGAGGCGGCCGCGCCGCGCAATGCCGCCGCCGCGCCCCACCGTGCCGCGACGGACGATCTCAACCTCGACCGCGTCGAGCGCCGGCTGGTCGAGGAGGCGCTGCGCAAGCACGGCTACAATATCACCCTCGCTGCCTCCGAACTGGGCCTGTCACGCGCCGCTTTGTACCGGCGCATGGAAAAACATGGGCTTTGACGGGCGCTTCACGCTCGGCCTGATCTTCCGCGTCGCGCTGCTGGTGCTGGCGCTGATGATGGTGGTGTGGGCCTTCCGTACGCCCTCCTTCGTGATGGTCCGTCTGGTGGCGGTCGGCGTCGCCATCGTCGCGGCGATGACCCTGTGGTATCACGTCGAGCGAACCAACATCGCGCTCGCCCGCTTCCTCGAGGCGCTGCGGATCGGCGACTTCGCGGCACATTTCCCCGAACGGGGCGGCGCCGGCTTTCGTGCGCTCGGAGCGGCGCTGAACGATACGATCCGGCGGCTGCGCGAGCAGCGCGGGCAGACCGACTCCGAGCTGCGGTACTTCGAGGCGCTGATCGACGACATGCCGGTCGCACTGCTGACGATCGACGGTGGCCGGGTCGAGCTTGGCAACAAGGCCGCCCGCCGCCTGTTCGCGCGTCATAGCGGCGTGCGGCCGGAGGATTACGCCGTCTATGGCGCGACCTTCGCCGCGCGCCTCGCCGATCCGCGCGAAAGCGAGGAGATGCTGATCCTGAACCTCGACGGCCGTGCCAAGCGCACGCTCGTCCGTCACGCCTCGCTCAACCGGCTCGGTCGGCAGACCAGCGCGGTCGTCGTCCAGCCGGTGCAGGAGACGCTCGACGCGGTCGAGATGGCGGCGCAGACCGATATCGTGCGCGTCCTGACGCACGAGATCCTGAATTCGCTGACGCCCGTGATGTCGCTGGCGCAGACCACCGCCGGCCTGCTCGGGTCCGTCGACACTGCCGATCCGCGCATTGCCGACGCGCGCGAGGCGGCCGGCGCGCTCGCCCGGCGCACGGAGGGGCTGCGGCACTTCATCGACAGCTACCGCGCCGTCGCGCGCGAGCCGCGCGTGGTGCGCCACCGCTTCTCGGCACGCGAATTCGCCGACGAGCATGAACGGCTGTTCCGCGCCGAATGGCCGCATGTGGCGCTGGATGTGGAATGCGCCGACACAACGATTGACGGCGACCGCGCGCTCCTGTCGCAATTGCTGCTCAACCTGATGCGCAACGCGGCACAGGCAGCGAGCTCCCATGGTGACCAGCCGGAGGTAAAGCTCTCGATCACCCGCACTGCCGATGGCGTCGCCATCACCGTCGAGGACAATGGCCCTGGCGTGCCGGACGCGCTGCGGCAGGAGGTGTTCCTGCCCTTCTTCACCACGCGTGCTCAGGGCACGGGCGTCGGCCTCAATCTCGCCCGGCAGATCGCCGTCGCTCATGGCGGCACGCTGGATATTGGTGACAGTGCCTTAGGGGGCGCTGCCTTCCGCCTGCTGCTCTAGGCTCGGCGTTGGTCCGGTGAGCGCGCGCACTGCCTCCATGAAGCGGACCAGGCTGATCGGCTTGGAAACATAGGCCTCAGCCCCCGCCGCGCGGATTCGCTCCTCGTCCTCGCGCCCGGCATAAGCGGTGACTGCCATTACCGGGATCTCGCGCAGCCGTTCGTCAGCCTTCAGCTCCAGGATCAGCTCATAGCCGGTCACATGCGGCATCTGGATGTCCATGATGATCACATCCGGGGCGAATTCGCGCGCACGTTCGACCGCTTCTCGACCATCGCGGACCGGTTCGACCACATAGTCGTGCGCCCGCAACAGATCGCAAAACAGCTTCAGGTTCAGTTCGTTGTCCTCGACAACGAGCACCTTCTTTGCCACGCGCGTTTGTCCCCCGTTCGCGGATGACGATAGGCAATGAGACAGAGCGATTCAAACGGAGAACCTGCCGATGCGCTCGCGCTGCGTGCGCTGGTGTGGACGTTGCAGGAGCCCGATCGCGCTTCCCGCCTGATCTCGCTCACCGGCCTTGATCCCGATGATCTGCGCGCGCGGCTTACCAAGCCAGCCGTACTCGCCGCCTGCCTTCAGTTCCTGGAGGCATACGAACCCGATCTGATCGCCTGCGCCGCAGCGATCGACAGCCGGCCCGAGGCCCTGGTCCGCGCCCGCCAAACACTGGAAACCGCATGAAGCGTCCGCTGCTGATCTCCGATTGTGACGAGGTGCTGCTGCACATGGTGCGGCATTTCGGCGAATGGCTGGGCGATGCGCATGACATCGATTTCACGCCATCGAGCTGGGAATTGGCGAAGAACATGCGCCGTCGCGGCACCGGCGCCCCCGTCGAGCGCGAGGAGATGATGGGCTTCCTCGGCGGCTTCTTCCCGCACCAGATGGGGCGGCAGACGCTGGTGCCCCATGCCCGAGAAGCGCTGGCCGCGATTGCCGAGGTGGCGGACATCGTGATCCTCACCAACCTGCAGGACGATTGCCGCGTGCATCGCATCGAGCAGCTCTCCGCTTTCGGCATCGAGCATCGGGTCGAATGTAACCAGGGGCCCAAGGGCGGTCCGGTGGCCGCGCTGGTGGCGGAGCACGGCAATCCCGTCACCGTGTTCATCGACGATCTGCCGCATCACCACGAATCGGTCGCCGAACTCGCGCCTCATGTCCACCGCCTGCACATGGTGGCCGAGCCTGCGCTCGCGCCGGGCGTGCCCCCCGCCCCGGCGGCGCATGCGCGGATCGATGATTGGACTCAGGCGCTGCCCTGGATCACGCAGCGCTTCGCTGATGGGCGCCCCGCAGAGGATTGACGCTTCGAAGGCGCTGTGTTGAACCCGAGGTCATGACGAACCGTACCGATCGCGCGCTCGAAGAGCTTGGCCTGACGCTGCCGCAGGCCGCCGCTCCCGTTGCCACCTACGTCCCCACGGTCGAGGCCGGCGGGTTGCTCCATGTGTCGGGCCAGCTGCCGTTCCGCGATGGCAAGGTGGTGACCGGCCGGCTGGGTGACGATCTCGATGTCGCAGCGGGCAAGGATGCCGCCCAGCTCTGTGCGCTGATGGTGGTGGCGCAGGTGAAGGCCGCGCTCGGCGACCTCTCGCGGGTTGCGCGGATCCTGAAGCTCGGCGTGTTCGTCAATTCCGCGCCCGGTTTCGGTGATCAGCCGGAAGTGGCGAACGGTGCGTCTGACCTGATGGTCGCGCTGTTCGGCGATGCCGGCAAGCATGCCCGCGCCGCAGTCGGCGTCGCCGCGCTGCCGCGCAATGCGGCGGTCGAGATCGACGCCATCATCGCCGTGGCTTGAGCGCGAGCGATCGCACCCTAGATTAGGCGGGCATGACCGCCGTCACCGCCCGCCTCGCCGACGGCGTCGCCAGCATCCCCGCCGACCAGTGGGATGCCTGCGCCGGCAGCGACAACCCCTTCGTCAGCCACGCCTTCCTCAGCGCGCTTGAGCGATCGGGCAGCGTCGGCGGGCGAAGTGGGTGGCAGCCGATTCCTGTCATCGTCGACGGAGCGGATAGCGCCCCCGTGGCAGTCGCGCCGGCCTATGCGAAGTCACACAGCCAGGGCGAATATGTCTTCGACCACGCCTGGGCAGACGCCTGGGAGCGCGCGGGCGGAAACTATTACCCGAAGCTTCAGGTTGCCGCACCCTTCACCCCGGTGCCGGGTCCGCGCCTGCTGCTGCGCGATCCCACCGCGGCACCTGCGCTGATCGCCGCGCTAGAGGCCGTCACAGACCAGCACAACCTCTCCTCCGCACATGCAACCTTCGTCGAGCGTGATCAGGTGGCAGCGTTCGAGGCGGCGGGCTGGCTGATCCGGGAAGGCACCCAGTTCCACTGGCAGAACCAGCGCTTTGGCAGCTTCGACGATTTCCTCGACACGCTTGCGAGCCGGAAGCGCAAGGCGATCCGCAAGGAACGCGCCGCAGCCGTCGAGGGCCTCACCATCCGCCATCTCACCGGCCGTGAGATCGGCTCACGTGAGTGGGACGCCTTCTGGACCTTTTACCAGGACACCGGCGCGCGGAAGTGGGGGCGCCCCTACCTCACCCGCAGCTTCTTTCCGCTGCTGGGCGAGCAAATGGGCGAGCGGGTTCTCCTGATCCTCGCGGAGCGGGACGGCGTGCCGATTGCCGGCGCGCTCAACCTCATCGGCGGCCATGCCCTCTACGGGCGCTACTGGGGCTGCACGGAGGACGTACCGTTCCTCCATTTCGAGCTCTGCTATTACCAGGCGATCGATGCCGCGATCGCGCGGGGGCTCTCCACCGTCGAGGCGGGCGCGCAGGGCGAACACAAGCTTGCGCGCGGCTATGCGCCGATCTCCACCTGGTCGGCGCACTACATCCCCAACCCGGGGTTTCGTCGCGCGGTGGCCGACTATCTGGTGCGCGAACGTGCCGCGGTAGAGGCGGACCAGGAGTTTCTCGGCCGCATGACGCCCTTCAAACGCGGCTAGGGCGCCATATCCCGAGCGGCCGCCCTATTTGATCACCACGCTTTCATAGCCTGATGGCGGCCCCGCCTCCGGCCCGAGCGTGCGCACCGCGACTGGTGGCCGGATCTTCGGAGACAGCCGGAAAGACACACCGACCACCGCGGCGTGATTCATGTTCGCCCGGCCATTCACCGCACGCTGGCGCTGATTGAGATATCCAAGCTCGAGCGCCGCCGCCTCCGCGACCGGCAACTGCACGCCAGCATAGGTCCATAGATCGTCATAGCCCTTGCGGGCGCCCCAATCGGCATCGGTCAGGTTCCAGTAGAGCTCCATCGAAAGGACGCCGACCGGCCCGCCGCTTTCCTTGCGCGTCAGCGGCGTCGCGACCAGCACCTGCTGCGCGACGCGCAGGTTCCAGTCTTTCCCAGTGGAGCGATTGCGCTGTTCCAGCCGGGTCTGCGCGCGAAGTCCGATACGGCTGACCGCGCCCAGCCGGTACGATGCCTGCTGGAAGAAGCGGTTCTCGTGCAGGTCCTTCGGCAAGCGCGCGCCATCAATCAGTGCGTAGAGATAGCCGCCCGACAGGATCAGCGATTCGTTCTTACGCCACGAGATCACCGGCGGAATAAAAGTGATCGGGGCGGTGGCGGCATTGCGGGTGGTGAAGCGCGGCTGGATCTCGCTGGTCAGGAACCAATCGTCGCTGATCGGGGCGATCACCTGCACGCTGCCCCAGATCTGCCCGCCATGGTTGGTCTCTGCCGCCGCGGGAATCGCGAGACAAGCGATCCCCGCCGCGCCCGCGGCCACCCAACGATTCATGCAGCGCCCCCCGAGTCTTCTTATGAGGAAGCAAACACGTCACCCGGCAATCGGATGCGCGGCATGCCGCATTTTTGCGCGGCGCTGTCGATTCAGGACTTCGGCGGCGGCGGCAGTTCCTGCTGGCGCGCGCGCATCCGCCGCTCGCGCAACTCGAGGAACCACTTGGGGTACAGCTCCTCATCGGTGATCTGCGGCGCCGGGCGATCGTGGTTCACCTTGAACAGCGCACTCGCGCCGGTCGGCGAGCGCCAGATCCGGTCAAGGTCACTGGCGTAGCGCGAATTGAACGGCGGCGTGCGGATCAACCAGACATAGTCGAACGCCTCGCGCGGGAAGCGGGCCATCGAGAAGTCGATCGGCTTCCACCATTCGCGCGGGCACCAGCCCGGCGTCACGATTTCCGATGGATCATGCGCGAACATGCCGGCCTGACGGTAGCGCGCGGTCAACAGCTGTGCGCCGGCCATCGACCATTGATCGTTGGCATAGGCAAGCTTTCGCTCCAGCGCGATTGCCGGCAAATGTTCCAGCCGGCTCATCTTCCATTCGTTGTGGCAGTTGGTGCCAACGAAGGTGACGAGGCGCGCGCCGACCGGCACCTTGTCCAGCGCGGCCAGTTCGGTGTCGTAATCCCGGTCGAACATCCAGTAACTGACCGTCGTGCCGGCGGTACGCGCGAGGAAGAAGGCAAGACCAAGCGTCGCAAGGATCGAGGCATGCCGCGCCGTCATCGCCGGCCGCGGCCGGATCGCGATCAGCGCAATGGCGATGACGAACGGGGCAAGCCGCATGTCCGCATAAGCAGATCCAAATACGATCCGCGGCAGCAGCACGAAGACGGCGAGCAGGAACAGCGCCGACAGCGCGAGGTTGCGGGAATACTCGATTGCCGGATCGCGCAGCCCCTTGAACAGGATCAGCAGGCAGATCGCAGTGGAGGCGATGTCCCACAGCTCCCACCGGTCGCGCAGGACCATCATCACCCAGGCGACCTTGGCCTGCCAGTTGAACCAGTCCGCCGTCTGGCCAGTCACATGGTCGCCAGTGCGCCAGAAGATCATCAGCACCATCGGCAGCGCGAGCGGCACGCAGCCAAGCCCGGCGCGCACCCAGCTCTCCAGCCAATGGCCCGATCCCGCGTCTTTGCGGGCATCGTGCTGGCGGATCATCTCGGCCGAGAAGGCGAGCACGCCAAGCACGCCCCAGCCGAAGGTGTGGCACAGCCACAGAAGGCACGAGGCGGGGATGAAGATCGCGGTGCGCAGGCCGAACCGCTTGAGCCGTGCGAGCCGCAGCCAGAGCGCGAAGAGGCACAACGCCAGCGCCATCGACAGCGCGAAGTTCACGAAGCCGAACTGGAAGGGGTAGCTATAGGCCAGCGGCAGCGCAAAGAGTGCCGTCGGCGGGATTCGGCCGTGCACCTCGCGCGCGATCCACAGCAGCCCGGCGGTGGTCAGCGCCGGGATCGAGATCACGATCAGCTTCACGCCCAATTCCAGGCCGAACAGCTTGGCGAACGGCACGACCAGTAAGTCGATGCCGAGGTTGCCGATCAGCGACCATTGGAAATCATACCATTCGGCCAGCCACGGTGCATCGGCGCTGGGCGTCAGCTGCACGCGATAACGGCCCATGTGGCCGGGCAGGTCGACGAGCGGCGGTATCTCGGGCCACAGCAGTGGCACGATCGAGATAAGCGTCGCGATCAAGACGAACGCGCGCGTCTGCCACCAGCGAAGGGGGGCCCCCGTTTGCTCCATCAACCCGCCTTACGGTTCGGGTGTCGGCGAGGGCAAGGGGCGAATGACCCGCCAGGCCAGTGCCGGAGTGCCGGTGGCGATCGGCTGCAGCCACTCGAACCGCTCCCCGCGCTCCAGCCGGGCCCACAGGCCGTTCGGAAATCGGTCCCGATAAAGATCGGTTTCATTCAGCCCGGGGCAACCCGCCACATAGCTGGCGCCACTTGCGAGGATGATGCGCCGTGCGCGTTCCGGATCGGCAGAAAAGCCCTCCAGCACCGCTGCCAGCGCCTGCGGCGCGCGATGGTAGCCGCCGGCGACGCCGCGATGATGGGTGGTCGCCAGGATGTCCGGCGTGATGTCGATCGGGGCAAAGACGATGCCCGCTGGTAGCCGGCCGATCACGCGCACGTCGCCCACCCGGTCGCATGACGGGCGATGCGGCGCCGATGCGGCGTCGCTCGCGCTGTCCTGCCGCCCGGCCGCCATGAGGCCGATCGCCGCGACCTGCCCGGGCGACGCGACCAGCAACGCGCCGGCCGTCGCAGCCAACCGCGGCGCAAGTCGCGAGATCCCTCGCGCCCGAACGAGCAGCGCCAGCAACAGTGACGCGGCGCCCGGAATGGCGAGAGCATTGGCGGTCGCGCCCGCGCGGTTCACCATCAACGCGATGGCGAACGAAACAGTCGCAACCGCCAGCAACAGCGCCCAGCGCACGCGCCGCTCTCCCGTCGCCCCCCGCCACGCGCGCCAGCCGCCATAAAGGCCGACCAGCGGCAGCCCCACGCTCATCGCAGCCCAGGACGCATCCTGCTCCCACAGCGGACGGCCTTCCAGAACATTGACGTACCACAGGTCGTAGACGATCGGCGGCAGTGTCGCGAACGGCCCAGCAATGCACGCGGGCGACAGCACCACCAGCGTCGCCGCAGTGGCCGCTCCGGCCCCACCCAGCATCGCGGCCCGCCCCATCGGTCCGGTCCGCGTCCCCGCCATGGAGGCAATGGTGATGCCCAGCGCCGCAACGCCGAGCATCGCCAGCCATGCCGGCGCAATCGCGTCGCAGGCCGGTGCAAGGACCGCTGGTCCGCGCGTGGCAAGATGCAGCGCCAACGCGCCGACGAACAGGCTCCAGCCCAGCCCCAGCAGAAACGGCCGCCGCTCCGGCTGCCATGCCCAGGCAAGCGCCGCGACACCGGCGATACAGGCGGCAATCGGCATGCCCTCCAGCGATATCGTCAGCAGGGCCGCAAGCGCGAAACCCGCCAAGGCCCCGCCGCGAAACGTGGACCGCCCGAGCAACGCGGCAACGGCTGCAAGCGCCAACAAGATCTGCCAGCCATGATGATCGACGCGCATCGGCCGCAATTGGTAAACCAGCGACACGGATAGCGGCGCCAGCAGCACGGCGTAGCGCGCCACCTCTACCCCCGCGACTCGCCGCGTGATCTGCGCCACCAGTGCCATGGCGGCCAGCAGCGAAAGCAGCGGCACCACAACCAGCGCGATCCGCGTCGCCGCGGGCTCGCCGAGCGGGCTGGCGAGCATCAGCACCGCTGCGATCGGTAGATCGACGAGCCGCGACCAATGCATCGGGAAGGCACCGCCATTGAGCCGATGCTGCGCAACATCCCACCAGCTCTGCCCGGCCAGCCAGTCACGCACCTGAACCAAACGCATCGGATCGTCCGGATCGGCGAAGCGCAACGTCGCGATATTGTCCGCCATCGCCAGCGAAAGGACGATCGCGGCCAGCAACCAGGCGACAAGCACCGGGACCAGGATTGAGCCGGTCTCGATTTCGTCGCCCGGCTCCGCCGTGGCTATGCCAAAAGAGGTGAAGGCTCGTTCTTGAACCGGCTCTCCGGCCACACGTCCCTCGCCACCGCTCGGGACGAAAGGGCCGGTCAGTTGCCCCGCTTCCACAGGATCACGCCGCCTTCAGGCGTTCCGGCACGACACGCACGCTGGCGAGCGCCGCGCGCTCACCCTCGTTGCCGCTCTCGTGATACTCGGCGTCCTCGTTCACCGCCCAGATATCGTACACCCGCGCCCCAGCCTCGATGTTCCGCACCGTCAGCATCGCGGTCATCATCGCGTGATCCTGATTGTTGTAGCGGTGCATGCCGTTGCGGCCGACGCAGTGGAGCGTCGGATAGCGCGTCTCGATCTCCTGTCGGAGCATCTCGACGTTCGCGGCATAATCCTCGTCATAAACGGGATAAGCCTTCTCCTGCCGTACGACCGTACCGCCGACCACCTGCTCGGCTGCGCAGAGGCCAAGCTGCGCCATCTCCCTTTTCGCCAGCGCGACGAGCTCGTCGTCACTCGCGGACCACAAACCGTCGCCCTCGAAGCAGAAATATTCGAGGCCGACACAGGCGAGATCGGGATCGGGCACCATCTCGGGTGACCAGGAACGGAAGTTCTGCACCCGCCCCACCTTCACCTTGGAATCGTGAATGTAGATCCAATTGTCCGGGAACAGGTCAGGCGAGCGGATCATCAGTGCGACGGTCAGGAAGTCACGATACTTGAGGTTCGCGGCCTCCGGCAGCGCAGCCGGCAGCGGATGCAGCCGGCTCGCGAGTTCGCGCATCGGCGCCGAGGAAATGACGTGCGCCGCCTTGATCGCGACCTGCCCGCCATCGCCATCAACCGCGGTCATCGTCCACTGCTGCGTAACGTCATTGAACGCCAGCTGCTTAAGCTTGTGGTCCATCAGCACATGGTTGCCGTGCGCCACCACATGATCGCGCGCCGCTTCCCACATCATGCCCGGCCCGAGCCGCGGATAACGAAAGCTTTCCAGCAGCGTCTTGACGGCCATCCCGTCGTTCGGCCGCTTGTTGAGGCCAAGGCTGCGCTTCAGCCCGTCGGTAACGGCACCCCACAGCGACAGCCCCTTGATCCGCTGCGCCGCCCAGTCCGCGCTCATCTCGTCGCACGGCATGCCCCACACCTTCTCGGTGTAGGTCTTGAAGAAGATCGAATACAGCTTCCAGCCGAACGCGTTGACGGTCCAGTCCTCGAAGCTCTGCACCCTCTTGTTGGGCATCAGCTTGGCCTTGGCGAAGCTCGCCATGCACGACGCTGACCGCCAGACGCCAAGGTTCCACAGCGCCTCGAACGCACGCAGCGGATAGCTGTAGAATTTCCCCTCGTAATAGATGCGGCTCATCCGCGGCCGCTCGATGAAATCGTCCGGCAGGATCTCGTTCCAGAGATCGACGACTTCCTTCGATCGCGAGAAGAAGCGGTGCCCGCCGATGTCGAAGCGGAAGCCCTCATGCTCGACGGTGCGGCTGATCCCGCCGACGTAGCGCGGGTCCTTCTCGATCACGGTGACCGAATAGCCGGCCTTGCCCAGCAGATAGGCCGCCGTCAGCCCCGCCGGTCCCGCGCCGATGATCGCCACGTCCACCGTGCCGACAGGATTCGCCATGTGATGCCCGCCCCAAAGCACTACCCCATGGCAATGCAGCATCGGCAATGACGAAGGATGGTTGAGGCGTGGTTAACGCCCTGCCTTCCCCCTTAGCGACTGGCGAGGTGCTGCAGCGCAGGTTCGTCGCGATTGTAGACGTCCGCGACATATTTCACGCCGCCCTCGCTGGGGCTGGCGGTAAAGTACATGAGGTACACCGGCACGGGTTCCGGCACGGGCACGTGCTGCTCCGGCTTGGAGCTGTCCGGCTTCAGCGGGCTGCCGAACAGCCAGCGACCGAGCCGCGGCGCATCTTCCAGCCGCACGCAGCCATTCGAGAAGTGCCGATCGGGTTTGGCGAACAGGTTCTTCTGCGGCGTATCGTGAAGGTAGATGCCCAGATCGTTGGGGAACATGAACTTGACGGAGCCCATCGAATTGCCCCGGCCGGGCAGCTCGCGCACGCGCGGCTCGACCGTGCCGTCCGCCACGCCCTGCCAATCAATCGAGTTGGACGGGATCACCTGCGCATCATGCGTCCAGTCCGAAAGCGCTTCATAGCCCTGACGCTCCAGCGAGGTGCCCGCCAGTACCTTGGGCGCGATTCGCTTCCGCACCAGATCCACCGGCACGTTCCAATAAGGGTTGAGCGTCGCGTAGCGGACCATGCCGGCCATCATCGGCGTCTGCGTCTCAGGCGTGCCGGTGACGACGCGCATCGTCCCCTGCTCTGCGCCGGCGCCGTAATACCAGAGCCGCGCGGCGGCCGCGTCGACCACGATGTGCCGCGTATATGCATCGGGCAGCAGCCGCGCACGTTCGAGGTTGAGCCGAAGCAGCGCGGTTCGATCAGGCCCGCTCTCCAGCGCGTTCAGCGCCGCCAGCGTCTTCGCGCCGACGATACCGTCTGCCGGCATGCCGCGCGACGCCTGGAAGCTTCGCACGCGAGCGGCAAGCGCGGGATCATAGCTGTCGCCATCGGGCAGCCCCAATCGCTGACGAAGCAGCATGACACGCTCACCCGTCGCACCAGGCTTGAGCAGTGGTCCGCCGGGCACCAGAACCCCCGGATCACCGCCGCCGCCCTCACTCGCCGCCAAAGCCTCGCGAAGCTGCACATAGAGCGGGTTCATCCAACCCAGATTGCGGACATAATCCGGCATCGACTTGGCCAGCCCAGCGCGGCGCAGCACGTCATCCGGCTTCACTTTCGTCGGCGCGAGCGATTCCTCGAGGTAGCGAATCTCGACGTTCGGCTGGCGCATGTCCCGCACAAGATCGGCAAGCGTGCTGCTCAGCGCGATCTCGAGATAGGCAAGTGCGCGCAGATTGCCGTCCTGCGCCTCGTCGATCAGCCGCCGCAGGCGATCGGGCGAGTAGCGGCTTGGCCGCAGCCCATCGACTTCGATCATGTCGATCACGTCGACCAGCGCCACCGCCTGTGGGCCCGGCGCATTGTCGACGATCCACAGCGGCCAATAACCGCGTGAACGGTAAAAATCCTTGAGGCGCCCACCCACCTGACTGCGGATTGCCTGGGCAACCGCATTGTCGGGCTGGCTGGCTGCCGCCTCGGGAGCAACGGTCTGGGCGACGGCGACGCCCGGAAGCGCCACCGCCGCGATCAACATCAGTGATGCCAGCCGGCCGACGCGCCGGGCCGGCGCGCTGGGGCCGACCGGCAAGTCTTAGCCTCGCTCGCCGCGCGGGGTGGGCGGCGGGGGCGGCGGCGGCGGGGTCGGGCACGGCGGTGCCTGGAACGCCACATAGATGCCGTCTGCGGTGTAATAGCCGTCGACGATCCCGTCGCCGTCGCGATCCGCGGCAACGGTGCCGACGAGCGCGCCCGGGCCGGCGGGCGGTGCAGGCGCAACCACGTCTTCGCGTGTATTGGCGCAGGCGGTGAGCACGGACGCGCCGAGCAGCACCGCGGCGAATGTAGCACCCTTCATCACAATCTCCCTTCAACTCGGGGTGCGAGCACCCCAGGCGATTGATGAACGCCACATCCGCCGGACTCGTTCCCGGTCAGAAACGACCACGTGACCGGGGCGCGGCGCTTCGCCGCGCCCGAGCCGAGATCAGCGGCCGTCGCGGCGACCCAGCAGGCGGAGGCGAAGCGCGTTGAGCTTGATGAAGCCTTCCGCGTCGCGCTGGTCATAAGCGCCCTGATCGTCCTCGAACGTCACTACCTTCTCGCTGTAGAGCGAGTTGGGCGAATTGCGGCCGACGACGCCGACATTGCCCTTGTACAACTTCAGCCGAACCGTGCCGGAAACCTTCTCCTGGCTGTAGTCGACTGCCGCCTGCAGCATCTCGCGCTCCGGCGAGAACCAGAAGCCGTTGTAGACCAGCTCGGCGTATTTGATCGCCAGTTCGTCCTTCAGGTGCGCTGCGCCGCGATCGAGCGTCAGCTGCTCGATGCCGCGATGCGCCAGGTGATAGATCGTGCCGCCCGGCGTCTCGTACATGCCGCGGCTCTTCATGCCGACGAAGCGGTTCTCGACCAGGTCGAGCCGGCCGATGCCGTGCTTGCGGCCAAGGTCGTTCAGCTTGGCCAGCAGCGTCGCAGGCGAACATGCCTCGCCATTCAGCGCCACGCCGTCGCCGCGCTCGAAATCGACGGTGATATATTCCGGTGCGTCGGGCGCGTCCTCCGGGTTCACGGTGCGGGAATAGACGTAATCCGGCACTTCCTCCCACGGATCCTCCAGCACCTTGCCCTCGGACGAGGTGTGCAGAAGGTTCGCGTCGGTCGAGAACGGCGATTCGCCGCGCTTGTCCTTCGTCACCATGATCTGGTTCTGCTCGGCGAACTCGATCAGGCGGGTGCGGCTGGTGAGATCCCACTCACGCCACGGTGCGATCACCTTGATATCGGGCGCCAGCGCGTAATAGCCGAGTTCGAAGCGGACCTGATCGTTACCCTTACCGGTCGCTCCATGGCTGACGGCATCGGCGCCGACCTGACGCGCGATCTCGATCTGCCGCTTGGCGATCAGCGGACGCGCGATCGACGTGCCGAGCAGGTACAGTCCCTCATACGTCGCATTCGCGCGCATCATCGGGAAGACGTAATCCCTGACGAACTCCTCGCGCAGATCGTCGATGAAGATGTGCTCCGGCTTCACGCCCGCCAGCTGGGCCTTGCGACGTGCCGGCTCCAGCTCCTCGCCCTGGCCGAGATCGGCGGTGAACGTCACGACTTCGCAGTTATACGTCTGCTGCAGCCACTTCAGGATGACGCTGGTGTCGAGGCCGCCCGAGTAAGCAAGGACGACGCGCTTGATGGAGGAGTCAGTCATGGCGCGCGCGTCTACGGCTGCTGGGGCGGGACCGCAACGAAGGATTCAGATCACCGGATCGTCGAACGCCGCCACCTCCTGCGGATCGGGCTCGCGCAGGGCTACCCAGCAATAGGCGAACAGCGCGATACAGCCGATGCCGGCGACGAAATACGGCAGCGAATGCCAGACCTCGTAAAGGCCAACGCCGATCGACGGCCCAAGCACGAAGCTCGCCCCGTTGACGCTCGTCACCTTGCCGGCGACCGATCCCTGCTGCCCCGGGCCCACGGCCAGGCTCGATCCCGCCGTGAACCCCGGTCGCGTGAAGCCGAAGCCGAGGCTGGCGAGCGCATAAGCCGTGGCAATGCCGTAGAGAGAGTCGGCGAAACCCGTGAGGGTCGTACCCGCGGCCGCCAGCACGAGGCCGACGAGCACCAGGGCGCGCGGCGCGAGGTTAAGCGTCGGGATGATCCCCCATTGCGCCAGCAGCGCCGTGCCCGCGCCCATCATCAGCACGATGCCGGTAGGCTCGAGCGCCAGTGCCGGCGGCAGGTTCAACCGGTCGATCACAAGGAAGCCGATCGCCTGGCCGGTCATCGCTTGGGCATGGCCCATGACGAGGCCGGCGATCATCCAGGCGCGGATTCGGCGATCGAAGTAACTTACCTTCGCGCCGCCCTTCGGCTCGGTCGCGCTGCGTACGCTGGCGCCGGTCCCCTGCCCGCCGATCGAGGGATAGCCTGTGGTGCCGCCGTGCACGTTCGCCAGATCGCGATCATCGGGCAGCATGGCGCGCACCGTCAGGAACATCGCCACACCAAAGATGGTGAAGACGAACGCCGGCCCGGCAAGCCCGATCTCGACGGGCCCGAAATGGCCGAGCAAGAGATACGGCGCGATCGCCGGGCCCAGGATGGTGCCGAGGCCGAAGGCGCTGGCGATCAGCGTCAACGCGCGCGTGCGCTCCTCCCGCGTCGTCTCACCAGCGACCATCGCCTGGACGGCCGGCGGCGCGGCCGAACCGAAGGTGCCGTAGATGATCCGCCCCATGATGAAGAGCAGGAAGGCGGTCGTCCCGCCGATCCACCCGTTGATCCCCGCGGCAAGAAAAACGCCGCAGGTCGCAAGGCTGACGCAGAAGCCGCCCATGCCAAGGAGGATCATCACGCGGCGGCCGTGGCGGTCCGAACGATTGGCCCAGAATGGGGCAGCGATGACCCACAGAAGCGCGGAAACGGAGAAGGCCGCCGCCACCGCGCTGTCGGCCACGCCAAGCGATCGCCCGAGCGCCGGCAGCACCGATTGCAGCGCGGTATTTCCCGCCGCGATCGTCAGCATCACCATGAACAAAAGGGCAAAGCGTCGGTCCAACGGTTTACCGTTTCGCTTGCCCCGGCCGCGTGCGTGCGCGCCCCTCCCCTGCCCCGCAACGTTATTCATGCGGCTCGATTAGGGCCTTGGGGCGGCGGCGCAACCCCGCTATGGCAACCGACGTGCGTGTGCCGCGTTCGGCACGTTTGACGATCCGTTCGGGAGATATCTTTCCTCCATGCCAAGCTCCACCAGTGCGGTGCGCCGCGAGAGATCCCGTACCGGCGTACCGGGCCCCTGGCAGATGTTCTTCTCCGGGTTCCTGAAGCATCCCGTGATGGTGGGGTCGATCATCCCCTCCTCGGGCAAGCTCATCGACAAGATGCTGGCCCCGGTAGATTGGGCGAACTGCAAGCTGTTCGTGGAATATGGCCCCGGCGTCGGCACCTTCTGCCGCCCGATCCTGGAGCGGATGGCGCCCGACGCGACCTTGATCGCTATCGACACCAACGCCGATTTCATCCGCTATCTCGATCACACGATCGTCGATTCGCGCTTCGTCGCGGTCGAAGGCTCGGCGGCGGACGTCGAGGCGATCGTCGCCGAACACGGGCATGAGGCGGCGGACTTCGTCCTTTCCGGCCTGCCCTTTTCCACCCTGCCGGCGGGAGTCGGCCCGGCAATCGCAGAGGCAACGCAGCGCGTGCTCCGGCCCGGCGGCGCGTTCCTGGTCTATCAGTTCAGCCCCAAGGTGCGCGACTTCATCGCGCCGCATTTCACCCGCATCGATCACGACATGGAATGGTGGAACGTGCCGCCAGCGCAGCTCTACTGGGCCTGGAAGAACTGAACGCACACCGCCCGAACCGAGCGGTCACACCTCCAGGTACGTCGCCTCGTACCGCACCGGGAAGGCGACCGAGCGGGCAACGAAGCACACCTTGCCGATCTCATGGTGGATCGCGTCGGCCCGGGCGTGGTCGCTTCCCTGACGTAGCGTGATCCGCGGCCGAAGCGTCGCCGCGACGAAACGACCCGCACCATCCGGCGTGCTTTCGCCATGGCCGAGCGGCGCGTCCTGATAATCCTCCACCACAAGGCCCGCTTCGCTCGCGAGGTGGAGGTACCACAGCATGTGGCAGGCGGAGAGCGAGGCGATCAGCAGGTCCTCGGGATTGTGGAGCGCCGGATCGCCGCCGAGCCGCGGATCGTTCGAACAATCCACCCGCGGCTTGCCCGGCGTGGTGATCGACCAGGTCCGGTCGTAGCCGCGATAGCTCGCCGTCCCTGCGCCGCGATTGCCGGTCCATTCGATCCGGCTGGCGAAATCGTGCTTCTGGTTCATTCGTCGATCCCGAAGTTGAGGCTTCGCGACACCAACGGATCCGCGACGCCGACGATCAGATAGGCGACGAACTGCTTGATCCGCTGCAACGGGCCGGTCGCCGCCAGATAGCCTTCCTGCGTGATCTCCTCCGAACGCGCGATCTCTCCGTCGATATATTCGCGGACGTGATCGGCGAAGGCCTTGTCCTCGATCCGCAGCATCAGCTCCAAATTGATGAACAGGCTGCGCATATCGAAGTTGGCGCTGCCGATATGAACCACGTCGCCCGCCGCATAGAGCTTGGTGTGTAGCTTGGTCGGCAGATACTCGAAGATGCGTGCGCCTTTTTTCAGGAGGCCGCGGTAGGTGAAGCGCGCCGCAGCGATCGTCGCATTGTTGTCCGAATGGCGCGCCGTCACCACTCGGACCGCGCGGCCCAGCCGCCCGGCGCGATCCAGCCGGCGAAGCATCGTCGGGCTCGGCGTGAAATAGGCAGCGATAATGTCGATCCGGTCGGCGCGGCGCATGTCGTTTCGCACTGCCCGCGCCCACGGGGACAGCCGGCGCGTCGGCCCGCCGATCAGCCACCGCACCGCGCCCTCGCGCTCGCTCCACTGCGCCAATGCACGATTGAGGTGACGCAGCTTGCCGTTGGATGAGCGGATCCAGTCTTCCAGGGCATCGAAATAGCCGGCCATCCGCGCCGCCGCGGGCCCTTCGACGAGCAGGCCCAGGTCGCGCCACGCCTTCTCGTCGACCGTGCCGAAATAATCGTCCTCGATGTTGAACCCACCGATGATGATCCGGCTGTCGCCCGTCTCGCCATCGGCCAGTGCCAGCTTCTGGTGATTGCGCAGCAGGTATCGCCGGCCAAGCCGCGGCATGAAGCGGCACACGCTGACGCCCGCCGGCTCGAGCGGATCGAAGAACCGGCGATCCGCCGCCTCGTCGCTGCCGAAGCCGTCGACGATCAGCGCCACCTTCACGCCGCGCTGCGCCGCCGCGATCAGCGCGTCGCGCACCTGCCGCCCGGCATGATCGTCGGCATAGATATAGTAGAGCATGCGCAGCGACTGTTGCGCGCCGTTGATCAGGTCAGTCAGGGCGGCAAGACGATCCGGTCCCTCGGTCAGCAACGTCAGCTGGCTGCCGGCAACCTCGAAGGCAGGTGGATGCTTCATCGTTCCGCCCCTGATGGCCGCCCGCTCCCCCCGGGGCAAGCACGCGCTTTCCTTGACTTGTGCCGCGCCGCCCCCTAGATCGCCCGCCTTCTACCCAGCGGTATTTTTGCGAAGGAAGCGTCCATGGCGCGCGTCACCGTCGAGGATTGCGTCGACAAGATCCCCAACCGGTTCGATCTGGTCCTGCTCGCTGCGCAGCGTGCACGTCAGGTGTCGGGCGGTGCGGAGCTGACCATCGATCGCGATCGCGATAAAAACCCGGTCGTCGCGCTGCGCGAAATCGCGGAGCAGACGGTCAAGCCGACGGATCTCAAGGAAGCCGTCGTGCAGAGCCTGCAGCGCGTGCAGATCGACGACGAGGAAGAGGCCGATGCGGTCGGCTCGCTGGCGGCTTCGGCCGAGGCACTTCGCCTCACCGCCGCTGCCCCGCCGCGCAACCAGAACCTCGGCGCCGACTACGACGGCTAAACCGGCGCGGCGATCAGTCGCTGCCCCATCCGAACAAAAAAGGCCGCAGCGGACGCTGCGGCTTTTTTTGTGCCCCTTGCCCCGCGAACCGGCCTCGCGTTCTCAGAGAACAGCTTCTCAAATCCGGCGCCTTTCAGCCCGAAGGCACTGACAACAATCAATATGTTCTAGGTTGTCTTACTTATCGCCGCGCCATTCGATTCCGATAACCCTCCCCGCTCCGAAGCACTCCGCATGAAAAGCGCGGCGACGATCATCGATCGGGAAGGAGAGACAGCATGGCTGAAAGCGAGCAATTGACCCTGGCGCTCGAAGCAGAGCCAGGCCGAGGTGGCGGACGGCGGGACTTCTTCCGAATGGCGCTGGCCGGGGCGGCGCTTGGTGTCGGCGCCGTCGGCCTGGCCGGGCGTGCGGCGGCGCAAACCGCACCAAGCGACATCGATCTTCTCAACTTCGCACTCAACCTCGAATATCTTGAGGCGCAATTCTACAGCTTCGCCACGATCGGCACGGGCATCCCGCCGGATCGTCTGACGGGGACGCAAACGCAGGGCCAGGCGGTCGGCGCGCGGCAAGCCAATCTGCAGGACCCGGCCGTCATCCAATATGCCCGCGAGATCGCCTCTGACGAGCTCGCGCATGTCACCACGCTGCGTCGCGTGCTCGGCTCATCCGCCGTTGCGCAGCCGGCGATTGACCTGTCGCCCACGATATTCACCGCAGCGGCCGTCGCGGCCGGAATCGATCTATCCGCCTCGGGCGGCGTGTTCGATCCCTATGCCAGCGACGACAATTTCCTCCTCGCCGCGTACATTTTCGAGGACGTCGGCGTCACCGCGTACAAGGGCGCGGCACCACTGCTGACCAATGTCGACAATATCGACGGCGCGGCCGGAATCCTCGCTGCCGAGGGCTTCCACGCCGGGATCATCCGCGGCGCGCTTTATCGGCGCGGCGTCGAGGTCCCGGTCCTCCGTACGAATACCGACAAGATCTCCGCGCTGCGCAATCTGGTCGACGGATCGTTCAACTCGGCGGGGCCGCCGCAGATCGTCGCCGATGACGATTCGGGCGTCTCGCCGGTGGAGACCCAGTTCGGCCTCACGGCCAATTTTGTGCCGACCGACGCGAACGGCATCGTCTTCAGCCGGAACACCGAGCAGGTCCACAACATCGCCTATCTGACGCGCAATGCCGTGACGTCAGGCGGCTTCTTCCCGAACGGCACCAACAATCCGAACCCGGCGCTTCGCCGCTCGGGCGCAAATTGAGGAGGCGGCGATGAGCGACCAAATCGAGTTCCTGGATCTGATGGAGCGCGCAGAGCATCAGCGGCAAGCGCGGCGCAGCTTCATCCGCCTGTGCGGCGGCGCGGCCGCGATGACGGGGGGCCTGTCCCTGCTTTCGGCATGCGACGATGACGATGATGTCATTCCGCCGCCGCCTCCACCGCCGCCCCCGCCGCCTCCGGGGCTGACCGATCAGGACATCCTGAACTTCGCGCTTCAGCTCGAGTATCTGGAGGGCAATTATTACGCCTACGCCGTCTCCGGCCAGGGCATCCCCGCCGCTCTGCAGACGGGCACCGGCACGCAAGGGGCTGTCGCCACCGGCACCGGTCCGGGAGCGGCGCGCGCCGTCACCTTCACCGATCCGGTGGTGCAGCAATATGCGCGCGAAATCGCCTTCGACGAGATCGGCCACATCACCTTCCTGCGCAATGCACTGGGGAGCGCGGCGGCCGCGCAGCCGGCGATCAACCTCTCGGGGAGTGCCACCGTCACGATCGGCAATGCAACGCCGGTTGGTGCGTTCACGGCGGCTGCGCGAGCAGCTGGTGTGGTTGGACCGAACGACATCTTCGATCCCTTCGCCAATGACGAAAACTTCCTGATCGGCTCGTATCTCCTCACCGATGTCGGGGTCACCGCTTATCGCGGCGCGGCGCGGCTGATCTCGAACAAGACGTTCCTGGAAGCGGCAGCCGGCATCCTTGCCACCGAATGCTACCATGACGGGGTCATTCGCGCCGAACTCTGGCGGCGTGGGCTGACGACGCCGGCGATCTACGGTCAGATCGCGCGGATCTCGGAATCGCGGGATCTACTCGATGGCGGGGATGACACAGACCAGGATATCGGCACCGCAGCCGTCGCCAATCTGGTGCCGACAGATCCTGGTGGCCTGGTGATCGGCCGCACGGGCCAGCAGGTTCTGAACGTCGTCTATCAGAGCCGCTCGGCGGTCCAGAGCGGCGGCTTCTTCCCCGCCGGCGTCAACGGCACGATCCGGGCGAGCGGCGGCCCTGCATAGCGGCTGGGAACGTCACCCCGGGCTGCCCGGGGTGACGCATCCGCTTATTCCTCCGCGGCCTCATCAGGCCGGCCCTTGAAGCCCTGCGCCACGACGAACCATTCCACCGAACCCTTGCGGCTCGACGGCGGCTTGGCGTGCTTCACGGTCGTGAAGTTCTTCTTCAGAAGGGCGATCAGCGACGAATCGGCGCCGCCGGCGAACACCTTCGCCACGAACGTGCCGCCCGGCTTCAGCACCTGGATGGCGAAGTCGCTTGCCGCCTCAACCAACGCCATGGTGCGCAGCGCATCGGTCTGCGGGTGGCCCACCGTATTCGCCGCCATGTCGGACATGACGACATCGGGCGCGCCGCCGAGCGCCTCGATCAGCCGGTCGGGCGCTTCGTCCGCCATGAAATCCATCTGGAAGATCGTAACGCCGTCCAGCGGGTCTACGGGCAACAAGTCGATCCCGACGACGGTGCTTCCCGGCACCTGCCGGCGCACCACCTGGCTCCAGCCGCCCGGCGCCATGCCCAGGTCGACGATCCGCTTTGCGCCCTTCAGGATGCCGAACCGCTCGTCCAGCTCGATCAGCTTGTACGCCGCGCGGCTGCGATAGCCCTCGGCCTTCGCCCGCTTGACGTAGGGGTCGTTGAGCTGCCGCTCCAGCCAGCGCGTGGATTGCGCCGTCCGGCCGCGCGCAGTGCGCACACGCGTGCGCAATCCGCCTCCGCCTCTCACCGTCCGTTCGCCATCAAACGCCGCAAAATGCCCTCCCGTATGCCACGATCGGCCACGCCAAGCCGCTCGGCGGGCCATAGATCGAGGATCGTCTCCAGGATAGCGCATCCGGCAACCACCAGATCCGCCCGCTCGCGGCCGATGCAGGGCAACTGCGCGCGCTGCGCGATCGACATATGGGCAAGCTCATGGCTGATCCGGCGCATCGACTCGGCCGGCGCAATCAGCCCGTCCACCTGGGTGCGATCATAACGATCGAGCCCAAGGTGAACGCTTGCCAGCGTCGTCACGGTCCCCGACGTGCCGAGCAGCCGGCGAGGCCCCGGCTCCTTGGGGAGGCGGGCGGCAAACGGCGCGAAGCTCTCGCGCACCAGCCCGCGCATCCGCTCATAAGCCGCAGCCAGCCCCGCCGGCCCCTCGCCGCCGCCGGCACTTTCGGTGAGCGACACGACGCCCCATGGGGCCGAATGCCAGTCGATCACCGTCGGCACGGTCGTGGAAGTGTCGATCAGCACCAGTTCGGTCGAGCCGCCGCCGATGTCGAACACCAATGCCGGCGCGTTGCCGGGTTCCAGCAGCACGTGGCAGCCAAGCACCGCCAGGCGTGCCTCTTCCTCTGCCGAGATCACATCGAGGTGGATGCCGGTTTCCTCATAGGCGCGGGCGATGAACGCAGCACCGTTGCTCGCCCGCCGACACGCCTCGGTGGCGACAGACCGCGCCAGTGTGACGTTGCGGCGCTTCAGCTTGTCGGAACAGATGCGTAGCGCCCCGATCGTGCGCTCGATCGCCTCGTCGGACAGGCGCCCCGTGATCGCCAGCCCCTCGCCCAGCCGCACGATTCGCGAAAAGGCGTCGACCACCGCAAAGCCGTCTCCCTGCGGCCGTGCGATCAGTAACCTGCAATTGTTGGTGCCAAGATCCAGCGCCGCATAATGGCGCGCAAAGCCTTGGCGAAGGCGGGCCACAGGTGGGCCCTCGGAGGCCGAACGGGCGCGGGCCTCTCCGCGCCGGTACGGCAGGTCGGCGGATTGTTTCGCCACGTGCCGTGTCTTTCTTCTATGTTCTGCCGTCACGGGCCCTCGCGGCCCGCTCGGTGCTTGAAGCGGAAGGTAGCGTGAGCAACCACCTGCCGCAAGCGGCGCGCGATTCCAGTGCTTGACCTTCGTTTCATGCCGGCTTAGAGGCGCGCCCCTGTCGTTGCTTCTCGGAGCAGCGAGCGGCTGTTGCCCGATCCTCTAATGGTAAGAGAGCGGACTCTGACTCCGTCAATCAAGGTTCGAATCCTTGTCGGGCATCCAGCACTATCCTCCCCTTCGATGGCGATCCCCCGCTTCCCGCGGCCAGCATCGCTGCGCGGATGACGCTCCCCATGTCGCGATCTGACCACCGCCGGTTTGCCGGGTCTCTCCGTATGGCGCTCGGCGCCGCAAGCGCGGTCGCCGCCGTCAGCGTCGGGACGCCCGCGCTGGCGCAGCGGCACGACGAGCAGCTCTGGTTCCAGATCAACACGCACGTGCCGATCCAGGATAAGGTCCGCGTCACGCTGGAGCAGATCGCTCGCTTCAGCGATCGGCAGGACGGCCTCTACCAAACCGAGTTCGGCGTGCTGATCGGCTACCGCGTCGCTGACAACGTCGAGATCGGCACCGGTTATCGCAAGGTCGGCGCGCATAACGGCAACAACAGCGGTGACGAGGATCGGCTGCGCCAGCAGGTCGTCGCCAGCTTCGGCCCGTTCAGCACCCGCTTCCGCGTCGACGAGCGCTTCTCCGTTCGTGGCGGCGGCGTCGGCGTGCGGATCCGTCCGCTGGTCCGTTACAACCACAAGATCGGCGAGAACGGCCTCGCGCTGTTCCTAAGTCACGAGAGCTTCTTCATGCCCAACAGCACCCGCTGGGGCCAGCGCAGCGGCTATGACCGCATGCGCAACATCGTCGGCTTCGCGGTGCCGCTGGGCAAGAACACGGTGGCCGACATCGGCTATCTGAACCAGTTCCGACCCGGCCGCGACGGCGGGGAATCGCAGATGGAACATGCGCTGAGCGTCCAGCTGACGATCAACCTGCGCGATCTCCAGATCTTCCACGTCGACGACTGAGCAGCCGCGCGCCGCCGCAAAGCACTCACGTTCCGTTCATCGCCGCTGCGGAAAACAGCGTTGACGGGCATGCCATCCAGCCGCGATGGCAGGCCCCTCTCCTTTTCTTGTGCGAACACCGGCCGACCGATGCTGATCCTCCCCCTGCTTCTTCAGGCCACGCCTGTCCCCGCCGTGCCCCCCGGCCCCGCCCAGCCGCCGGCGACCATGGCCTATGAGCCTGCCGCGATGCTGATCGCGACCTTCGATGCCGATGGTGACGCACGCGTGACGCGCGCGGAACTCGATGCAGGCGCTCGCCGCACGTTCGAGGCGATCGACACCGGCGGCACCGGCGCGCTCGGCTATATCGCCTTCGCCGACTGGGCAGAGCGGTTCCTGGGCGATCGCAACGCCCTGCCAAGCCCGTTCGAGACCGATCGTGACGGCGACAATCGCATCACCCTCCCCGAGCTTCAGGCGAAGCTCGGTGAATTCTTCACCCGCTACGACCGTGACAAGGATGGTGTCGTCACACGCGCGGAGCTGCTGACGATCCGTGCGCGCGCGTTCGGCGACGATCGCATGCCGCAGGGCAAGGGAAAGCGGCGCCGGTGATGAGCGATCGCTTCACCTTCACCATCGCTGCGACTGATGGCGCCGCGCGCACCGGTTCGATCGCGATGCAGCGGGGCGTCATCCGCACGCCGGCTTTCATGCCGGTCGGTACCGCGGCCACCGTCAAGGCGATGAAGCCAGCTGATGTTGCCGCGACGGGCGCTGACATCATCCTTGGCAACACCTATCACCTGATGCTCCGCCCGGGGGCGGAGCGCGTCGCGCGCCTCGGCGGCCTTCATCGCTTCATGGGCTGGGACAAGCCGATCCTGACTGACTCCGGCGGCTATCAGGTGATGAGCCTCGCCGATCTCACCAAACGGTCGGAAGAAGGCATCACCTTCAAGTCGCACCTCGACGGGACGCGCCATCTGCTGAGCCCCGAACGGTCGATCGAGATCCAGCGCCTGCTCGGCTCGAACATCATCATGGCGTTCGACGAACTGGTGCCGACCACCTCGACGCGCGAGGTGCAGGCCGCCGCGATGGAACGTTCGATGCGCTGGGCCAAGCGCTCGCGCGAGGCATTCGACAGCGGCGGTGAGCATGCCGCCAACAATGCGATCTTCGGCATCCAGCAAGGCGCGCTGGACGAAGGCTTCCGCAAGGCAAGCGCGGACGCGCTGATCGACATCGGCTTTGATGGCTATGCGATTGGTGGCCTTGCCGTGGGCGAAGGACAGGAAGCCATGTTCGGCTGCCTCGATTTCGCTCCCGGCCAGCTTCCGGCAGACAAGCCGCGGTACCTGATGGGCGTGGGCAAGCCCGACGACATCGTCGGCGCGGTCGAGCGCGGCGTTGACATGTTCGATTGCGTGCTGCCCACCCGCTCCGGCCGCACCGGCCAGGCGTTCACCCGGAACGGGCCGATCAACATCCGCAACGCGCGCTTTGCGGAGGACCAGGGACCGCTCGATCCCGAATGCGCCTGCCCGACCTGCGCGACGTGGAGCCGCGCCTATCTCCATCATCTGGTGCGCGCCGGAGAAATCCTCGGCGCGATGCTGATGACCGAACATAACATCGTCTTTTACGAGGCCTTGATGGCCGACCTGCGCGCGGCAATCGCCGAGCAACGGCTCAAATCGTTCGCGGACACGTTCCGCGGGCGCTATCAACGGAGCAAAGGAGAGTAAGCGTGTCCGACGAACCCAATGAGATCCTCGCCACCGCCGCTTCGGCAAAGCAGCACGAGAAGGCCGCCAAGGACGCCAAGCGCGACCGCAAGGGATGGGATCTGGGCAAAATCGGGCTTGGCGTGGGCATCGGCTCCGCCGCCGTCGCCGCCGCGGTGCTCTTCGCGAACCGTAACAAGGATTGATTGCAGCTGTCCGCCGCCACGGCGGACCTGCCGCCTAACCAACACGTTCGCGTCACCCCGGTGCCGATCGGGGTGACGTTCGCTAACGGTGCCGGCTCCTCAGATCGGCTGGAAGGTCACCGGCAGGCCATCCTTCGGCTTCGGGATCGGAAAGATCTGCCAATCCTCACCTGCGCCCGGCGCCAGCTCGATGCGATAGCGGCTCAGCAGCTGCGCCATCAGGATCCGGATCTGCATCGTCGCGAAGTGAAGCCCGATGCACATATGCGCGCCGCCGCCGAACGGCACCCAGGCGAAACGATGCCGCCCCTTTGATGCTTCTGGCGTAAAGCGCATCGGATCGAACTGGTCCGGGTTCGGCCAATGCTCCGGCATGTGATGAGTGTAAGCGGTGTTGACGCCCACGAACGTTCCAGCAGGGATGCGATAACCGCCGAATTCGAAATCCCGCATCGCGCGGCGCGGGATTGAGGGCACCGGCGGCATCATCCGCAGCGCTTCCTTGAAGGCATATTCGGTCAACACCAGCCGATCGAGCTGGCCATAGGGCACCGTGCCGTCGTTGCTGCCGATGCCGGCAATTTCCTCGCGCAGGCGGTCCTGCCATTTCAGGTGCTGCCCCAGCAGCATCACTAGGCTCGTCGCCGAGGAGGTGATCGTGTCGTGCGCCGCCATCATCAGGAAGTTCATGTGATCGACGATCGCGTCGGTCGGCAGCAGGTCGCCCTTCTCGTCGGTCGCGCGGCAGAATTGCGAGAAGAAATCCTGCCCCGTCCCGTTGCGCCGTGCGGGCACTTCGCGAGTGAAGAAGTCGACCAGATATTCGCGTGCCTTCACGCCCTTGCGCATCGACGTGCCCGGCAGCGGCGTGCGGATGGGGGAGACCGAGGCCTGCACCTCGTCGACAAACGCCTGGTTGATTCGCGCCGCCTCCGGCCCCAGCGGCACACCGAGGAAGCTCGTTGCCGCAAGATCGAGGCTCAGCGCCTTGATCGCGCTGTAGAAAGGCATGGTGCGGTTGGCCCAGCCATCCACCTGTGACGCTATGCCGGCGTTCAGTTCCTCGGCGTAATGCTTCATCGGCTCCGGCTTGAACGCCACCGACAATGCCTTGCGGTCGGCACGATGCTTTTCGAAATCCATCAGCATCAGGCCGCGCGGGAAGACGAGATTGAGGATCGGGCCCCAGCCCTGTTCGGAAGAGAAGTTCTTCTCTTTGTCGAACAGCACCAGTTCGTTCGCGTCGGGACCGAGCAGGACGACCGAATCGCCGCCGAAGCTGTTGTTGCGATAAACCGGCCCGTGCTTGGCCACCATCTTCCGGGTGAAGCCCAGCGGGTCCTTCAGCACGCGGAACGTGTTGCCGACGAAGGGCAAACCGCGCTCACCGGGAATATCGTTCAACGCGGACGGGGGATTAACCGGCAGCCAATGCGGGTTACCCTCGATCGTGTGGGCGTACGGCATCCTCTTCCTCCGTGAGCTTACTTACACCCGTATAAGTAAGCTCACGGAATCTTGCCAGATACTTTATGTCGCAGCCGTCATCTGCGGCTGCGCTTGATCAGGATAGACGATCGCGAAGGTCCATCATCGCGATCGCGGCCAGCGCGGCGCCGCCGCCCTTGTCGAGCTGCGCCGGATCCGCGCGCCGGATCGCCTGCCCCTCGTTTTCGGTGGTGAGGATGCCATTGCCGATTGCAATGCCGTCCATGGTTAGCGCCATGATCCCGCGCGCGCTTTCGTTGGAGACGATCTCGAAGTGATAGGTCTCGCCCCGGATCACCACGCCAAGCGCGACGAAGGCGTCATAGCGTCCGCTTTCCGCAGCCATCGCGATCGCACCGGGCACTTCCAGCGCGCCGGGGACCGTCACCACCTCGGCCTGGTGGCCAGCCGCCTCGATGGCGGCGCGGGCGCCGGCGATCAGCATGTCGTTCAGATGATCGTAGAAGCGGGCTTCGACGATGAGGATGTTGGCCATCAATCTTCCTTCGGTCTGCCATGCTCGACCAGCGCGCCACCTTGGTAGCGCGGGTCGTTGCTGACTTCCCGTATCGAACCGGGCGGCGGCGGCAAGCCTCGAAGCCCGGCATCGTCCGGCCATTCGATCTCGGCGAGTTCCAGCCCCTCGAGCGGGCCGGCAAAACGATCGAGGCTGTAGGTGACCGGCCCGCCGACCAGATCGTGCCGGCGCTTGATCAGCGCCGTTCCCGGCAGGCGTGCCAGCAGGGTAAATTCCGCCTCTTTCAGATACGTGGTGACGATCGCGCGGGCGAGCGGATCGTCCGCGGTATATTTCTTGGTCAGCTTCAGCGCGACCTGTCCGGTCGTGCTGTCCGTCATCCGCCGCAGCCGCATCCGAGTTCTGTGGATGTACCGATCCTCGATCAGCACGTGATCGGTCGGCACAGGCGGTCGCGCCGCCGGGTCGACCAACCAGCGGCGCTCACGCTCGACATGCGCATATTTGGGCGAACGCGCTTCGTCCGCCCCGGTTCGCATCACTCGCCGCCGGTACCCGGGATCGCGCGTTCGCCGACGATCGACAGGCCGTAGCCTTCGAGGCCAACCAGCGTGTGGTGCGTGTTGGTGAGAAGCACCATCTCCTCAACCCCCAGTTCGGCCAGGATCTGCGCGCCGACGCCATAGTCGCGCAGTTCCTCAACCTCCGGTGCGCCGGCGCCCTTCCCCTCGGCGCGAAGCTGCATGAAGCGCGAAACCACGCCCTTCATCGCGCGGTTGATCACCACGATCACCCCCGCACCTTCCTCAGCGATCATCTCCATCGAGGTGGAGAGCAGCCCAGCGCGTTCGGAAACCTCACCGAACATGTCGACGAAGAAGCTCGCGGTGTGCATGCGCACCAGCGTCGGCTTGTCGGGATCGATCTTGCCCTTCACCAGCGCGATCGTCTCGTCGCCAGTCGCCTTGTTGTGGAAGGTCACGGCCTTCCACTGCCCGCCCCAGCGCGATTCGAAGGTCATCTCCGCCTTCTTCTCGACCAGATGATCGTAGCGGCGCCGATAAGCGATCAGGTCACGGATCGTGCCGATCTTCAGGTTGTGGAGCTGCGCGAACGAGACGAGATCGTCCATGCGCGACATCGTGCCATCCTCGTTCATGATCTCGCAGATCACGCCCGAGGGGTTGAGGCCGGCGAGGCGCGATACGTCGACCGCGGCCTCGGTATGACCCGCACGCACCAGCACGCCGCCGTCGCGCGCAACCAGCGGGAAGACGTGGCCCGGCGTCACGATCTCCTCCCGCCCCTTGCTGGCGTCGATCGCGACGGCGATCGTCCGCGCGCGGTCCGCGGCCGAGATGCCGGTGGTAACGCCGTCGCGCGCCTCGATCGAAACGGTGAACGCGGTCTCGTGCCGGGTGCCGTTATGGCGGCTCATCAGGTCGAGTCCGAGCGCATCGACCCGCGACTTGGTGAGCGCAAGGCAGATCAGCCCGCGCCCGTGCCGTGCCATGAAATTGATCTTTTCCGGCGTCGCCATCTGTGCGGGGATGACGAGATCGCCCTCGTTCTCGCGATCCTCGTCATCGACCAGGATGAACATCCGGCCGTTCTTGGCCTCGTCGATGATCTCTTCCGGAGTCGAAAGAAAGGCGTGGCGCAGGCGCGCGAGTTCAGCGGGCTTTTGCACGATAATGTTCCATCCGTTGGAGGTAGCGGGCCAGCACATCGATCTCGATGTTGACGGCGCTGCCCGGCGCCAGATCCGAAAGCGTCGTCACCGCCTGGGTGTGCGGGATGATGTTGACCGCGAAGTGGGTGAAGCCGTCATCGGCATCGGACACCTCGTTGACGGTCAGCGACACGCCATCGACCGTCACCGATCCCTTGGCGGCGAGGAATGGCGCGAGATCGCTGGCGACGCGGAAGCCGACTCGCTTCGAATCGCCCTCGGGGCAGATGCCGATCACCTCGGCGATGCCGTCGACATGGCCGGTTACGATATGACCGCCCAGTTCGTCGCCAAGCTTCATCGCGCGTTCGAGATTGAGGCGACGGCCGACCATCCACTGGCCCTGCTGCGTCCGCGTCATGGTCTCGCCGGAAACGTCGAAGGCAAGCCAGTCCGGCCCCTTGTCGACCACGGTCAGGCAGACACCCGAACAGGCGACTGATGCGCCAAGATCGATGTCGATCGTTTCGTAGCTGGTGGAGACGACGACGCGCGTATCGCCGCGCGTATCGACGCGCGTGATCTCCCCTACGTCCGTTATGATCCCGGTGAACATCGCGCCCGCTCGTAGACCTCGAGCCGGTCGCTGCCAAGCATCCGTGAATCGGTCAGCGTCCAGCGCCAGTGCGCATCCGCCAGCCGCTCCAGGCCGATGTCGCCCAGCGCCGGGCGTCCGCCACCGATCAGGATCGGCGCGCGGTACAGCAGCAGGCGATCGACCAGATCGGCGGCCAGGAAAGCCGAGGCCGCCCCGGCGCCGCCTTCCACGAAGACATGATCGCCCGGTAATGTCGCCACATCTTCGGGGCTCGCGATTCGCGTCACCCCGTCCTCCGCGCTGCCACGCGACAGCACTACGCGCGTCGGCGCGCGCGCTTCCAGCCCCGGCAGCCGTACGTCCAGCGCCGGCCGATCCATGTCCCAGGTGCCGCGCCCGACCAGGACGATCTCGTGCCGGCTGCGCTCAAGATGCACATGCGCGCGCGCCGCCGCGCCGGTGATCCACCGGCTTTCACCATCTGCACGCGCGATGCAGCCATCCAACGACGTGGCGAGCTTGAGCGTCACCAGGGGCCGCGCTTGCGCCTGGCGCATCAGGAAACCGGCCATCGACGCGCGCGCCTGGTCACTGCGGATGCCGACCGTGGTGGAAATCCCCGCTGCAGCGAGTCGCGCCAGCCCCTTGCCGTTCGTGCGCGGATCAGGATCGCCGATCGCCGCCACGACCCGCGCGACCCCCGATGCCAGCAAAAGATCGGCGCAAGCCGGCCCGCGAGGTGAAACATGCGCGCAGGGTTCCAGCGTCACGTACGCGGTTGCACCGCGCGCCGCCTCACCCGCCTCACCCAGCGCCATGGCCTCCGCATGCGGCCGCCCGCCCGGCTGGGTCCAGCCGCGTCCCACCACCACGCCATCGCGCACGATGACGCAGCCGACGGCCGGATTGGGACTGGTGCGCCCCCGTGCCCGTGACGCCAGGGCGAGCGCCGCGCCCATCCAGCGATGGTCGCCGGCGGTTACAGGCCCCACTTATCCATCTTGCTCTCGAGCCGCTTGAACGCCGCCTGGCGCTCCTCACGGCGGCGCTTTTCCTCGTCGATCCGCTTCTGCTTGATCGGCGCGTCGATCGCCTGCTGCGCCTTGATCTCGGCGTCGGTGCGATCAAGCGTCCATTGCTGAACGTAGACGATGTTCGGCCGATACTCCTTCTCGATCTTCGAATCCTTGGCGAAGCCGATCAGCAGCAGGCCAGTGATGAAGATCGACAGGAACAGGAAGATCAGCTCGTGCTTCTGCCGCTGGTGCAGAAACAGGCGCAAATCGCGCACGGCGCGCAACGGGCTCATGCGAGCGAAGAATTGCATAGCGACGAAGATAGGGATGCGGGGCCGGATAGGCCAGCCCCGCAACGCCCACCACCCTGAGAGGGCGCGTCAGGATTCGAGCTCGAACCTGACCGTCAGATCCTTCGTCGCCGTGACCGGCACGCCGTCGCGAGTCGCCGGGCGGAAACGCCATTTCGCCAGCGCCTGCTGCCGTGTCGCGCGGCAGAATTCGGTCGTGGTGGCGCTGAGGCACTCCACCGTCGCGACTCGCCCATCGGCCCGGATCGTCACGCGGACGGTAACGCTTCCCTCCCGCTCGGCCCGGCGCTCACCGGCGGGGTAGTGGGGCTGCAGATCACTGGCGTAGCGGGGGTCCACTTCGGCTCCGATCAGAACCGGCTGCGCTGGCGGATCGATGACCGTGGCCTCGCCCGTCGGAAGCGAAAGCGGGAGTGGTGGCAGGGGCAACGGCGGCAAATTAGGTACGACATAATCGCTGGTTGCTGTGACCGAGCGGGAAGCATCGACCCGTTCAGGCTGAGCCGCCGTTCGTGCATCCGGCTGGCGCTGAGGGGCGATCTCGATCAGCGGCGGCGGCGGCTCGTCTAGCGGGACGGAGGTAATGAGAAGCGACTTGTCGCCTTTCAGCACTCGGAAAACCGGCGTCGACAACATCAAGGCCCCGATCACGCCGGCATTGATCGCAATCGCAACAACGAGGCTGCCGACTCTCACGCTTTGCTGGGCGCCATAACGGTCCACGGTCATGCTTCCTCTCCTTGGCTATGCTCCTTCCCGGGTCTTCCGCCCGTATAGAGATGTTACAACGTCGCCAGTACGTAGCAAGCGATATTATCACCTGCTCCATCACGCCTGCTTCAGCCGCGCAATTGCACGATCGCGGCCGATCAACGGCAGCAGCGCGGCCATGTCCGGCCCATGATCGCGCCCGGTCAGGGCCCGGCGAAGCGGCAGGAACAGCGTCTTGCCCCTGCGTCCGGTCGCTTCCTTCAGGGCGGCGGTCAGCGCGTGCCAGGGGTCCCCGTCCCACACAATCGTGCCGGCGATCTCGGCAGCCGCGGCGAGGTATTCCGCATCCTCGCCAGCCGGCGGCGCCTCCACCGGCCCCTCGATCACGCGCCACCAGTCGGCAGCCTCGGCCACCGTCGCCAGGTTCGGCCGCACGGCCTCCCACGCCGCCTCTGTCATCCCGGCCGGGAGGCGCGCCTCGACCCACGCGAACGGCAGCTGGTGCACGATCCGCGCATTCAGCTGCGTCAGCTCTGCCTCGTCGAACCGCGCCGGTGCCCGGCCGAAGCGCGCGAAATCGAATGTCGCGAACAGCGGCGCCATGTCGATCACCGGCTCAACGGGATCGCTGGTGCCAAGCCGCGCCAGCAACGCACGGATCGTCTGCGGTTCGATGCCCTGCTCGCGCAGCTGATCCACCCCAAGGCTGCCAAGCCGCTTCGACAACTTGCCTTCCGCGCCCGTCAGCAGCGCGGCATGCGCGAACTGCGGCGGCGTCGATCCCAGCGCTTCGAACATCTGAATCTGCAGCGCGGTATTGGCGACATGATCCTCGCCCCGCACGACGTGACTGATCCCCATGTCGACGTCATCGATCGCGGAAGGCAGCATGTAGAGCCACGAGCCGTCGGCGCGACGCACGACGGGATCGCTCATCGTCGCGGGGTCGAACCGCTGATGACCACGCACCAGATCGTCCCATTCCACCGGCGCCGCATGATCCAGGCGGAAGCGCCAGTGCGGCTTCACCCCTTCCGCCTCCAGCCGCGCGCGATCCGCGTCGGTCAAGGCCAGCGCCGCACGGTCGTACACCGGGGGCAAGCCGCGCCCGAGCTGGATCTTGCGCTTCAGGTCGAGCTCCTGGCTCGTCTCGTACGCGGGATAGATCCGGCCCGCTGCCACCAGCTGGACGAACCGCTCCTCGTACAGCGCAAATCGCGCCGATTGGCGGACCTCGCCGTCATGGTCGAACCCCAGCCACCCGAGATCGGCGCGAATCGATTCGACGAAGCGCTCCTCGCTCCGCTCGCCATCGGTATCGTCGATCCGCAGCAGGAATTTGCCGCCATTCGCCCTAGCGAACATCCAGTTCTGCAGCGCGGTGCGAATATTGCCGACGTGCAGGCGCCCGGTGGGCGACGGGGCAAAGCGGGTGACGATCGTCTGGGGAGCGGTCATGCGCCGCGCGTACCCCGCGGGTCTTTTCGTCGCTAGCCCCTCGGCCTAAGGAGCCCCCGATTCGAGCATAGGGACGCGCGCACATGAAACTGATGACCGGCAACTCGAACCTGCCGCTGGCGCGGGACATCGCCTCCTATCTCGAAATCCCCCTGACGGAGGCGCTGGTGCGCCGCTTCGCCGACGAGGAGATCTTCGTCGAGATCATGGAGAACGTGCGCGGCGAGGACGTCTTCCTGCTCCAGTCGACCAGCTATCCGGTCAACGATAACCTGATGGAGCTGCTGATCTGCATCGACGCGCTGAAGCGCGCGTCGGCCAAGCGGATCACCGCAGTCGTGCCCTATTTCGGCTATGCCCGGCAGGATCGGAAACCAGGCCCGCGCACGCCGATCTCGGCCAAGCTCGTCGCCAACCTCATCACCACCGCGGGCGCCGACCGCGTCCTTTCGGTCGATCTTCACGCCGGCCAGATCCAGGGCTTCTTCGACATCCCGACCGACAATCTGTTCGGCGCGCCAGTGATGTCGGCGGACATCCTCGCCCGCTTCGGCAGCAAGAACCTGATGGTCGTTTCGCCGGACGTGGGCGGCGTGGTTCGCGCCCGGGCGCTGGCGAAGCGACTCAACAACGCGCCGCTCGCCATTGTCGACAAGCGCCGTGAGCGTGCCGGCGAATCGGAAGTGATGAACATCATCGGCGACGTCGAAGGCCGCTTCTGCATCCTGGTCGACGATATCGTCGATTCGGCCGGCACGCTGTGCAACGCGGCGACGGCGTTGAAGCAGTCCGGCGCCGAAGACGTCGTCGCCTACGTCACCCATGGCGTGCTGTCTGGCGGCGCAGTCGCCCGCGTCGAGGGTTCCGACCTGCTTGAACTCGTCGTCACCGATTCGATCGGCAATCAGGAATCGATCGGCGCCGCCAAGCGCATCCGCCACCTGACCATCGCGCCGCTGCTGGCCGAGGCGATCAAGCGCATCGCGGACGAGACCAGCGTCTCCTCGCTGTTCGACTGACAGAAAAAGGGGCAGGTATCGCCTGCCCCCACACGCCGTCGAGCCGTTCGGAACGCTCCGCGACTCGGCCGCGTAGTCTGTGCGGCTCAGCTGTTGCCGAGCGCCACGATGTGATCGAACACCGCCGGGTGCAGCGGCTTTGTGAAGGCGCAGCCGTAGCGATATTTGTCGCGCCACGCGACCACCGCCTCCAGCCCGGCCAGCCCAGGCAGAGTCAGCCACACGGTCGTCCCCGGCCATAGCGTGAAGCTCGTCTGCGCCCGAAAGCCGGTGGTGGACAGGTCCACGACCTCGATCTCGAAGCGAGTCGTGCCGCGGTCGCGCAGGTGAGCGCGCATCTTCACCGCCTTGCGTAATGCGCGGCGGCTTTCTTCGCTCTCGCCCGGGTTGGGAAGGGGTACAGCGGGGTCCATGCGCGGCGTTATCCGCGCCAGAAGTTACTTTTCGGCAAACATTGGGTCCGGGGTGGCCCAGGAAAGTCGCTCAGGATCGCCCGTCTGCGCCGGCTGGCGCTCGTACGCCGGCGCGCCCGCGGCGCTTCAATTCGGCCTTCAGCGCTTCCGGCTTGGGCGCGACGAGGAAGCCGAAGCTGACCGTGCCTTCCTTGGTATTCACCACATGGTGCAGCCGATGCGCCTGGACGATCCGCTTCATGTAGCTGGATTTCGGCAGATAGCGCGTGCGCACCCGTTCATGCACGATCACGTCGTGGAAGCCGAAATAGATCGCCCCATAGGCCGCAATGCCGGCGCCGACCCAGGCCCAACCCTCGCCCCAGCCGCCCTGCACCCCGCCATAGATCAGCAGGATCGAGGGGATGGCGAAGATCACGCCATAGAGGTCGTTCAGTTCGAACCGCCCAGTGCGCGGGCGATGATGGCTCTCATGCAGGAACCAGCCCGGCCCGTGCATCACCCAGCGGTGCATCACGTAAGCAAAGCCTTCCATCCCCGCGACGGTGAGGAAGAACAGGAGAAGGCCGGTCCAGATCGACATGCGCTGCCCATATAGCCATCGCGCGCCCGCGTCGCTACGTCGCACCGCGTTATGACAGACGCATTCGATCCCGAACGGCGCGCCGCAGCGCTTGAGTCCAAGGCTTGGCCCTATGAGGAAGCGCGAAAGCTTCTGAAGCGCTGGCCCGAGGGCAAGCCGAACGGTGAACCCATGCTGTTCGAAACCGGCTACGGCCCCTCGGGCCTGCCGCACATCGGCACCTTCCAGGAGGTGCTGCGCACCACCACGGTCCGCCGCGCCTATGAGGAAATGACCGGCCGCCCGACGCGGCTGGTAGCGTTCAGCGATGACATGGACGGCCTGCGCAAGGTGCCGGACAACGTGCCGAACAAGGAACTGCTGGAGGCGAACCTCGGCAAGCCCCTGTCGCGCGTGCCCGATCCCTTCGGCAAGTTCGACAGCTTCGCCGCGCACAACAACGCCATGCTGCGCGACTTCCTTGATCGCTTCGGCTTCGATTACGAGTTCGTTTCCTCGACGGACTATTACACCTCAGGCCGCTTCGACGAGAAGCTGCGCGACGTGCTGCGCAACTACGACAAGATCATGGCCGTCATGCTGCCGACGCTGCGCGCCGAGCGGCAGGCGACCTATTCGCCCGTTCTGCCGATCAGCCCCACCTCGGGCATCGTGCTCCAGGTCCCGGTCGAGGTGGTCGACGCAGAGGCCGGCATCATCCGCTTCCAGGATACCTCTGTTCCCGGGGGCCAGACCGTCGAACAGTCGATCCTCGGCGGCAAGGCGAAGCTCCAGTGGAAGCCCGATTGGGGCATGCGCTGGGCCGCACTCGGCGTCGATTATGAAATGTACGGCAAGGACCTGATCGATTCCGGCATCCTCGGCGGCAAGATCGCGCAGATCCTCGGCGGCCGTAAGCCCGAGGGCCTGGTGTACGAGCTGTTCCTCGATGCCAAGGGCGAGAAGATCTCCAAGTCGAAGGGCAATGGCCTTTCGATCGAGGAATGGCTGACCTACGGCCCCGACGAGAGCCTCGCCTTCTACATCTATCGCGAGCCGAAGAAGGCGAAGTCGCTCCACCTCGGCCTCATCCCGCGTGCGGTGGACGACTATTGGCAGTTCCGCGCCAATTATCCCGCGCAATCGTGGAAGGAGAAGCTCGGCAACCCCGTTCACCACATCCACACTGGCGACGTGCCGGCGGCAACGCTGCCGGTCACCTTCGGGCTGCTGCTGAACCTCGTCGGTGTGATGGGCGAAGGCGCGACGAAGGAGCAGGTCTGGGGCTATCTCGGCAATTACCTGTCGGATGCCAACGCCGCGGCGCATCCGGAGCTCGACCGGATGATCGGCTATGCCCTCGCCTATCACCGCGACTTCATCGCCCCGACGCTGAAGCGCCGCGCGCCCGAGGGCGTCGAGGTTGCCGCGCTCGAACGGCTCGACGCCGATCTCGCCACGCTGGGTGAGGACGCTTCGGCGGAGGATATCCAGAACGCCGTCTATGAGATCGGCAAGACCGCCGGCTTCGCGGAGCTGCGCGGTTGGTTCAAGGCGCTGTACGAAACGCTGCTCGGCTCCAGCCAAGGCCCCCGCATGGGCAGCTTCATCAAGCTCTACGGCGTCGCCAACACCCGCCGCCTGATCGCCGAGGCGCTCGCCGCGGCCAAGTGATACCGGCAGCTGGCGCCAATCTCCCCCGCCGCGGGAGGTTGGCGCCAGCCCCGCCGATCCGCTACCCTCCCGCCCATGTGCAACGAGGCCGCCCGTCGCATCGCCATCGGCGAATTGCGCAACGATTGGGGTGAGACGCGCATTCCGCTCGTCTTCCCCGAGGGCGTGCCCAACATGGCGCCGCTCGACAGCTTCCGCATCACCGATCCGACGATCATCATCCGCGGCGTCGACGGCCGCGCGGATGCGGCGGAATGCGTCACCCGCCGCTGGAGCTGGCCCGGCTCGGGCGGAAAACCCGTGTACAATTTCCGCTCCGACGGGCGAGATCTGCGCACCGGCCGCTGCCTGATCCCGGTCGACAGCTTCTTCGAATTCACCAAGCCCGCTGATCCCAAGGCGAAGCGCAAGGACAAATGGGCCTTCCGCCTCACCGGCCATGACTGGTTCTGCATCGCTGGCCTGTGGCGCAAGGACGCAAGTGTCGGTGAGGCCTTCACCATGCTCACCTGCGAGCCCGGTCCCGATATCGCGCCCTACCATTCGCGGCAGGTCGTCGTACTTAGCCGTGACGCCTGGTCCGCCTGGCTCGATCCCGCCGTGCCATCCGCCGATCTATGCCAGCCGCTCCCGGCAGGCAGCCTGACCGTCACTCAGGTGCGCTGAGCAACCTCCTTCCTCCTATCAAGGTACAGCCCGATGCGGCGCTTCTTCTCCCCCGATCAGCTCCATCACGCCCCGGCGCAGGAGCTGCACAACGGCAATTTCACCGACTATGCCGAAAAGCCCTCGCGCGCGCAGATGATCCTCGATGCCATCGGCGGCGCCGAGGAACCGGAGGATCGCGGCGAGGCACCGATCCGTGCGGTGCATGATGCTGGCTACCTGCAATTCCTGCAGGATGCGCCCGCCGCCTGGGCCGCCGCCGGACGCCCCGGCGATGCCATCCCGTACGCCTTCCCGGTCGTCGGCCGCCGCCCGCTTCGCCTAGATCGCATCGATGCACTGTTGGGCCGCTACGCCTTCGACGCCACGACCCCGATCACTCCCCAGACTTGGGCCAGCGCCTATGGCAGCGCACAGTCCGCGCTCGCGGCCGCCCACGCCGTGCTGGCCGGAGACCGCGCCGCCTTCGCGCTCTGCCGCCCGCCGGGCCACCACGCGGGCGCCGATTACTTCGGCGGCTACTGCCACCTGAACGTTGCCGCCATTGCTGCCCAAGCCGCGCGCGATGCCGGGCACGAGCGGGTGGCGATCCTCGACATCGACTACCATCATGGCAACGGCACGCAGGACATCTTCTGGCAGCGCGGGGACGTCTTCTACGCCAGCGTCCACGCCGATCCCGCGACCGATTATCCCTTCTACTGGGGCCATGCGGACGAAATCGGCGAAGGCGCTGGAGAAGGCACCACGCTGAACCTCCCGCTGCCGCACGGCACAAAGGCGGAGGCCTTCCGCGCCGCACAGGCCACCGCGCTGGAGGCCATTGCGCGTTTCGGCGCCACCTTCCTCGTGGTCAGCTTCGGCGCGGATACCTGGGAAGGCGATCCGATCAGCCAGTTCGCGCTAACGACGCCAGACTATGCAATCCTGGCCCGGGACATCGCCGGCTTAGGCCTGCCGACCGCCATCGTGATGGAAGGCGGCTATGCGATCGACGCGCTCGGCGCCAACGTCGCCAGCCTGCTCAGCGGCTTTTAACGCCCGGCGCCGCAATGAACGTGACCCCTGGGCATTTCCTCAAGTGACGTTCTGTAGCGTCAGGCGCCGCCCCGCGTGATCTTCGCGATCTCGCGGGCGACCAGCGTCTCCACCATCGCCGGCAGGTTCGCGTCCATCCACTCGCGCAGCATCGGGCGCAGCATCTCTCGCACCAGCCCTTCCAGCGTGCCGTCGCTCGGCGGCTCGGGCTTCACCATCATGCGTGACAGGTTTTCCAGCGCTCCGCGGGTCGCCTGGGCGGTTTCCTTGGAGATGATCTCCGCCAGCGTTCCCTCCGCCGGTTCGGTCGCGGCCGTGTCCTCGCGCGCCGCGGCTGGCGGCATGGGATCGCTCAGTTCGAGCACTTCTCCGGCCTCTTCCTCATCGGCTGCCTGCGAAACGGACCGGGCCAACGGGCGCCGCGGGCGCACGGGGCGATCATCGCCTTCCTCGGCGATGATACGCTTGATGGACGACAGGATGTCCTCCATCGACGGCTCGGCGCTGATATCCCCCATCCGCGCACTCCACCTTCGTGACGATTGACCGCTGACGATCAGCGGTTCGGTGCGTTCTCACCTGTCGTTAACGTCGGGCTCCTGTCAACCTTGCTGTCGAGCAGCGGGTCGAGCGGCCGGGTGACTGACGCGTCCTGTGGCGGGACGGTTGCGGTCGACGGCGCCAGCGGCGTCGGAGCCGGCCCATCGCTGAAGTCGGAGAAGCGTCCGCGCACCGAACGGAAATTGTCGTTCGGGTTGTATAGCGGTCCGCCGTCCAGCCCCAGATCTTCGGCCTCCGCCTCGCCCATCGCGGCAAGCAGCGCGAAGCCGGCGACATAGGCATCGCGGCGCGCCGTCACCAAGGTCACCTGGCTGTTCAGCAATTCCTGCTCGGCGTTCAGGATATCGAGGATCGTACGCGTGCCGACGCTGTTCTCGGCCCGCACGCCCTCCAGGCTCAGCCGATTGGCGGCGACCGCCTGCTCGGACGATCGGATCACCTGAAGCGAGGATTGCCAGACGGCGTAGGCGGATCGTGCCGAGGCGATCACCTGCCGCTCCGCCGCCGTCACATTCTCGAACGCCAGCGCGCGATTTGCCTGTGCCTGCCGCACCTGTGCCGCCGGCCGGCCACCCTGGAACAAGGGCAGGCTCATGTTCAGCCCGATGCCGGCAGACTTGCCCGACTGGCCGACACCAAGCCCGGTTCCGTCGCCCAGCGAGCCCAGATAGTTCACGTAATTTCCGGTGGCGCCCACGCCCAGCGTGGGCAGACGCCCCGCGCGCGCGACGCGTACGTCATAGGCGGTCGCGTCGCGCTCCTTCAGCGCCGCCAGCAGGTTCGGATTGTCGCGCAGCGCCACTTCCACCGCGCCATCGGCATTCTGCGGCAGGTTGGGGAGCGGCGGCGGCGGCTCAAGCGTCCCCGGCGCCGTGCCGACCAGCCGCACGTAATTCTCGCGGCTGCCGATCAGCGTCGCCTGCGCCCGCTCCAGCTGGGCGCGCGCCAAGCTCAGCCGCGCCTCGGATTGCGCCACGTCGGTCCGCGTCAGGTCACCCACCTGGAAGCGGTCGCGCGTCGCCTCCAGATTGGTTTCCAGCACGCGCACGTTCTGGAGGTTGAGGCTGACGATCGCCTCGTCGCGGATCACGTCGTTGTACGCGCCCACCACCTCGGTGAAGAGCGACGCCTCGGTGCCCCGGAGCCCCAGTTGCCCGGCCTCGACCCGGGTTTGCGCCGCACGCACCGAATTCTTCACCGCGCCGCCCGAATAGAAAGGCACGTTCAGCGACAGCTGCGCCTGCGCCACGCGTTCGGGCGTGGTGAAGGAATTGCCGCTGCGCAGGTAATTGTCGACTACCCCGGCGTTGCTGGAAAGGTTGGGTCGCCCCGCCGCCCGCGCGATTGGCACGGTCTCGTCGGTCGCCCGCTGGCGCGCCCGGCTGCCGGTGATGGTCGGATTGTCTCGGTAGGCCTTGGCAAGAGCCTCTCGGAGCGTGTCCGCGGAAGCTGGCGCCGATGCAAATGCCAGCGAAAGGGCAAGGGGAACGACGCGCTTCATCGGGGTCCTTATTAGAAGGTGAAACGGCGCGGGGTGGCGAAGCCCGGCAGCAGGCAGCATTCGATGTCGGCAAAATCCATCATCGCAAAGCCGCCCTCGCTGCGCCGACCTGCAGCGAGCCGGGTCACGCCCCGGTCGACCAGACCGCCGACCACGCGGCCGCCGACACGAACCTGCTCTTCCAGCGCTTCGGGCACGCGCTCGACCGCGCCATCGATGACCATCACGTCATAGGGGGCGCCTGCCGGATGGCCGGCTTCCAGCGGTCCCTCGATCAATGTCACCCGGTCCTCACCGGCCAGTGCCTCGCGAGCCATGGCGGCCAGCGCGGGATCAACCTCGACTGCCACGACGGATGCGACGATCATCGCCAGCACCGCCGCGGTATATCCGCCCGCGGCACCGATCAGCAGCACGCGGTCGCTCGGCAGCAGCCGCGCCTCGGTCAGCAACCGGCCCGTGGCGATCGGCAAATTGGCATGACGGCCCGCGCCCAGCGGCAGCAGCGCGTCGCGATACGCAAAAGCGGCCGACTCTTCCGGCACGAAGCGTTCACGCGGCACGTTCGCCATCGCGGCGATCACGCGCGCGTCCGACACCGCATTCGTGCGCAGCTGGCTGGCCACCATCGCGGTGCGCATCGCGGCAAAGTCCGGGCGGCGTTCGGTCGTCATGGTCATCGGGGTCATCCTGTCGCACAGCTGTTTTAGCGTTGCAATACACGTCGTCGAAGCTCGCGCTTTATCGCGCGCGCTCCGCCACGCCAACGATGAAACCCGCAACGGCCAAGCATAAACTTGACAGGGCCGCCCGCCCGCCGCATCTGCGCGCCTCGCTCGCATCGAGGCCCGATGGCGGAGTGGTGACGCAGAGGACTGCAAATCCTTGCACCCGGGTTCGATTCCCGGTCGGGCCTCCAGCGGCGACAGGCTGCCCGCCGTGGGCCAGCCTGTGCCCGATGCTTTTCAGATCACTCCGGCAGTCCCTTGATGATCTTGTCCAGTGTCAGCGGGAAATCCCGCACGCGGACGCCGCAGGCATTGTAGACGGCGTTGGCGATCGCCGCGCCGGCACCCGAAATGCCCAGCTCGCCCAATCCCTTCGCCTGCAAGGGATTGGCATGAACGTCTCGCTCCTCGAGGAAATGTACCTCGAGCTGCGGCACATCGGCATTCACCGGCAGATGGTATTCGGCAAGATCGCGGTTCACGAGCTTGCCGTTCCGGGGATCATGCACCAGTTCCTCGGTCAGCGCAGCGCCGATGCCGAAGGTCATGCCGCCGAGGCACTGTGACCGCGCAGTCTTCTCATTGAGGATCCGCCCCGCCGCGAACACGCCCAGCATCCGCCGCACCCGCACCTCACCCGTCACCGCATTGACGCCAACCTCCGCAAAATGCGCGCCGAACGACGCCTGGGTGGTTTCGTCCTTCTGCTTGCCCGGCTTGATCTCGCCCGTCGCTTCGATGCCGTCGCCGACGATGTCGGCAAGCCGCACCGATCGGTTCGCGGCGATCACCATGCCGTCCTTGAAGGTGACGTCCGCCGGCTCCGCATCCAGCTTCTTTGCGATATCTTCGCGGATCTTCTCGCACGCGAGATACACCGCTGATCCGGATCCGCATGCACCCCAGGACCCGCCCGAGCCCGCCGACGGCGGCGCCGCGCTGTCGCCCAACTTTACGGTGATCGCCTCGGGCGCAAGGCCGAGCAGTTCGCCCGCCACCTGTGAAAGGATAGTGTAGGTGCCGGTGCCGATGTCGGTCATCGCGCTTTCGATCGTCGCGTGGCCGGCGGAATTCACGGATACCTTGGCCGATTCGCTCTGGAGCAGGTTGCTCCGGCAGGCCGCGGCGACGCCCATGCCCACCAGCCATTCGCCCTCACGCCGTTTGCCGGCAGGCTGGCGCGCATCCCAGCCGAACCTGGCCGCTCCCGTCTCCAGGCACTCGATCAGGCTGCGCGACGAGAAGGGAACGCCCTTCTCTGGATCCTGCGCCGGCTCGTTGCGACGGCGGAGCTCGATCGGATCGATCCCGATCTTCTCTGCCAGCATGTCCATCGCCGATTCGACCGCCAGCATGCCGACCGCCTCGCCGGGAGCGCGCATCGACCCCGACAAAACGAGGTTCATGCGCACCAGATCATGAGTGATCCGCCGGTTCTCGCCAGCGTAAAGGAAGTGGGTGCCGATCCCGGCCGGCTCGAAGAAATCCTCGTTCGGCAGGTTCGCGCACACCGTCTCGTGGCCGATCCCGGTCAACCGCCCGTCGGCGTTCGCCGCCAGCAGGATGCGCTGCTCGGTGTTCGAGCGGCGCACGGTCGTCTCGAACACCTGCTGGCGCATCATGACTGCCTTCACTGGTCGACCAAGCTGTTTCGCCGCGATCGCTGCCGCCGCGCTTTCCGGCGAGATGCCGAGCTTCGATCCGAAGCCGCCGCCAACATATTCGGCGATGATCCGCACCTTCTTCGACGAAATGCCTAGCGCATCCGCCAGCGCCATCGCGTCCTTGGTGGGGATCTGGTACGATCCGTAGATCACCAGCTCTCCATCTTCCCACGTCGCGACCGAGGCGTGGGGCTCCATCGCCGCGGAATTCTGGCTCGGCGTCGTGAACGTCTCGTCGATCGTCACTGCCGCCTTGGCCATCGCCGCATCAAGATCACCTTGGGTAAAATGCGCGGGGATATTGTTCGGCGGCGGCACCTCGGTCTCGTGGCGATGCGCATCGAAGTCCCAGCGCCCGTCCGCCTCCTCCACCTCGATCGGTAACCGGAGTGCAGCGTCACGCGCCGCTTCGTAGCTCTCGCCCAGCACGATCGCGACGACCTGGCCAAAATAGGCCACGTCCTTGACGCCGGTAGTGGGTGCCTTGCTCTCGCCGCCCTGGCCCGCATTGCGAATGAAGTGTTTGAAGTCGGTCACGACGTCGATGACGCCGGGCAGCCGCTTCACTGCCTCCGCATCGATCGACTTGACGGTGCCGGCACCCTGCCTTGCACCGACGAGCACGCCATAAGCCATGTTCGGCAGGCTGTACTCGGCTGAATAGATCGCCTTCCCCGCCACCTTCTTGCGCCCTTCATGGCGGTTGAGCGGCTTGCCGATGACGTTCTGCGCACCTGAATCGAGCAGGCTCTGCTCGACCGGCTTGTCCATCTTCAGGCTGTTCGTGTGGCCAAAGCCGAACATCAGCGCTCTCCCGTCAATTCGTTGAGCGCCGCGATCAGCGTGCGCCGCGCGAGCGGTATCTTGAAGTCGTTGGCGCCATAGCCACGCGCGCCAGCCAGCAGCGCGTCCGCGGCCGCAGCGAACGCCTCGTGGCTCGGCGCCTTTCCGATCAGCGCCTGCTCCACCGCGGGATCACGCCACGGCTTGTGCGCAAGGCCGCCGAAGGCGAGCGCCGCGGATGCGATCTTCCCGTCCTTCATGTCCACGACGCCCGCCACCGACACCAGGGCGAAGGCATAGGACGCGCGGTCGCGCACCTTGCGGTACAGCTGGCGACCGGTTGGGGGCGGCGGCAGCTCGACTGCGGTGACCAGTTCGCCCGGCTCCAACACCGTCTCGATGTGCGGCGTGTCACCGGGCAGGCGGTGGAAGTCCGCGATCGGGATCCGACGACGATCGCCATCAGGCTTCAGTGTGACGATCGTTGCGTCGAGCGCCATCATCGCCACCGCCATGTCGCTGGGATGCGTGGCGATGCACTGTTCCGACGTACCGAGCACCGCGAGAATACGGTTGAACCCGCCAATCGCATCGCATCCGCTGCCCGGCTCGCGCTTGTTGCACGCACTGGCAGTGTCGTAGAAATAATAGCAACGCGTGCGCTGCAGCAGATTACCGCCGGTCGAAGCCTTGTTGCGCAACTGGCCGGATGCGCCGGCCAGCAATGCGCGGCTCAGCACTTCATAGCCTTCGGTCACGCGCTTGTCGGCGGCAAGGTCGCTGTTCGGGACCAATGCGCCGATCGTCAGGCCGCCGTCATCGCGTTGCTCGACAGTATCGAGCGGGAGGCGGCTGATATCAACCAGCCGCTCCGGTGTCTCGATCTGCAGCTTCATCAGGTCGAGCAGGTTCGTCCCGCCCGCGATGAACTTGGTCTGCTGTGCATTCGCCTGGCTCGCGGCAGCCTCCGGGCTCGCCGCACGCTCATATTGGAACAGCCTCATGCCCGTTCCTCCCCGAGCATGACCTTTTCGGGCCGACGATCGCCCATGCCCGCCACCTCGCGGATCGCATCGACGATATTGGGATAGGCCGAACAGCGGCACAAATTGCCGCTCATGCGCTCGGAGATCTCATCATCATCGAGCGAAACATCAGCAAGGTCGGCCGAGACATGGCTCGGCCACCCCTTCGCCACCTCGTCCAGCATGCCGGCCGCGGAGCAGATCTGACCCGGCGTGCAATAGCCGCATTGATAGCCATCGTGGCGGACGAATGCTTCCTGCAGCGGATGAAGCGTGTCGACACTGCCCAGGCCCTCGATCGTCGTAATCTCGTCGCCTTCGTGCATCACCGCCAGCGTCAGGCAGCTGTTGATGCGCCGGCCGTTGACCAGCATCGTGCAGGCGCCGCACTGGCCGTGATCGCAGCCCTTCTTGGATCCGGTGAGGCCGAGATGCTCGCGGCACAGGTCGAGCAGCGATGTTCGGATGTCGGCCTCAACATCGTGCGTATGGCCGTTGATGGTGATCCGCATGGGCAGCCTCTGGCGATAGTCGGGGGAATTGCTGGCTGAACGCCATCATCGCCCATCGGCTCCGCTTGCGAACCACTCGCAGCCGGCACGCAGCGCCGCCAGCGCGTCATCACGTCGTTTCGTCGATCCTTCCTCGCGCCGCCGCACGCGCGCGGTAAGCCTTGCGCCAAGCTCCAAAGCCGGGGGGCGACTCGTGCGTGACATGGATGGGGATTCAGACTGGATGGTGCGTTCGCACCCTTGGCTCGTGTTCGCCTTTGTCTTCTGCAGTCTCAGCATCTGCCTCGCCGCCTGACGGTTCCGATCTGATCAACAGATCGACAAAGGCCGCATCACCCGGTGGCATTGCCAGCCGCACAAGCGCCTGCGGCGCACCCCAGCATAATCCGGCCGCTTCGATTGCGCGCGGCTCGCCCAGCCATCGCTCAATTCGATAAAGCAGGAGCACAAGCTGCCGCCCGCGCGCTGCCGGGCGACTGGCGAAGCTCAACGGATAGAGATCGGTCGGATCCACCGCCACATCCAGTTCCTCCCGAAGTTCGCGGACCAGCGCCTCCTCCGGTGTCTCGTCTGCCTCTACCTTGCCGCCGGGAAACTCCCACAACCCGCCATGTTCCTTGTCGGCAGGTCGCTGCTGCATGAGGAACCGGCCGTCCGGCGTGCCGAGCGCGCCAGCAACCACCAGGAAGCTTCGTGAGTTTTCAGGCGCCTCGTTCGGCATGTCGACCTTTCATTAACGCTGGCGTGTCATCCCTAAGCCATGCGCCGCCCCCCGTCCTCGCCCGAACGATCGCTCATCCGGGCGCTTTTGCACTTCGTGCGTGACACGCGCGGTGCAACCGCGGTCGAGTATGGGCTGATCCTCGCCGTCATCGTGCTGGCGTTGATGGCCAGCCTTATCGGAGTGGCAGACGTCACGACGAACATGTGGAGCGACATCAGCTCCAAGGTCGTCGCGGCTCGGTAAAAGTTCCCTGCCAGCTTAAGTTTTTTTCAACCTGCCCGCCCTACCAGATCTATCACCGGACGGGGGCCATGTTCCAATCCGGTCGGGTGACTGAAGCTAAGACAACCACTGGAGATCGAACATGCAGAAGATCCGCGCCTTCCTGAAGAATTCCAAGGGCGCGACCGCGATCGAGTACGGCCTGATCGCCGCGCTGATCGCCGTCGCCGCCATCGCCGCCATGCAGGGCCTCGGCAATCAGCTGACCAAGACCTTCACCAACGTTTCGACGAACATGAAGGCTACCTAAGCCTCCATTTCCAAGATCGAAATAGAAAGGGCGGTGAGCTTCGGCTCACCGCCCTTTTCTTTGCCCAGACTACATCGACAAAATCACGCCCGAACCCTCAGGCCAGCGCACGGCCCATCGCGAGGAACTTCTCGCGCCGATCACGGCGCAGCGCGTCTGGGTCCAGCGATGTCAGCTCACCCAGAGCGCCGTCGATTGCATCGCCCAGCGCGCCGATCGCCGCCGCTGGCCCGCGATGCGCGCCGCCCAGCGGTTCGGGCACGATCGTGTCGATCACCCCCAGTTCCTTCAGATGCTGCGCCGTCACCTTCATCGCCTCGGCGGCATCCGCCGCCTTATCCGCGGTGCGCCACAGGATCGAGGCGCATCCCTCGGGCGAGATCACCGAATAGACGGCGTGTTCGAACATCAGCACGCGGTTTCCGCTCGCCAGCGCAATCGCGCCGCCCGAGCCACCCTCGCCAACAACCGCGGAGACCAGCGGCACACCAACGGCAAGGCACATCTCGGTCGATCGCGCGATGGCTTCAGCCTGTCCGCGCTCTTCCGCCTGCAGACCCGGGAAAGCACCCGAGGTATCCACCAGCGTCACGATCGGCAGGCCGAATCGGTCCGCCAGCGACATCAACCGCACGGCTTTGCGATACCCTTCGGGCTTCCCCATGCCGAAATTGTGCTTCAGCCGGCTTGCGGTATCCGCACCCTTCTCGTGTCCCAGCACCAGCACGCGCTGCCCGCGAAACGTGGCGAAGCCGCCCAAGATCGCCTGGTCGTCGGCGAAGGCGCGGTCGCCGGCCAGCGGCACAAATTCGCTGAACAGCCCGGTGACATAATCCTTGAAATGCGGGCGCTCCGGATGGCGGGCGACCTGCGTCTTCTGCCACGGCGTCAGCTTGGAAAAGGTGTCGCGCAGCAGCTTGTCGGACTTGGCCTGAAGCTTGGCGATTTCGGCGGTAATGTCGACGCCGCCATCGGCGCCGGTCTCGCGCAATTCATCGATGCGGCCTTGAAGCTCCGCAATCGGCTTTTCGAAGTCGAGGAAAGTCGGCATCGCGCGCAGCTAGGCGCGCCGGTTCGCTGCGTCAACGAGCGGGTGGCGTTCATTGACGAGCGCGACGAGACGCGAGCGATCAACATGGGTGTAGATTTCGGTCGTCGCGATATCGGCATGGCCAAGCATTGACTGAAGCGCGCGCAGATCTGCGCCGCCTTCCAGCAGGTGGGTGGCGAAAGCGTGACGCAGCACGTGCGGGCTGATCCGGTCGGGCGGAATTCCCGCCTCCGCCCCTAGCGAACGGATGATCTGGAACAGCCTGACGCGCGAAAGATGGGTTGCGCCGGAGGGAAAGAGAAATGGCCGATCGACGGCGACATGTGCACGCCAAGCCGCCACCGCGGCTCGCGCGCGGTCGGAAATCGGTACCAGCCGCTCCTTCCCGCCCTTGCCCGTAAGGATCACGAACGGGCGATCAGGATGAACCGCGTTGCGCGGCAGGGAGACGAGCTCGGTAGCGCGCAGGCCCGATCCGTAGAGCAGCTCCAGCAGCGCGGCGTTGCGCAGGTCCGCCGGCAGCGGCGGATCGCGCGCCACCCGCGCGGCGACCACCGCGAACAGCCGATCGACATCCTCGTGGCTCAGCGTCTTGGGCAGCGGCCGCCGGCTACCCGGCTTGGGTAGCGCATCCCCCGGGTCGTCGGCGCGGTCCCCTTCTTCGACCAGAAACGCAAAGTATCGGCGCAGCGCAGCGGCCTTCCGCGCCACCGTCGCGCGCGACAGCTTCGCCCATCCGTCGCCAAGCCGCGCCAGCGCCGCACCATCGGCGATCGAGAGCGCACCATCCAGTGCCTCGGACGCCAGCATCAAGTCGCTGCGATAGGCGGCGATCGTATTGCGCGCCGCCCCCGCTTGCGCTGCCAGCATTTCCAGGAAGCGGTCGATCGAGGCGTCGTCCGCGCCCATCGTTAGGCCCGTGCCAGCGCCTCGGCGGCGATCATCCGCGCCTCGCCGTCGAGGCCGACGGCGCGCAGCGATGCAACGATGCGGTACAGCATCTCCGGCGGCACGCCGCGCCAGCTCGCCGTCTGCATGGCCACGGCGGACAGCAGGATGACGGTCGCCGGCTGGCGCTCCCGCACTGCGCGGTCCATCGCGCGCGTCCAGGAATTGGTCGCGCCGATCGGAACGTCCAGCGCCTGCGCCCCGCGCTCCACATCGTCCTGCGTCATCCGGCCGAGCCCGGCCATGCCGGCAAAGAACATCCGCCGCTTCAGCGCCGCATCGCCCGCCCCCGAGTAGCCGGCGACATTGCTGTAGCTCATCCGCGTATTCGCATCGGGATCGGCAAGCGCCAGCATCGCCCACGCATCGCCGCCCTCGTCCACTTGCCCGCGCCAGCGCTGCGCGGAGCGGTCGAGCCCGGCGGTCAGCATCGAGGCAACGATGCGGTCAGCTTCCTCTCGGCCGTCGGTCGGCCGGATTCGTGCCGCAGCCCGGGCCGTCAGTACCAGCCGGGCGTAGCGCGTAGACGGCGTCTCGCCCGCATTCCACAGCTGTCGAAGCGCGCCCAGCCGGGTTGCGACATCGCCGCCGACATAAGCCGCGCGCAAGTCCGATGCGATTGCGCCAAGCGCCGCCGGAGTGTCGTCGGCGGCATCGAGCGCGGCGAACAGATCGACCAGCGCGGCGTTCGAGATCACCCCCATCGCCGCCGCCGCTTCCGCCGCCGGTGCGCGATCGGCAAGCGGAATGGCAGGCGCCAGCGCGCGCCAGCCGGTCACCTGCGGACCGACCGTCTCGTACAATGCGGCCGGGATCGCCACGCCAGTCGCCGTCGCCAGCCCGAAGCGCCAGGTGGTGAGCTGAACCACTGGGTCCCACTCGATCGTGATCGCCTGCCGGCTGTCGCGCCCCGCGCCGATCACCTTCTGCGCCAGCTGCAGATCGATCCCGCTCGCGACACGGCGGCGGCGCGCGTCGGCGAGCAACGGCTGCGCGCCACCATCGGCATTGCCCAGCGCCGCGCACATCGCGCGCGCCATGATCCAGCCGCGCTCGCTGTTCTCCGCATCATCGGCAAGCGGACACAAGCCGGCGGGATCCGCATTCGCCAGCATCGCCTGCATCGCGACCTGCCGGTACTTGGGCGTCGCATTGCCGGTGTCGACGCTCTGGATCACGCTGCGCGCCGCGACCGATTCGCCCATCCGCAGCAGCAGCCACGCGCGCTCGGCGGCGAAATCCGCGCCGTTGAGGCCCGCCGGCGTATCCAGCTGCGAGACGAGCGTACGGCGAAGCGCGATCGACAGCCAGCGTGATGGCAGCGGAGCCGAGAGCCGCCGCATCAGCGTTTCGACGAAGCCGCCATCGGCAGACCCGAAGGCATTACGCGGCAGGCCACCTTCCGCCGTCCCGATCGGGCCGACGATGGCGAGCGAGCGCCGCGCGAACAGCGGCATCTCGTAGCGCGCCAGTTCTTCTTCGCTCGGCGGCGTGGGCGTCGGTGTCGGGGTGGGGCTCACCTCCGGCAGGGGCAGGTCCAGCGGCGCCGGCAGCGGCTGCACGGTCGCGCCGTCAGGTGTTTGTGCCGGCGGCGCGGGAGCCACGGGCTCGCCGAACCCGGGCGGCAGCAGTGATTCGGGTGCCTGGGCGTTCTGCGCGACCGCCGCGGCAGCCAAGGAGGCAGCGGCGGCGAGCGCCGCCAGTGCCTTAGCTCGCGAGATTGCCAAGCTCGACCGCCTTTTCGACACGCGTCGTCGGCCGCTCGGTCGCGCTGCCCGCGAGGAAGAACAACCCGCCGACCACCACGACCAACAGCACCACCAGCGAGACGATCAACCGCGACATGTTTCTACCCTGTACGACGCGAGTACACCCGCAGCCCAGTTCCCCACGCACGTACCTTGTGCCCGGGGCGCCGACGCGCTGTATAGCCCGCCAGCCGATGATGCAAAGCCCCGCCCCTGCCGAACCTGTGAACAACGCCCGCCGCCCGCGCGGCCCGATCGTGCTGGTCGGCCTGATGGGTGCGGGCAAGTCAACGGTCGGCCGCCGCCTGGCGCACCGCCTCGGCCTGCCGTTCGTCGATGCCGACAATGAGATCGAGGATGCCGCGGGCATGACGATCCCGGAGATCTTCGCCCAGTTCGGTGAGGATTATTTCCGGGATGGCGAGCGGCGCGTGATCCAGCGGCTGATTGATGGCCGGCCCAAGGTGATCGCCACTGGCGGCGGCGCCTTCATCAACGATGCGACGCGCGCGCTGATCCTCTCCGAAGCGCTGGCGATCTGGCTCGATGCCGATATCGACGTTCTGGTCGAACGCGTGCGCAAGCGGGATACGCGGCCGCTGCTGCGCGGCAAGGATCCCGCCAAGGTGCTGCGCGAGCTCGCCGAGGTGCGCAATCCGCTCTACGCCCAGGCGCATATCCGCGTGCCCAGCAACAATGTCCCGCACGAGGCAACGGTACGTGCCATCCTCGATGCGATCGGTTACGGGGCGGCATGACGACGGTTCGGGTGGCGCTCGGCGCGCGCAGCTATGATGTGGTGATCGAGGCGGGACTGCTCGCCCGCGCGGGTGAACAGATCGCCCCGCTCGCCCGCGGCCGCCGCGTTCCGATCGTCGCTGACGAGAATGTCGCGCAACATCTCGAGACGCTGCGCACCTCGCTCGATGCGGCCGGCGTGGCCAGTGAGCCGATCGTGCTTCCGGCGGGTGAAAAATCGAAAAGCTGGGGCACGCTGGAAACGCTGACCGACCGCCTGCTCGATCTCGGCGTCGAGCGCGGCGATCACGTGATCGCGCTTGGCGGCGGCGTCATCGGCGACCTGGTCGGCTTCGCCACCGCGATCCTGAAGCGCGGCTGCGGCTTCGTGCAGATCCCCACCACCCTGCTGGCACAGGTCGATTCGTCCGTCGGCGGCAAGACCGGGATCAACACGCGCGCGGGCAAGAACCTGATCGGCGCGTTCCATCAGCCCAAGGTCGTGCTGATCGATCCCGACGTGCTCGATACGCTCCCGCCCCGCGAGCTTCGCGCTGGCTACGCGGAAGTCGTGAAATACGGCCTGATCGACGACGCGGATTTCTTCGCCTGGTGCGAGGCGAACGGCGCGAAGCTCCTCGCCGGCGACAGCGCGGCGCGCGAATATGCCATCGCTCACTCCGTCGCTGCCAAGGCGCGCCTCGTGGGCGAGGACGAATTCGAAACGCTCGGCCGCCGCGCGCTGCTGAACCTCGGCCACACCTTCGGCCACGCGCTGGAGGCGGAAGCCGGCTTTTCCGATCGCCTGCTCCACGGCGAAGCAGTGGCGGCCGGCTGCGCGCTCGCCTTCGGTTATTCGGCGGCGCAGGGGCTTTGCTCGGCCGAGGACGCGATCCGCGTCTCGGCGCATTGGCAGGCGGCCGGGCTGCCCGACGGCCTCGCCGCCGCTGGCATCAATGCCCCGGCAGAACGCCTCGTCGATCACATGCGGCACGACAAGAAGGCGAGCGGCGGGCGCATCCCCTTCCTGCTCGCTCACGGCATCGGCCAGACCTATCTCGACAAGAACGTCTCGCTCGACGACGTCCGCGACTATCTGGCAATCGCGGGCTGATGCCGAACGGCGTCGCCAAGCGCGATTTGCCGACGAAGATCTGCCCCGCCTGCCACCAGCCGTTCACGTGGCGCAAGAAATGGGCCCGCGACTGGGACAGCGTCCTCTATTGCTCGGACGCCTGCCGGAAGAAGCGCTGAGCCCGCGCACGAGCGTCGGCTAGGAGCGCATCCCGGCCCACGCCAGCCACAGCCAACCGGCGATTAGCAGCGTGCCACCCACCGGCGTGATCGCGCCCAGCCAGCGCGGCGCGCCCAGCGCCATCAGGTACAGGGTACCGGCGAACAGCGCGCCGCCGGCGATGAACAGCCAGCCCGGCCCGCGCACCTCCAGCCGAAGCGCCACCAGCGCCGCCACGGCATGGATCAGCTGATATTGCCCACCGGTCCGCAGCCATTCCGCCGCCTGCCCGCTCGCCCCATGCGCGCCGAACGCACCCGCGCCCACCGCCAGGGCGCCGGACAGTCCCGCCAACACCATCAGCCAGTTCATTTGCCGTTCCCCCATGGCTGTTGCTCCGCCACCAGCGCGCGTGCCGTGCGCAGGTCGCCCGCCTCGATCTGGATGCGCAGCCGCTCCTTGTCGCGCGCACGATACATGTCTTCCGCCCGGTCGATGTCACCGCGCTCGATACCCAGCCCCTCCATCGCGGCCCGGGCCATCTTGACCGCCGATTCCATCACTTCGCGCACCACGAGCTTCGCCGGGCCGTTCTTCAGCTTGATCAGCGCCCGGCGATCAAACGCGCGCACATAGATCGCCGCGTTCGGGAAGGCCTCGTGCACCGCCTCCACCACCTCGGGCGTCACCTGTTCGCCATCGATGCAGAACAGAATCAGCTCCGCCTCCGCCGCACCCGCCTGGCGCAAGAGGTCGAGCCGGGTGCCGTCACCATAATAGACCTTCGCGCCAAACTCGCCGGCGATGTCGATCATCTCGATATCGGTGTCGATCAGCGTGACGGGAATGTCCTGCGCCAGCAGCATCTGCCCCACCGTCTGCCCGAACCGGCCATAGCCGACGATCAGCGCATTGGCGCCGTCCGCCATCGGCCCGTCCCGCTCCTCCTTCACGATCGGCTCCTCGCGGAACCGGCGCGTCGCGGACATCAGGAACGGCGTCGTCGCCATGGAAAGCGTGATGATCGCGCCGAACAGCGAGGCAGCCTCGGGCGCGATCAGGTACGCGTGGGTCGCCTGCGCGAACAGCACGAAGCCGAATTCCCCGCCCTGGCTCAGCAGCAGCCCCAGCGCGAGCGCGGAGCGCCAGGTCATCTTGAAGGCAAGGCCAAGGCCGAAGATCACCAGCGTCTTGGTCGCGATCAACGCCACCGCCATCGCCAGGACGAAGAACGGCCGTTCCGCGATCGCGCTGAGGTCCAGCAGCATCCCGATCGTCAGGAAGAACAGGCCAAGCAGGATCGAACGGAACGGATCGACATCTGCCTCCAGCTCGTGCCGATACGGGCTGTCCGCCAGCATCACGCCGGCGACGAACGCGCCAAGCGCGGTCGACAGCCCAAGCGCCTCCATCAGCGCGGCACTGGCGATCACGGTGAACAACGCGGCGAACACGAACATCTCGCGCTCGCCCATGTTGCCGATCCAGCGGAACAGCGGGCGCAGTAGGAAGCGGCCCGCCGCGATGAGGCCCGCGACCGCGCCGATCGTGTAAAGGATCAGCAGCCATCCCGGCGGCCCGCCGGCATCGGCCGGGTTGCGGCTCAGCGCGGCGATGATCGTGATCAGCGGGATGATCGACAGATCCTGGAACAACAGGATCGAGAATGCCCGCTCACCGAACGGGGTGCGCAGCCGGCCCGACGATTGCAGCATCGGCAGCACCTGCGCGGTCGACGACAGCGCCAGCGGCAGGCCCAGCGCCAGCGCGGCCGGAAGCGAGAATTTGACGAACACCGCCACGATCGCGGCGATCACCATGCCGCACAGCGTCACCTGCAGCAGCCCGAGGCCGAAGATGTCTTCCTTCAGCTTCCACAGCCGCGTCGGGTTGAGCTCAAGCCCGACGACGAACAGCAGCAGCGTGATGCCAAGCTCGGCAATGCCAAGCTTCGCTTCGGCATCCCCCACCAGCCCCAGGATCTGCGGGCCCACGACGGCGCCGGCAACAAGGTAACCCAGCGTCGCGCCGAGGCCCAGTCTTCGGAACAGCAGGACAAAGCCTAGCCCCGCCCCCAACAGGATGAACCCGTCGCGGAGCAGGGATCCCGCCGCGTCTTCCATCAGGCCTCGTTCGCCTCCGTTGCCGGCCCTTGAGCCACCTGCGCGGCCTGGGCTGCCGCTTCCGCCGCCGCTTCGAACGCGAGACGGATCGAGGCATGGCGAGCGTGATAATCCAGCGCCGGGGCCAGCACGTCCAAGCCCGGCCAGTCCGGTATCGCCCCCTCCCGCGCCAGCCACGCGGTCAGCGCATCACGCGCTGCGGCGAGTTCGTCGGGCGTGCGGCCCACGATGTTGCCGGCCAACAGGGAGGAACTCGCCTGCCCCAGCGCGCAGGCGCGCACCAGCATGCCTGCTTCACTGACGCGGCCATCGGCGCCGATGTTCACGTCCACCGTCACCCGGCTGCCGCAGATCGGCGATCGTTTCTCGCTCGTCCCCTGCGGCTCAGCCAGGCGCTCGTCGATCGGATTGTCGGTCGCCAGCTTCAGGATCGCATCATTGTAGAGCGTGCTGCTCATGACGGGCTACTCGCATTGGCGGGGGGCGCCGCCGGGGTGCGCGGGCCGAACACCGGCTGGCCGCGGCGGCGGCGATCGACGAAGTCGGCCATGGCGGCGCTCGTCGCGCTCAGCAGCGGATAGGTCCGCGCCTCCCGCGTCCACGCCGGCCGCTGCCGCGGGCCGCCGCTGATCGTGTCGAGCACCAGGAAGACGAGCAGGAAGGCAAGGCTCGCCAGGATCAGCCCCTTCAGCGCACCAAAGCCGAAACCAAGCGCGCGGTCGACCGGCCCCAGCACCGACTTCTTCACCCGCTCGCCGAGCGCCCGGGCCACCATCCGTCCCAGGAAATAGGTGACGCCCGCCAGCAGCACGAACGCCAGCGCCGCGCCGCCTGATGGCGTACCGACCGGCCCGGCCAGGAACTGCGCAGTCGGCAAGTGGAAGATCTTCACCGCGAAGATCACCGCCACCCACGCGAACAGCGCCAGAACCTCGGTGACGAACCCCCGTTTCAGCCCCAGCAGCGCGCTCCCGCCAACCAGGGTGAGCACTGCAATGTCGAGTCCGTTGAGGTTCATTGTCGTCATCTAGTGCGACGCAGCGAAATCGTCACCCTGCCCGCCGCACGCTTTGTCGCGCCGCTGTCGCCGTCACTCGGCGAGCAGCGCCTTCGCCTTGTCGCCGGTCCAGTCGAGCGCGCCGGCCACGCGCCACAGTTCGCGCCCTTCGGCATCGAACATGATCGTCGTCGGCAGGTTCACCCGGTAATGCAGGCTCAGGCCCATGTCCGGATCGGTGTAGGGCTTCAACCGCGCCAGCTTCCGCTCGGTGAAGAAGGGCGCCACCTTCTCGGGCTGCATGTCCTGGCTCAACGCCAGCACCTGGATCCGCGGGTCCGCCGCCGCCGCATCCAGGCTCGGCATCTCCTTGATGCACGGCGCGCACCACGTCGCCCACAGGTTCAGCAGCACCGGCTTGCCGCGGAAGTCCGCCAGCGTCACCTTCTTGCCCGCCGGATCGACGAACGACACCGCCGGCGCCGCCTCGCCCCTGTGCGACCGATCGACCTCGCCCGACTTTGCCGCCGGGGTGCCCGTCCCGGGCGCGACTTCGTCCGGCGACACTTCGTCGGGGGTCACCGCGACGTTCGCTTGCTCCGGCGCAGGCGTTTGCCTATCGCAAGCCGCTGCCGCGAGCGCGGCCATGAGGAGAAAGACGGTTCCCGAGCGCGATGACATGAGCGGTTCCAACCAGATGTGGGGCGGTCGTTTCGCCGAAGGGCCCGCCGCGGTGATGCGCGAGATAAATGCCTCCATTCCCTTCGACAAGCGGATGTGGCGGCAGGATATCCGCGGCAGCCAGGCGCATGTCGCGATGCTCGCGAAGCAGGGCATCGTGTCGGGCGAGGATGCGGACGCGATCAGCGCCGGCCTGGGCAAGGTCGCCGAACAGTATGAGGCGAACGGCGTCGCGGAGGATCTCTCACTCGAAGACATCCACATGCAGACCGAGGCGCGCCTTGCCGAGGCGATCGGCCCCGCCGCGGGCCGCCTCCACACCGCGCGCAGCCGCAACGATCAGGTTGCGACCGACTTCCGCCTCTGGGTGCGCGACGCGATCGACGAGACGCTCGCCGCCCTCGCGGCCTTCCAGCGCGCACTGCTCGCCCGGGCGGAGGAACATGCCGGCAGCGTGATGCCCGGCTTCACCCACCTCCAGTCGGCGCAGCCCGTCACGCTCGGCCACCATCTGATGGCCTATGTAGAGATGGCGCGGCGCGACGTCGGCCGCTTCCGCGATGCCCGCGCCCGGATGAACCTGTCGCCGCTCGGCTCGGCGGCGCTGGCCGGTACCGGCTTCCCGGTCGACCGCCAGGCTACCGCCGCCGCGCTCGGCTTCGATGGTCCCACGCGCAACTCGCTGGACGCGGTGTCGGACCGCGATTTCGCGATCGAGTATCTCACCAGCGCCGCGCAATGCGCGCTTCACCTCTCGCGCCTCGCCGAGGAGTTCGTCCTCTGGGCCTCGCAGCCCTTCGGCTTCGTCTCGCTTAGCGACCAATGGTCCACCGGCAGTTCGATCATGCCGCAGAAGCGCAATCCCGATGCGGCCGAGCTGGTGCGCGGGCACGCCGGCCGGATCACCGGCTGTCTCGTCAGCCTGATGGTGACGATGAAGGGGCTGCCGCTCGCTTATTCGAAGGACATGCAGGACGATAAGCCGCCGGTCTTCGAATGCCATGATCTCCTGGGGCTCTGCCTCGCCGCGATGACCGGGATGGTCGAAAGCGCCACCTTCCGCACGGATCGGATGCGGGGCCTCGCCGAAAGCGGCTTTGCCACCGCCACCGATCTTGCCGACTGGCTGGTGCGTGAGGCCGGCGTTCCGTTCCGCGAGGCGCATCACATCACCGGCCGCGCCGTTGCGCGGGCAGAAGCGCTCGGCGTGCGCCTCGATCAGGTGCCGCTCGATGATCTCGTCGCGATCGATCCGCGCATCGACGCTCGCGTCTATGACGTGCTGTCGGTCGATGCCTCGGTCGCCAGCCGCACCAGCTTCGGCGGCACGGCGCCCGACAATGTCCGCGCAGCGATCCGCGAAGCACGTGAGGCCCTGGGATGAAGCCTGCAACACCGCTCGCCCTGCTTGGCGTTATCCTGCTGCTCGCCGGCTGCGGCGCATCGCGGGGGTTGAAACCGGCGCCGGGGGAACAGCTGCCGCCCGCCCCTTACGGCGCCGATGCACGCCCTACCCCGGCCGAACTTCTCACCCCCAGCGCTCAGGCCCGCCCGGGCCGCAGCGACGAGCTTCTGCGCAATTCCGATGAGCGCCGCAGCGACGAATTCGATCTCCCGCCAAGGTAATCATGGACCATTTCTCACTCGTCGACGGCGAGCTTCATTGCGAAGCCGTGCCGCTTTCGCGCATTGCGGCGGAGGTCGGCACCCCCGTCTACGTCTATTCGGCCGCCACGCTGCGCCGCCACGCCCGCGTCTTCCGCGATGGGTTGAAGCACGCCGGTCCGGTCCATCTCGCTTATGCGATCAAGGCCAATCCCAATATCGCGGTGCTGAACGTGCTTGCGCGCGAAGGCTATGGCGCTGACGTCGTCTCGGGCGGCGAAATGGCCCGCGCGCTCGCCGCCGGCATGCCCGCCGCCGACATCGTCTTCTCCGGCGTCGGCAAGACCCGTGCGGAGCTGACCCGCGGCCTCGAGGCGGAGATCGGCCAGTTCAATATCGAGCTGGAGGAGGAAGGCGCCGTCCTGGCGCAGCTCGCCGCGGCGATGGGCAAGACGGCGCGCGCCGTGCTTCGCGTCAATCCGGATGTCGATGCCGGCACCCACGCCAAGATCTCGACCGGCAAGCGCGAGAACAAGTTCGGCGTGCCGATCGACGAGGCCGCAGGGATCTTCGCTCGTCTCTCCGGCCTGCCCGGCCTCGACCTGCGCGGCGTCGCGATCCACATCGGCAGCCAGCTGCTCGATCTCGCCCCGCTGGAGGCAGCCTATTCTCGCATCGGCCAGTTCATCGCCGAGTTGCGCGCGGCCGGCCACACGATCACCCATGTCGATCTCGGCGGCGGCCTTGGCGTCAACTACAGGGCGGGCGACGTGCCGCCCGATCCCGCCGATTTTGGGGCGATGGTCGCGCGGGTCACGAAGGATTGGGGCGTCACGCTGATGTTCGAGCCCGGCCGCGTGATCGCGGGCAATGCCGGCGTGCTGCTGACCGAGGTGATCTGGGTGAAGCCCGGTGTCAGCAACCCCTATGTCATCGTCGATGCGGCGATGAACGATCTCGCCCGTCCTGCGCTTTACGATGCATGGCACGATTTCCAGGCGGTGCGGCCGACCGGCGATCGCATGATGGCGAACATCGCCGGCCCGGTGTGCGAAACCGGCGACACCTTCGCGCGCGATCGGGAGATCGATGCGGTGAAGTCGGGCGATCTGGCGATCTTCCGCACCGCCGGCGCTTATGGCGCGACCATGGCGTCGACGTACAATTCGCGCCCGCTGGTGCCTGAGGTGCTGGTCGACGGTGATCGCTACGCCGTGGTGGCGGATCGCATTGCGGCCGAGACGATCCTCGCTGCCGAGCGCGTGCCGGACTGGCTGTGACGCTGCACAGCCTGCCGATCTTCGTGCGGCTGCAGGGCCGCGCGGTGATCCTGGTGGGCGATGGCGAGGCGGCAGACGCCAAGCGCCGCTTGCTTGAACGGGCCAGCGCGATCGTCGTCGGTGAAGACGAAACTGACGCGGGCGCCCGGCTCGCCATCGTGGTCGACGACGACGCTGCCGTCGCGCGGCTCAAGGCACGCGGCGTGCTCGTGAACGCGGTCGACCGGCCGGAGCTGTGTGATTTCACGCTGCCCGCCATCGTTGACCGCGATCCGGTGATTGTCGCCGTGGGCACCGGCGGCGCCTCCGCCGGCCTCGCGGCCGCGCTTCGCCAGCGGCTCGAAAGTCTATTCCCCGCCAGCCTCGGCCGCCTGGCCGATGCGCTTTTCGCGGCGCGCGGCGCGATCCGCACGGCCTTTCCCGATGCGGCCGAGCGCAGGCGCGCCATTTCGGACGCGCTTCGACCCGGCGGTCTGCTAGATCCGCTTTCCTCGACCTCAGATGTCGCCCGTTGGCTCGCACGGGCTGGCAGGCGAGGCGACGGTGCCGGCACGATCGAGACCATTCGCCTCACCTCCACCGATCCCGATGATCTGACGCTGCGTGACGCGCGCCTTCTCGCCAATGCCGATCGCGTGACTCACGATGCCGCGGTGCCAACGGCGATCCTCGACCGCGCCCGCGCCGACGCCGATCGCATTGCCTGTGCCGAGCCCCCCGCCGGGCTCCCCGGATTGACCCTCGACGTGAGGATGATGTGAGCGGATTTGCCTATCGCATCGACGACGCCGGCGCGCACGAGATCGACATCAAGGACGCACTTGCCGTCCGCGATGCGATGGCCTGGGTGCATCTCACCTCCACCGCCGAGCATGCCCAGGCATGGCTCACCGACGAAGCGAAGCTGCCCGACTACGTCGTCGAGCCTTTGACGGCGAGCGAAAGCCGCCCGCGCTGCGAAGCGTTCGATAGCGGTGCCTTCCTCAACCTGCGCGGTCGCAGCACCGAACCGCTCGATTCGTCCGACATGCTCGCCTCGCTGCGGATCTGGGCGGTGAAGGGCCGCGTTATCTCGGTCGCACGCAAGCGACTCCTCGCGGTCGATTCGGTGCAGCGGGAAGTGAAGACCGGCAGCATCCGTGATCCCGGCGATCTCATCACTGCCTTCGCTACCGCCATCACCAGCGATCTAGATCCCGTCGTGGCCGATCTTGGCGATGATCTCGACGATTGTGAGCAGCAGCTCGACAGCAGCCAGATCATGAAGCTTCGCCTCAACGTCACGCGCGTGCGCGGCGAAGCCATCAGCTACCGCCGCTTCCTCAATCCGCAGCGTGCTGCGCTCGAGCGGCTTGTCGCGTTGCCCGGGGACTGGCTTGGATCGGACGATCGCGCGCACCTTGCCGCCGCGGCCGATCGCGCCGCGCGCATGGCGGAGGAACTGGAGGCGATCCGCGAACGATCCAGCCTGATGCACGAGGCACTGACCGATCTCCGCGCCGAACAGCTCGACAAGCGCAGCCTCATCATCTCGATCGCCGCCCTCGTCTTCCTGCCGCTCACCTTCATCACCGGCCTCTACGGGATGAACGTGGAAGGCCTTTGGTACGCCAAGGAGCCATGGGCATTCGACGCCATTCTCGGGATCTGCGCGGTGATCTCGGTCCTTGTCACCGGCTATTTCATGGCGCGCCACTGGCTTCGCTGACGCGGTAAGCAATCAACCAGGGTGACGCCGTCGCCCCGGGCGCCGGCTTCTGACCGCGACGACGGTCAGGCGGCCCGCGCCACCTTCCAGGCCTGGCCAATCTCGTCAAATGTATCCGCCACGGTGCGGAACGGCGCGCCGTCATTCCCCAGGCTCGCCTCGATCACCTGCCGCCGCGCACCGGCATAGAGCTTGGCGAGCGTGGTCGACACCTCGCCGCCTTTCTCGAAGTCGAGCCCCGCCTCCAGTGCGAACAGGATGGCGGTTGCCCTCGTCACGCGGTCGCTTTTTGTGGAAAATTTCTTGTGCTCCGCCGCCCAAGCCGCCGCGCGAAGTGCCTGGCACAGTTCCTCGTAGAGCAATTGCACCAGCGCCGGTCCGTCCGCGGTGGCGGTGCGTCCCGCAAGGTCGATCTGGCGATAGGTCTGCGCGGGATCGCGCGACAGTACGGACGCGTAAATCATCAGGGTTTCTCGTTGGTCCACGCCTTGATCTGATTCTCCATGAAGGTCATCGTCGACTTGTAAGCTGCGACGCGCGCGTTCATAGATGCGAATTGCTGCGTCATGCGCGTCGTCAACCGGTCGCGCTGGTCTGTCATCTTGTCCTGCTCTTTGGTGAGTTCGCCCTTCGCCTCGGTGTAGCGTTTGGCCGATGCGCCAAGGCCATAGAGCGCACTCGTTGCGTTCAGCTTCACCGAGTTCATCGCCGCCAGCAGGCCCGAGCCATCCGAGGAATTGGAAAAGATCGCTTCCAGGGCGCCGGGATTGTTGGTGATCGCCTTCGATAGTGTATCAACGTTCACCGATAGTGTGCCGTCGCGATTGGTGTTGACGCCGAGCTCCGCCAGCGTGCGGGGCGTGCCAGGCGCTCCGCCCGGCAGTAGGTCACGCAAGGTAAGCGCCTTCATGCTGCGCAGCAGGTTTTGCGCGCCTGGATCGCCGCGCAGGTCGCCGGTGATCGGGTCGGTCTGCTTCTTAAGCTCCGCCATCACCAAGTTGTAGGTGAAGACCACGTCTTCGATTGCGTTGGTCAACGCCGTCGTCGGCGTAGTGGTGGACAGCGACACGGGGGCTTCCGACGTGCCGGTCAGGTCCAGCTTCACGCCCGTCACCAGGTCGCTGATGCTGTTGCTCGCACGTTGCACGCTGATGCCGTCAACCGTCAGCTTTGCATTGCCAGCGGTGCTGTTGATCGTCATCCCGGTCGCATCCGGCCCGACGCTCAGCTTCTTCAGCTCGTCCGTCGAATCCCCGGAGGCCGTCAGCGTGAACGCCTTGGCCGCGCCGGTGTCGCCCTTAAGCGACAGAAAGGCGTGTCCATCCGCATCGGTCACCACCGTTGCCGTCACGCCGCTCTTCTTGGCGTTTATCGCCGCAGCCACGCCGGTCAGCGAGGTATCGCCGGTGAGGTCAATCGTGAACGTGTTCGTGGTATCGCCATTGGCGGGATCGGGACCAATGCTGAGCGTCAAGCTTCCCTTGAATGATGGCGCGTCCTTGGACTCGACACTCTCCTTGCTCACCGCTGTCTGCGGCGTCGCTAGTTGATCGACGCGAATGTTAGCCGTCAGCCCGGTCAGTTTGGCACCGGAGATCGCGGTCGCGGTCAGCACGCGGTCATCCGAACTCTTTGGCTGCGATTGCAGCGTCCCGCTTTTTACCAACGCTTCCAGAGCCGAGGCGAAATCCGTGATCGCGCTCTTCAGCGTGGACACGCCCGAAAGCTGAGCCGTCAGCCGGTCGGACTTTGCCGTGAGCATCGAGCTCTTGGCCGCGAACTGTGCCTCCACCAGGCCAGTGACCAGCGCATCGGTATCCACGCCCGATCCCGTATTCAGCGACGTCAGCAGCGCGCTTGCCGCCGATTTGGTGACGCTGGTCGTGGACGGCGTCGGGGTCGGCGCGGCGGTGGTGCTGGTCGTGGTGGTCATGACGTCGCATCAAACGACCAAGGCGCGCCAAACTTTACCATCTTTGTACCATCGGTGACCGTCTGTCACCGGCGCGGATCAATGCAGCGCCGCCCCATGCTCGTCGAAGCGCGCCCCCTCGGGCACATCCACCGCCGGCAGCGGCGGCGTTGTCCCGCCCGCCGCGGCGTTCAGCCCGAAGACAAATGCCAGCACCGTCGCGATCGCGAGGTACAGATCGTCCCGCACCTCCTGCCCCTCGCGGCTGGTGTAATACACCGCACGCGCCAGCATCGGATATTCCAGGATCGGCACTGCCGCCTCGCCAGCGAGTTCGCGGATCGCCAGCGCCGTCGCACCGCGGCCCTTCGCCACCACCACCGGCACCTGATCACGCCCGCGATCATAGCGCAGCGCAACCGCAAAGTGCGTCGGGTTGGTCAGGATAACATGCGCCTCCGCCACCGCGGCGCGCGTGGACCCGGATAGCATCGCCCGCTGCCGCGCGCGGATCTGCCCCTTCACTTCGGGATTGCCCTCGCTCTCCTTGTGCTCGTCCTTGATCTCCTGCTTGCTCATGCGCAGCTTCTTCATGCGCTGGAACATCTGCAGCGGCACGTCGACAAATGCGATCGCGGCCAGCCCCATCGCCATGACGACCATCAGGTGAGTCAGCGATCCCCCAAGCGCGTTCACCGCCTCGTTCAGGTTCGACCGCGCGAGGCTTAATGTGGTGCGTGAGGACTGCATCAGCAGCCATCCGCCGACCGTACCAAGCAGCGCCACCTTCAGCAGCGATTTGCCTAGCTCGATCCAGCCGTGCATCCCAAAGATGCGCTTCAGCCCGGAAGCGGGGTTGATGCGGTTGCCCTTGGGCGCCAGCAGCGACGCATTGAAGCGCAGCGAACCCAGCCCCGCCTGGCTCAGCACGCCCGCCACCACCGTGATCGCGAACAGCGCGCCAAGCGCCGGCAGCAGCTTCCACCCCGCCGCCGCAAGCGGGCGGAACGGCTGGAAATCTTCCACGTCACCGCGCCCGAAGCGGAAGCTTTCCGCCATCACGCCTTTGCACGCCGCAACCAGCGACGGGCCGAAGAAGACGAGCCATGCCACCCCCGCCAGTACCACCAGCGCGGTCGCGAACTCGCGGGACTTGAGGACATCGCCCTTGTCGACGGCGTCCTTCAGCCGCTTGGCTGTCGGGGCTTCTGTTTTTTCGCCGAACTCGTCTGCCATCAGCCAAGGACCAGGCTTTGCGTCGCTTCCAGCCCTTCGCGCACGATCACGAGCATATAATCACCCATGGCAGGAAAGCCGGCGGCCATCGCGATCACGCCGACCGCAAGGCTTGCTGGCAGGCCGATGGAGAACAGGTTCAACGCCGGCGCCGATCGGGAGATCATGCCGACAACCAGGTTAAGGCACAGTAAAAGGAAGCCGACGGGGAGCGCGAGCAGGAGGCCGGCAAGAAAGGCATAGCCACCGAACATCGCAATGTCCCGCAGTTGCGCGGGCGCGAGCCAAGCGGCCCCCGGCGGCAGCGCGACATAGCTTTTCGCCACCATCTCCACCAGCACGAGGTGGCCGTCTACCGACAGGAACAGCAAAGTCAGCAGGATCGACAGGAACTGGCCGATCGCCGGCGAGGAACGTCCGGTGTTCGGATCGATCATATTGGCAAAGCCAAGCCCCATGGATCCGCCGATCAGCTCGCCCGCGATCAGCGGCGCCGCAAAGGCGACTTGCAGGATGAAGCCGATCGCCAGCCCCACCAGCGCCTCCGCGGCAACGGCGAGGAAGGTAGCGAGCCCGAACACCTGCGCCGGCGGCGTGATGTTCTGGGTACCCAGCACCAGCACGCCCACCGCCCCCGCTAGCACGACGCGCACCTGCAGCGGCACGGAGACGTTGCCGAACACGGGCGCTGCAATGAATGCGGCGCCGACGCGAACCATGACGAAGACCAGCGCCCACAATTGCGGCTCGATCGAGAGGCCGAAGCCTAGCATCCGGCGTCGCTCTGCGGCCATGAGGTGATTTCACGCACCAACCCAACGCCGTTCGTCCCGCGCACGGTCGAGTGGCGAGCCGGGCATAACAGGAACAGCGCCTCGACTGCACGCGACACCACGGGAGGGCAGTTCAACCGCACCCGTTTAGCGGACCAGATCCGGGATCCGGTCGAAGATCGAAATGGTGAAATCGGTCAGCAGCCCGAGGATCATCGCCCCGAAAATCACGAGTGACAGGCCGACGACGATCAGCTTCGGCACGAAGCTCAACGTCTGCTCCTGGATCGACGTCGCGGCCTGCACCATGCCAAGGATCAAGCCGGAAACGAGCGCCGGGATCAGGATCGGCGCGGCGGCAAGCGCCAGCACCCAGAGCGTCTGGTTCGCGACGGTCAGGAAGTAATCTGCGTCTACCATGGTCGCCTGCTCAAATCCGTTCGTGCCGAGCGCCGTCGAGGCACGTGCCTCCGAGCCAGCACCATGTTGCCCGTCCCTCGACTTCACTCGGCACGAACGGGAGGATGCCGACTAAGTCGCGAAACTGTTCGCCAGGCTGCCCATCGTTAGCGCCCATCCGTCCACTAACACGAACAGCAGCAGCTTGAACGGCAGCGAAATGATCGTCGGGCTCAGCATCGCCATGCCGAGGCTCATCAGCACGGTCGCGACCACCAGGTCGATCACCAGGAACGGCAGAAAGATGAGGAAGCCGATCTGGAAGGCGGTCTTTAGTTCGCTCGTGACGAAAGCGGGCAGCAGCACCGAATAAGGAATGTCATTCGGGCTCGCATACGGACCGGACTTCGCCATCTCGGCGAACATCGTCACATCCTTTACCCGCGTCTGCTTCGCCATGAAGGCGTGAAGCGGCGCGCCGACCGTCTTGATCAGGTCCGTCCCGCCGATCTGCCCCGCGGCATAAGGCTGCACCGCCGTTGTGTTGATCTGGCTGATCACCGGCGCCATCACGAACATCGACAGGAACAGCGAGAGGCCGATCAGCACTTGATTTGGCGGCGTCTGCTGCAGCCCCATCGCCTGGCGCAGGATCGACAGCACGATGATGATCCGCGTGAAGCTGGTCATCATGAGGAGGATGCCCGGCAGTATGCTCAGCAGGCCCATGATGATGAGGACCTGGAGCGACAGCGACATGGATCCCGAGCCGTTCGCCCCGCCGCCTAGCTGGCCAAGCGCGCGATCCACGGCGTCTCCTGCGCCCGGCACAGCAGGTGCGGCCGGTGCAATCGGCGCGGTCTGGGCAAAGGCAGGCATCGCCACCAGCAGCGCGACGACCATGGCCAGCACGACCAACACGATAGTGTGCGCGCACAGCGGCGGGGCGGCGGTGCGCGAGCGAGCGCCATGCCGCGCCGGCGCTCCGCGCTCCGCGAACAGCGCGATGCCGCTATTGGTGCGGCGAACAGTGATCACAGCTGCGTCTTCCCATCAGCGCGGTCCACCAGCGTCACGCCGCCGCGGCCAACCGACACGAGCAGGCGCTTGCCCTCGAAATCGATGACCGCAAGCCGCAGGCCGGGCGAGATCATCATGGTTTCCTTCACCGTGATCAGCCGCGTCTCGGCGCGGCCCGGCATGCGGCTCTCCAGCCGACGCCACAGGTACAGGCAGCCGATCATCAAGCCGCACACGAGCGGCAGCAGCACGATCAGCTTCAGGATGTAGGACCACAGCATCGGGTGGCTCAGCCGCGCTTGTCGGGGTTGACGAGCTCGGTCATTCGCACGCCGAACCGGTCACCTACGGTCACCACTTCGCCGCGTCCAATAAGCGTGCCGTTGACGAAGACGTCGAGCAGTTCGTTCGCCTGCCGGTCGAGCTCGATCACGCTCGACTCGCCAAGTGCCAGCAGCTCCCGCAGCGTCAGCTGCGTCGAACCGATTTCCACCGTCAGCTTCACGTCGACGTCCTGCAGCAGCCGGAAATTGGCCGCCAACGCGCCGTCCGCAGGGAAGCCCCCGCTCATGTCGTTCATGGATTTAGTCCTTCGAGAGAGGCAAGCGAGGTGAGGCGGATGGCAGCATGGCCGTTCGACGTGCCGACGGTGCCCGTGCCCAGGCGATCATTGCCGACCATCACCGGCACATCCTGGCCGAAGCTGATCGGAATGACGTCGCCGGGCTGAAGTGCCATCAGCTTCGACAGGCGGATCGTCGGCTCGGCCAGAACCGACCGCACCGGAAAGCGGATGTTCATCGCCGCGCGGGTCAGCGCGGTCTGCCACAGCGCATCTTCGGCCGCCGCCTTGGCGACGACCTTGCCGGTCAGCGCGGTGCCGTGCGGCTTCAACGCGGACACTGGGTAAATGAGATCGATAAAGGCAGGCTTTCCGTGGCCCGGCGCCACGCCGAAACGGGTGATGATCATCGCATCGTCGCCATCGAAATCGGAAAGCATCGCGGCGTTGGCTTCGCAGCGTCCGATTGAAAAGCTGACGCGCGCCAGCGGCTCCCAAGCACTGGTCAGCGGCACCGCGATCATCTGCCCCAGCCGCGCGACCATCGCTTCGGCCGCGGGGGAAAATTCGCGCGGCATATCCGCCGGCGCCGCACCGGTGCCACCGAAGAACAGGTCCAGCAGCTCGAGCACGAACTTGCCGTCGAGCACCAGCAGCGCGGTGCGATCGTCCATCCCCAACGGCAGCCACGCGGTCAGCCGGTCCGGCCGTTCCGCGCGATAATCGGCGAAGCGCTGCACCGACAGCGGCTCCGCCCAGGCCCGCACCTCATCGCGCAGCAACGGCTCGAACACGCCGCGCATCCCCCGCGCAAGACGCGCCGAGAGATGCTGCAGCGTATGCAGGTCGCCGAACGGATTGAGCTTCGCCTGCCCCAGGCCGCCCGGCTGGACCGCTTGAGCGCGGGCGCGCTCGCGCCGTTCAGGCGCAGGGGAGGATTTGGCGTTAACCATGCCCGTTCACTGAACAACGAAATTGGTAAAGTAGACGTTACTAACGCCACCAAATCCCTCTTTCTGCTTCAGCGTGGTGTTGACTGCCGCCACCAGCCGCTTGGCCAGCTGCGCCTTCCCCTGGGAGGTAAATACCTGATCTTCCGTGGTATCTCCGAGCGCCATCAGGATCGCTGAGCGGATCGCGATGTCGTTCGTCTTGATGTTCTGGATTACCTTGTCGTCATAGGGGGTCGACACGGCGATGCCGACCTGGATGAAGTGCACCGAATCCTGCAGATTCGCGGTGAACTCCTTTTCAAGCGCATAATAGTTGGAGGCATAAGCCTCGCCACCCGCCCCGTCCGGCGTCGGCATGCCCTCGTGGCCGGCATCGCCTTCGGCTGCTTCACCGCCACCGTCGCCGCCCTCACCGCCGCGCTTCTGCGCGCTCTTGGGCACCAGCTTTGGCGTGTTCGGAGCTTCCGCCGAATGCGCGCCGCTCCCGACCAGGCCGGAGCCGGCAGCATAGAGGCCCGCGCCGACGCCCCCGCCGACCAGCACCATAACGCCAACCGCCATCACGACGATCTTGCCGAGCTTGCCGAGCTTGCCCTTCTTCTTGGACGCGGGCTCGGCCGCTGCTTCCTTTTCAATCATTGCTCAAAAATCCCCGCTCTCATGCGACTCGCTCGTCGGCCGACGACGCGCCCGTCTGGGCAGCATCCGGCGACACGTTGTTGGTGGGCGCGGTGCCGGTGCCAGCGCGCTGTTGCTGTTGCTGTGGATGGCTGCCGCCGTCGCTCGTCTGGGTCGACAAGCGCAGCCCACGCGCTTCCGCCATGTCGGCCAACCGCGGCTGGGCCTCGGCAATCAGCTGGCGCGTCTCGGCGTGCTGCGCCTGGAAGTGCACGGCAACCGTATCGCCGTCGCGGCGCAGCGAGACGTCGATCGTCCCCAGCCGATCGGGCACCAGGCGAATGCTGGTGTCGTTCGCGTTTGCCGCGTCGCGCAGCATCTCGATCCGCTCGATCATCTTGGCTGGCCAAGTGTCGCGCGCCATGTCGAGCGCGGCGTGGCGGCTGCTCTCCGCCGCGGTGACGGCGTGCGCGGCGAGATCCGTCGTGGGAGCGATGGCCACGATCGCCTGCTCCGCGGCAGCCGGGCGACGCTCCTCGCGCACCACTTGTTGAATCGCGGCGGCGAACACCTGCGCGGCCGGCGCGATCCGGTTTGCCTCGGCCGGCTGCAGCACGGGCCCTGCCTGCACACTCGCAGCCGGCAGATGCGCGCCACGATCTCGGCTACTTGCGGCTCCCGAGCCAGTGACCTTGTCCGCCACGGTCTGCGCCGACGCCGACTTATCACTCAGGCCGCTTTCCGGGCTCGGTGACGGGCTGTCGGATAGCGCGGTGTGCGTCCCATCTGGCCCGCCAGCTTCCGGCCGGCTCAGCATCGGGGGCATCGTCGCCGGTCCGACAAGAGCCGGAGCCTCCGCTGGCACGAGCCGCGCGGCGTTACCGCCAGCGAGCGGATCCGCAACTACCTGAGATGGTGACCGCCACATATAGCGCGGAGTCAGCGATGCTACCGGCTCTGCGTTCTCGCACTTCGACACCGAGGCGCCCTCGGAGGAGCGCTGCATCACACCTTCGCCATCGTGATCCAGCCAGCTCACAGGCAGCGGCACCACAGGAGCCGGAGCGTCCACTCGTACCAGCCGCGCGGCGTCGCCGCCAGCAAGTGAGTCCGCCACAACCGAGGATAGCGGCCGCGAGAGTTCAAACGGTGCCCGCCATACGCCGGGGGCGGCATTCCCGTGCTTTGGCGGCATCGCGTAGCCTGCGTGGCGCCTGGCAGTACTTTCGCCGCCGCCGTCCAGCCAGCTTGCCAGCGGAGTCGCTCCCGGCGGCGGCGACTGCGGCGTGTTCGCGAGAGTGCCAACCGGCAACAGATGCGCTGTGTTTCCGCCAGCATGTGGATCCGACATCACCGGAGATGGCGAACGCCACAGATGGCGCGACGTCAGCGGCGCGCCCGAAATTACATTGCGGCGCTTCGACGCCACGGCGCGATCGGATGCGGGCTGCGTCATACCTTCAGCGCCGCTATGCAGCCCGCCCGGCAGTGGGGGCACCGCATCAGCTATGGCGCCCTCCGAAGCCAGCCGCGAGGTGCCGGCAGCAATAGAGTTTGCCACGATTGGATATAGCGGCCGCGAAATATGGGTTGCCTTCGGCGATGGGTCCAGCGCCGCCCCTTGGCTCACCGGCACCGCAGCGCCGGCTGACGGGCTCTGCGCGAAGCTTTTCTCCGCGGCATCAGACGGGCTTACGACCCGGCGCGCTAGCAGTGGCACCAAATTGGCAACCGCGCCACCTGGCGCCGGCCGCGCGGCGTTCCCGTCAGCAAGGGGATTAGGAAGAACCGAAGAAGCCGTCCCCAGCGTGGCAGGCGGCGCAAGGGACACGTCGGGGGCCGTATCGTCGCTCTTCGGTGCCGCGGCGCCTGAATAGATGGCGGTCGTCACCGAAGGCGCGAGCCACAGAACAGTGCCGGCGCCGGCAGTCACGGCGTCATCCTCGCCGCCGGCAACCGGCAAGTCCTTGCCGGCACCTTCCGGCGCCATCGGCATCACCGGTACCATCATCGCAGGCAGCAACGCGGCAAAGCTCTCACCCGCGGCTGCGCCAGCAGGCAGGATACCGGCTGGTGAAGCCACCGGCGGGATAGTGATGGTGCGGATCGACATCATGGATCGGCTTCTCGTCGGATCTATTCCGACGTTAGTTCAGCAAGGATCGTGCCGGATCTTCCGGGTCGGCGGCGCATCCTGAAGCGCCCTGATCGCACGCAACGCCGCTTCCGCTTCGCCGCGCGCGATCAGCTTCTCCACCGCCGTCTGATCACGCTTGGCAGCACGTGTGGCTTCCACGGCGCGAGCGGCCGCTGCCTCAGCCGCGCGGACGCGATTGTCCACCGCCTGCGCATTGCGGTGCAGCTTTTCCCGATAATGCGCCATTGCCGCGAAGGAGAACGCCGCTCTCAGTCCTTCTTCGGGCGAAACCGCTGCGGCAAGCTGGGCGATCCGCTGCGACAGAGTCATCTCGCTCGACACCTGCTCATGCGCGCGCGTTTCCTCCGCCCGCGCCATGCCAAGCTGAAGCGTACGCACGCGATGCAACCGCTGGAGCTTCTTGTTATCCATCGCCGAACACGCCGGTCAGTTCCGTCACCGCATCCTCCAGTGACACGCTCGCGTCCGCATCCTGCCGGATGAACTCCATGACCGCGGGATGGTAGGCGATCGCTGCGTCGATCGCCGGATCGGCGCCTGCACGATAGGCGCCCATCAGCACCAGATCGCGGTTCTCTTCGTAGGTCGCCAGATGGCGCCGCAGGACTCGTGCGGCCTGAACGTGCGGCTTCACCGCGATGTCAGTCATTACGCGGCTGACGGACTTGGACACGTCGATCGCTGGGTAGACGGCATGCTCGGCAAGCGCGCGGCTCAGCACGATATGGCCGTCTAGGATCGATCGCGCGGAATCCACCACGGGATCGTTGCCGTCGTCGCCGTCCGCCAGCACGGTGTAGATCGCGGTAATGGCGCCGCCGGTGTTCACATCGGTACCGGCGCGCTCGATCAGGTTCGGCAGCATGGCAATCGCAGAAGGCGGATAGCCCCGCGCGGAGGCTGGCTCGCCAAGCGCCAGCCCGATCTCGCGCCCGGCATGCGCCACACGTGTGAGCGAATCCATGATGAGGAGCACATTCTTGCCCTCGGCGCGGAATGCCTCTGCGATCGCCGTCGCGCGCAGCGCGCCGCGGATGCGCAGCACCGGTGAATGGTTGGCCGGCACCGCGACGACCACCGACCGTTTGCGCGCCTCACCCGCCACCTTCGTTTCCAGAAAGTCAGCGACTTCGCGACTGCGCTCACCAATCAGGCCAATGACGATCACGTCCGCCTTGGCCGCGCGCACCATCATGCCGAGCAGCACCGACTTGCCGACGCCCGAGCCCGCCATGATGCCGACGCGCTGACCCTTGCCGATCGTCAGCAAACCGTTGATCGCGCGCACGCCGACATCGAGCGGCTCCAGCACGCGACCACGGTCGAGCGGCGACTGAAGCTTGCCGGCAAGCGGCCAGCGACCGGCGCCGCGGATGGGCCCCAGGCCGTCAATCGGATTTCCCGCGCCATCGACCACCCGGCCCAGCAGCGCCTCGCCAACTTCCGCTTCGCCCGGCGCGCCCGTTGGCCGCACCGGCATCTGCGGCAGCAGCGCGGCGGGGCCGCCGAGGTTCATCAGCAAGGTCCGGCCATTGCGAAAACCGATCACCTCGGCCTCCACGCCCACACGCGCGTCGCCGATCCGGCACACGGTACCTACAGGCAGTGTCAGGCCGACCGCTTCCATCAACAACCCGTCATAGGACGCAAGCCGCCCGGCCACCTTCGGCGCCGGTCGGAAATCGGCATCACCAAGCGCGTCGAGATAATCGGCGGTGAAACGGTTCAGCATTGATTGTCCCGTGGAAGAACACCCGGAACGCGTCGGCAGTCCGGCGTCTGGAGCGCAATCCCGGCGGTTGCCGGGCAGTCAGGAAATGGTCAAGCCGCGGCCGGCACGGCGACCTTGTCGAGTGCACTGGTCAGTTGCTCCAGCCACAGCTCCGGCCCCTCCTCGACGATCGTAGAGGCCGCCTCCAGCACGAAGCTGCCGCGTGTCAGCGCGGCATCGCCGACCGCAAAAACGGTATCCGGCAAGCGGCCCTCAAGCAGCGCCACATCCGCCGGGTTCACGCGCAGGATCGCGCTTTCGCTCTGGTCGGCCAGCAGTTCAGCCGCTGCCTCCACTCGGGCGGCGAGCAGCTCGGCGGAAATGCCGGTATCGCCCACCAGGCGGGTCACGAGATGCAGCACCGTCTGGCGCAGCTGCTGCGCAATACGCTCCCGATCGAGCCGTTCATCGGACTTCAGAGACGCAGCGATGCCCTCGAGCAACGCCAGATCCCGCGCGGTCTGCTGTTCCTGCTCGATCCGCCCCGCAGTATAACCGGCGTCGTAACCGACACGATGCGCCTCCACCAGCGGATCGATCGCCACAACCTCGGCCGCCGCCGTTACTGGATCAAGGCTCGGCGTCTCTTCCTCGTCTATCTCTGTGCCTGCTGACGCAGGACCAAAGCCGTTCGGTGAGGCCGCGAACGCTTCCTCGATTCGCGCGATCAGGTCGCCCGGCGCGAAGCCTGACGGCCGCTCCGCGAACATGCGGTGCAGCCGTACTGCCGCATCATCCTGTCGCGCGGAAAAGCCCGCAACGAACGCACCGCTCACCGCCGCCTCAGACATAATCGTCCTCACCCCCACCCATCATGATAGTACCGTCTTTGGCGAGGTTGCGGGCGATCGCGATGATCACCTTTTGCGCCTCAAGCACTTCGGACAGCTTCATCGGGCCACGCGCTTCCATCTCGTCGCGAATGCCGTCGGCGGCACGGGCAGACATGCAGCCCAGGAACCGGCTGCGCGCCGCTTCGTCGACGCCCTTCAGCGCGCGCGTCAGGATATCGCTGTCGATGTTTCGGATCAGCGTGCCCAGGTTCTTGTCGTCCATGTCGAGCAGGTTGTCGAAGACGAACATCGCCTCCTCGATCGCCCGCGCGGTTTCCTTGTCCAGCTTGAGCAGCTTGGGCATGACCCGCTGCTCGGTTGTCTTGCGCGCACCTTGCAGGATCTTTGCCGCCTCGCGCGTACCGCCCAGCTTGACCTGCGTGCCCTGCGCGGCACTCGCCGCGCGGCTGCCGATCATCGTCTTCAGCGTTTCCACCGCTTCCGGCGTGATCGGGCCAAGCTTTGCGATGCGATGCAGTATCTCCGGCTGCGCAGCATCGGGCAGCAATTCCAGCACCTGCGCCCCGACAGCGGGATCAAGATTCGCGATCAGCAGGGCGGCGACTTGCGGATGCTCCTTCTCGATCATGGCGGCGATGTCGGTCGCGTCAAGCCAGTCGAGCAGTTCGATCTCGCACGCGGCTTCCGGCGGCGTGATCCGCGCCAGGACGCTTTCGGCTTTCTCTTGGCCCAGCGCACGGTGCATCACCGCCTCGATCTTCGGCTTGGGATCGAAGGTGATGCCGGTCCGCTCACGCGCACGGCCGACGAAATCGTCCAGCACGCCCTCCACGTCGGCCTCGCTCACATCGGCGACGGTGTACATGGCGCGGCCAAGTTCGCGCACTTCATCAGGCTCCAGCTTTTGGAGGATCGCTGCGGCTTCCTCCTCGCCCACCAGCATCATCAGCACCGCGGCGCGTTCCGTGCCGGTGAAAGTGCGAAGCGCGATCTCGTTCACTGCGCCGTCGCCTTCATCATGTCACGCACCGCAAGTGCGGCGCGCGCCGGATTGTCACGGGTAAAGCCACGCACCTTGCCGATCCGCTCGTCATAGTTGCGACTGGCCTCGATCTCGTCGAGCGTCACCGGCGGGGTCACTGAGATTTCGGCGCCCCCATTCGCGCCCTCCTCGCCCTCAGCGATGGCCTCGCCCCCGGCGCTGAGCACGGCGTGCGACGGTGCCTCCGCCTCTTCCTTCTTCTTCATCAGCGCCTTGGCCAACGGGCGCACGCCCAGCAACAACACCATCAGCGCAATCACGATCGCCGTCACGTTTCGCGCGATCACCGGCAGCCAGCTATTGTCATACCAGGCCGGGCCGTCACTTGCGCCCTCGCCTTCGCCGGCGAACTTGCGACTGATCACCGTCACCTGGTCATTGCGGGCCTGATCAAAGCCAACGGCTGAGCGAATAAGCTGGGTAATCTGGTTGATTTCGGCTGCGGTGCGGCGGCCCTTCTCCGGTTCGCGCAGCAGGACGGCCACGGATAGACGCTTGACGGCACCCGGTGCCGCGCGGGTGACCGAAACTTCGCGGCCAAGGTCATAGGACCGGGCGAACTGGTCCGATTGCTTGTTCGCGTTCGGCGCCGGGCCACCGGCGATCGGCTGGCCGGACTGAACCGGCTGGCCGTCCGCGCCTACCGCCACCTGCGGCTGCTGCAGCGTCGCAGCCGGCGGCGGCGTGTTGCTCAACGCACCCGGAATGCCGCCGGGCGCCTGTGCGTCGCTTGCCTGGTTGCTGGTCCAGTTGCCGGTTTCGGCACGCAGCGCACCCTGCTTGTCATAGCTTTCACGCGTAGCGGAGGTCTCGTCCATGTTGACGTCGGCCTGCACCTCGGCCGTAAAGTTCCCCGCGCCGATCAGCGGCGTCAGCAGCTGGATCAGCTGCGTGCGATATTTCTCCTCCACCTGCCGCTGCAGCGCGATCCGTTGTTCGGTGCCGCTCTGGCCCATGGCGCCAGGCTTGGAGAGGAGGCCGCCCATTTGGTCGACGATTGTCACGGCTTCGGGCTTCATGCCCGGCACCGACGATGCCACGAGGTTGATGATCGACTGCACCTGCGCCTCGCTCAAAGCGCGGCCTCCCTGCAGCTTCACTACTACGGAGGCGGATGGCTGGGCATTGTCGCGCACGAACACGCTCGATTCCGGCATAGCCAGATGCACGCGCGCCTCGGTGACGACGTCGATCTCCTGGATCGACCGGGCAAGCTCGGTCTCGCGCGCCTGGCGCAGGCGCTCACCCTCGACGGCACGGCTGACGCCCATCGGCAGCTGATCGAGGATCGCGTACCCGCCCGGCGCCGCTTTAGGCAGTCCTTGGCCGGCGAGCAGAAGGCGCGCACGGGAATAATCTTCCTCGTTCACCGTCACCGCATCGGTCGCCTCGTCGATGTGGCTCGTGATGCTGGCGGCGGACAGTGCCTGGGTGACGGCTGCCTTGTCGGCGTCCGGCAGGCCCGAATAGAGCATCTTTTGCGGCGGCGTGGACAATGCCGACCAAGCGAGCGCCGAGGCGCCGATCAGGCTGACCATCAGCGCCATCGGGCCGGCACGGCGGACCGCGGGCTGCGCGAACACGCCCTGGATCTGCTTCAGCGGGTTCGCGAAGCGCTCCGGTATTATCGCGCTCGAAGGGGCAAGTGCGTTAGCCATATCAGACCGGCATGCTCATGATGTCCTTGTACGCGGACAGGATCTTGTTGCGGACTTGCAGCGTCGCCTCGAAACCGACCGACGCTTCCTGGCGGGCGAGCATCACTTTCGCGATGTCGACCGTCTCGCCGCGTTCATAGGCTTCCGACAGAGCGGAGGCCTTTTGCGACTGCGCATTCACGGACTGAAGCGCGCTTTCCATCGTCGCGGCAAAGCTGCCCGCCTGTTGCGCGCCGGAAGCGGGTGCTGTCTGCTCCGCCGCAACGGTCGCGTTCGCACGGCTCAGCGCGGCATTACGCTCCAGGATCTGGGCACGAAGCGCCATCACCCGGTCAATGCCGCCTACCCCACCAACACCGCTCATGCCGTCAGTCTCCGATCGTGCGGCGCAGCGATCTCTTCACCCTGTTCGCGCGCCTTCGCAAGACGGTAACGCAAGGTTCGTTCCGAAATGCCGAGGCGGCGGGCGGTTTCGATACGATTTCCGCCGCACGCCTTCAAAGTCTCTCGAATGGCGGCAAATTCGGTCAGCTGAACCACCGACCCCAGCGTGCTGGCAGGGGTTGCGGCGGCCTCTTCGGCAATGACGAACGGGCGCGGCGCGCTGGCGCGATCGAACAGGATGTGATCGGCCTCGATCGTGTCGCCACCGCAGAACAGCAGGGCGCGCTGGATGACATTCTCGAGTTCGCGGACATTGCCCGGCCAATCGTGCGCGACCAGCTTCGCGATCGCCTCGTGCGAGGGCCAAGGCACCACGGCGCGAACGCCGGCATGGCGCAGGATCATCGTCGCGGCGAGCGCCGGCACGTCCTGCGCGCGATCGGCCAGCGCGCGGGTGGTCAGCGGGAACACCGACAGCCGGTAGTAAAGATCGGCGCGGAAACGGCCCGCAGCGACCTCTTCCTGAAGGTCGCGATTGGCGCAGGCGACGACGCGCACGTCGATGGGCACCGGATGCGTCGCGCCGATCGGTACCACTTCGCGCTCCTGCAGCACACGCAGCAGCTTGGCCTGCAGCGGCAGCGGCATCTCGGCGATCTCGTCGAGCACAATCGTGCCGCCATTCGCTGCGCGAAAAAAGCCTTCGCCGCCGGACGACGCGCCCGTGTAGCTGCCCCTCATATGGCCGAACAGCATCGCTTCCAGCATGGTCTCGGGCAGCGCGGCGCAGTTGATCGCGATGAACGGGCCGTCCGCGCGCCCCGAATTGCGATGGATCGCACGCGCCAGCACTTCCTTGCCGGTGCCGGTCGGCCCGTTGATCAGGACGGTGATGTCGGCCGCAGCGACGCGCTCGGCCAGCGCGAACAGCGCCAGCGTCTCGGGGTCAGCGGCGGTTGGAAGCTCAGGGCCGCCAGCCAGCGCGCGGGCAAAGGCGTTGCCTACCGCCGAATCGCCATGGTCGAACCGCAGCCGCGCCGGCGCGCCGTCGCGAAAGGGCGTAACCTGCGGCGCGCCGCGCGACAGGATGACCGTGCGCGCCGGCACCGGAGAAGCTTCGCCCTCGGTCACCAGCCAGGCAGTGTCCGGCTGCGGCCGGACGGACGGGGCGGCAACAATAAAACCCTGGGCGCGGAGCGATGAAACCAGCGTGACATGCGAATCGGCAACAGCAGCGGACGGAACGATCGAGCGCAAAACTTTTCCCCCACGGAATGATCCTGCCTCTACCGGCCATTTGGTTAACGACCTCTTGAACCGGCAGCCGGCCGGCAGAATTTTTCCGGGCACGCATCGCGCGCGCGCGCGAATGCGCCCGAACGCACCTGCGCACACGAATGGGCGCGTTCCCGCATGAACTTGCGCGCGATGACGGCAACTTGGGCAGCCGCTTGCCGCCTTGCCGGAAAGGCCGGCCAAATCTTGCCGCCTGCCGGCAATCACCAGCGTTAGCGCCCGGCATTTCCCCCCGTCCGGCGGGCCCACAAAAAGTTCTAAAGGCTTCCACGCGTTGGCCGTTTCGTATGGCGACGGCTCGGCCCTCCGCTCCGGGGGCGGCGGGGCGGTCGTAGACACCGAAGGAACCCACCATGACCGTTATCGGAAGCAACATCTCGGCGCTTCGCGCCGCCAACGCATCGACGAAAGCGCAGTCGGATCTCTCGACCGCGATGGAGCGCCTCTCGACCGGCAAGCGCATCAACTCGGCGAAGGACGATGCCGCCGGCCTCGCGATCGCCAGCCGCATGACCAGTCAGATCAAGTCCATGGGTATCGCCGTTCGCAATGCCAACGACGGCATCTCGATGGCGCAGACCGCTGAAGGCGCGCTGAGCGAAGTCACCAACATGCTGCAGCGCATGAAGGAGCTGGCCACCCAGGCTGCCAACGGCACGCTGGGCACGTCGGAGCGTAAGGCGCTGCAGGCAGAAGTGTCTCAGCTGACGGCGCAGATCGACGATATTGCAAAGTCCACGAACTTCAATGGCCTGAAGCTGCTCGACGGCACCGCCAAGAACATCAAGCTCCAGACCGGCGCCAGCGCTGGTGACACCGTCTCGGTTTCGATGGGCTCGGTATCCACGAACGCGCTGGGGCTGAACGGCTACCGCGTCGAGGGTCAGCTGACCACGGGTCGCGTCGGGGACACCCTGGCTGCTGTCGCCAAGGGCGACATCACGCTGAATGGTAAGGCAGCCTTCGCCGCGGATCTGACGGCGGCCACCGACACCGCGAAGGCGTTGGCAAAGGCTGTCAACGACAATAGCGCCAAAACCGGCGTTTCGGCGACGGCCTACAACACGCTGACCGGCAACTCCGTGTCCTCGTCCGGGGTCGAAGCAGGAAAGCTCGAGATCAACGACGTCGAAGTGTCGGGTGCGAATGCGGAGGAACTGGTCAAGAACATCAACCGCGACGTGGCGGGTGTGACCGCGACGCTCAAGGATGGCAAGATCACGTTGTCCAACGACACGGGCATCGCGATCAAGATTGGCGGTACTACTCCAGGTCAGGCTGGCTTCGAAGCTGGTACTTTCCAGGGCTTCGTGGCGCTTTCGAGCAACGATGGCTCGCCGGTCGTCGTTGGAAAGGGCAAAGATGGCAGCGACACAGACTTCGCGTCCGTCGGCCTGAACCAGACCGCAGCCAACGGCGCGGTCACCGGCATCAAGGCGAGCGCGGACGCTCTCGACGAGAGCGACGATCTGAAGATCAACGGCGTCACCATTGGAAAGTCGTCGGACGCGTCGGCCGCATCGAAGGCGGCAGCGATCAACGCAGCATCCGGTGAGACTGGTGTTCAGGCGAGCGCTCGCAATCAGGTGACGTTGGACATCGATCTCACTGCAGTCGCTCCTGACGAATTCAGCATTAACGGCACCGTTGTCGATCTGTCCGCTGCAACGGACACCGCTGCCGTAGTAAAGTCCATCAACGAGGCACAGGTTTCGGGCATCAAGGCGTCGACCGACGCTGACGGCAAGCTGGTGCTGACGTCCGACACTGGGCAGGACATCACGATCAAGGATGATGGCGCCTTCACGACGGCAGTCACCAACGTCGATGGCACAACTGGTGTGTCAGACGGCTCGGCGGCGTCGCGTGGCCAGCTGACCCTGTCTTCGCAAAGCGGCGCGGACATCCGCGTGCAGGGTTCCGCCGCAACGCTTGAAAAGGTGGGTCTCACCGCACAGGGCGGCGAGGACGGAAAGCTGGCTGGCGGCATCTCAATCGCGACGCAGGACGCAGCAACTCAGGCTCTCAGTGCGATCGACGCCGCTCTCGACAAGGTCTCGGCGACGCGCGGCGACCTCGGCGCGGTCCAGAACCGGCTGGAGGTGACGGTGAACAACCTGACCACCACGAGCACCAACCTCGCCGACGCTCGCAGCCGCATCGAGGACGCCGACTTTTCGGCAGAATCGACGGCTCTCGCCAAGGCGCAGATCCTGAGCCAGGCGTCGACCGCGATGCTGGCGCAGGCCAACCAGTCGCAGCAGGGCGTGATGAAGCTTCTCGGCTGATCCGTGAGCGGCACCGGCACCGCCCCCAAATGGGTGCAGGTGCCGCTCCGCTCGGCGCAGCAGAGAAGATGTGGGAGCCCGGTGGCCGATCGGCCGCCGGGTTTTCTTGTTCATGGGCGACGAGCAGAGCGCCGGCTCATTCCCGCGCGCTCTGGCGGCGCGCTAGCCGGCGATCCGATAATCAATCGGCTTGAAGCTGCCGCCGTTGGAATCATACGCTGAACAGGCGGTCAGCCCGATCACCAGGTCCATCGCCGCGCGGAACACGATCTTGTCGCCCGCTTTGCTGATCGGCGGCAGCACGCGCAGCTTGCCGGTCTCGCCATCCACCGGTACGTTCATGAAGCAGTTGAATGCGCTGGGGATCATGTCCTCGGTCACGCCGTAAGGTCCCAGCGCCGCGGCGAGGTTGCCGAAGCAGCCGCGATGCAACGGCTTGTCTGGATAGAAATGCCGGAACGTGTCCACGCTGCACGGCGTCAGCAGGAAATCGTGCCGCCCGACATCGTCGGCAATGATCTCCAGCAACGGGCGCGAGCGGTTGGAATAGAGCGTGTGCCCGGTGGTGAGATAGATCGTCTCCGCATAGTCGAACGTCCGCCCGGAAGAGATCGCCTCCCCCGCGTCGTCCGCGTTGAATGCCAGTAGGTCCGCCACTTGGCATCCTTTCGGATCGATCACCTCAAGCGTTGCGCCCTTCTCCAGCCGGAACGCGGTACCGCTTCGCTCCGGGATGCGCGTCGCCTCAATCATCGGCGGTGGCGCCGGCATCGGTATCAGCGCCGCGATAATGGAACGGGCAGGCCCAGCCTTCATCGACCACGCGGCCGCTATATTGCCGTGCCTCGCTGGCCGCGCCGTGGCGCGCCAGCATCGGATTGCGCGATCCCGCCAGCGCCTCGTCGCGCACCAGGATCTTCTCGCGCATGCCTTCGTAGCGGCCCTCGGCGCGCAGCCGTTCGAACTGGTCGTGCAGGTTGAACACCAGCGCCGGCTTGGCGAAACGGCGCGCGGGGCGGCTGGCATTGGGGTGGATGCCGACGACGAAGAACGCCTCGCCGCCGAAGCTCAGCGAGAAATGCGGATCATCCGGATCATGGCTGACGCGCTGGTCATAAGGCTGGCCGCGCCACACGTCCTTGTCGGATAGCGATTGCACGCGGTCCCACAAGGCGCGCTCGAACGTCGCCTCATCCAGATCGACCGGCCCGTTGAAAACGACCGCGAAGCTGCGAAACAGCGCCGGCTCCTCGCGGTAGGCAGCGGCAAAGCGCATCAGCCCGTCGTGAATGCGCAGATCGTCCCACCCGCTGTCGATCCGGTTGCAGGCAAGGACGCTCAGCGTGCCACGCGCCAGCGCCGCCTTCGCCCCGACGCACGGGAACAAGCGGTCGGCCACATGGTCCTGAAGCAGTCGTTCAAAATGATCCTGGTCGGCGTGGCGCCAGGGAAAGAGCGGTGTTTCGGGCTGCGGCATGGACCGGTCCTACGCACAGCGGCCCGGCCGCGTTCCGTCGATTTGAGTTGATCTCAATCAATATCTTGCGAACGCAAGCTCACGGATTGCCGGTCAGACGCGCAGCATCGCCTTCTTCAAGCGGGCGTGCGCACTCGCCTTGATCTGGCACACCCGCGCCGCGCCGACCCCCAGCACTTCGCCGATTTCCTCGAGGTTCAGTTCCTCCACGTGATACAGTTGGATTACCATCTGCTCGCGCTCGGGCAGCGAAGTGATGGCGGTGATCAGTCGAGCGCGCATCTCCCCCTCCGCCAGCTGGTCAAACGCGCTCGGCTCGTCGCTCGCGAACCAGGGCTGGTCGTCGGCATAGACTTCATCGATCGAATCGAACTTCGCCGCTTCCGCGGTGACATAATCCGCACGCAGCTTCTCTATCGACACGCCGAGCCGCGCCGCACTTTCCGCGTCCGACGGCGCGCGTCCCAGTTCGCCGGTCAGCGCCTGCACCGCACGGTTATAGTCGCGCCGCCGCTTGATCGCACCGCGCGTCATCGCGGCATGGCGGCGAAGCTCGTCGATCATCGCGCCGCGCAGCCGGGTGGTGAGATATTGCTTGAACGTCACCTGCCCGCGATCCTCGAACGATCCCGCAGCCTCGACCAGCGCGACCAGGCCGGTCTGGACCAGATCCTCCACCTCAATCGCAGTCGAAACGCTGCCATGAACGTGCCACGCCAGCCGGCGGACCAGCGGCAGGTGCTCGCGCACCAGGGCGCCTTCGTCGCGCGCGCGCTGCCGCGGCGAATAGGTCAGCGGCATCGCCTCGGCGAAGGCTGCTGCCATCGGCATCGCGCTCATGCCGCCACCGCCATCTGCGGCTGGCCCGCACCGATTGCAGGATGCGTGTCATTCGCGCCGATCACGGCGACGACCTCGACGGCCTTGTCCTCGGGGACTTCGAAGAAGCTCATGACGGGGGTATCCGGCAGACAGGTTTTGACCAACTTGCGGATCGCGACGCGGATCGCGGGCTGAACGACGAGCGCGAAGGGCTTGGCCTCGGCGATCATCGGCTGGGCGGCGCGCTGCAGCGCATCGACAATGCGGCGGCCGAGCTCGGGCTCGACGACATGGCGGCGCGACGGGTCGGACCGCATCGCCTGGCCAAGCAGGCCCTCGAGGCCGCCCTCCAGCGTCATCACGCGCAGCGGCTCGCGCACGCCGCACAATTTCTGGATGATCAGCGGGCCCAGTTCCGGGCGGATCAGCTCGACGATCTCCTCGGCATCCTGCGTGCGCTGCGCCACGACTGCGACGGCAGAGGCGATACGGCGGAATTCCTTCAGCGTGATGCCTTCGTTCAGCAGCGCCTTCAGCACGCTGGTCAGCGTGGTGAGCGACAGCGGCTGCGGCACCATCGAGGCGACGAGCTGCGGGTTGCGCTCCTTCAGCCCGTCGAGCAGCGCCTGAACCTCGTCCGCGCCCAGCAGATCGGCGGCATTGGCGCCAAGCGCATGGTTGAGGTGCGTGGCGATCACGGTGCCGCTATCGACCACCAGGTAACCCGCGCCGGTCGCGGCATCGGCATCACCCGGCGCGATCCACGTCGCGTCGAGGCCAAAGGTGGGGTCCTTCGCCTTCTTGCCCTGCAACTCGCCGAAGCCGGTGCCGGTGTCGAGCGCCAGCATCTCGTCCGGCGACACCTGATCCTCGCCGACGACCACGCCGCCCACGAGGAGGCGATAGGTGTAGGGAGCGAGGTTGATGTCGTCGCGCACCTTCACCTGCGGCACGACGAAGCCGAGTTCCTTCGACAGCTGCCGGCGCACGCCAGTGATCCGGCCCATCAGCGGCGCGCCCTTGCGCTCATCGACCAGCGGCACGAGGCCATAGCCAATGTCGAGATTGACCATCATGCCGTCGGTCACTTCCTCCCAGCCGATGCGCGACTGGTCGACCGGCTCGGGCGCGGCGACTTCCTCGATGGGCGCCGGGCGCTGCGCGATCTTGTGCAGCTTCCACGCGGTGAAGCCGGCGATCGCGGCGGCGGGCAGCAGAATGAGGTGCGGCATGCCCGGCATGACGCCCAACAGGCCAAGGATGCCGGCCACCGGCGTCCAGGTGCGCGGGCTACCGAATTGGCTGCCGATCTGGCCGGCAAGATCCTTCTCGCTCGACACGCGGGTCACGATCGCGGCGGCAGCGATCGACAGCATCAGCGCCGGCAGCTGCGCGACCAGCGCGTCGCCGATCGCGAGCAGCGTATAGGTCTTGGCCGCTTCGGCGATCGACAGCCCGTGACTGACCGGGCCCAGGATCAGCCCGCCGATGATGTTCGCCGCAAGGATCAGGATTGCGGCGATCGCATCGCCCTTCACAAACTTCGACGAACCATCCATCGAGCCGTAGAAATCCGCCTCCGTGGACACCTCGATACGGCGCTTCTTGGCTTCGTCGGGCGTCATCAGTCCGGCGTTGAGATCGGCGTCGATCGCCATCTGCTTGCCGGGCAACGCGTCGAGCGTGAAGCGCGCCGACACTTCGGACACGCGGCCCGCGCCCTTCGTCACCACGATCAGGTTGATGATCATCAGGATCGCGAAGACGAAGATGCCGACGATATAGTCGCCGCCGATCAGGAAGCTTCCGAACGCCTCGATCACATGGCCGGCCGCCGCCTCGCCTTCATGCCCATGCACCAGCACGACGCGCGTCGAGGCCACATTGAGGCCGAGGCGAAACAGCGTCGCGAACAGCAGCACGGTCGGGAAGGACGAGAAGTCGAGTGGCTTCTGCGCGTTCAGCGCGACCATCAGCACGGCCAAGCTGATTGCGATATTGGCGACAAAAAAGATGTCGAGCAGGAAGGCCGGGATCGGCACAACCATCACGAGCACCAGCAGCAGGATCGCGGCGGGCAGCGCCACCTGGCGCGAATTGGCGAGCAGCTTCACTTAGGTCAGCCCCCCATGCTCGCGAGCATCATGTACGCCAGCCGGGCATTATCGGGCGACGGGCGCAGCAGATTGGCGGCCTGCGCCGATGCCTGATTGGCGGTACGGCCCATGGCGGCATTGGCCCAGGTCATGGCGTCGGACGCGGACTGGTTGGCACCGGTGATCACCGTCGCGCCCTCCATGTCGAGCATCTGGGCGGCAAATTGCAGACGCGGCAACGAATTGCCGGCATTGCCGGTGCTGCCGGCAGGCCCTGCCCCGTCGCCGAGCTTCGCGCCGAACCGCTCGTACACGTCGGACAGCGAGCGGGCGGAGCCGTCGCGGTTGAAGAATACGTTGCGGTTCGCGCCGGCCGCGGCGGGGAACATGCTCGCCGCGTTGCGATCGGGCGATACCTGCATTGCCTTCAGGAACTGCTTGGCCCCGCCCAGCCCCAGGAAATGCGCCATGTAGAGATCAGTGCCGGTCGCCTCGCGGCCAAGGCTCGCCTCCAGCGCATCCTTGTTGTCGGACGCATGTTCGGCCGCCATCAGCGACGCGGCTTCGGGGTTGTTGCGCAGGTCGAGGATCGCGCGGCGCAGGCCGGGATCGCTCACCGTCAGGCGTCCGGCGCCATTGCGCTGGATGCCGTCCGCGGCCCAGCCCATGCCATGCTCCGCGCCATGGTTCTTCACCACGGCCAGCCAGCTCTGCTCGATGAACTGATACAGGCCGCTCGCCGACGAGGTGCGCGCACGCGCCGATGCGTTGAAGCCGCTTTCCACCTTCGCCTGGCCAAGCAGGTAATCGAAATCGATCCCGGTCTTGGCAGCGGCGCGCTGGATCGCGGTCTGCACCCGCCCAGCGGCGGCATTGAGAGCGTTGACGGTCATCGGTGCTGAAACATTCCCTGTTCGCAGGAACGATCAGCAAGGAGTGTGCCAGAAGGCGTGTGCGTCAGCGAGGGATCAGGGGCACGCCAGGTCGAACGGCAAACAGGTGCTGCGCGGCCCGAACGCCGCCCGCACCACAGAACGATGACAGATCAGGCGTAGGCCGGTGCCCGACGATAGGAATTGCTGTCCTCACCGGTGAGGAGCTGCAGGCGACGGCGCACATTGGCCGCCATCAGGTTCACGTAAATCCGGCAGGTGTCGTTGAGCCGGTTGGCCTCGTCGGCCAGGTCGCGAAGCTCCGGCCCCGCGGGCCCCTCGCCCAGACCCCGCAGCGTCTCGATCGCGGTCAGCTTTGCCGAGGTCGCCTTTTCCAGCTCGGCGACATTGTTCGCCTTCAGCGCGGCGATCTCGCCGTGCAGCGTGTCGATCACGCGGATAAGGGCATCACGCCTTGTCATTCGACATCCATTCGTAGCGGGCGGCGATCAGCGCGTCGGCGATGGTGGAGGGGGAAAGCGGAAACGTGCCTTTGGCAATCGCTTCCTTGATCTTGGCGACGCGCTCCACATCGACCGGCGCGCTGGCCGACAGCTGCGCCGCCACGGTCGGCGTCGGCGCGGCCTGCGGCTGTTTCGTCACGCCGGCGGCGGCCGCCGGCGTCGTAACGCGCGACACGCCGGCGATGCGGTCGCGCGGTCTCGTCCCGATCGGTTCGACCATAAAAATCCCCGTTGCACCTCGATCCCACCGGCATAAACGGCCGGCGGCGAGGCACCTTTAGGAATTTTTTCACTCCACCCATCCGGGCAGGGTCGCGCGACCAGCGGCAACGGCCACTGCCTGCACCGGCATCTTGCCGCCATCGATTCGCACCATCAGGCGCTGGCCCTCTGCCGCGTCGGCCATGGCGATGCCCTCGCGCGTGATCGAAAAGCCGTCGGATCCCGCCTCGATCACCAAAGGATCGCCGCGCTTGATGACCTTTTCCGCCATCGCGGCCGGCGCCGCGGCGGCGCCCCCCGGCCGGGTCACTACCGTCGCGCCGGCGGGCATGCGGATCGGCACGAACAGCCGCCATTCCGGCGCGGCGCACGACACCACCACGGCATCATGCGCATCGGTGCGCCAGGACAGCGCCACGGTGGAACATTGCTTCAGCCGCAGCCGCGGGTCGATCGCGGCACGCGGGCCGCCATCCTCGCCGATCGACTTGCCGGCAAAGGCGGCGACCGCCTTGTCGAGTGCGGTCGTATCCTGATGGGCGGTGGCAGGCGCAGCGAGCGCCAGGACGAGCGCGATCACATGGATTCTCCGGTAAGGGACAAGGTAACGACGACCTGCCGGCGCGATGGCCGGTCGGCGGTCAGGATGATGATGCGGCCATTCGCCACCGGGGCAAGCGAGGACGCGACGGCGCGCGCGCGATCGGCGGCAAGCACCGCAGCACTGCCGGTCGCGCGATCGACATCGGCGGGTGACCCGTCGACCGCGCCCGTGATGCGCAGCGTCACACGCGGGTCGCGCGCCGCTTCTTCAGCCCAGGCGACAAGGCTGCCCGGCGCGGCCGGCAGGCGCGCAGAGCCGGGTGCGAAGTTGAACATGCCGGCGGCCGCCAGCGGCAATGGATCCGGCCTTGGCGCCGCGGCCGGCTCGCCAAAGGCCGCCCGCACCCCCTGCATCAGCGCGGCGCGGTCAAGATTCTGATTGGCGTGGAGCAGCACGAAGAAGCCGACCAGCAGCAGCGCGAGGTCCGCCAGCGTGATCAGCCACAATGGCCGATGCGCCGCCGCAACGGGAAAGTCGTCGGCTGTCGTCATGCCGCCTCGCTCCGCCGCGCGGGCGAGAAGCTGACCGGCTGCGGCTCCTCGCGCGCGGCCAGCGCGACGAGCGGCGCCTCCAGCCGCTGGCGCTCGAACCCCTCGATCCGCGCCGCCGTCCGCAGCCGCGTGGCAATCGGCAGCGCGACGAGATTGCCCAGCAACGCGCCATAGAGCGTCGCCAGCAGCGCCACCGCCATCGCCCCACCGATCGCTTGCGGATCGGTCATCTGCACGAACATCGCGACCAGCCCGACCAACGTTCCGACCATCCCCATCGACGGCGCGGCTTCCGCCATGCCGGCCCAGATGTCGGCAACCGACACGTGACGCTCGATCCGCGCGCGACGCAGATAGTGCAGCCGTGCGGCGACCTGCGCCGGGCCGTGCCCGTCAACGATATCGGCGATCGCCGCCGCAACATCGGGGTCGGCAATGACCGATCGGTCCAGCGCGAGGACCCCGTGCCGCTTCGCGATCCGGCTGAACGCTCCGATCTGCTCGATCAGCGGATCGGCGCTGAACGGGCGACGCGGCAAAGCGCGCAGCGCGACGATCGCGCCGCCCACATCGCGCAGCGGGCTGCGCAGGATGGCCGACGCCACCGTGCCGCCGCCCACGATGGCAAGCGCTGTTGGATCGAGGAAGGCACCAAAGTTCATCCCCGCGCCTACGCAAGCGCCGGGCCAGTTCCGTCGCCCACGGGCCAAGTCCTTGTTGATACGGCAATCGCGCCGGCTCACCGCCGCCACCCGGCAACCTTGCCGGCCGCCCGGCAACATCTTGCCGCCCGCGCCTTGCTGGCGGGTGGCGCTCTGCCGGCAAGGCGAAGTGGCACACACCTTGCTGGGACACTGCGCGCACAGGCACGTGCAGGAGATTTCAGGCCAATGGCCAACGGCAGTCTTTTCGGGGTTCATGGCGCGGCGCTCGAGGTGCGGGCGCAGCGCATGAACGTGCTCGCCTCCAACATCGCCAACGCCTCCACGCCGAACTTCAAGGCGAAGGACATCGATTTCACCAAGGCGCTCGCCTCGGTGGAGCGGCAGGGCGGCGTCGAGCAGGCGACACTGTACCGCACGCCCGACTCGCCCTCGATGGACGGCAACACGGTCGAGCTCAGCAAGGAGCAGACCGCCTTCGCCGAGAACGCCGTCCAGTATCAGACCACGCTGTCGTTCCTGAACGGTCGCATCAACCAGCTCACCCGCGCGCTGAAGGGAGAATAACCCATGGCGAACCAGCCTCTATCGATCTTCCAGGTCGCTGGCCGCGCAATGTCCGCGCAGCTCGTGCGGATGAACACGACCGCCTCGAACCTCGCCAATGCCGGCGCGGTGACCGGCTCGTCGGAAACCGCCTATCGCAGCATGAAGCCGGTGTTCCGGACACAGTTCGATCAGGCGAGCGGCATGGCTACCGTCAACGTGGAACGCGTCGTCACCGCCGGTGAGGACCCGATCAAGATCCGCGATCCCAACAACCCGATGGCTGATGCCGACGGCTTTGTTTACCAGTCGGCGGTCGATGAAACGCGCGAGCTGGTCGACATGATGGAGACCGCGCGCAGCTACCAGAACAACGTCGAGGTGATGAACACCGCCAAGTCGTTGATCGTCGACACGCTGAAGCTGGGGCGCTGATAGATGGCGACCTCCTTTGACGCCACGATCGGCAATTTGGGCATCGGCACCGCGAACGCGGCGGCCAAGAATGCGGCCGCAAAGTCCCCGACGATGGGCCAGGCCGATTTCCTGAAGCTGATGACCGCGCAGATGAAGAACCAGGATCCCTTCGATCCGGTCGACAATACGCAGATGGTTGCGCAGATGGCGCAATTCTCCTCGCTCGCCGGCATCACGGAGATGGGCTCCACGCTGAAGGCGATCGCCGACAAGCTGGGCGCCACCAGCATGCAGGACGCGGTCAGCTATGTCGGCCGCACCGTGCTGACGCCGGGCAATGTCGCCTACGGCCGCGCCTCGGGGGGTATCGCCGGCGGGATCGAGCTTGGCGCCGATGCCAGCAACGTCACCGTCGCGATCTCCGATGCCAACGGCCAGCTGCTGCACAGCGCCGATCTCGGCGCGCAGAAGGCGGGCACCGTCAGCTACGACTGGGACGGCAAGACCGCGGCCGGCGCGGATGCCGGCCCGGGCCCCTTCACCGTCAGCATCAGCGCCAATGACGGCAGCGGCTCGGTCGCCGCCAACAGCCTCGTCTGGGCGCCCGTCACCTCCGTTTCGACCACCAGCGGCGCTGCCGTCCTCACCTTGCCGGGGATCGGTGAGGTTCCCGCCACCGCCGTTCGCCAGATCGGCTGACCTCTCCCCTCACCTATCCCACGTTCCAGGAGCTTCCCTCATGTCCTTCTACACTTCGCTTTCCGGCCTCCAGGCTGCGCAGACCGACATGTCGACCATCTCGCACAACCTCGCCAACGTCTCGACCAACGGCTTCAAGAAGAGCCGCAGCGAATTCACCGACATCATGGCATCGAACTTCACCAGCGATCCGCGCCGCCTGACCGGCTCGGGCGCCGCGCTGGCGCAGAACAAGCAGATGTTCGGCGCGGGCAGCCTGGTGACGACCGGCTCGTCGCTCGACCTCGCGATCGCCGGTGACGGCTTCTTCCCGGTCAAGACGACCGCGCCCGGCGGCACCACCATCGCCTACACCCGCAACGGCAGCTTCGGCGTCGATCCCAACCGCTTCATCACCGATGCGCAGGGCAGCCGCCTGCAGGCCTATGCGGTCGAGACGGACGGCACCGTGCCCGGCGCCGGCACGCTGATCGACGTGCGCGTTCCCGACAGCAGCGGCCCGGCGATCGCGACCAGCAAGCTGTCGCTGAAGGCCAATCTGAACGCCGGCGCCGCCGCGTCGGACGTCGAGTTCAACCGTACCAATCCGGCCAGCTACGGCAGCGCGACCACCACCACCATCTATGACGCGGCCGGCAATCCGCAGACGCTGACCAACTATTTCGTGCGCAAGGCACCGGCCGATGCGACCAGCACCGCGAGCGAATGGACCGTCCACAGCTTCGTCGGCGACGTCGAACTGAACGAGGGCGGCACCGACATCGCCTTTGATTCGAGCGGCAATCTGCTGGGCAGCGGCACCTTCTCGCTCGCCTTCCCCGACGCTGGCGACGCGACCCGCGCGCCGATCAGCTTCGACCTGACCGGCACCACCGCCGGAAAGCAGCCGTTCAGCGTCGCTTCGCGCGCGCAGAACGGCGCCGCGCCCGGCGAATTCGCCGGCATCACCGTCGACAACAGCGGCATCATCACCGCCAGCTATTCCAACGGCGACGCGGTGAAGCTGGGCAAGGTCGCACTGGCGAACTTCGTCAACCCGACGGGCCTGCGCCAGACCGGCGGGCAATATTGGAGCGCGAGCGGTCTTTCCGGCACGGCAACGATGGGCGCCGCGAACGAGAACGGCTTCGGCAAGCTGATGTCGGGCACGATCGAGGGATCGAACGTCGACATTACCGAGGAGCTGGTCGAGCTGATCGCTGCGCAACGCAACTTCCAGGCGAACGCCAAGGCGCTCGATACCTCCAGCCAGATCTCGCAGACGATCTTCAACATCCGCGCGTGATTCTGGCCTGACTCTTGCTGTGTTCCGTTTGCGCTTCGGCGTGGACGGAACACCTTTGGATCGATCGAACCATGGACAAGCTGGTCTATACGGCGGCGACGGGCCTCAAGGCGCACATGGCGGCGCAGGCCGCCATCGCCAACAACATGGCAAATGCCTCCACGACCGGCTTTCGTGCCGATCGCGTGGTGTTCGACCGGATCGAACTGAAGGGCGGCGGCGCACGCTTCGATGCGCGCGCGCCGGCCGCGCAGGAAGTCACCGATGCCGACCGCAGCGTCGGCGCGATGATCCAGACGAGTCGCAATCTCGACGTGGCGCTGACCGATGCCGACACCTGGCTGACGGTACAGGCGCCCGACGGCACCGAAGCCTATACGCGCCGCGGCGACTTGACCGTCACCGCATCGGGCACGTTGCAGACGGGCGACGGTTACCTGGTGATGGGGTCGGGGGGCCCCATCACCATTCCGCCGTACAATTCGCTCTCGATCGGCTCCGACGGCTCGATCTCGATCGTGCCGCAGGGCGGCGACGCCACCGACGTCACCGTGATCGACAAGCTGAAGCTGGTGTCGGACCGCGGCTCGTCGACGGTGAAGGGCCTCGACAATCTGATGCACGTGCGCGGCGGCGGCGTGCTGCCCGAGAACATGGACGCCAAGATCGCGTCCGGCACGCTCGAACAAAGTAACGTCAACATGACCCAAGTGCTCGTCGACATGATCGAGAACCAGCGCAGCTACGAGGTCCAGGCGAACCTGCTGAAGGAAGCCAAGACCATGGACGAAGGCGCCGCCTCCGTCATGCGGATGCCCGGCTAAGCCCCGCGCGCGATTAGAAGGAATTAGACCATGACCACCGCCGCCATGCACATCGCGCGCACCGGGCTCGACGCCCAGGATACGCGCATGCGGGTGATCTCGAACAACCTCGCGAACGTGAATACCACCGGGTACAAGCGTGATCGCGCCGCGTTCGAGACGCTGAGCTATCAGGTGATCACCGCGCCCGGCGCGCAGTCGACGCAGGAAACGAAGTACGCGACCGGCCTGAACCTGGGCACGGGCGTTCGCGTACAAAGCACGGCGCGGATTGACACGCAGGGCTCGCTCGCCACCACCGGCAACAGCCTCGACATGGCGCTGGACGGCGACGGCTATTTCCAGGTGCAATTGCCCGGCGGGCAGCTCGGCTACACCCGCGCCGGCAATTTCTCGCGCTCGCCCGAAGGCCTGCTGGTCACCTCCGAGGGGTATCAGGTGATGCCGGGCATCAACGTGCCCGAGAATGCCACCGCGATCACCATCGGCATGGACGGCACGGTGTCAGCGACGATCCCCGGCCAAGCGGAATCATCCAACCTCGGTCAGATCCAGGTCGCCAGCTTCCCCAACACCGCCGGGCTCCAGTCGATCGGCGACAATTACCTCGTCGAAACCGCCGCGTCGGGCACCGCCAACATGGGCGTTCCCGGTGAGGACGGCCGCGGCAAGGTCCGCCAGGGCATGCTGGAGGCGTCCAACGTCAACGTCGTCGAGGAACTCGTCGACATGATCGAGACGCAGCGCGCCTATGAGGTCAATTCCAAGATGATCTCGGCCACCGACGAAATGCTCAAATACGTCAATCAGAACATCTGAGGACTGACCGGCCATGACGTCCCGCACGCTCCCGCTCGCCGCCGCGCTGTGCAGCGCCGCGCTCCTCGCCGCGCCCGCGCACGCTGGCCTGTTCGGCAAGAAGGCGCCGGCGGAGGATTTCACCGCCGTCCATCCCCTCCCCGTCGCCTCGGCGCCGGCGCCGGCGACCGGCGCGATTTTCCAGGCGGCGGACGGCTATGCCGCACTCCACGAGGGCTGGCGCGCGCGCCGCGTCGGCGACCCGCTGACGATCGTCCTGGTGGAACGCACCGCAGCGTCCAAGTCGTCGACGTCGAAGCTCGACTCCGGCGGCGGCTTCGGCATCACCCCGCCGACCACCGGCCCGCTCAACCTGTTCAACACCAGCGACGCCAGCGTCAGCGGCAATCGCAACTTCAACGGTACCGGCACCGCCGGCCAGGCCAATTCGCTGTCGGGCGAAATCTCGGTCACCGTGGCGCAGGTCTATCCCAACGGCACCATGCTGGTGCAGGGGCAGAAGCGCGTGACGCTGAACCGCGGCGACGAATTCATCCAGATCAAGGGGCTGGTGCGCACCGCCGACGTCGACCGCGACAATCGCGTGGCGTCGACGCGCGTCGCCGATGCCCAGATCGCCTATACCGGCAAAGGCGATGTCGCACGCGCCGGGCGGCAGGGCTGGCTCAGCCGGTTCTTCCAGGTCGTCAGCCCGTTCTGACCGCCGCCATTTAGCGCCGAATTAACCACGCCTGCCCCAGAAGCGAGCATCATGACCATGTTCCGCACCCTTCTCGCCCTCCCTGCGCTGCTGATCGCGGCGCTGTGCGTTGCGGCGCCCGCCTCGGCCGACCGGATCAAGGATCTCGGCGGGTTCCAGGGCATCCGGTCGAACCAGCTCACCGGCTATGGCGTGGTCGTCGGCCTGCCCGGCACGGGCGACGACAATCTCGAATATACCGTGCAATCGATGAAGGCGGTCGCCTCGCGCTTCGGCCTGCAACTGCCGCCCAATGCGAATCAGGGGCTGAAGAACGCCGCGGTCGTGATGATCACGGCCGAGCTTCCCGCCTTTGCGAAGCCCGGCCAGCGGATCGACATCACCGTCTCCTCGATGGGCAAGGCGAAAAGCTTGCGCGGCGGCAGCCTGATCATGGCGCCGCTGCTCGGTGCCGATGGCCAGATCTACGCCATGGCGCAGGGCAACCTCGCCGTCGGCGGGCTCGGCGCGGAGGGCAAGGACGGGTCGCAGATCGTCGTCAACACGCCCTCGACCGGCCGCATCCCCGAAGGCGCCACGGTGGAGCGCGCGGTTGCGACCGGCTTTGCCGATTCGCCCAACCTCACCTTCAATCTCCAGCGCGCGGATTTCACCACCGCGCAGAATGTCGCCGCGGCGATCAACCAGCGTCTCGGCTTCGGCGTGGCGCAGGCGGTCGACGCCGTGTCGGTCGCGGTGCGCGCACCGGTCGGTGCCGACGTGCGCGCGACGCTGATGTCGACGATTGAGAACCTCGACGTCGTCTCGGCAGAGCCGCCCGCCAAGGTCATCGTCAACGCCCGCTCCGGCACGGTCGTCATCAATTCCGCGGTGCGCGTCGGCCCCGCCGCCGTGACGCACGGCAAGCTGACGGTGCGGATCGACGAGAATCAGCGCATCAGCCAGCCCGCGCCGTTCAGCCAGGGCCAGACCGCGCGGGAGCAGAAATCGGGTGTTGCGGTGGATGAGGAGCATCGCCCGATGTTCCTCCTCGCCCCCGGCCCCAAGCTCGCCGACATCGTCAAGGCCGTGAACGCGATCGGCGCTTCGCCGGCAGACCTCGTCGCCATCCTCGAGGCGCTGAAAGAAGCCGGCGCACTCAAGGCCGAGTTGATCGTCCTGTGAGCGGGCCGACGCAGATTGCCGCCGCCCCGATCGGCCGCATTTCCGGAACCACCGGCATCGACTCGGGCCTGAAGCGTGAGGCTTCCAGCGAAAACCTGAAGGCCGCCGGGGAGCAGTTCGAGGCGGTGTTCACCGGCATGATGCTGAAATCGATGCGCGCGGCAAAGCTTGCCGAGCCATTGTTCGACAGCCAGGCGATCGACACCTTCCGCGACATGCAGGACCAGAAAATGGTGCAGCAGATGGCGCAGCACACGCCGCTCGGCATCGGCAAGGCGATGGCCGAATTCCTGTCGCGTGGCCTTTCCGCCACAAGCGCCGAAAATCAGAACGTCGGCCAAAAAGATGCGGAACCAACGCCTGCGCCTCAACCCCGCCTTAACTACGACTGATCCACAAGGCCCGCGTGAGCGACCTTCTTTCCATCGGCGCATCGGGCGTCCGCGCGAATCAGACCGCCCTTGGCGTGGTGTCGGAGAACATCGCCAATGCCGGGGTCACGGGCTATTCGCGCCGGACGATCACGACGACGGAGATCAGCAGCGCGTCGGGCACGACGGGCCGCGCGACCGGCCACGGCGTCTTCGTCACTGGCGTCACCCGCGCCGCTGACCAGTTCAAGGCCGCCGCCGTGCGCACCGCCGGTGCCGACCTCGCGCGCACCCAGGCTGGCGGCGTGTGGATGGACCGGATCCAGTCCTCGTTGACCGGCGCCGGGCTTGAAGGGCGGCTCACCGCCTTCTTCAACGCCGCAAAGGGCGTTGCCGCCGACCCCACTGCCACCGCGCCGCGCGCGGTGATGCTGGAACAGGCGAATGCCGTCGCCGCCTCCTTCACCGCCACCGGCGTAGCGCTCGCCAATGCCATGGCGGAGCTCGATGCGACCGCCGACGGCGCGGTCGCTGATCTCAACAGCCTGTCGGCCGCGCTCGCCAAGGTGAATGACGGGCTGAGCCGCGTCACGCCCAACACCAACGCCGCCGTGAATCTCGCCGACCAGCGCGACGCCCTCCTCGAAGAGATGAGCGGCCTGGTCGACATCACCGCCAGCTATGACGCGGCCGGCCGCGCCACCGTGCGCGCCGGCGGCGGTACCGGCACGACGCTCGTCAGTGGGAACCAGGTCGCGACCGTCAGCTACGCGCGCAATGCGCAAGGCGCGGTCGCCTTTGCCGTCACCAACGGCGACACCGTATCAGTGGTGTCGCCTCAGGGCGGCGCGCTGGGCGGGATCGTTGATGGTGCGCAGCGCATCGCGGGCGCGCGGATCGAGCTCGCCGAACTCGCCACCCAATTCGTCGATGGCGTCAATGCGGTGCAGGCGGGCGGTCGCACGCTCGACAATGGCGCCGGTGCGCCGATGTTCGCTGTCGGCGCCTCTCCCACCGATATCACCATGACGATGACCGACCCGCGCGAGATCGCCGCGGCGGCACCGGATGAGGGGACCCGCGGCAACGGCAATCTCGCCGCGCTCGAAACGCTGCGCGACAATGCGCGCTTCGAAGGCACGATCGGCAACATGGTCGCGACCAACGCCGCCGCGATTCAGGCACGCGGCGTCGTCGCCGATGCGCAAAGCGCGATCCATGACGGCGCGATCGCCGCGCGCGACACGATCTCGGGCGTCGATCTCGATCGCGAGGCGGTCGACCTCTTGCGCTTCCAGCAAGCCTATCAGGCGTCGAGCCGCGTCATCTCGATCGCCCGCGACACGTTCCAGACGTTGCTGGATATCCGCTGATGAGCGTCAATCTCTCCACCAACCTGTTCTACAACCGCTCGACCGCATCGATGCAGAAATTGCAGGCGGATTTCGACCGGCTCAACGAACAGGTCGCGACCGGCAAGAAGCTGCTCGCTCCGTCGGACGACAGCGTGGGCTATCAGCGGCTGCAGGTGATCAACCGCGCCAACGCCGATGGCACGCAGGACGCCGCCAATGTGAAGCTCGCCCAGGCGACGCTGCAGCAGGCCGGCACCAACCTCTCCTCGATGACCGAGCGGCTGCAGCGTGCGTCCGAACTGGTGATCCAGGCTCGCAACGGCACCAACTCCCCCGCCGCCAAGCAAGTGATCGCGACCGAGCTCGACAGCATCATGGAATCGATCGTCGCGCTGGCGAACGGCAAGGATGCCCGTGGTCTGCCGCTGTTCGGCGGCAAGGACGACGGTACGGCCGTCGCGACGGGTGCCGCCGGCGCGCTGACCTTTGCCGATGGCGAGGCGGCGGCGATCCCGATCGGCGACGGCCAGAGTGTCGAGGTGACCGTCAACGCCCGCGAATTCCTGGCGGTGAAGGACGGCGACGACCTCGGCACCGCCATGGCCGCGATCATCGCCGCGCTGCGCGCCGACGAACCGATCCCCGACAGCGCGGTCGATACGCTTGGCACGATCGGTGATCAGGTCACGGCGATGCAGACGTCGCTCGGCGCACGTGAGGTGCGCGTCGACCTGCAGCTCGCCCAGCTCAAGACCAGCGCCGACGACCGCGAACTCGCCCGCGCCGAGATCGAGGATGCCGACCCGACCGAGACGATCGTCCAGCTGCAAAAGACCATGACGATCCTGCAAGCGACGCAGGCGAGCTTCTCCAAGCTCTCCAGCCTGTCGGTGTTCGACTATCTGCGCTGAGGCCGGCCGCCCGCCTCCGCGGGAGGCACTTTTTGCGGTAAAGAAATCGCCCGGCCGGTCGTTTTACAGATAGCACCTTATGTAGCGTCCGGGGATAAAGATGTTCGCCGCCATCGGCCTTGTTGTTCTTATCGCCATGGTCTTCGGCGGCTTTGCCTTCACGGGCGGATCGCTGGGCCCGGTGCTCCACGCCCTGCCGCACGAGATGCTGATCATCGGCGGCGCCGCTGCCGGCGCGCTGATCATCGGCAATTCGGGCAAGGAGCTGAAGGCAGTCGGCGGCGGCCTCGCCAAGGTGTTCAAGGGCCCGAAGTACAAGAAGCAGGATTATCTCGACGTCATCTTCCTCGTGTCGAAGCTGATGAAGATGCTGCGCATGGAAGGCCCGATCGCGCTGGAGCCGCATGTCGAGGATCCCAAATCCTCCGCGATCTTCGCCGAATATCCCCGCCTGCTGGCCGATCACACGCTGGTCAATCTGGTGTCCGACACGCTGCGCCTGGTGGTCGTCTCCTCCGGCACGCTCGACGTGCACGCGGTCGAGGAAGTGATGGATAACGCCATCAAGACCCACCATCACGAGGTGGAGGGGCCGCACACCACGCTGACCTCGCTCGCCGATGCGCTCCCCGCGCTCGGCATCGTCGCCGCCGTGCTGGGCGTGGTGAAGACGATGGGCTCGATCGATCAGCCGCCAACCGTGCTCGGCGGCATGATTGGCTCCGCGCTCGTCGGCACGTTCCTTGGCGTGCTGCTCGCTTATGGCATCGTCAGCCCGCTCGCCTCGCGGCTGAAGCAGGTGATCGATGCCGATGCGGCGATCTATCACGTGGTGAAGCAGATCATCATCGCCTCGCTCCACGGCCATCCGCAGCCGCTGGTGATTGAGGCCGCGCGCTCGGGCATCGCCCACACCAACCAGCCCGGCTTTGCCGAGGTGTTCGACGGCCTGCGGGGCAAGTAAGCCATGGCCGCGCGCGCACCCCATGGCAGCAACCAGCCGCCCAAGATCATCGTCAAGAAGGTCTATGTCGAAGGGCATGGCGGCCATCACGGCGGCGCCTGGAAGGTCGCTTATGCCGATTTCGTCACCGCGATGATGGCGTTCTTTCTCCTGATGTGGCTGCTCGGCGCCACTACGGAGAAACAGCGCAAGGGCATCGCCGACTATTTCGCGCCGACGGTCATCAACACCCGCTCCCTCGGCGTGGGCGGCACCGGACTGCTTGGCGGCGAATCGGCGACCTCACAGCAACAGACCGGCCCATACGAGGGTAATTCACGTATGCCCACGATCGTCTCGCGCGCCGATGGTGCCGGCGGGCCTGACATGGGAACCGGCAAGAAGGGATCACTGCGCAGTCCGACGTCAGTTGCTGCGGAGGACAAGCGCAACTTCGCCAAGCTCAAGCAGCAGGTCGAACAGCAGCTGAAGGAGCGAAAATCGCTCGCCGCGCTCGCCAAGCACATCCGCTTCACGATGACGCCCGCCGGCATGCGCATCGATCTGGTCGACGACGCCAATTACTCGATGTTCGCGCTCGGCACGACGACGCTCGAAAGTGATGCCTCAGCGCTGATCGGCATGGTGGCCGAAGGGATCCGCGCCACGCAGAATCCGATCATGATCCGCGGCCATACGGACAGCCTTCCCTATGGCGATCCGCGCGCGATGAACAATTGGATGCTGGCCACCGGCCGCGCCGAGGCGACTAGGCGGCGGCTGGCGCTTGGCGGCATTCCGGAAAGCCGCTTCCATCGCATCGAAGGTGTCGCGGATCGTGAACCGATGATTGCCGCCGATCCCGGCGATCCACGTAATCGGCGTGTCGCTATTACCCTTCTCTATAGAACCGGTGTGTTCGGCCAGTAACGTAACCATCCCGGATGCATATCTTCTCGTAACACGGGCGGGGGGCTGCCACGGCGCGGAATAGAGCATTTGCTTGTCCGCGGGGGGCGCCGTGTTTTTGTTCCCGGTTGTTGGGTGCAGAGGTGTGTTGTGCGCCGCTACCACAGGGTTCGCGGTGGCGGGGCTTGCTGTGCCCGTCGCCGCACAGACTGCCGCTCGATCTTTCAATAACGCGCCGCGCGCGACCCCGCTGCTGCCCGCGCACAGCGGGGATCCGATGCGGATCCGCGCCACCGATGATCCGCTGATCGCGCTCCTGCGCACCACCGCGCCGACTGCACTGATGCAGCAGATCGTCGCGGAGACGATCGCCCGTGCCCCGGAGGCGACTGAGGCGGAGGCGACCCGCGACGAGGCCGGCGCCGCCCTCGGTGAAGCCAAGGCGGCACGTCGCCCGACGGTCGATCTCACCATCACCAGCTATAAGGTGCTGTCGCGCAACTTCGGCAACAACATCGAGAACGTGATCGAGGAGGCGCGCCCCGGCCACCGCACCGATCAGTTGCTCAATGTCGATCAGCTACTGCTCGACGGGGGCAGCACCAACGCCCGGATCGGCGCCGCCCGCGATCGGCTGCGCGCAGCGGAGACGGACATTCTCGGCGCGCAGGACCGCATCGCGCTGCAGACGCTCGCCTCCTGGTACGACGTCTTCACCTATCGTTCGCTTGTCGCCCTCTCCACCGCCTTTGCCGCCAGCCAGCGTGAGCTGCGCGTGATGGTGCAGGAGAGGATCCGGCGCGGAGTCTCGGCAGAGGCGGATATCGCGCGGGTCGACAGCTATATCGCTTCGGCCGACGCGCGGCTTGCCCGCTTCCGACGGATCGAGGCGCAGGCGACCGCGCGCTTCCAGTCGCTCACCGGCACGCCGCCCCCGCTCGGGCTGGCCCGCGCGCCGTTCGTCGGCCAGGCTGCCGTCAGCAAGGATCTTGCTGTCGCACAGGCGGTGGACGTGCCGGCGGTGCGCTCAGCCCGCTCGCTGGCGGAGGCGTCACGCAACGATGCCAGGGCGGCGCGTGCCGATCGTCTGCCCACTCTCTCCGCCGGCCTCGATACCGGCCGCTACGGCATCTACGAAACGCCGCGCGATTATGACGTGCGCGCCCGCCTCACGTTGCGCCAACGTTTGTGGGGCGGTGTCGAGGAACGTGCGCAACAGGCGCAGGCCCGCGCCCGCGCAACCGAGGCACGCGCCGATCGGGTCTCGATCGAGGCCGCGCGTGACGCTGAAATCGCCTGGTCCGATGTTCAGGCGCTCGAAGAGCAGCGCACCGCGCTGGAGGCGACCTATATCGCCAGCCGCCGCTCCCGCGATTCCATCGCCGAGCGCTTCCGCGTCGCGTCGGGCACCCTGTTCGACGTGATTGGCGCGGAGGACAGCTATTTCGAGACGGCCGTCGGCTATCTCCAGGCCGTCACCGAGCTCGACGCCTCCCGCTACGTTCTGCTTTCCAAGACCGGGCAGTTGCTCCCGACACTTGGCATCACCGATCCAGTCCAAGGACGCCAGCCATGAGCGATTTCACGCTCGTTCCCGAACCGAAGAAGCGCTTTGCCGCCTGGCTGCTCGAGCCGATGCTTGAAAACCGGCAGACCTATTTCAAGGTCGCCGCCGCCGCAGTGCTGATCAACATCTTCGGCCTCGTCACGTCGCTGTTCTCGATGGTCGTCTACGATCGCGTCATCCCGAACAACGCCATGTCCAGCCTGGTCGCGCTGTCGATCGGCTTCGGCATCGTCATCATCTTCGATTTTCTCCTGAAGATGCTGCGTTCCTATTTCGTCGACGTAGCCGGGGCGGACATTGATTACGAGGTGGGCAAACGGGTCTTCGCGAAGCTGCTGGCGATCCGGCTCGATCACAAACAGGGCTCCACCGGCGCGCTCGCCGGCATGATGCGCGAGCTGGAGGCGCTGCGCGATTTCTTCGCCTCGGCCACCATGTCCGCGCTGGTCGATCTGCCGTTCCTGCTCCTCACCGTGATCGTCATCTGGATCATCGGCGGCAAGCTGGTGATCGTCCTCCTCGTCATCATTCCACTCGTCCTTCTCACCGCCTGGGCCACCAACCCGGCACTTGAGCGGCTCACCGCGCAGACGATGCGCGAAGGGCTGTCGAAGCAGGCGGTGCTGGTCGAGACGATCGGCGGGCTGGAGACGGTGAAGGCATCGGGCGCCGGGCCGATGCTGTCGCGCCGCTGGCTCACCGCCGTTCGGCAGCAATCCGAATCCTCGCTGCGCCAGCGGCTCATCTCCGCCATTGCGATTACGGTCGCGGGGTCGGCCAGCACGGTCAGCTATGCCGCGGTGGTAATCGTCGGCGTGAACCTCATCGCCGCGCGCGAACTCACCTCGGGTGGCCTCATCGCCTGCTCGTTGCTGTCGGGCCGCGCCATTGCGCCGCTCACCACCATCTCGCAGCTGCTCGGCCGCCTCTCTGCCACGCGCACAGCCTATCGCCAGATCAATGCGATGATGGAGCAACCGAGCGAGGGGCCAGCGGGCGAGCCGCTCAAGCTCGCGCGGATTGCCGGCCGAATCGAGTTCCGCAACGTGTCCTTCCGCTATCCCGGCGCGTCGGAGCCGGCGCTGCAGGGGATCTCCTTTACGATCCAGCCGGGCGAGCGCGTCGCGCTGCTCGGCCGGGTGGGTTCGGGCAAGTCGACGATCACCCGGCTGATCCTCGGCCTCTATCCGCCCGCCGACGGGCTGGTGATGATCGACGGCACGGACCTGCGCCAGATCGATCCTGCTACGCTCCGCGCTCAGATGGGGGTCGCCATGCAGGACAGCGTTCTGATGACGGGCTCCGTGCGCGAGAACATCAGCCTCGGCCGCTCCGGGGTCGACGATGCGGAGGTGCTGCGCGCCGCCGAGCTTTCCGGCACGCACCAGTTCATGGGGCAGCTCGCCAACGGCTATGATCTGAAACTGGCCGATCGCGGTGAGGGCCTGTCGGGCGGTCAGCGGCAGTCGATCGCCATTGCCCGTGCGCTAGCCGGGCGCCCGTCGATGCTGGTATTCGACGAGCCCTCCGCCAGCATGGACGCGCAAACCGAACAGGCGCTGATCGACCGTTTGCAAGGCGAGGTGCAGGGCCGAACGATGGTGCTCGTCACGCATCGCCAGCCGCTGCTTCAGCTCGTCCAGCGAGTCATCGTCATGGATCGCGGCAAGATCGTCATGGATGGTCCGCGCGATCAGGTGATGCAGCAGCTTACCCGACCCAAGGTGGCCTGAGCCATGTCCCAAGCAGCTATTCCGCACGCTACTGCCGCAGCCGCCGCACCGGTCGAACTGGCATCGGCCGATCATCCCAGTCAGCTTGAGGAGTTCGCCGCGCGCATCAAGCCGCGCCAGGCATCCAGCGTGCTTCTGTGGGCGATCCTCGCCTTCTTCGTCATCTTCGTCATCTGGGCGTCCTGGGCGACGCTCGATCGCACCGTGCGCGGCAATGGCCGCGTGATCGCCAGCTCGCAGCTTCAGGTCGTCTCCAACCTCGAAGGCGGCATCGTGAAGGAGATATTGGTTCGGACCGGCCAGGTCGTGCGCGCCGGCCAGCCGCTCGTCCGTCTCGATCCCACCGCTATGGGCGGCGAACTCGGCTCTGGCGAAGCGCAGACTGGCGCGCTCCTCGCCAAGATCGCCCGCCTGAAGGCCGAGGTGCTCGGCCGCGAGCCGGTCTATCCGCCGGCCACCAACGCCGTGGTCGCCGAGCAGATCGAGATCGAGAAGGCGCTCCACGCCGCGCGGATGCAGGAGCTCGCCGGCATCACCGGCACCTATGCCGCGCGCGGCGTTCAGGCCAGCCGCGCCGTGGCGGAAGCGCAATCTTCGCTCGCCGCCAAGCAGAGCGCGCGGGAGGCGCGCGAGGTGGAATATGCCACCATCAAGCCGCTGGTCGAAAAGGGTATCGAGCCGCGCCTGTCGCTCACCCAGTCGAGCAGCGCCGCCGCCGTCGCCGCCAGCGAAGCCGCGCAGGCAGCGGCCGCTCTGGCACGCTCGCAGGCGGGCGTCGCGGAGGCACAGGCTAGCCTCGCCCAGGCACGGCAGGATTGGCGCGCCCAAGCGGCGGACGAGCTTGCCCGCGCCCAGGCCGATCTCTCCGCACGCGCCTCGACCATCCCGGCGCTCGCCGCCCGGCTCGAGCGGACGACCGTTCGCGCGCCGCTCGCCGGCCGGATCAACCGCGTGATCGTCACCACGGTCGGGGCCGCCGTCGCCCCCGGCGCGCCGATCGTCGAGCTGTCGCCAAGCCGCGATACGTTGCTGGTCGAGGCACGGGTGATGCCGCAGGATATCGCCCGCGTGCGCACCGGGCAGCATGCGCGGATCAACATCACTGCCTATGACAGTGCCATCTACGGCTGGATCGATGGCAAGGTGGAATCGATCTCGCCCGACGCAATCGTCGATGAGCGCACGCAGATGAGCTATTACAACGTCTTCGTGCGGACCGACACGAAAGGGCTGCTCGATCGCCGCACCGGCAAGCTGCTCCCGATCGGCACCGGCATGACGGCGGAGGTCAATCTGCTCGGCGATCCGCGCACCGTCATGCAATACATCCTGACGCCGATCACCCGCCTGTCGGAACGCGCCTTCCGCGAGTGACAGCGCGCCCGCCCCGCCCCTCGCCGCGTCAGATGATCGCGGGGCGGGGCGGCACAGCGGCGCTGGCCCGGTGCAGCCGCAGGCCGATCAACGGGCGCAGCCACATCACTTCGCGTCCGGCAAGGTAGAAGGCCCAGCATCCCGCCACCGTCGCCGCGACCAGGATCGCGAACTCCGCGCCGCCGGAAAGCCCCAGCGGCATCAGCCAGTAAGCGACGACGACGATGATCGTCTGGTGGATGATGTAGAAGGGGAATACCGCCTCGGTCAGCATCGGCCGCCAGCGGTGGTCGCGGTTCCAATAAGTCTCCGCGACGCCAATCAGCGCGGCGATCGTCATCCAGCCCTGCACCCCGCGCGCCAGGCTGAAGATCGTGCCAAACGGCCGCGGCGTCACGCGGTAGCCGGCAAAGACGATCTGGATCGCCGCCACCGTTAGGAACGCCAGCAGGGCGGCCAATGCCGCCACCTTCCACCAGCGCGCGAAGGTGGCGATCATCCGCTCGCTGCCGGCCATGGCGTATCCCAGCGCGAACATCGGGAAATAGGTCGCATGCGCCACCCAGTCCCCGATCATCTCATGCGTCTCGCGCGCACCCGGGAACAACACGCCGCTGACCAGCATCAGCCACGCCATGGGCAGGATCAGCGCGCCGACGCCGCCGAACAACCGCTCGAACCCCCGCTGCGCCGCTGCTCGTACCCCGCGTGGGGTGATCGCCAGCACCGCCGTGAAGACCAACGTGTAAACCCACAGATAGGCGACGAACCACAGGTGGTTCCACGTCGGCAGCGCGATGCCGTCGACGCGGCGGAACACGAAATAATCGTGGCTCCAGAACGCCAGGAAGCCGCCCGCCCAGCCATGCTGGGTCACCAGTTCGACCCATGGCTGCGGCGGCACGATCACTGCCATGCCGAAGATCAGCGGGATCAGCAGCCGCGCGGTGCGATTGCGTACGAACGGCCATGGCCCCGGATGCCGCACGCACAGCGCCCGGCTGGCATAGCCAGACACCAGGAACAGCAGCGACAATCGCCACGGGTTGGACAGCATCATCGGGATGGTCACCCATTGCTCCGTCGCCAGCTTGGCGTGAAAGCCCCAGGGCACGAAGACCATGCCGATATGGTAGAGGATAAGGATCGCGAACGCCCCGATGCGGAGCCAGTCCAGACCATAATGCCGCTGCATCGCCGGGCTCGTAGCAGGTTCGCTTAAGGGCGGATACCGCTAGGCCAGGCGCCGCGCCGGCCGGGGTTTCGCCGGCGCAAGACCGATCAGCGGCCGCAGCCACGCGACATCGCGCCCGATGACGTAACAGGCAGCACAAGCGGCGGCGGTCGCGCTCAACAGGAAGACGAAGCCGGCACCCGCGCTCAGCCCCCATGTGGACGCGGCCCAGGCGAGCACCACCAGGACGGGGTGATGGATCAGATACGCCGGGAATACCGCTTCCGCGAGCGGCACGCGTACCGGGTTATCCCGGTTCAGCACCACGTCTGCCAGCCGCAGCAGCGCGACGATCACGCCCCAGGCCATGGCAAGCCGCGCCGCGCGATCCGCCGCCATCAGCGCATGCCCCGGCACGTCGGCCCCCTGGTAATGCAGCTCCACCAAGATCACGAGCAGCGAACAGGCCGCCGCGATGACGAGCGCGCCCGCCCAGTGCCGCCCGATCGCACGCCACAGCATCGCCGAGCCGCCCAGCGCGAAGCCGAAAAGGAACAGCGGCAGGTATCCCGCATGTCCCGCCCAATCGGTCGTCAGCCCCTGAGTTTCCGGCACCACGAACATCAGCGCGATCTTCGCGCCGGCCAGCGCCAGCATCGGCACCCAGATCATCCGGCGCCCTACCGTCAGCCGCTCGAACCACCCCTGGATTCGCCCGGCATCCACTCTGGCCAGCAGCGCACTGAGCACCATGGTGTACGCCCATAGGTACACCACGAACCACATATGCTCCCACTGCGGGAAACTGCGGCCGTAATGCGCCAGGGGGCTCCAGTAACCGCCCAGCCAATAGGTCGCGAGGCCATCAGGATCGCCGGCCAGCCGCACCCGCACCCAAAGCTCCGGCGGCAGCAGCACCAGCATGGCGAACGCGAGCGGCACCAGCAGGCGCAGGCTGCGCTGCTGCGCGAACGCGCCGATGCTCGGCATGCGGGCGATCAGCCGCCGCGTCGCAAAGCCCGATACGACAAACAGCAACGGTATCCGCCACGGCGTCAGCAGCGCCATCGGCACGATCAGCGACGGGAACGTCTCGGGCCATTTCACCACCCACGGCCATGGCGCGAACACCATCGCCACATGGTAGACGATCAGCAGCCCGAACGCACCAATCCGCAGCCAATCGAGACCATAGTGGCGCGTGTCGGGTACAGGGTCGTTCATTGGCGGCCGCTATAGCGCCACCGATGATGACAAAACATTGCTGAAATCGATGCTTGCCGTCGCGGCGCGCGTCACCGCTTGATGCGCAGCGCCCCCAGGAAGTCTCGCTTGCCCAGCTTCACGCCCTGCGCCCGCAGGATCCCGTATGCGGTCGTGGCGTGGAAGTAGAAATTGGGCTGCGAGAAGGAGAGCAGGAACTGCGCGCCGGTGAACGGCATGCGGAGCTCGCCCATCGAAAATTGCGTGTCACGGTCAGCCAGTGCGTCGAACTCGGCACGATCCACGCCCTTCAGCGTCTCGATCGCATCCCGCATCCGCTGGTGCAGCCCGGCGAAGTCGGTCGGCCATGCCGCCAGGCTTGGCGAGAAATTGCCGCTCTTCACGCCTTCGATCCCGCCGATCGAATGCTCCGCCACCGATTTGATCTGGTATCCGAACGGCAGCATGTCCGGCGCCAGCCGCGCATCGATCAGCGCCTCCGGGGTCATGCCCTTCTCGGCCGCGAACGCTTCCGCCTTGTCGATCAGCCCATCCACCGCGCCCAGGATCTGGAGGTTCGACGGCACCACGGCGTCGTACAGCGAAAACGTCATCATCCTGCCCTTTGTTTCGTTTATTGGTGCAAGGCGCTATATCGCTGCCAAAGCCGTTAGGAAGCCTTTCATGTCCCTCCGCCCCTGGCGCGATATCCAGCGCCGCCAATGCCGCCAGATCATGGTCGGCAATGTCCCCGTCGGTGGCGACGCGCCGGTGACGGTTCAGACGATGACCAACACGCCGACCGCCGATGCGCGCGCGACGATCGATCAGATCCGCCGTTGCGAGGATGCGGGCGTCGACATCATCCGCGTCAGCTGCCCGGATACCGATTCGACCTCGGCGCTGCCGCAGATCGTGCGCGCAGCCCGCGTGCCGATCGTGGCCGATATCCACTTCCACTATAAGCGCGCGCTCGAGGCGGCGGACGCCGGGGCCGCGTGCCTGCGCATCAACCCGGGCAACATCGGCTCGGCGGATCGCGTCAACGAAGTCGTCAACGCCGCCAAGGCGAACGGCTGCGCGATCCGCATCGGCGTCAACGCCGGGAGCCTCGAGAAGGACCTGCTCGAAAAATACGGCGAGCCCTGCCCCGAGGCTTTGGTCGAAAGCGCGCTCGATCACATCAAGCTGCTGCAGGACCGCGATTTCCACGAATTCAAGGTGGCGGTGAAGGCGTCCGACGTGTTCCTCGCCGTCGCGGCCTATCAGCAGCTCGCCGAGGCGGTGGATTGCCCGCTGCACCTCGGCATCACCGAGGCGGGCGGCTTCGTCGGCGGCACGGTGAAGAGCGCGATCGGCATCGGCTCGCTGCTGTGGTTCGGCATCGGCGACACGATCCGCGTCTCGCTCTCCGCGGAGCCGGAAGAGGAAGTGCGAGTCGGCTTCGAGATCCTGAAGTCGCTCGGCATCCGCAATCGCGGTGTCCGCGTAGTCAGCTGCCCCAGCTGCGCGCGCCAGGGCTTCGACGTGATCCGCACCGTACAGGCGCTGGAGGAACGGCTCCAGCACATCCGCACGCCCATGTCGCTCTCGGTGCTCGGCTGCGTCGTTAACGGCCCGGGCGAGGCGCGCGAGACGGACATCGGCATCACCGGCGGCGGCAACGGCAAGCACATGGTGTATCTGTCGGGCGTCACCGATCACCACGTGCAGGACGCGGGCATGATCGACCATATCGTGAAGCTGGTCGAAGCGAAGGCAGCGGAGATCGAGGCAGTCGAGGCCGCCAGCAAGGTCGCGGCCGCCTGACCTCCGTCTAGTTCCTGGCACTCTGGCGCGGCGGCACCTCAGCCCCGCGCCAGTTGCGCCGCCAGTTCCTGCAACGCCGCACCGACCGCCGCATCTGTGTGGCGTGCGGCATCGGCGAAGAAGGATACCGATAGGCACAAGGCCGGGTCCGTGCGCGGCACCGCGACGGCGATCGATCGCACGCCGGCATGGCCGTAGCGATCATCGACGGCATAGCCCGCCTGCGCGGCGTCGCTCACCTGCTGCAGGTAGAGGGCAAATTCCAGCGGCCGCTCCCAGCGAACCGCGGTGAAGCGCGTCTCCAGCCGCGCTGGATCCACGCCTTGCGCCGCCGCCAGCGCACGCCCAGTCGCGCCGCCGCCGATCGGCTGGCGCTGCCCCACCTGCATGTGGATCCGCGTTGCCGCCCCGCTTTCTCCCAGGGCGATCAGCTGCAGTCGCTCGCGCGGCACGACGCACCATAGCCCCACCGGCGCGTCCAGCGTGCGGGCGAGCCGGTCGAGCTGCGGCTGGGCAAGTGCGATCATCCGCGCCTGCGGATCGGCCCAGCGCGCCGCGCCCTCGCGCCACGCCGGAGCCAGCGCATATCGCTTGCTCGCCGCGGCGATCAGCACCCGCTCCGCCACCAGCGTCCTGAGCAGTGCGAGGCACGACGAGGGGCTGAGCGAACAGGCGCGCGCGATCTCTGAAAGGGTGCGCGCCTCGCCATCCGCTAGCAGGCGCAGGATCGCAAAGGCGTGGCTCACCGATCTCACCTGCGCATCCATCACGCCTTCATTATCTTTCAGTATTCTGAAAAACAATGCGGCGGCCTGAAAGAAGCGCGGTTGAAATCGGCCGCCCGCTGCGATAGCGCGAAGCGCAACAAGGAGAGCGGAATGGCGGGTATTCTCGAGGGCAAGGTCGTCGCGGTCACGGGCGCCGGGCGCGGCATCGGGCGCGAGATCGCCCTGCTCTGCGCCCGTGAAGGCGCGTCGGTCGTGATCAACGATCCGGGCGTCGGCGGTGGCGGCGAAGGGGGCGAATCGGGCCCCGCCGAACAGACTGCGTCGGACATTATCGCCGCCGGCGGCAAGGCCGTCGCCAATCTCGCCAGCGTCGCCGATCCCGCCGCAGCCGCCACGATCGTCGAGGATGCTGTGAAGCATTTCGGCCGCATCGACGCGGTGGTGAACAACGCCGGCATCCTGCGCGATTCGATCTGGCATAAGATGAGCCATGAGGATTGGCGCGCGGTGATCGACGTTCACCTCAACGGCGCGTTCAACGTCTCCAAGGCCGCCACGCCCTATTTCCGCGAGCAGCAGTCCGGCAGCTTCGTCCACTTCACCTCGACCAGCGGCCTCATCGGCAACATCGGCCAGGCGAATTACTCCGCCGCCAAGGCCGGCATCATCGGCCTGTCGCAGTCGATCGCGCTCGACATGGCGCGCGCCGGCGTCCGCTCGAACTGCATTGCGCCGTTCGCGTGGAGCCGCATGACCGCCTCGATCCCGGCCGAAACTCCCGAAGCCAAGGAGCGTGTCGCCCGCCTCCAGACGATGAGCGCCGACAAGATCGCGCCACTGGTCGCGTTCCTCGCCTCCGATCTGTCGAAGGACGTCAGCAACCAGATCTTCGCGGTGCGCAAGAACGAGATCGTGCTCTTCTCCAAGCCGCGCCCGATCCGCTCGATGACGAAGCTGGAAGGCTGGACGCCGCAGTCGATCGCCGACGAGCTGATCCCCTCCTTCCGCCCGAGCTTCGCCCGCGCCGACGAAGTCTCCGCCCACGTCTTCCCCTACGATCCGATCTGAGGCCACTGCCCATGTCCAATCTCAACCCCGGCATGGATGCCGAGACGTTCGAACAGTTCATCGATCAGCTGCGCCGCTACGTGCGTGATCGGCTGATCCCGGCCGAACGCGACATCATCGAGAGCGACTGCATCCCGCCCGAGATCATCGACGAGCTGCGCGAGATGGGCCTGTTCGGCATCACCATCCCGGAGGAATATGGCGGCGCGGGGATGAACATCTCCCAGTACACGCGCACGATCCGCGAACTGGCCTATGCCATGCCGTGCTTCCGCTCGATCATCTCGATCACGATCGGCATGTTCACCTCGGCTATGAAGAACGGCGCGACCGAGGCGCAGCGGCAGGGATGGCTGCCCAAGCTCGCCGCCGGCACGATCACCTCCTTCGGCCTGACCGAGCCAGGCTCCGGCAGCGATTCAGCCGGCATGCAGACGATGGCGGTCCGCAGCAGCGATGGCGGGTGGGTGCTGAACGGCACGAAGCGCTACATCACCAACGCGCCGCAGGCGGAGGTGGCGCTGATCATGGCGCGCACCTCGAAGGAGCCGCTGCCGAAGAACGCGCACGTCTCCGCCTTCATCGTGCCCATGAACACGCCAGGCGTCAGCGTCGGCAAGTCCGACAAGAAGATGGGCCAGGCCGCCAGCCACATCGCCGACATCATCCTTGAGGACGTGCACCTGCCCGCGGACGCGCTGCTCGGCGGCGAGGAAGGCAAGGGCTTCATCACCGCGATGAAGAGCCTCGACAACGGCCGCCTGTCTGTCGCCGCCGCCTCGATCGGCTATGCCCAGCGCGCGCTGGATTCGGCGCTCCGCTACGCCAACGAGCGCAAGGCGTTCGGCGAGCCGATCGCCAATTTCCAGCTGATCCAGCAGATGCTGGCCGACAGTGATATCGAGATCTACGCCGCGACGACGATGCTGGAAGACGCCGCACGGCGCGCCGACGCTGGCGAGAACGTGCTGCGCAAGGCGGCTGCCGCCAAGGTCTTCGCCTCCGAGGCATGCGGCCGGATCGTCGATCGCGTGGTCCAGGTATACGGCGGCGCGGGCTATCTCGCCGAATATGAGGCGGAGCGCTTCTTCCGCGATGCGCGCGTCTATCGCATCTACGAAGGCACCACCCAGATCCTCCAGCTCCAGATCGCCAAGCACATGCTGCGCGAGTTCAACGCCGGAGTGAATTGAGATGTACAACCTCCTCCCCGGCCTGACCGTGATCGAGGCGTCGTCCTTCGTCGCCTCGCCCACCGCCGGGCTCTATCTCGCGCAGATGGGGGCGGAGGTTATCCGCGTGGACCAGATCGGCGGCGGCCCCGATTTCCGCCGCTGGCCGGTCACGCAAAACGGCGACTCGCTCTATTGGGAGAACCTCAACCGGGCGAAGAAGAGCCTCGCGCTCGATCTCGGCCGGCCGGAGGGGCGCGAGCTGCTTCAGGCGCTGGTCCGCGCGACCGGGCAGTTCGTCACGAACTTTCCGGTAAAGGGCTTCCTCGCCCATGAGACGCTGGCGCAGGGCCGCCCCGATCTCATCACCGTGCGCGTGATGGGCTGGGCCGACGGCAGCCCGGCGCTTGACTATACCGTCAACAACGCGGTCGGCTATCCGATGCTGACCGGGCCGGGTCCGGACCCGGTAAACCACGTCCTCCCCGCCTGGGATTTGCTGACCGGCGCCTATGCTGCCTTCGCGATGATGGCCGCGCTTCGCCGCCGCGACGCCACCGGCGAAGGTGGCGAGATCCGCGTGCCCTTGTCGGACGTCGCAATCGGCACCGTCGCCAATCTCGGCGGTATCGCCGAGGTGATGGACACCGGCGCTGACCGCCCGCGCCTGGGCAACACCGTCTTCGGCCTGTTCGGGCGAGATTTCACGACGCGCGATGGAAAGCGGACGATGATCGTCGCCGTCACCCATCGCCAGTGGGCGAACCTCGTCGCCGCGCTGAACCTCGGCGACGCGATCGGGCGGGTCGAGGCGGAACGCGGCGTCAGCTTCGCAAAGGACGATGGCCTGCGCTTCACCCACCGCGATGCGCTGTTTCCGCTGTTCGAGGCTGCGATCGCCGCGCGCGATCATGCCGATCTAGCCGCCGCCTTCGACGCCGGCGGCATCGTCCACTCCGCCTACGGCACCATGGCCGATGCGGTGCGCGATCCCCGCCTCGTCACCGAAAACCCGATCTTCGGCACCGCCGACGATCCCAGCGGCACGCGCTATCCCGCGGTCGGTGCCTTCGCCACGCTGCCGGGCGAGGAACGCCGCCCACCCGCTCCCGCGCCGCGCAACGGCCAGCACAGCGAACAGGTGCTCGCCGAAACCCTCGGCCTGTCATCGGGTGAGATCGCGCGGCTGTTCGATGCCGGCATCGCCGCCCCGCCCCGCAACCCGGAATGAACCTTCCGTCCCGTTCGCCTCAGACTAGGATCCCATCATGACCCCCAGCACCGGCCTGCGCCGCGCCGCCATCGTCGCCCCAATCCGCACCGCCGTCGGAAAGTTCGGCGGCAGCCTCTCCTCGCTCACCGCGGGCCAGCTTGGCGCGACGATCCTGAAGGCGCTGATGGAGCGCACCAAGATCGATCCTGCCCGCGTCGACGACGTCGTGTTCGCGCAAGGGTACGGCAATGGCGAGGCGCCCGCGATCGGCCACTGGGCATGGCTGGCCGCCGGCCTGCCGATCGAGGTGCCGGGCTATCAGCTCGACCGTCGCTGCGGCTCCGGGCTTCAGGCCGTGATCGACGCCGCGATGATGGTGCAGACCGGCGTCAGCGACGTGGTCGTCGCCGGCGGCTGCGAAAGCATGTCCAACGTCGAACATTACACCACCGACATCCGCAAGGGCGTGCGCTCGGGCAACCTCACGATCCACGACCGCCTCACCCGCGGCCGCCTGATGTCGCAGCCGGTCGAACGCTTCGGCGTCATCAGCGGCATGATCGAGACCGCCGAGAATCTCGCCAAGGATTACGACATCAGCCGCGAGGAGGCTGACGCTTACGCCGTCCGCTCGCACCAGCGCGCCACCGCTGCCTGGGAAAAGGGCCTGTTCGCCGACGAACTCGTCCCCGTCTCGGTACCGCAGAAGAAGGGCGAGGCGATCGTCTTCGATCACGACGAAGGCTACCGCCCCGACGCCACGCTTGAATCGCTTGGGCGTCTGCGTCCGATCGAGGGCGGCGTCGTCACCGCCGGCAACGCCAGCCAGCAGAATGACGCCGCGGCCGCCTGCCTCGTCGTCGCCGAGGACAAATTGGAGGAACTGGGCCTGGAGCCGATCGCCTGGTTCCACAGCTGGGCCGCCGCCGGCTGCGATCCCTCGCGCATGGGCATCGGCCCGGTCCCGGCGGTCGAGCGCCTGTTCGCCCGCAACGGGCTCGGCTGGGACGATATCGACCTCGTCGAGCTGAACGAGGCGTTCGCGCCGCAGGTGCTCGCCGTGCTCAAGGGCTGGGGCTGGAGCAAGGACGACAGCCGTAACGAGATCCTCAACGTCAACGGCTCGGGCATTTCGCTCGGCCACCCGATCGGCGCCACCGGCGGCCGCATCCTCGCCAACCTGACGCGCGAACTCGTCCGCCGCGACGGCCGCTATGGGCTGGAAACGATGTGCATCGGCGGCGGCCAGGGCATCGCCGCGGTCTTCGAGCGCGCCTGATGCTGGGGCTTTCGGTGAGGACGCGCGCATGAGCTTGCTTGGGGGGGCACTGGCGGCGGCGCAACGCTATCGCGACGACGCCCGTGCCGCCCTCGCGGCCCGGCTCGACGCCGCGCCGATCGATACGGAACAACGGGCAGCGCACGGCTTCGCCTGGGTCGCCACCACCGTCGCTGCGCTGGAGGCGTTGGCCGACTGGGCCGATCGCAACGAGGGTGAGGTCAACGCCCTCGTCGCCCGCCTCGCCTTTCAGGAAAGCATCGCTCAGCTCGTGGGTGGCCTGCCGATGGGCCAGAATGAACTGTTCCGCCCCGCCGACCTCGGCCTCACCGCCGCCGCTCGCACGCTGGCGACCGCCTGCGCCGACCTTCTCGATCACGACGCCGCCGCGGATCGCCGCGCGCTGGTCGAGCGGCTCGCCGCCGGCGAATGGCCCAGCGAAACGCTCCACGACGCGGAGCTCGACGCGATCCGCGACCAGTTCCGCCGCTTCACCGATGCCGAAATCCTGCCCCACGCCCACGGCTGGCATCTCGCCAACGACCTGATCCCCGACGCCACCGTCGCCAAGATGGCCGACCTCGGCACGTTCGGCGTCTGTATTCCCGAGACTTACGGCGGCCTCGGCCTCTCCAAGCTCGTGATGTGCATCGTCACCGAGGAATTGTCGCGCGGCTGGATCGGCGCCGGCTCGCTCGGCACCCGCTCGGAAATCGCCGGTGAACTGATCGCCGGCTCGGGCACCGACGCGCAAAAGGCCCAGTGGCTCCCGCGCATCGCCAGCGGCGAAGTGCTGCCCACCGCCGTCTTTACCGAACCCGATGTCGGCAGCGACCTCGGCTCGCTGCAGACCCGCGCCCGCCGCGATGGCGATACGTGGCGGATCGACGGCACGAAGACGTGGATCACCCACGCCAGCCGCTCCGACCTCATGACCCTGCTCGCCCGCACGCTGCCGGATGCGAAGGGCTATGCCGGCCTGTCGATGCTGCTCGTCCCCAAACCGCGCGGGACGCAGGGCGATCCCTTCCCTGCACCCGGCATGTCGGGCAGCGAGATCGAGGTGCTCGGCTATCGCGGGATGCGCGAATATGCGCTCTCCTTCGACGGCATGGTCGCCCCCGCCGACGCGCTGCTCGGCGGCGAGGAGGGTCAGGGCTTCAAGCAGCTGATGCGCACTTTCGAAGGCGCGCGCATCCAGACCGCCGCCCGCGCCGTCGGCGTCGCCCGCCGCGCGCTCGAACTCGGCCTGTCCTACGCGCTCGATCGCCAGCAGTTTGGCCGCGCGATCATCCACTTCCCGCGCGTCGCCGACAAGCTCGCGATGAGCCTCGTCGATCTCATCGCCGCGCGCGAACTCACCTACGCCGCCGCGCGCGCCAAGGATTCGGGCAAGCGCTGCGATATCGAGGCCGGCATGGCAAAGCTGCTCGCTGCCCGCGCCGCGTGGAGCAATGCCGATGCCGCGCTCCAGATCCACGGCGGCAACGGCTATGCGCTGGAATTCGAGATCAGCCGCATCCTGTGCGACGCGCGCATCCTCAACATCTTCGAGGGCGCGGCGGAAATCCAGGCGCAGGTGATTGCGCGCGGGCTGGTCGCGCAGCGCAACTGATCGCTCCCGCCCGCCGCCTTTCGAAAAAATCCCTGGCGGATCGTTGCGGATTGTCGTTCGTAGCTCCGTCTTGCGTCGTGCCTGTCATTTTGTTCAGGAAACGGACAGCGAAACGATCTAGGCCCGTCCGGTGCAGCGCCGGTCGGCGCGAGTTCAGGGAAGGATGCTGCGATGTCGCAATCGGATCAATTGCTTGAGACGCTGGAATCGCGGGCCCGCGTGCGGGAGGATCGTCGAGCCTTCTTCGCCGCCGCGCTTGGCGCTGCCGCGGTCGGGGCGGGCGCCGTCGCCCTTTCCACCCCCGCCGCAGCGCAGACGACGATTACCGACGTCGACGTGCTGAACTTCGCGCTGAACCTCGAATATCTCGAGGCGAACTTCTATTCCTTCGCTACCACGGGCTCCCCGCTCGCCAGCGCTGACACCAGCGGCACCGGAACGGCGGGCGCCGCCACTGGCGGTCGCCAGGTCAGCTTCACTGATCCGGCGGTCGCCTCGTTCGCGCGGGAAATCGCCGCGAACGAACTGGCGCACGTGCGCTTTCTGCGCACCCAGCTTCCCTCCGTCGCGATCGCCCAGCCGCAGATCGATCTCAGCGCAACGCCGCTCAGCCCGTTCAGCACCATCGCGCGCACCGCGGGGCTGATCAGCACCGGGCAGACGTTTGATCCCTATGCCAGCGAGGACAATTTCCTCCTCGCAGCTTTCCTGTTCGAGGATCTGGGCGTCACCGCCTATCGCGGCGCGACGGGCCTTCTCGCCAACAAGACCTTCCAGGAAGCGGTCGGCGGGATCCTTGCCGTCGAGGCGTACCACGGTGCGATGATCCGCACGACCTTGTACCGCAAGGGCCTCACCACGCCGTCGCTGATCAACGCGACCGAGGCGCTGTCGAACGTGCGCGACTCGTTCGATGGCGGCAGCGATCTCGATCAGGGCGTCGCCCCAACCACCGTCAACGGCCAGCAGGTCGCCAATATCGCGCCCCTCGATGGCGACGGCATCGCCTTCGGCCGCTCGCCCGGCCAGGTGCTGAACATCGTCTATCTGAACCGGGCCGCGGTGTCCGCCGGCGGCTTCTTCCCCGCCGGCGTCAACGGCACGATCAAGACGTCTGCCGCGAGCTGACGGCGCGCCCGCGCCTCGCTCCACCTCATCCGGATTTCAGGGACAGCCCTCATGATCGACCAGAAGAACCTCGACGCCATCCTCGACGCCACCGAACGGCGCCGCGCCGAACGCCGCCGCTTCCTCCAGCTCGCCGGTGGCGCCTCCGTGGCAGCCGGTGGCCTTGCGCTGCTGTCGGCCTGCGGCGGCAACGACGATGACGACACGCCCTCGCCGACGCCCAGCCCGACGCCAACGCCCACCGGCACGTCGACCACCAACCCGGACGGCGATCTCCTCAATTTCCTGCTGCAGTTCGAATATCTCCAGGCGCAATATTACTCTTTCGCCGCCACCGGCGTCGGCCTGCCCGATACGTTGCTCAGCGGCACCGGCACGCTCGGCGCCGTGACCGGCGGCGCGCTGGTGCCCTTCGCCGATCCGCTGGTCGCCGCCTGTGCGCGGGAGCTCGCCGCTGACGAACGTGCCCATGTCGCGTATCTGCGCGCGCAGCTCGCCGCCGTCGCGGTCGCGCAGCCGGCGATCAACATCTCGGGCGCGGCCGACGGCCCCTTCACCACGCTCATGCGCAATGCCGGGGTGATCGGCGCGGGCGCGGTCTTCAACCCCTACGCCAACGACAACAGCTTCCTGCTCGGCGCGTATGTGTTCGCCGACGTCGCTGTCTCGGCGTACAAGGGCGGCGTGCCGCTGATCGTCAGCCCCACGATCGCGTCGGCCGCGGCCGGCATCCTCGGCGCGGAGGGCTACCACGCCGGCCTGATCCGCACGCTCCTCTACACCCGCGGCAGCGATCCGGCGACGGGCCTGCGCGACGCGGCAAACAAGATCAGCGACGAACGCGATCGCCTCGATGGCACCACTGACATCGATCAGGGCATCACCCAGGCCGATGGCGCGGCGAACATCGTGCCGGCAGACGGCAACGGCATCGCCTACAGCCGCTCCGCCGCCCAGGTGCTGAACATCCTCTACCTCAACAAGGCATCGGTGAATTCGGGCGGCTTCTTCCCCGCCGGGCTCAACGGCAACCTCAAGACGAGCGCCGCCAGCTGATCGGCCGCGGGGCGCTTTACCGCGCCCCGCAAACCACGTACACATGACGCATCCTCGGGGGACCGCTGTCGGCGGTTGAGAGGCGGGCACGAGCCCGCGACCCGCTGAACCTGATCCGGTTGACACCGGCGGAGGGAAGGAGCGGCCTGCCACCCAAGGCACCTGTTCTCTCTCCGTATTGAGGAGAGAAAAGCATGGCCGACGCAGATTCCCCCATCGAAGCAGCGCGCGGCGCCATCGGCGTCACCACCGGCCCGATCCGCGGCAGCCGCAAGATCCACGTCGGTCCGCTCAAGGTCGCAATGCGCGCGATCGATCTGGAGCCGGGCTGCGGTGAGCCGCCGCTCAACGTCTATGACACCTCGGGGCCGTACACCGATCCCACCGCCCGCATCGACATCAACGCCGGCCTCGCGCCGCTGCGCCGCGAGTGGATCATGGCCCGCGGCGACGTCGAGGCCTATGATGCGCGCGAAATCCGCCCGGAGGATAACGGCCAGCTCGGCCCCGACCGTTCCGGCGGGGTCCAGCCCTTCCCCAATGTCGTGAAGCGCCCGCTGCGCGCAAAGCCGGGCGCCAACGTCAGCCAGATGCACTACGCCCGCCGCGGTATCATCACGCCCGAGATGGAATATGTCGCCACGCGCGAAAACCTCGGCCGCGAGATGCTGCGCGAATACGCCCGCGACGGCGAAAGCTTCGGCGCCGCCATCCCGGATTACGTCACGCCCGAGTTCGTCCGTGACGAGGTCGCCCGCGGCCGCGCGATCATCCCCAACAACATCAACCACCCTGAATCCGAGCCGATGGCGATCGGCCGCAACTTCCTGGTCAAGATCAACGCCAACATCGGCAACAGCGCCGTCGCCAGCAACGTCGCGACCGAGGTCGACAAGCTCGTCTGGGCGATCCGCTGGGGCGCCGACACGGTGATGGACCTCAGCACTGGGCGCAACATCCACGACACGCGCGAATGGATCATCCGCAACTCGCCCGTCCCGATCGGCACCGTGCCGATCTACCAGGCGCTGGAGAAGGTCGGCGGCATCGCCGAGGACCTGACGTGGGAGATCTTCCGCGACACGCTGATCGAGCAGGCCGAACAGGGCGTCGACTATTTCACCATCCACGCCGGCGTCCGCCTGCCCTACGTGCCGCTCACCGCCAAGCGCGTCACCGGCATCGTCAGCCGCGGCGGCTCGATCATGGCGAAATGGTGCCTCGCGCACCACAAGGAGAGCTTCCTCTACGAGCGGTTCGACGAGATCACCGAGATCATGAAGGCCTATGACATCGCCTATTCGCTGGGCGATGGCCTGCGCCCCGGCTCGATCGCCGACGCCAATGACGAGGCGCAGTTCGCCGAACTCTACACGCTGGGCGAACTCACCAAGCGCGCCTGGGCGCAGGACGTTCAGGTGATGATCGAGGGGCCCGGCCACGTGCCGATGCACAAGATCAAGGAGAATATGGACAAGCAGCTGGAGGCGTGCGGTGAGGCACCCTTCTACACGCTCGGGCCGCTGACCACCGATATCGCGCCCGGCTATGACCATATCACCAGCGGCATCGGTGCGGCGATGATCGGTTGGTATGGCACGGCGATGCTTTGCTACGTCACGCCCAAGGAGCATCTCGGCCTCCCCGATCGTGACGACGTGAAGGTCGGCGTGGTGACGTACAAGCTCGCCGCCCACGCCGCCGATCTGGCCAAGGGGCACCCCGCGGCCAAGATGCGCGACGATGCCCTGTCGCGCGCCCGCTTCGAATTCCGCTGGCGCGACCAGTTCAACTTGAGCCTCGATCCCGACACGGCGGAAAAGTACCACGATCAGACGCTGCCCGCGGAGGGCGCCAAGACCGCGCATTTCTGCTCGATGTGCGGGCCGAAGTTCTGCTCGATGAAGATTACGCAGGAAGTGCGCGACTTTGCCCGGCTGCAGAACCAGGGCAGCGAAGGCTTCATCGCCAGCGAAGAGGCGGAAGCCGGCATGGCAAAGATGAGCAACGTCTACGAGGAAACCGGCCGCGAGCTCTACATGGGCGCCGGTGACCGCGAACACGACTGACACCGCACGCGCGATTGTTTCTCCCGTACCCGCGGCCCACCAGCCGCGGGTACAATCGTTTTGGGGGTCACGCTTGCCGGTCGCTCCGCTAGCCTCAGTGTCAGGATCAGGTGGGACAGCGTGAGGTTTGATGGCTCCCGGAGTTGAGGCGCTGACAGAAAAGGAGAAGGAGACGCTTCGCCTGCTCCTTGTCGGGCACGACGCCAAGTCGATGGCGCGGCACTTCGATCTGTCGGTCCATACGATCAACGAGCGGTTGCGCGACGCACGCCGAAAGCTCGCCGTCTCCAGCAGCAAGGAAGCCGCACGGCTGCTCCGCGAGGCGGAAGGCACGACCCCCGAAATCCTCGGGGACACCGGATTACGGGGTGCGCAGCCCGGCCACGATCAACACCATGAGCCTCTATCCCCACCAACGCCGCGATCGTCGCGAGCGACTGGCTGGGCGATCGGAGGAGTTGCCATGATCACCATCGCCGCTGCCCTGCTGGCCTTGACCAGTCCCATCACCCAGCCCGCCGAACAATCCCCGTCAGCCGCCACCGTGCCCCTGACCGAAAGCGAGGGCGCGAAGGCCGCACGGGAATGGCTGGAGCTTGGTGACGCTGCCAACTGGCGGGACAGTTATGCCGCCACCGCCCAGTCCTTCCGCACCGCCAACACACTCGAAAACTGGCAATCCGCCGCGCAGAAGGTGCGCCTGCCGCTCGGCAAGGTCGTGTCCCGCACCTTGATCAGCGATATCGACACGCCCGCGCCGCCCAATGGCAATCGCACCGTCCAGTTCCGCACCGATTTCGCCAACAGGAAAGGCGCCATCGAAACGGTTGCGCTCAATCGCGAAGGCGGGACCTGGAAGGTCGCCGGCATCTACGTCGAATAAGACGCCAGCTGTCTGCCGATCGGAGGTGCAGAAGGGCCGCTGCCCGCGCCGCGGCCCCGCGCCATCCTCAATAATGATACCGGCACTGCGCGATCTCCAGCGTCTGCGCATCGCCACTGCCGCTCACCCGGTACACCAGCCGATGTTCGCGATTGATCCGGCGGGACCACCAGCCGGTCAGGTTGCCGCCGAGCGGCTCGGGCTTGCCGGTGCCGCGAAACGGGTCACGCTGGCATTCCTTGATCAGCGCATTGACGCGTTCCAGCCCCCGCCGATCGTCGCCCTGCCAGTGCAGATACTGGTTCCAGGCGCGGTCGGAAAACATCAGCCTCACGGCTCGATCAGGTCGCGCTCGCTGCCCTTGCCCGCATCCAGCTCGGCGATGCTCGCCAGCAACTCACGCGCGTTCGCCGGCGATTGCAGCAGGTAGAGCGTCTCCTCGATCGAGGCCCATTCGCTTTCGGAGATCAGCACCGCGCCTTCGCCCTTCTGCCGGGTGATCGCGATCGGCGCCTTGTCGGCCACCACGCGGTCCACCAGCGCCTTCATGTTGGCGCGCGCCTCGGAAATGCTGATCGATTGCATCGGAACAATGTACGAATTTACGTACAGTGTTCAAGCGGTGTAGCCATGCGACCGCGGCGTCGGCTTTCAGAGCCCGGCCACCACTTTGGCCTGACAAGGGGACTGCGCGATGGCGTATCCCTGCTACACCAACCGCCATGCCTCCCGAATCCACGCTCGCGCATCTTGCCGAAACGCCGCCCACGCCTGATCAGACCGCGCCCGAAGGCATCTCCCACCCGCCCTATATCTTCATCGCGCTGGCCGCGGTTGCGGGGGCCGTGCTGATCATTGCGCTGCTCGGCGGCACCATCGCGCGCGGGGCGCAGTTCGATTTCGATCACGCGATCATGCTCGCGCTGCGCACCCCTGCCGACCTCGCGACGCCGGTCGGCCCGAAGTGGCTGGTCGAGGCGATGATCGACATCACCGCGCTTGGCGGCAAGACGGTGCTGACGCTCGTCGTCATGCTGACGCTCGGCTTCCTCCTCGCGTCGCGCCACTTCCTCACCGCCGCGCTCGTCCTTGCCGGCACGGTCAGCGGCTCGGCCGCCATCTCGATCGGCAAGCGGCTGGTCGGGCGCGAGCGGCCGGCGCTGGTGGATCACCTCGTCGAGGTTTCCTCGGCCAGCTTCCCCAGCGGTCATGCCGGGAACAGCGCGATCATCTACCTCACCATCGCGCTGATGGTGATGCAGATCGTGCCCAGCCGTGCGGCGCGCTGGTATCTGTTCAGCGCGACGATCGCGCTCGTCGTGCTGATCGGCTTCAGCCGAGTCTATCTCGGCGTCCATTGGCCGAGCGACGTGATCGCCGGGTGGAGCGCCGGCACCTTGTGGGCGCTTGCCTGGTGGGCGTTCGGCTCGTGGCTGCGACTGCGGCGCACCGGCGCTTCTCATTCAGCCACCGCTTATTGATTCCGATCGAACGCCTCCCGGCAAGCGGCAGGCTGTCCTACAAACACGCATCCGTGCCATGTCTCCATGCGGAACACAAGGAGAACATGATGCAGATGCTGGCGGAACGGGGCGTGGATTCGGATGGGCGGGTGGTGGCGGCGCGCCGCGCCCGCAGCGTCACGGTAAACCTCGCCGAATCGCCGCTCTCGTGGCTCGGCGCGCGCGGGCTGGTTGATGCGCGCCAGATCGAGGCGGGCGAGCGGCTGCGCGCCGATTACGAGCGCGCCGCCTTGCCGCAGCGCACCACCATGCGATGGACGGCGCGGGTCGACGGCGGCGCCGGCACCGGCCTTGATCCGACGAGCGCGCAGATTGCCGCCAAGCGCCGCTTCGATGCGGCGGTCGCCGCGGTCGGGCGCGGCCTCAGTGACGTGTTGTGGCGCGTGGTATGTGCGGGTGAGGCGTTGCCGGTGGCCGAGAAGTCGCTCGGCTGGCCGGCGCGCTCGGGCCGGCTGGTGCTCACCATGGCACTCGATCGCCTGGCGGATCATTACGCCTTGCCTTGACTCGCCGTGTCTCGGGCGGCGGAGGGTTGCGGCATCCCCCGCCCGGGTCGATATGCGCCACCATGCGTCTCCAGATCACGAAGTGCCACGGCTCCGGCAACGATTTCGCGCTGATCGATGCGCGTGCGCTTGATCTGTCGGACGCCGCCTGGGCCGGCATCGCCCGCGCGCTGACGAACCGCGCCGGGCCGGTCGGCGCCGATGGCATCCTGCTGCTGACGGCCGGCGATGACCGAGCCGCCTTCGGCATGCGCATTTTCAACGCCGATGGCTCGGAACCGGAAACCTGCCTCAACGGCCTGCGCTGCGTCGCGCGCGCCGGGCTCGATGCGCTGGGGCTGGAGGCGGCCACCGTCCGCCTCAAGACCAGCCATGCAGAGGTCGCGCGCGACCCCGACCTCGCGCCCGGCGTCTATACCGTGCGCGAAACCGCCGGCCCCGCCACACTAAGCATCGCCGATTGGCCGCTCCTGGGCGAAGGCGACGAGATCATCGACCGCCCGATCGCGCACCTCTCGCCCACCCTCGCCTTCACCGCCGTCGCCATCCCCAATCCGCACCTCATCGCCTTCGTCGATACGGTGGACGAGGCGGAACTGGTCCGCATCGGCACCCTCTGTGAGGCTGCGCCCGCCTGGCTCCCCAACCGCGCCAACGTCTCCTTCGTTCATGTGCGTGATGATCGAGAAGTTTACGTGCGCACCTTTGAACGCGGCGTCGGCCTCACCAACGCCTGCGGCAGCGCGATGGGCGCCTCCACTTTCGCCGCTGGCCTGACGGGTCGCCTGCCGTTCGATCGGTCGATCGTGGTGCGCAACCGCGGCGGCCTCGTCCGCGCGATTGCCGCGACGGACGGGATGGTCACGCTTAGCGGCAATGCGACGTTCGAATGGTCCGGCACCGTCATCGTGGAGAACGGCGCGGCCCGCGACCTCGTGATGTCGGAGCAGCACGCGGACGAAGTCGCCGCCTGGGCCGCCGCCGTCGCAGCCTAGCTCAGCGCCGCCGCCACCACATCAGCACGCCGGTCACCGCCAGCAGCGTCGGCATCAGCCCGGCGGCAAAGATCAGCGCCTGCCACGCCAAGCCCATGCCGGTCCCGTCATGCAGCCGCCGCGCCCATTGCGCGAAGCTGACCCCGCCCGCCGCCGCAAAGGCCCTCCCCGGCGCCGCCGTCCCGCTGTCGTCCGCCACCATCACCGTGCGTAGCGGCATGGTGTCATAGGAAAGCGTCCAGTCGGCCTGCTGCTCGGTCGGCAGGATGATCGTGCGCAGCGGCGCGGAAGGCGCGAACGGCTGCCCGCGCGCCACCACGTCGTCGATCTCCAGCGCGGGCTGCGCCACCGGACGCTGCGCGATCGCCAGCGCCCGCCGCTGCACCGGCTCCCCCACCAGCGCGCCGAAGAAGGCCGGGAAGCTGATCCACGCCCCCGTCAGCGCCAGCAGGAACAACGGCAGCGCGATCCAGAAGCCAGCCATGTGGTGCAGGTTGGCGGCAAGGCTCGGCTGCCGCCGCCAGCGCAGCCCGCGCGCGATGCGGCCAGTGACCGGCCACCACAGCCACAAGCCGGTCAGGCTCGCCACCATCAGCGCAACGCCGATCCACCCCACGATCAGCCGCCCCGCACCCGGCACGAACAGGCTGCCATGCAGCACATGCAGCGCCCGCATCACGCCCGTGCCGCCATCCGCCACGTCCAGCACGCGCGCGGTGGCCGGATCGAGATAGATCAACAGCCGCCGCCCACGCGGGTCCGGCAACGCGGCGGGCGCGGTCAGCGTCACCAGCACGGGGCCATGCTGCGCGGGCAGAACCAGGTTCGCGATCCGCACGCCGTCCCGCACCTCCGGCTGCACAGCCGCGACATAGCGCGCCAGCGGCAGCAGCACGGAACCGCTGGTCGAATGGCGCGCAGGATGGATCAGCCGGTCGAGCCCGTCGCTCCAGACCAGCGCGGCGCCGCTCAGCGTGATCGGCACGATCACCGCGGCCAGGAGCAGCCCGATCCATCGGTGGACCTGAAACCAACGCCGCCGCACCGCCAGCCTGTTCATCGCGCGCCCTTCGTAGCGGCGCGCGGGTGACACGCCGGCCGACCGGCCGTCAATCGGCCTGTCAGGCGTCCGCCCAGCGGCGCAGCAGATTATGGTACACGCCGGTCAGGCGGATCGTCGTCGGGTCGTCCTGCCCCTTGTCGCCGGCCACCGCCTGCACCCCGCGGTCGAGATCGAACAGGATGCGCCGGGCACCATCGTCGCGCACCATGGATTGCAGCCAGAAGAAGGATGCGACGCGCGTGCCGCGGGTCACCGGCGTCACATGATGCAGGCTGGACGAGGGATAAACCACGGCATACCCCGCCGGAAGCTTGACGCGCTGCTCGCCGAACAAATCCTCGATCACCAGCTCCCCGCCGTCATAATCGGCAGGATCGGCGAGGAACAACGTCACCGAGATATCGGCGCGGATGCGAAAGTCGGTTCCGCGCTGGATCCGCACCGCATTGTCGACATGCGTGCCGAACGTCTGCCCCTCGCCATAGCGGTTGAACAGCGGGGGGAAGACCTTGAGCGGCAGGGTCGCGGCGAAGAAAAGCGGCGATCGGCCCAGCGCCTCGAGCACCATCCGGCCAGCCTCGCGCGCTGCCGCGCTGTCCTCCGGCAATTGCTCGTTTTGCTTGGCGAGCGCGGATTGATGGCCGGACGTCGCGTTGCCATCGACCCACTCGGCCGCATCGATGATCCCGCGCAGCCGCGCGACGCCCGCGGTATCGAGCAGGTCGGGAACAGCGATCAGCACGGCACGGTCTCCTTCGATCTCGTCATGACGAAGGCCGCACCGCGCTCCATCGTCAGAAGTTGTAGAACAGGCTCAACGTCGCCTGACGCCCATCGCCCGGCACGGCCCAGCCGCCGGTGATCACACCGCTCGTCGCATTCGCATTGTTGCGGATGCCGGTGTAATATTTCTCGTTGGTGAAGTTCTGCACGTTCAGCTGCGCTGTCAGTCCGCCCGCGATCGTGTACGCCATATACGCGCGGTGGATCAGGTAATCGTCGGAACGGAACTGCGGCGTGTCGATGGTCACGCCGTTCACGACGGCGCGCACGCGGTTGTTGAGCGCGAAGCTGCCCTGATAGGTCAGGCCGTAACCGATCTCGAGGCCGAACGGCAGCTTGTAGGTCGTGAACAGGCTGCCGGAATGGTCCGGCGTCTGCAGCAGGTCCTGCCCCGCTTGCGCATCGAACACACCCGCCGCCCGGTCACGTACAGAGATGCTCTGCCGCACCTTGCCGTCGAGATAGGTGTAGTTGGCGAAGATCGTCCATTGCGGCGTGATGTTGCCCGATGCGCCCAGCGTGATGCCGTCGACCCGGCTCTTGCCGTCGAGAACCTGCAGCCCCGCCGGCAGCAGCGGATCGTTGGAAGGGACACGGAAGTTCGTTCGTTCGTTGCGGAAGAACGCGGCGGTCAACTCCAGCCGGCGATCGAACAGGCCCGCCTTCACGCCCGCCTCGTAGTTCTTCGCCGTCTCCGGCGCGCTGGCGCACGGATCCGCCGCACCCGGCGCGCTGATCGTGCCGCAGCCCAGCCGAACCGTGGCCGAAGCCGGAACCTTGGAATTGCCGAAGCTTGCGTAGACGCTGACGTCGCGGACCGGGTGGAACACGCCGCCCACGCGATAGGACAGCAGCTTCTCGCGGCTGATCTGCCGCGCCTGCTGCGCCGGCGTCAGCGGCGCCGTGCCCGGCGGCGTGATCTGCAGCGGCAGGGCGCGGAAGTTCGCATATTGATACTCCCAGCGGATGCCACCGTTCAGCTCGAACAGCTCCCCGATCTCGAGCGTGTCGAACGCGTAGACAGCAAGATTCCGCCACTCGCCCTTGTTCTGGCCGGTGATCGTCTTGTTCACCGGGCCGGTCCATGTTGTGTCTGGATGGCGCAGCGCCAGGATCGGCAGCGGCGTTATGGCGGCGCCGGCCGGGGTGCGCAGCAGGGAACCGGACGAGATCTGATAATCCTCGATCATGCCGGCCACGCCGATGTTCAGCACGTTGCGGAAGGCTCCGCCCCGTTCGCCGCTCTCGACGCGCAAATCGGTCTGGTTGACGAGCAGCTGGTTCTCCTGGTCGCGCACCGTGCCCCGCGGTCCGGACGGCAGATACTGGCCGGGCGCGAGTCCCGACGGGCACGGAATGCCGACGGTCGACAGGCCATTGGCACCCACCGGCTGCAATCCGTTCGGCAGGCAGAAGGTGCCCTGCGGCGCCGAGGTCTGGCTATACTGGCCGACGCGCTGCCAGCGCGTGATGTTGCGCAGCGAAATGCCGTCGCCGGCATCGTGGCGGAACGTCGCAGTCAGCCGGTCGACGACGGTGTCCTGCTTGTCCAGGTTGACGATCCCGTAATAGTCGGCGCGGTCGACGCTCGGCAGGCCGCCGTCGTTCACCAGGCTCTTGAAGTATGGCACGCCATAGACGGGCGTGTTGTTGTCCTCCTGATGGACATACGCCAGCGTCAGGCTCGACGGCCCATCGATTCCAAGCGTGATCGCAGGCGCCACGCCCCATCGCTCGAACTTCTCGAGGTTGCGGCCCGGGATCTTGTTCTGGTGGTACATCGCGTTCAGGCGAACCGCGACCAGATCGTTGGCGCGCACGTTGCTGTCGATCGCCGCGCGATAATAGTCCGACGTGCCGAGCGCGCCCTGAACGATGGTGAGGTCAACGGGGGTCGGTACTTTGCTGACCAGATTGATCGTTCCGCCTACACTTCCCGAACCATTGAAGACCGAATTGGCACCATTGTAGACCTCGATCTGCTGAAGATTGAACGGATCTGTACGGCTATATTGGGCTGAATCGCGCAGCCCATCGATGGTGATGTCATTCGCGGCGGAATAACCGCGCAGGTTGATCGAATCCCCATAACCGCCGCCGCCCTCGCCCGCGCCGAAGGTGATTCCCGGCACCGTCTGCAGCGCATCGCGCAGCGTCTGGAGGTTCTGCTTGCGCAGCGTCTGATCGCTGATGACGGTGATCGTCTGCGGCGTATCGAGGATGTCGGACGTCGCCTTCGGGCTCTCAACCTCCGGCGGGCGCGCTTCCGCGGTGCCGGTCACGATGATCTCGTCCCGCTCCGCCGGCCTGTCCTGCCCTCCGCCCGCCGTGGGTGCATCAGCCGCAAGTGCCGGTGCGCTGGCGATAAAGCCGACTGCGGCGAGTGCAAGAAAGGCCGGTCCGCTGCGCGGCGCGCCGAGAGTCGACATGAAAGCTGCCCCTTTTTATTTCCCTGGGACGCAGCTATTGCGAGTCGTTCTCACTGTCAACGCTAATGAGAATGACTCTTATTTTTCCGAAACAGTGGTGACGATCCAGGTGCGCAAAGCGCTAGCCAAGTTCGGCGGATCTTCAGCGGCGATGCGAAGCGCATCGATCTGCGCGACGAGGGCGGAAAGCGGCAGCGCGCGGGCCGCGGCCGCCTCTTCCAGCAACTTCCAAAATAGGGGTTCCAGGCTAATCGAGGTGGTGTGCCCGGCGATGGTGATCGAGCGCTTCACCGGTCCGATGAAGCCGTCGGCCGGTGGCATGATCGCCGCAGCCATCGTGCCGCCCGTCAGTTCGCGTCGAACAGCGCCGCCAGCTGCTCGATGATCGTGCCGCCAAGCTGCTCGGCATCCATGATCGTCACGGCGCGCTTGTAGTAGCGCGTCACATCATGCCCGATGCCGATGGCGATCAGCTCGACGGGCGACTTGCGCTCGATCCAGTCGATCACCTGGCGCAAATGCCGCTCCAGATACGAGCCACTGTTGACCGAAAGCGTCGAGTCGTCGACCGGCGCGCCGTCCGAAATGACCATCAGGATGCGCCGCTCTTCCGGTCGCGCGATCAGCCGGCCATGTGCCCAAAGCAGCGCTTCGCCGTCGATATTCTCCTTGAGCAACCCTTCGCGCATCATCAGCCCAAGCGAGTTGCGCGCGCGTCGCCAAGGCTCGTCCGCCTGCTTGTAGACGATGTGGCGTACGTCATTGAGGCGACCGGGCTGCGGCGGGCGACCGGCGGCGAGCCACGTCTCGCGGCTCTGGCCGCCCTTCCAGGCCCGCGTGGTGAAGCCAAGGATTTCGGTCTTCACCCCGCAGCGCTCAAGCGTACGCGCGAGGATATCCGCGCTGATCGCCGCGATCGAGATCGGCCGGCCCCGCATGGAACCGGAATTGTCGATCAGGAGGGTGACCACCGTGTCCTTGAATTCGGTGTCCTTCTCCACCTTGTACGACAAGGATTGCATCGGGTTGATCACGACACGCGCCAGCCGGGCGGCGTCGAGCAGCCCTTCTTCCTGGTCGAAGTCCCACGAGCGGTTCTGCTGCGCCATCAGGCGGCGCTGCAGCCGGTTGGCGAGTCGCGACACCACCGCCTGCAGCGGCACCAGTTGCTGATCGAGATAGCCACGAAGCCGCGCTAGTTCGTCCGCGTCGCACAGTTCGGTCGCGGCGATGATCTCGTCGAACTGCGTCGTCCACACCTTATAGTCAAAGTGCGGCGACAGATCCGCGACCGGGCGGTTTGGGCGAACGGGCTGCATGCCCTCCTCCCCGTCATCCCCTGGCTCGCCATCGAGATCGTCGTAGCTTTCCTCGCCCTGCTCCTGCCCTTCGCCCTCGGTATCGTCGGACTCGCGCTGCTCGCCGCGCTGCTCGCTCTCGGCCTGGCCCTCCCCGTCCTGGTTCTCGCCTTCCTCGCCTTCGTCCTGCTGCTCGCTGTCGGTGCCCTCGTCCTCGTTGCCGCCCTCGTCGCTGTCCTCGGGCGTCTGGTCGCCCTCGACGAGCTCGAGGTCCTCGAGCAGCTTCATCGCGAGCGTCTGGAAGGCGCGCTGATCGTCGAGCGCCAGCGCGAGGTTCGACAGGTCCGCCTTCTGCTCGATCCATTCACGCACCAGCGCGATTCCCGGCGCAGCGGCGGCCGGCGCCTGTTCGCCCGTCAGCGCTTCACGAACCATTAGGCCAAGTGCGGTCGAGAGCGGCACTTCGTCCTTCGTCCGCGCACGGGTGATCGGATCCGCACGCAGCCTGACGTCGAGCGCGTGCGCGAGATTGTCGGTGATCCCGCGATAGCCACGGCTGCCCAGCGCCTCGACGCGCGCATTCTCGACCGCGTCGAACACGGCGCGCGCAACGGCCTCAGGCGGTGCACCGCGCAGGTGAAGCGCCGGATCGTGATGCTTCAATCGCAACGCGAAGCTGTCGGCAAAGCCGCGCGCCTCCGCCACCTGGTCCGCCGGCAGGCTGCGCGCGGGCATCGGCACCTTGAGGTGCTTGCCCGACTGGCTCGGCGCGTCGGCGGTGAAGGCGAGTTCGATCTCCGCCTCGTCGGCAAGCGCCCGCGACGCGCCGCCAAGGACGTTCTTGAAGCGATCGATGGGCGTTTCGGTGGCCAGAGGTTACGCTTTCCCCACCACGCTCTCCGGCAGGTCCTTGCCGAAGACGCGCTGGTAATATTCAGCGACCAGCGGCCGCTCCGCCTCGTCGCACTTGTTGAGGAACGACAGGCGGAACGCGAAGCCGACGTCCTTGAAGATCAGCGTGTTCTGCGCCCAGGTGATCACCGTGCGCGGGCTCATGACGGTCGAGATATCGCCATTGATGAAGCCCTTGCGGGTGAGATCCGCGACGCGGATCATGTCCTCGACCTGCTTGCGGCCCTCCGGCTTGTCATATTCGCCGGACTTGGCGAGCACGATGTTCGCCTCAGTCGCCGCCGGCAGATAGTTCAGCGTGACGACGATGTTCCAGCGGTCCATCTGGCCCTGGTTGATCTGCTGCGTGCCGTGATAAAGCCCGCTCGTGTCGCCCAGGCCCACCGTGTTGGCGGTCGCGAATAGCCGGAAATACGGGTTCGGGCGGATCACCCGGTTCTGGTCAAGCAGCGTCAGCTTTCCCTCGGTCTCCAGCACGCGCTGGATCACGAACATCACGTCCGGGCGCCCGGCGTCATATTCGTCGAAGACGAGCGCGGTCGGGGTCTGCAGCGCCCACGGCAGCAGGCCTTCACGGAATTCGGTGACCTGCTGGCCGTCCTTCAGGACGATCGCGTCGCGCCCGATCAGGTCGATACGGCTGATGTGTGCATCGAGGTTGATGCGGATGCACGGCCATTTCAGCCGCGCCGCCACCTGCTCGATATGGGTCGATTTGCCGGTGCCGTGATAACCCTGCACCATCACGCGGCGGTTGTGCGCGAAGCCAGCCAGTACCGCGAGGGTCGTGTCGGGATCGAACACATAAGCGGGGTCGAGATCCGGCACACGCTCGTCCGCCTCGCTGAAGGCCGGGCACTGCATGTCCGAATCGATGCCGAACATCTCGCGCACGCTGACCATCTTGTCAGGCGCGTCGAGGATCGTCGTCTCGCGGCTGTCGGGAAGCGTGTTCGGAATATCGGTCATGCGCGCCTCGAAAGTAACACGACTGCCTTAGGCGCGATTTCGGGGGTTATTCAACCTTTGCCTTCGCCGGAAGATAGAAGAGATCGATGAAGCGCGCCGCCGCGGCGCGATCGCCGCTGAAGACGAGTTCGCCAGCGCTTTCAGCCTCTTCCAGCGGCCACTTGCCGTAGATGAGGTTCGCCAGCAGCCGCGCGCTGGTGGCGAAATGCACGTCGCCAGCCCCCGTCTCGCGCGTGATCGCAAGTTCACCGTCGGCAAGGCGTGCAACGAACGAGTCGGCACCCATAGTGAAGCCGACCGTCATTGTCGGCATGGTACGCGCTCGTCCGTGATCGATGTTGACACGCAGAGACATCATCATCGACGCGGCGGACAGCGACAGCAGCGGATTATAGTCCGGTGATCGGGCGGCCCAGGCGGCCAGCGCCTTGATCGGCTCCTCCGCCTGGTATCCCCAAGGGGTCAGTTCATAGACCTGGACGTTGGCCGGCGACGGCAGCTTCACACGGCGGAGGATGTGCGCTGCCTCCAACCCCTCCAGACGCTGCGTCAGCACATTCGCGCTGATCCCGTTCAGCGCCGCCTTGATCTCCCCGAAGCGCCGGGCGCCGAACAATAGCTCTCGCACGATCAGCATCGACCAGCGCTCGCCGACCAGTTCCATCGCGAGCGCAGTGCCGCACGCATCATCATACCAGCGCCTGGCCGCACGATCCTCCTTGGTCACTTTTTCTAACTTCATAGTTGCTTTTAGTAACTGTTGCCGGCATCAAAGACAAGGATCGAGTCGGCAAAGGAGTGTTTGCCATGGCCAAGAAGATCTTCGTGAACCTGCCCGTCAGCGACGTTCCCAAGGCGACCGCCTTCTACGAAGCACTCGGTTTCACCAGGAATCCGATGTTCTCGAACGAGCAGGGCTCCGGCATGGTGTGGTCCGACGAGATCGGCGTCATGCTGCTCGATCGCGCATTCTACGCCACCTTCACGCCAAAAACGATCATCGACGCGCATTCGCAAAGCGGCGTGTTGTTGGCCTTGGCGTTCGACAGCCGGGGCGAGGTGGATGCGATCACCGAGGCGGCGATAAAGGCGGGCGGGCGCGAGGCCCATGATCCGGAGGACCACGGCTATATGTACAGCCGCGCCTTCGAAGACCCCGACGGCCACGGCTGGGGACCGTTCTTCATGGACATGGCCGCCGCTGAACAGACGATGGCGCAGCCCGAAGCGGCCACCGCCTGACGCCCCGCCCGAGCACGCATCGCCGGCAACTGCCGGATCAATGACAGGAGAGAGAGGATGTCGAGACCCGTCATCACGGCCTTCGACTGGGTGCCCCCGTTCGCGGAGGGCCAGGTGCGCGACCTGCGCGTGCGCTGGGCATTGGAAGAAGCTGGCCAGCCCTATGAGGTTCGCTATCTCAGCCAAGGTAGCCAGAAACACGCGCCGCACCGTGCGCGCCAGCCGTTCGGGCAAGTGCCGACCTATGAGGAAGGCGATCTCACGTTGTTCGAGAGCGGCGCGATCGTGCTCCACATCGCGGAGCGGTTCGGCGGCGGGCTGCTCCCGAGTGATCCCGGCGCGCGCGCGCGCTCCATTGGCTGGATGTTCGCCGCGCTCAACACGGTCGAGCCGCCGATCATGGATCATGCCATCTGCACTTTGTTCGAGGCGGAGCAGCCCTGGTCGAAGCCGCGGCTGCCCTCGGTGGAAACGCGCATCGACGAGCGGATAGGCGAAGTTTCCCAGGGGCTCGGCGACCGCACCTGGCTGGATGGCGACACTTTCACCGCTGGCGATTTGCTAATGGCCGATGTGCTTCGGATCGTGTCTGGCGACGGTTATCTCGACCGCTACGACAATCTCGTCGCCTACGTTGCGCGCGCGACCGCGCGACCTGCCTTCCAGCGCGCGATGGAGGCTCAACTGGCCGGCTTCACCGGCAGCCCGCCGCCCGAAATCAAGGCGTGGCTCGAACGCCAGGGAGAAGCCGCATGACCTATGTCGATGGCTTCCTGGTCGCCGTACCGACCGCCAACAAGCAGAAGTACAAGGATCATGCGGAAAGCGCCCTGCCCCTGTTCAAGGAATTCGGTGTCGCCCGGATGGTGGAAGGCTGGGGCGATGACGTCCCCCGCGGCGAGGTGAACGATCTCTATGGCGCTGTGCAGGCGAAGGATGACGAGGCGGTCCTGTTCAGCTGGGTCGAGTATCCCGACAAGGCGACGCGCAACGCCGCGGGCGAGAAGATGATGAACGACCCGCGGATGAAGGCCATCCACGATATGCCGTTCGACGGGCAGCGCATGATCTATGGCGGGTTCGAGCTCCTGCACGAGGACGGGCCGGGCGGCGCGTGCGGTTATATCGACGGGGTGGTGACGCCGGTGCCGGAGACGCAGAAGGACGCCTATCGGGCCTATTGCGCGGCGGTCGATGCGGCGTTTCTGGAACATGGCGCGACGCGGGTGGTCGACACTTGGGGCGACGATGTCAGCGATGGCAAGGTCACCGACTTCCGGCGCACCGTAAAGGCGGAGCCGGGGGAAGCGGTGGCGTTCGGGTGGATCGAATGGCCGTCCAAGCAGGTCCGTGACGCGGCGTGGGAGAAGCTAATGAGCGACGAGCGGCTCGCGCCGAGCGACCGGCGCCCGTTCGACGGCAAGCGCATGGTGTTCGGCAGCTTCACGCCACTGGTCGATCGTTGAAGAGGGCAGGGTGCGCAACGTGCATGGCTCGCCGATCTGGTACGAATTGCTCACGCCGGAGCCCGAGCGGGCAATCGCTTTCTATGAGGCGGTGGTCGGGTGGAAGTTCGGCGACCGGCCGGCGGATGGTCCCGACTATCGCATGATCATCGCTCCCAACGGGGAAAATACCGGCGGCATGATGCCGCTGTGGCGCGAGATGATCGATCAGGGGGCGAAGCCGACGTGGCTGTTCTACATCGGCGTTGATGATGTCGATGTGGCGGTGGAGAGGATCACGGCCGCGGGGGGCAGCGTCCACCTTCCGGCGCGCGACATACCGGGGGTCGGCCGCCTGGCGATGGTGGCGGATCCGCAGGGCAATACCTTCTACGTCATGCGCGGCGCGGTCGACGCACCGAGCACCGCCTGGGAACGGACGGGCATGGGCAAGTGCAACTGGAACGAGCTTGCCACGGCCAACCCGTTGGACGGACAGGCCTTTTACGCCGATGTGTTCGGCTGGCGATACCCGGACAAGATGGTCATGCCGGACGATCTGGGTGATTATACCTTCATCGAAATCGGCGCTGAGACGATCGGCGCGATGATGAAGATCAACGACCAGCAGCCGCCTGGATGGCTGTTCTACTTCCGCACGAACGACATTCAGGCCGCCAAAAAAGCGGTCGAAAATGGCGGTGGAACGGTCCTGTCCGGTCCGATGACGGTGCCAGGTGGCGACGAGGTGATCGTCGCTGGAGACCCGATGGGGGCTGTTTTCGGCGTCGTTGCGCCAGGCAGAGCGTGAGGAGACACCATGAGCGACGACAAGATGGTGACGTGCCTGTGGTTTGACCAAGGCCAGGCCCGCGAGGCCGCGACCTTCTATGCCAGCATCTTCCCCGACAGCGGGATCAAGGCGATCCAGGCATCTGCCGCGGATAACCCGTCGATGCCCGCAGGCGGCGAGCTGACGGTCGAATTCACGGTGCTGGGCCGACCGTTCCTGGGATTGAACGGCGGGCCGAACTTCAAGCCCAATGAAGCGGTGAGCTTCATGGTGATGACCGAGAGCCAGGAAGAAACGGATCGCTACTGGGACGCGATCGTCGGGAACGGCGGGGCCGAGAGCGACTGCGGCTGGTGCAGGGATCGCTGGGGCTTTTCCTGGCAGATCACGCCGCGCGCGCTGATGGAGGCAATGGCCGATCCTGACCGCGAAGCGGCGAAGCGGGCGATGGAGGCGATGATGACGATGCAGCGGATCGATATCGCAGCGATCGAGCGCGCCCGCGCCGGAGCCAAAACCGTATGAGCAACGAATTGCGGATCACGCGGCTGATCGATGCCCCCGTTTCGACCGTTTGGCGTGCTTGGACCGATCATTTCACCGAATGGTTCGTGCCGCGCCCATGGACGGTCGAGCTTGTCGAAATGGATCTTCGCCCCGGCGGCCGATCAGCAATGATCATGCGCGGCCCCGATGGCGAGGAGAACCCGTCCGAGGGCGTTTATCTGGAGGTGGTGCCGGAGCAGCGGATCGTTTCGACAGACGCTTTTGCGCCCGGCTGGGTGCCGCAGGGGCCATTCATGCTCCGGATAGACGAGTTCGCCGATGAAGGCGGCAATACGCGCTACAACGCCATCGCGCGCCATTGGACCGAGGACGCGCGCGACCAGCACGCCGCCATGGGGTTCGAGCCCGGGTGGAATGCGGCGACCGACCAGCTGGAAGAGGTCGTCCGCCGGATTCGGTGATGACGTCCCGGACGGCGATTAGTACGCCCCCGGCGTCTCGCGCTGCGCCGTAGTCGGGCGCGCGGGCACGAGAAGCTCGCGCCGCGCGGGCACGTCGCGCGTGCGCGCGGCGGAGGCACTGGCACTCGCCCCGCCGATGCGGGTGCAGCTGCGCCCGGCCAAGAAGTCGAGCGCCTGCCGGGTCGATGCTTCGCGCGGATCGCCGAGCGGATAGTAGAGATCGTCGCCGGCCTGACAGGTCGCCTCCATGACGGGTGCGAGCCCGTTGTAATAGGCCCCCTGCCGGGCGGCATTCTGCGTTGCGAACGCCACCACCCGCAGGCGATCGTCGCACGCGGTGAGATCGCGCGCGATCTGGCCGACCGGCTTGCCATAGGTGTTGGTGCCGATCAGCGCGGCGTTGCCGTGCAGATAGGGCACGAACGCGTTGATCACGACTTCGCTGGCAGAGGCGCTCTGATCCGTGCCGATGAAGGCGATCTTCGTCGGCGACACGGATTGCGGTTGCGGCGAGAAGAGGCGCTGCTCGTTCTCGGACGATTTCTCCGATCGGTAGCTGATGTAGCCGAACACCTCGTTCGAGGAGCGATTGCCGCCGAGCAGATCGCCGAGCAGCTCCGCGGTGGAGACCAGCCCACCGCCATTGTAGCGCAGGTCCACGATCAGTTCCGTGATGCCCGCCGCGCGGAGCCGCGCAAAGCCGTCGCGCAGCGCCTGATCAGCGGTGGAGATGAAAGTGCGAAGGTTCACATAGCCGACGCGGCGCCCATTATCCTCGATGATCTTGACGCCATAGCGACTGGAAACAGGCGCGATCTCGTAATCGGCCTGAGCGATCGTCACGTCCCGCTCTGCACCGCCCGGCACGCGCACCCGGAAGACGCGCGACACGCCGGCCTGCGACGGCCCGAGCGCATTGTTGAGCGCGTTGACGCCACCCGACTGGTACAGGCTGGATACGCTGAGCAAACCCGCAACCGTTTCGCCGATCGCGACGATTTCGGCCCCGCGATCGACCCCGGCGGCGAGCGCCGGCGTCTGTTCGAACGTTTCCGTCACGAAGATCCGCCCCGAGGCATCGAGCGCCAGGCGGAAGCCATAGCCGGCGCTGGAGCCACTTTGATAATAAGCATTCTCCTCCTTGATGGAGGTGACGTAAGTGAAATAGCGATCCTTGTTCTGCGCCCGCGCCGTGGCAGTCAGCGCGTCGACATAGTCCGACAGGTCCGAAAAGCCGCCCGGATTGAGGCTGGTCGGCAGCGTCTCAGGGAAGAGATACCATTCGCGCAGCTGCGCCGCAGCCCAGTCCTGCCGGGCGCGAAGGCTGCAGGCACCCGTGGGCGTCGGGCTTGGCGAAGGGGTTGGCACCGCAGCGGTGCCGCCGCCAGCGACCGGCGACGAGCCGCCATCGCCGCCCCCGCAGCCGGAAACGAGCGCGAGCAGCGCAACGGACGCGGCAACGCGCCGGCGGAAGTTCCCCATCATGATATCCCCCCATTTTCCAAGGGGGTTAGCGCAAGCGCCTGATGCGCGCTAGGCGCCTGTTCGGCCTTTCAGCACATCAATCGTTGCCGCGTCCTCTTGGCCGGCAAAGAAGCGGTCGAGCGCGGCCCGGAAGGGCGCCGGATCATCGGCGGCAAGGGCAAACAACGTCATCGAGGAACGCAGCTTCATCGCATCGACGTCGCCAAGGGTCGTCTCCGCGCTGCCAGGCGCAGCCAGCAGCGTCGCCGTCGCCTCGTACAGCCGGGCCCCGAGTACCGGATGTGCGAGATAGGCACGCGCCTCGTCGAGCGAGGCAATGCCATAGGTATGCGCCATGGCGCTGCGGCCGAGCCCGCGAAGCTGCGGGAAGATGAACCACATCCAGTGACTGGTCTTTCGTCCGCGCCGCAGTTCGCCAAGCGCGTCTTCCCAGACGCCCTGTTGCGCGGTGACGAAACGATCGAGATTGTGCGGGTCTGCCATCAGCGGCCAACGCGCGGGTGGGACCGCGGTGCCGCCTGACGCGTTTGATGGATCGGAGGAGGTACCATGTTAGAACATGTTCCCGCATGGCTTGGCCGTGCGCTTTCCGGCATCCGCGCGGGTGCGGACAAGCTGGCGATCGTTCAACCCGAACTGGGCGGTCGTTTCGACGCCCTCGATCTTTCCAGCCCCGCCTTCGCGAATGAAGGGCGATTGCCACCCCGCTTCACCGCGGACGGCGCCGGCATTTCCCCGCCGCTGGTGTGGGGTGCCACGCCCGAAGGCACGATGATGCTGGCGCTTCTGGTGGAGGATGCGGACGCCCCTGCCCCGCAGCCGCTGGTTCATGCGGTGGTATGGGGCCTGCCCGCGGATGCCGCGCGGCTGGCGGAAGGTGCGATCAGCGCCGATGGCACGGGTAGCGAGGAGCGCGGCGACGTCGGCCGTCATTCCTATTTTGGCGAGGGCTGGCTGCCACCCGATCCCCCGACGGGACACGGGCCGCACCGTTATGCCTTTCAGCTGTTCGCGCTGGACGCTTCGGTGGAGGATCCCGGCCCATCGCCCGGCCGCACCGCGCTGATGCGGGCGATGGCCGGGCATGTGTTGGCTGCGGGATTGCTCATTGGCACCTATTCACGTGGTGAGGAAGGAAGGGTGGAGCCGGTTCAGGCGACCACGGCGGCAGCTGCATTGACGTAGAGCAGCAGGGCCGAGGAGCTGGCGAGCGCGGCAACGGCGAGGGCGGCGGAGCGGAACATGGCGATATCCTTTCGGTGAGAGTGAGAGTGGCTGGTTGCGGTCAGGCGATCGGCGATACGGGCACTGCAGCGCTGATCATCAGGGCGGCGAATGCGAGAGCGCCGAGGAAGCTGACGGCGTGGTTCTGAAGGTTGGCGAAACGGTTGATCATGGTGTGTCTCCTGGGTGGCAGTGGGTGATCCATCTGCATGCCAGGGACATTGCATCGACCGTGCCAATTTCACGGCCCACGCAAAATCAACAACTTAGGACAGCGCCGCTTTTCGCGTGGAAAATTCCGCCAACCCCTGTTGGCGCGCTACACCATCAAGCGGCGCAGATTACGCGATTCCGACCATTGGCCTTCGCCTCATACAAGGCCGCGTCCGCTACCGCGTACAGCGCCTCGAGCGCATCGGCTGCGCGACCGATGGCGATGCCGCCGGAAATGGTCACCTCGCCGATCGGCATGTCCGTATCGCGCACGCGGAAACGGCGCGCCGCCACCGCGCCGCGGGCACGGTCAAGCGCATCACGCGCCGAGGCGACGGCGGGGCCGCTCATCAGCACCGCAAACTCCTCGCCGCCATATCGGGCGACGAGGCCATGTTCGACGGCACCCGCGAGCGTCTGTCCTACTGCGCGCAGGACCCGATCGCCGACGGCATGTCCGAATTCGTCATTCACCCGCTTGAAGTGATCGATATCGCACAATGCGATTGCGATCGGCGTATCTGGGGACAAGGCGCCGAACGCCTCGTCGAAGCCGCGGCGATTGGTCAATTCGGTCAGCGGATCGAGTCGCGCGCAGTCCCGCGCCTCGTCAAGCGCACGGCGCAGCTCGTCAGCTTCCTGCTCGGCCGCGGCCAGCCGCTGTTCGGATGACCGAACCCGCTCGATCATCGCGCCCGTGAGGCGAGCCAATTCGTCACCCCCTGCGAGCGGATCCGCACGGCGGATGGCCGCAGCGCTTTCTTCCAGGTTGCGGCCGAAGCCGGTCGTTTCGGCGTGCATCGCACGGACCAGATCGGAGAACCCGCTGACCTGAAGATCGGCGCGTGCGATCAGCTGGTCGGCGCGCTGGTTGGCAGCGGCCACATGATCCGCCAGTTCGGCGCGTGCCGCGTCGGCCGCGCGCCACGGCGCCCAATCGCCGCCGGCGCCGACGCCAAGGTTGCGGATGTCCTCTCGCGACAGGCGAATGCCGCCGTCGGTGATTTCGGCAACGGCACGTGCCAGCGGCCCGGCAGGATCGCTCAGCACCGTGTAGGCGAACGCGTAATTGGCCGGTTCGGGACTGAGGTGATGATCGGCGAGGAAGGTGCCGATGGCGTCGAAGAGATCGGACGGTGCGATCCCTATCGGCGTCATCATCGAACCCACAATCAGCTTCTCCGCCCCGCGATGCCGCCCGAAGCGCGGCCTTTCCCGGAACCGGTGGTTAGCCGAGAGTTGCTAATATTGCGTTGTCGTCATTGGTCCTTCAGCTTGCGAACGGCGGCAAGCGTGAGCGCGACATGATGGTCCGCCGCCAGCTCGCTGTGGACGAAGGTGACGCGCCCATCGCGATCGATCACGTAGCTGGTGCGGTTGGTGGCATCCCGCCCCTTCACCTGACGGCCGAGCGCCACGTCATAGCCGGCGACGACGCCGGGGCCAGCGCTCGCCACCGCGAACTTGCCAGCGCATTCGGTGGCGGAGAACTTCTGCAGCGCCTCGACCGGATCGGCCGACATGCCGATCACGGTGGCGCCGGCGGCACGGAAGTTGGCGATATTCTCGGCAAAGGCACGCGCCTCGGCATTGCAGCCGGCGGTGAAGGCGGCGGGGAAGAAGTACAGCACGACCGGCCCCTTCTTCAGCTGCTGCGCGAGGTTCACGGTGACGATCTTCCCCGCGACCGCGCCGCGGGTGGTGAAATCGGGGGCCTTGGCGCCGACCGGCAGAGCGGCGGAAGCAGGCGTGGCGAGGATGGCAAGCGACACGGCGGCAATCAGACGGCGCATGATGGTTCTCCCAGGGTGGGTTGATCCTAGCGCGGGCGGGCGGCGCACGATAGGGCAGTGAGGATGCCGATCCGCCAGTCCGACCTCGATCTCGCCGCCCGCCTCGCCGATGCTGCCGGCGACGCCATCCGCCCCTATTTCCGCGGGGAGCTCGGCACCGAGATGAAGGACGATCACTCCCCCGTCACGCTGGCGGACCGGGCGGCCGAAGCGGCGATGCGCCGTATCCTCGATGCCGAGGCGCCGGGCGACGCGGTGCATGGCGAGGAATATGGCAGCAAGGACGGCGTCACCGGGCGGCGCTGGGTGCTCGACCCGATCGACGGCACGCGCAGCTTCACCGTCGGGCGCGCGATCTTCGGCACGCTGATCGCGCTGGTCGAGGATGGCTGGCCGATGCTGGGCGTGATCGACCAGCCGATCCAGCGCGAACGGTGGATCGGCGCGGCGGGGCGGCCGACCCTGTTCAACGGCGCGCCGACGCGCACCCGCACATGTCGCGAGATCGAGGGCGCGATCCTCGCCACCACCAGCCCGCATGCCTTCAACGACGACGAGGTACCGCACTTCATGGCGCTGGTCGCGGCGGTGTCGGGCGGGCATGCGCGGCAAGGGCCGGTCTATGGCGGCGACTGCTACAATTACGGGCTGCTCGCGAGCGGGCACCTCGACATCGTGTGCGAGGCGGGGCTGGCGCTGTACGACTTCGCCGCGCTCGCCCCGATCGTCGAGGGCGCCGGCGGGCGGATGTGCGACTGGAACGGCGATCCGCTGACCGAGGCGAGCACGGGCCAGGTGCTGGCGATCGGCGATCCTGCGCGGATGGACGAGGTGCTGGAGGCGCTGCACGCCATTCGGCACGCGCACTAGGGGCCGCTGCGGGGATCAGAAGATCCCCCCGGCTCAGAAGATCCCGAGGAACTTCTTGCGCTGTTCCTTGCCGGGCTTGTCCTTGCCCTTCTCGTCCTTGGCGGTCGTCCCGCTGCCGACGTCGTCGCGCGGCTGGCCCTTGGTGGTGCGCTGCGCGGCGGCGGTGGCGGCGGACAGCACCGGACCGCAGGCGGCCGATTTCGCGTCGCCGATATCCACAAAGGCCAGCACGCCCGCGACCGGCGCGGCGGCCACGGCAAGCCCCAGGCCCACACCGGCGCGGCCGATCAGTTGCGGGCTGATCACGTTCAGCGTCGGCGCGGAGAAATAGCCGCCGATCCCGACCGGCGACTGGCCGGAGAACAGGCTGAACTTCTTGGCATCGGCGCGGATCGCGATGTCGATCGCCTCGGTCCGGAAGCTGAAGCCACCGCGGCCGAGGATCACGTTCTTGCTGGTATCGATCAGGATCGGGTCCGCCGCCGCGATCCCGCTGCGCACGGTGAACGCGACGAGACCGCAATTGATCTCGACCGGCTTCTTCAGCTTGCCGGCGAACATCTTCTGGACGAACGTGCCTATGTCGAGCTCGGACAGCTGGACGTTGCGCGTCCACAGCGCGCCCTGCGGCATGACGAAGGCGATGCGGCCGCTTGATGTCGCGAGCGAATCCGCGATCGAATCGCCGCGGCCGTTCAGCTGGATGCGGCCCTTGATCGTGCCGGTGGTGCCCGATTCCGCGACGCCCCAGCCGGCGAACAGCCGCCCCATCGGCGTCGGGGCCAGCCGGAAGTCGTACTTCACCGCGCTCGGCCGCTGGCGCGTGTCGAACACGATGTCGCTGGCGACGTTGCCGCGCGCCATGGCGAAGTTGAACGGCGACAGCGCAAGGCGGCCGCGGTCGAGATCGAGCGTGAGCTCCATGTTCGAGATTGGCACGCGGCGCGACTTCACCTGATCGACCGTCCAGACGAGATCGGCGTCGAAGGTGCGCATCTTCTCGACCGGCATGTCATCGTCCGGCAGCAGCTTGCGCGGGCCGGAGCCGGTGGCGGCCGCTGCGGCAACCGCGCCCTTCGTTTCGACGATGTCGGGATTGTAGCCGACCAGCACCGACGCATCGACGATATCGAGGCTGCGGGTGCGGATCACCGAATCGAGGTGCAGCCGATCGCCATTCGTCACCGTCAGCTTGCCGGCGACATCGCTCTCACCCACGGTGCCGGCGATGTTGGTGAAGCGGTAGACCTCACCGTCCTTCACCATCCGGCCCTTCAGGGCGTAGCGCCGCGTTTCCGGCAGCACGACGCCGATGATGCCGAGCAGTTCAGACAGGTCGCGACCACGCGCTCGCGTCTCAAGAGGCACCTTCTCGATCTCGGCCAGAGAAGGAAGCGTGCCTGACACGTCGACCACGTTGTTCGCCGCCCAGGCACGCGCGGTCAGCTTGTTCTCGCCGCGGTTCACCGTCGCGTCGGGCGACAGCAGTTGCGCGGTGACGCGGAACGGCGTGTCGCGGATGCGTCCGGTGCCGCCCACCCGAACCGACTTGCCGATCTGCGCATCTTGCGAGCGGATATCCTCGATCCCGAGGTCGGCGAGCAGCCTCATGCGGGGATCGAGATAGCGCACCGTCGTTCCACGCACCGTCGCCACGTCGATGCGGGGAAAATCGAGCGGCTTGCCGCCCTTCTTCTCGCTGAACGTCCAGGTGTTGGTGGTGTGCCCGGCGTTCCATTCCAGGTCCGCCGCGCCGTTCTGAAGGTCGAGCCAGTACAGCCGCCGCTTCCCGAACAGCAGCGACAGTGGCGCGATCCGAGTGTCGATCCGGTCGGCGCGGAACAGATAGGGCCGCGTCGCCCAGGCCGGATTGGCGATGGTGAAGCGCTCGGCGTAGAATTTGATCCTGAGCGGCGCGAAATACAGCTGGAAATCGCCGCCGACGCGCACCTCACGGTTGGTCATCCGGCCGACGATCGTCTCGAACGGCCCTTTCAGAAATCGGCCCTTGGTGATGAACAGCACCAGCCAGATGAGCGCGGGGATGGCGAGGATGGCGATGATCGTGTTGCGCAGGATATGGCGGCGGCGACGCGGATCGCGCAGGCCGGTGCCCGGCGGGGGCTTCACCCCAGACAGCGCAGGCTGCCGATCAGGTTCAGTCGCCATGTCCATGAAAGCGCAAATCGCATGGCGCAGGGGTTGGTTGCATTTCACCCGCCCCGCCGCTATGCGCCCCGCTTCTTCCCAGCGAGGTGAAAAGAATCGCCCGGCCATCAGGGCTGCCGCGGCGGTTCCAGTCTCGCTCGATTTGAAAGGACCAAAATGCCCAAGCTCAAGACCAAGAGCGGCGTCAAGAAGCGCTTCAAGCTCACCGCATCCGGCCTGCTCAAGCACGGCGTCGCTGGCAAGCGCCACCGCCTGATCAGCCACAACAGCAAGTACATCCGCCAGAACCGCGGCACCAAGGTGCTGTCGAAGGCCGACACCGCGACGGTGAAGGCCTGGGCGCCGTACGGCCTGCGTTGAGCGAGAGGAACTAGCACATGGCACGCATTAAGCGGGGCGTAACCACTCGCGCCAAGCACAAGAACATTCTGGAACAGGCCAAGGGTTACCGCGGCCGCCGCAAGAACACGATCCGCATCGCGCGTCAGGCCGTCGAAAAGGCCGGCCAGTATGCGTATCGCGACCGGAAGGTTAAGAAGCGGACTTTCCGCGGCCTGTGGATCCAGCGCATCAACGCCGGCGTCCGCGCCGAGGGCCTGACCTACAGCCAGTTCATGCATGGCCTGAAGCTTGCGGGCATCGATCTGGACCGCAAGGTCCTGGCCGACATCGCGATGCACGAAGGCGAAGCGTTTACGGCGCTCGTCGCTCAGGTGAAGAACGCGCTGCCGGCCCAGGCCTAAGCCTCTTCACCTGAAGCGACACGAAGGGCGTGGGTGGCAACACCCGCGCCCTTTGCGTGTCTGGCGCCTGGCGATCGAAACGTCATTCCCGCGCAGGCGGGAAGCCATATTCTCCGACCCCAGGTGAGGAGAACATCAGGTGGCCAAACAACCCTGCGTCTACATCCTCGCCAGCGGCAAGCACGGCACCCTCTACATAGGCGTCACATCGAACCTGCTGGCGCGGCTGCATCAGCACCGCGCAGGATTGATCGAAGGGTTCACCAGCCGCTACGGGGTGCATCGTCTTGTCTGGTTCGAGATGGCAGACACGATGGAAGCCGCGATCGGCCGCGAGAAGCAGCTGAAGAAGTGGAATCGCGACTGGAAGCTGCGGCTGATCGAGGAAAACAACCCCGGGTGGGTGGACTTGGCGATCAACCTTGGCTTCGAGCCAGTCGAGGATACAGCGCGTATGGATTCCCGCCTGCGCGGGAATGACGGGATAGTTACCGATGACCGAGATTGACGACCTGAAAACGCACCTGCTGACCGCGATCGAGGCTGCGGCGGGGCTGGACGCGCTGGACGCGGTGCGTGTCGACGCGCTGGGCAAGCAGGGCCGCGTTACCGCGCTGCTGAAGTCGATGGGCGGCCTCAGCCCCGAGGAGCGCCAGGTGAAGGGCCCGGCGATCCACGGCCTGCGCGAGGCGGTTACCAACGCGATTGCCACCCGCAAGGCCACACTGGAGGCCGCCGCGCTGGAGGCAAAGCTCGCCGCCGAGCGGATCGACATGACGCTGCCGGTCGATGCGCCGCTCGCCGGCACGATCCACCCGGTGAGCCAGGTGATGGACGAACTGGCGGAAATCTTCGCCGATCTCGGCTTCGCGGTCGCCACCGGCCCGGAGATGGAGACCGACTGGCACAATTTCACCGCGCTCAACATTCCGGAAACCCATCCGGCACGCGCGATGCACGACACCTTCTATCTCGCCGGCGATCATGTGCCTGAGGATCGCGAGCGGCCCCGCCTGCTGCGCACCCACACGTCGCCGGTGCAGATCCGCACCATGCTGGCGAACAAGCCGCCGATCCGAATCATCGCGCCCGGCCGCACCTATCGCAGCGACAGCGACGCGACCCATACGCCGATGTTCCACCAGGTCGAAGGGCTGGTGATCGACAAGGGCATCACCATGGGTCACCTGAAATGGACGCTGGAGACCTTCCTCAAGGCCTTCTTCGAGCGTGACGACATCGTGCTTCGCCTGCGCCCCAGCTATTTCCCCTTCACCGAACCCTCGGCGGAGGTCGACGTCGGCTACACGCTGCAAAAGGGCAAGCGCGTGATCGGCGGCGGTGGTGACGTGCCCAACGGCGGCTGGATGGAAGTGCTGGGCAGCGGCATGGTTCACCCCAAGGTGATCGCCGCCTGCGGGCTCGATCCCGACGAATGGCAGGGCTTCGCCTTTGGCTGCGGCATCGATCGCCTCGCCATGCTGAAATACGGCATGGACGATCTGCGCGCCTTCTTCGACGGCGATATCCGCTGGCTCAAGCATTATGGCTTCTCCGCCCTCGACGTCCCGACCCTGTCGGGCGGCGTCGGCGCGGCGTGATCGGACGATAGAGATGAAATTCACGCTTTCCTGGCTCAAGGACCACCTCGACACCGCGGCATCGCTGGACGAGATCCTCGTCGGCCTCACCCGCATCGGCCTTGAGGTCGAAGGGGTCGAGAACCCCGGCGAGAAGCTCGCCGCCTTCCGCATCGCCAAGGTGCTGACCGCCGAGCGGCACCCGCAGGCGGACAAGCTTCAGGTGCTGTCGGTCGACGCCGGCGACGGCCCGCTTCAGGTCGTGTGCGGTGCGCCCAACGCCCGTGCCGGCCTCGTCGGCGTGTTCGGCATGCCCGGCGCGACGGTGCCGGCCAACGGCATGGTGCTGAAGGTCGCGGCGATCCGCGGCGTCGAATCGAACGGCATGATGTGCTCCACGCGCGAGCTGGAGCTGGGCGACGATCATGACGGCATCATCGAACTGGCCGCCGACGCGCCGGTCGGCGAAGTCTATGCCGAATGGGCGGGCCTCAACGATCCGGTCATCGACGTGTCGATCACGCCCAACCGGCAGGATTGCATGGGCGTGCGCGGCATCGCGCGCGATCTCGCCGCCGCCGGCCTCGGCACGCTGAAGCCGCTGACGGCAGAGCCGGTTGCGGGCGAAGGCCCCGGCCCCGACGTACGGACCGACGATCCCGCCGGCTGCCCCGCCTTCTTCGCGCAGGGCGTCAATGGCGTCAGCAACGGCGCCTCGCCCGAATGGCTGGCGAAGCGGCTGCGCGCGATCGGTCAGAAGCCGATCTCGGCATTGGTCGACGTCACCAATTACGTCACCGTCGATCTCGGCCGCCCGCTGCACGTCTATGACAAGGCGAAGCTCTCCGGCGGCCTCGTCGCGCGCAAGGCAAAGGCCGGCGAGACGGTCCTTGCCCTCAACGGCAAGACCTACACGCTTGATCAGACGATGACGGTCATCGCCGATGATGCCCATGTCCATGACATCGGCGGCATCATGGGCGGCGAGGAATCGGGCGTGTCGGACGCGACCACCGACGTCATCATCGAATGCGCCTTTTTCGATCCCGAGCATATCGCGCGCACCGGCCAGAAGCTGATGCTGACCAGCGATGCGCGCCAGCGGTTCGAACGCGGCGTCGATCCGGCGTTTCTGGACGATGGCCTCGCGATCGCAACGCGCCTCGTGCTCGACCTGTGCGGTGGTCAGCCGACCGGCACCACCCGCGCCGGTGAGCCGCCGCTGGGTACGCGCAGCTATGCCTATGACCCCGCGCGCGCCGAAACTCTCGGTGGCCTCGCCGTCGCGCCGGAGCGGCAGCGCGCGATCCTCACCTCGCTCGGCTTCACCGTCAGCGACGATTGGCAGGTCACGCCGCCAACGTGGCGCCGCGATATCGACGGCGCGGCCGATCTGGTCGAGGAAGTGATCCGTATCGAGGGGATCGATAACGTCCCCTCTGTGCCGCTGCCGCGTGCGCCGGGTGTGGCCACGCCGACCGCAACGCCGGAACAGAAGCTGGAACGCCGCGTCCGCCGCGCCGCCGCCGCGCGCGGCCTGGACGAAGCAGTGACGTGGAGCTTCATCTCGGAAGGCGAGGCCGCGCCGTTCGGTGGGGGTGCTTTCACGCTCGCCAATCCGATCAGCGAGGACCTGAAGGTCATGCGTCCCTCGCTGCTGCCGGGGCTGCTCTCGGCCGCCGCGCGCAACGTGCGGCGCGGTGCCGGCACGATCCGCCTGTTCGAGATCGGTCGCCGCTATCTTGCCGACAAGGAGCGCCCGACGCTCAGCCTCGTCCTCGCCGGCGACCGCCGCGCGCGGCACTGGCAGACAGGCAAGGCGCAGGCCTTTGATGCGTTCGACGCCAAGACGGAGGCGCTGGCGCTGCTCGCCGCCGCGGGTGCGCCGGTCGATAATTTGCAGGTGTTCGGCGAAGCAGGCGACGCCTGGCACCCGGGCCAGTCGGGTACGCTGCGGCTTGGGCCGAAAACGGTGCTTGCTGCTTTCGGCATCCTCCACCCCAATGTCACCCGCGCGTTCGATCTCGACGCTGGCGTTGCCGCGCTTGAGCTGTACCTCGATGCCATCCCGGCGAAGCGTTCCGCTGGCTTCATGCGCCCCGCCTATACGCCGCCCGCGCTCCAGGCCGTCCGCCGCGACTTCGCCTTCCTGGTGCCGGAGGGGCTGGCGGCCGATGCGCTCGCCCGAGCGGTGAAGGGCGCGGACAAGGCCGCGATCGTCTCCGCCCGGGTGTTCGACGTCTTCACCAAGGATGGCGAAACATCGATGGCGGTCGAGGTGGTGCTGCAGCCGGGCGACAAGGCGTTCGTCGAGGCGGAGCTGAAGGCGATCGCCGACAAGGTCGTCGCCGCCGCCGCCAAGCTCGGCGCCTCGCTGCGGGGCTAATATATGTCCGTCATCCTCGCGCTGGCGGGGATGACGGATCGGCCAGGGAGGCGAGCATGACCGACTGGATCACCATCGCGAACGATCAACTGTCCGCAGCGATCAACCCGCTCGGCGCGGAACTGTCCTCGCTGAAGGACGCCGCCGGGCGCGAGCTGATGACCGACGCGGATCCGAAGTTCTGGACCGGCCGCGCGCCGCTGCTCTTCCCTGTCGTGGGCAAGCCCGCGGGCGAGAAGATCCGCGTCGACGGGCGCAGCTATCCGATGAAGCAGCACGGCTTCGCGCGGCGACTGCCGTTCGCGCTGGTCGAGCGGGACGACGCGCGATTGCTGTTCCGGCTGGAAGCGGACGCGCAGACCCGCAAGCAATATCCGTTCGATTTCGTGCTCGACGCGGCCTTTCGCCTCGACGGCGCGACGCTCGTCACCGAGATCACGGTCCGCAATCCGGGCGCCGAACCCATGCCGGCAAGCTTCGGCTTCCACCCGGCGTTCGCATGGCCCCTGCCCTATGGCCGCGACCGCAGCGATCATCGCATCACCTTCTCGCATGACGAGCCGGAGCCGCTGCGTGTGATCGCCAGCGACGCGACGATCGCGCCCGGAACCCGCCCCTCCCCGCTCGACGGGCGCACGCTGTACCTTGCGGACGACCTGTTCGCCAACGACGCGCTGGTATGGGACGACATCCGCTCGTCCAGCGTGACCTATGGCGCAAGCGACGGTCCGCAGCTGGAGATCAGCTTTCCGGATACGCCGATGCTGGGGATCTGGACCAAGCCGGGTGCGCGCTACATCTGCGTCGAGCCGTGGCATGGCATTGCCGATCCGCAAGGCTATCGCGGCGAGCTCAAGGACAAGCCGGGCATCTTCCTGGTGCCGCCCGGCGGTTCCAAGCAGATCGCAATGTCGGTAACGCTGCGGCCATGAAGCTTGAGACGCTGATTGGCGAACCCTGGGGCGATTATGGCCTCGTCGATTGTGGCCATGGTCGCAAGCTGGAGCGCTACGGCGACTATCGCTTCATCCGCCCCGAACCGCAGGCGCTGTGGGCGCCGGCACATGACAATTGGCAGGCGCATGGTGAGTTCGTCCCCGGCAGCGACGAGGATGGCGGCGGCCAGTGGCATTACAGCCGGCCCGTGCCGCGCAATGGCTGGCCGCTCTCCTGGGGTGTCGGCGCCGGGACGATCCGCTTCACGGCGCAGAACACGCCGTTTCGCCACCTCGGCTTCTTTCCCGACATGGCCCCCGTCTGGTCATGGCTGCGCGAGCAGATCGACGGCGTTGCCGAGCCCGAAGCGCTGAACCTGTTCGGTTATACGGGCGTCGGCACGCTCGCGCTGTCCGCGGCGGGCGCGAAGATGGTCCATGTCGATGCGTCCAAGAAGTCGGTCGAGGCGGCGCGCGCCAATGCGAAGCTCTCCGGCATGGCCGATCGCCCGGTGCGCTGGATCGTCGACGATGCGGCGAAGTTCGTCGCGCGCGAGGTACGCCGCGGTCGCCGCTATGACGCCATCCTGCTCGATCCGCCCAAATACGGTCGTGGACCGGAGGGCGAGATCTGGCGGCTGGAGGAGCATCTGCCCGCTCTGATCGCCGATTGCCGCCAGTTGCTCGATGCGAACTCGCGCGCGCTGTTCCTCACCGTCTATGCGGTCCGCATGTCCGCACTGGCGATCGGCGAGATGCTGCGCCAGCTGTTCGCCGACCTGCCCGGCACGGTCGAATGCGGCGAGCTTGGCGTGCGCGAGGAAGCGCGCGGGCTGGTGCTGCCCACCGCCATCTGGGCACGCTGGTCGAACGACTGAACGCGGCGGGCGCAGCTAACACCCTGGGATGAGCGCGAGCCGAATCGCGTTGCCGCGCGTTACCCGCGGACATGAACGCCCATCTCAACATGATCGGCACGGCGGTGCCGGGGCACGACATCCATGGCGCCTTCATCGCCTGGGCCCGTGCTCGCCTGCCCGAGCGGGAGCGCCGGCTGTTCGATCGCATGGGCACGCGATCGGGGATTGAGCATCGCTGGTCGGTATTGCCGGACGCGAACGGATCGCCGGTTGATCCCGGCGGCTTCTACGCCGCGGAGCCCCACCCCGGAACGGCCGAACGGATGCGGATCTATGCCGAGGCGGCGCCGGTCCTGGCACTCGCCGCGATCGACGATCTCGCCAGCCGCCAGCCGCTCGGCGCGATCACGCACCTGGTGGTGGCGAGCTGCACCGGCTTCGTCGCGCCAGGGATCGACCAGATCATCGCCGCCCGGCTTGGCTTGCCGCCCAGTGTGGAACGGCTGCTCGTCGGGTTCATGGGCTGTTATGCTGCGGTCGCGGCACTCCGAAGCGCCCGCCACATCGTGCGATCGGAGCCAGAGGCACGCGTGCTGGTGGTAACGGTGGAGCTTTCCACCCTGCACCTGCAGGCTGCCGACGCGCTGGAACCTTTGCTTGCCATGCTGCAGTTCGGGGACGGCGCAGCGGCCGCGCTCGTCACTGCCGAGCCGAATGGCTTTGCGCTGGAGCGCCCCTTTGCCACTACCCTTCCCGGCTCCGCCGAGCTGATCCGCTGGGACATCACCGACCGCGGCTTTGCCATGCATCTGTCTGGCGAGGTGCCCGGCCGGATCAGCACCGCGCTTGCCGATCCCGACCTCGTGGAGGTGCTGACCCAAGGCGCGACGCCGGACGTCTGGGCGGTCCACGCCGGCGGACGTTCGATCCTCGATGCGGTGGAACATGCCCTACGGCTGCCGGATGATGCGCTGGCCGGGTCGCGCGCCGTGCTGGCGGACAACGGCAACATGTCCTCCGCGACGCTGATGTTCGTGCTTGCGCGGCTGTTCGCCGGCCCGCCGGTGACGCACGGCGTGGCGCTCGCCTTCGGGCCGGGGCTGGCGGCGGAAGGCTTCGGCTTCCGGAGCGCCGCATGAGCCTTGCCGTGCGCGCTACGGCCGAGGAACTGATGGACGCTGATGATCTCGAACCAGAGGTCTATGCCGCTGTCGTTGCCGATCTGGCGAAGGTGAATGTCGTGACGCTGGCGGCCCGGCCGACGCTCGCCTTCCTGTCGCGCGCGACGCGTAAGGGCGGGCGTTACCGGCTGCTGGACGTCGGCTTTGGCGATGGCGACATGCTGCGCCGCATCGGCAAATGGGCCGACCGGCACGGCCGAAGCTTCGATCTCGTCGGCGTCGATCTCAATCCACGCAGCGAACAGGCCGCCCGGCCACGCACGCCGGCATCGATCCGGCTCGTCACCGGCGACTATGCGGATCTGGCGGCCGAACCGTGGGATTTCGTCATTTCCAGCCTCGTCGCGCATCACATGAGCCACGATCAACTCGTCGCTTTCCTGCGCTTCATGGAGGCTGAGGCGCGCGTGGGCTGGCTGGTCAACGACCTGCATCGCCACGGTTTTTCCTATCGCGGCTATCCCCTGCTCGCCCGCCTCGCGCGCTGGCATCCGATCGTGCGGCATGACGGCACGCTCTCGATCGCCCGCAGTTATCGGCCATCGGAATGGCCGCCGATCCTTGCCGAGGCCGGCATTCAGGATGCGCGCGTGTCGCGCTATTTTCCCTTTCGGCTGTGCGTGGAGCGCGTGTGCGAACGCTAGACGCGCTGATCGTTGGTGGTGGGCCCGCGGGATCGGCGGCGGCGATCACGCTCGCGCGGGGCGACGAAGCGCCGCTTTTGCTGGAGCGCAATCGCGAAGCCGGTGATGCGCTGTGCGGCGGCTTCCTCAGCTGGCGCACGCTGGAAACCCTGCAAGACCTCGGGATCGAACCGGATTCGCTGAACCGGGAACGGATCACCCGCGTCCGGATCATCGCCGGGGACCGGGTGGCCGAGGCGGCGCTGCCGCGCCCTGCGATCGGCGTATCGCGCCGACGGCTCGACGCCCTGCTGCTCGACCAGGCGGCGGCGCTGGGCGCGGCGGTTGAGCGAGGTGTTTCGGTTCGGTCGATCCGCGACGCCGTCAGGCTCGACGATGGCAGTTTGTTTGCCCCCAAGGCGCTGTTCCTCGCGAGTGGGAAGCATGAGGTGCGCGGCCTCGGGCGCCCATCCGGCGCACGCGGCGAGGATCCGGCACTCGGCCTGCGCGTGCGGGCCGCGACGCACCCGGCGCTCGATCGGCTGATCGGCGATGCGATCGAGCTTCACTTGTTCGATCGCGGCTATACCGGCGTGGTGCGGCAGGAGGACGGGTCGGCGAACATCTGCCTCGCGGTGCGCCGGTCCCGCCTGCACGAGGTGGGCGATCCTGCCACCCTGTTGGCCGGCATCGGCCGCGAGGCCCCACAGCTCGGCGACCGCCTCGCCTTTGCCCATAGTGGCGCCGACGCGGTGGCGAACGTGCCGTACGGGTGGCGCGACGAGGAATCGCATCCCGGGCTGTTCCGGCTGGGCGACCAGGCCGGAGTGATCCCCTCGCTCGCCGGTGAGGGCATGGGCATCGCGCTGGCCAGCGGGGTTTCGGCGGCGCGCGCCTATTTGCGCGAAGGGGCGATGAGCGACTGGCAGCCGCGCTTCGCCCGGCGCCTGCGCCGCCCGATCGGAATTGCCGATGCGGTGCGCGGCGCCGCCGAGCATCCGCCGCTCGCCGCGCGGCTGCTCCCCGCCTTCCGCCACGCGCCCGCGCTGGTGCGGATGATCGCCCAGGCGACGCGGATTTCGGCCGAGCGGGGGTGATCGCGGCCTGTCCGGCCATCTTGTTAAGCATGGCCTAAGCTTCTATCCGGCAAGCGGTATCCAATGGCACGCCGCCCCGCACCCCGCTCGCCCTGGCGCCGCCGCCTGTCGATCACGATCAAGGTTATGATCGCGCTCGCCGTGCTGGCGCTGGGTGCCCTCGTCACCGCGGTCTATATCGCCCGCGCGCAGCTCCCTTCCTTCGAGGAGCTGAAATCGTCCCCCAACGGCCAGATGATCCGCGTCCATGCGGCCGACGGCACCGTGCTCGTCTCGATCGGGCCAAGCTATGGCGAATGGCTCGCCTATGATCGCATCCCGCGCGTGATGCGTGACGCGACCGTCTCGGTCGAGGACAAGCGCTTCTACAGCCACCTCGGCGTCGATCCGATCGGCGTCGCGCGATCGGTGAAGGTGCGGCTGGATCGCGGCCGCTGGGTGCAGGGCGGCTCGACCATCACGCAGCAGCTCGCCCGCAACGTCTTCCTCAACAACCAGAAGAAGTTCGGCCGCAAGTTCCGCGAATGGATCCTCGCGCTCGCGATGGAGCGCAAGTTCAGCAAGGATCAGATCCTCGAGCTGTACCTGAACAAGGTCTATTACGGCGGCGGCGCCTATGGAATCGACGCTGCGTCGCGCAAATTCTTCGGCCATGGCGCGAACCGGCTGACGCTGAGCGAGGCGGCGATCATCGCTGGCCTCGTCAAGGCGCCCTCCAACTACTCGCCGACAGCCGACGCGCAGGCAGCGGTCGATCGCGCGCAGGTGGTGCTGCGCGTGATGGCCGACAACGGCACGATCTCGCCCTCCGAAGCGGCCAGCGCCGATCCGCAGGCGGTGAAGCTGGCGCCCGAGCCCAAGCAGAACAGCGTACGCTATTTCACCGACTGGGCGCTGCCCCAGTTGGAAATGCTGATCGACGAGACGGAAAAGCCGCTGGAAGTCTGGACGACGCTGGACCTCTCGATGCAGCGCGCGGCCGATGCGGCGATCCGCCAGCAGGCACCCGGCGGCGCGCAGGGTGCGCTGGTCGCGCTCGACCGCGACGGCGCCGTTCGCGCGATGGTCGGCGGCAAGGATTACGTCTCGTCGATCTATAACCGCGCGACGCAGGCGCAGCGCCAGCCGGGATCGGCGTTCAAGCTGTTCGTCTATCTCGCCGCGCTGGAAGCCGGGAAGACCCCGGAATCGAGCGAGCTCGACGGCCCGATCACGATCGACGGCTGGAGCCCGCGCAACGATTCGCGCCGTTTCTCCGGCCAGGTGACGCTGCGCACGGCCTTCGCCTATTCGCTGAACACGGTGGCGGCGCGGCTGGGCCAGCAGGTGGGCTTCACTACGGTGGCGGACATGGCGCGCCGCTTCGGCATCACCACGCCGGTCAACACCCAGCCCTCGATGGTGCTCGGCACGTCGGACGTGCGGCTGATCGACATGACCCGTGCCTTCGCCAGCGTGGCCAACAAGGGCGTTGCCGTCACGCCGTTCGGCATCACCAAGGTGACCGCGAACAACGAGGTGATCTACAACCACGAGGTGGATCGCAGCCGCGTGCTGGTGGCGCCTTACGTCGCGGCACAGATGACCGATCTGCTCCAGACGGCCGTCAACACCGGAACCGGCCGCGCGGCGCAGATCGGGCGGCCGGTGGCGGGCAAGACCGGCACGACCTCTTCGTCGAAGGATGGCTGGTTCCTCGGTTTCTCCTCCGGGATCACCACCGGCGTCTGGATGGGCCGGGACGACGCGAGGCCAGTGCCGGGCCTCCACGGCGGCACCGCCCCGGCGCGCGCCTTTGCTCAGTTCATGCGCGTCGCGGTGGCGAACCGGCCGATCGAACAGTTCGACACCGAAGTGACGTTGCCCGAATGGCAGCTGGAGCCGGACGAGGAGAGCTATTTCGGCGAACCCGACAATGGCGTGTTCGTCGACGAGAACGGCGATCCGGTGGCGGCCGGCGGCGTGCCGGTGCCGGTCGACCCGGCGGGCCAGGGCATCGAGCGGCCCTCATCGCGCGCCGAACGGCCGGTGCCCGAAGGCTATCCGGATGGCGATCAGCCGCCGCCGCAGCAACTGGACCAGGACTGGATCGACCGTGTCACGGGTCGGGATCAACCGCGCGAGCCGCGGCGTGAACAGGGGCGTGAGCCGGGCCGTGAGCAGGGGCGTGACATGAGCCGGGAGATGGGCCGCGACCCCTATCGCGAGGCGCGCCGCGATCCCCGCTATCAGGCGCCGCCCCCGGCCGACCGCCCGTACCAGTGAAGCGCCGCGCCGTTGGTGCGCAGCCAGCGGCGATGCGGGGTTGGATCGCTGCCATAAAGCGCCGCGACCAGCGCGTGGAACGCCGGCGAGTGATCCATGTGGACGCGGTGCGCCACTTCATGCGCGGCAGTCGCCCGCCGCACCGCTTCGGGCGCCAGCACGAGCCGCCAGCTGTACCTGATCGCGCCGCTTCTGCTGCAACTGCCCCAACGGCCGCGCGGATCGCCGACCGTCACCTTGTCCACCGACACGCGCGCACGGGCCGCATAGAAGGCCGTATCCGTTTCCAGTAGCCGCAGCGCCTCGCGTCGTAGCCAGGCCTCGACTCGCCGGGCAATCGTCTCGCGCGGGCCGGACAGCATGAGCGTGTCGCCTTCGCGGCGAACGACGCGCGACGCCCCTTCCCGCCACGCGATCGTCAGCACCGCGTCCGCGAACGGCAGGGTGGCGCCATCGACGAACGGGCACGCATCGGGCAACTTGGCGCGCTGCGCGGCGATCCAATCCTCGTAATCGGCCGCCCAGGCGAGCGCGGCCTTGGCCGAGGCGCGGCGGGGAATCGTAAGGCGGACGCGGCCGCTCGCCGGATCGAAGGCCAGCTTCAACCGCCGTGCGGTGGGATGCCGCACGACATCGATGTCGTGGCTCACAGCACCCGATCGACGATATGATGCTCGAATTCGCCGGCGTCGTCTTCGCTTACCGTCCAGCCGCGCACTGATTCGCCGGCGCGATGCACCGCATCCCGGTCTCCCGAGACGAGGTAATGCCAGTCGGGAAGCGCTTCCCCCGCCGCCCGCAGGCGATAGGCGCAGGTGGTCGGCAGCCAGTCGATCTCGCGCACGTTGCGCATCGTCAGCCGCACGCATTCCGAGACATAGGCGTGGCGGTGCCGGTAATCCGAACACTGGCCGCTGCGCCGGTCGAGCAGCCTGCATGCGACATTGGTCGGGATCAGTTCACCTGTCTCTTCATCTTCCAGCTTGTGAAGGCAGCATTTGCCGCAGCCGTCGCACAGCGCCTCCCACTGCGCGCGATCAAGCTTTTCCAGCGGTGTGTCTTCCCAGAACCGACTCATTTCGCCCAGCGTTTGATCTCGTCCACGATGCCCTGCGGCGGCCCTTCCTGCGGCAGAAGCGCCAGCGGTTTACCGTCCGGCGACATCAGATAGGCCTGGCGGCTGTGGTCCATCATATACCCATCTGGGGTGCCGGCACCGCGTTTGAAATAGACGCCATATTCCTTGGCGACGCGCGCGATCTCTTCCGGGCTGCCGGTGAGGCCTACCATGCGCGGGTGGAAGGCGGAGACGAACTGCTTCATCACCGCGGGCGTGTCGCGCGCGGGATCGACGGTGATGACGATCGGCACGATGTTGCGCGCCAGGGTGGGATCGGTCTTCTCCAGCAGCTTGAGCGCCGCGCCGATGTTCTGCGCGTCGAGCGGGCAGACATCCGGGCAGAAGGTGTAGCCGAAATAGACGATGCGGTACTTTCCGGCGAAGCTTGCGTCGGTAACCGCCTTTCCGTCCTGATCAGTCAGCGCAAAGGGGCCGCCGATCCGCGCGCCCTCAAGCGGCGGGCGCTGCGGCGGAGCTTCCGGCGAACAGGCGGTTGCGGCGAGTGCGGCGAAAAGGGCAAAGATACGGGCGTTCATAGCCTTGCCAGCCTTGGTCTGTTAGGGCCGTCGCTGCAACCATGACGATGGATTGACCCCCGTGAAGACGATGCGCCGACTGATCCTTCCTGCCCTTTTCGTCCCCGCCCTCATCGGCACTGCCCTGCCCGCTGCCGCGCAGCAGCAGTCGCAAGGGTACAAGTTCCTCGAAGCCGTGAAGAGCGCCAAGGGCGAGGAGGTGATCAAGATCCTCGACCAGCCGGGGCAGACGATCGTCAACGCGCGCGACGTGACCACCGGCGAAGGCGCGCTGCACATCGTGATCAAGCGCGGCGACGAAACCTATCTGCGCTATCTGCTGTCGCGCGGCGCCGATCCGAACCTGCGCGACGGCCGCGGCGACACACCGCTGCTGCTCGCCGTGCAATATGGCCAGAACGGCATGGTCGACCTGCTGACCGGGGCCAAGGCGAATCCCAATCTCGGGAATGGCGGCGGCGAAACGCCGCTGATCCGGGCCGTGCAGAAGCGGGACCTCGCATTGGTGCGCGCGCTGCTCGCGGCCGGCGCCAACCCTGACCAGACCGATAATGTCGCCGGCATGTCCGCGCGGGACTATGCCCATGCCGATGCGCGCTCCCCCGCCATCGCCAAGCTGATCGACGAAAAGCCAAAACGCGCGCCGCGTGCCGTCGCGGGCCCGAAGTTCTGACGAACGTTTCTTATCAGGTGAGGGCCAGAGTTTCGGGCCCTCATCTTTGATCTGGCGAGTTATGCCAAGATCACGCTAGACTTATAGTTTGGTTAACGTATCCTTTTCGCGAGTCGCGGTTGAACAACCCGGCCGTGGGGGGATCGCTGACATGGCCAGTGCAGTGCCAACCAACTGTATCCGTGCGCACTCCAGGAGAACTCCAGCGATCCGATCGATCGCGTGATCGGCTCTTCCCTGGATATCCTGATCCTCGGTCACAATTACGCGCCTGAGCCGATCGGAATCGGACCCTGCACCGCAGGGATGGCCGAAGCATTGGCAGAGAGTGGCCATCGCGTAAGGGTGATCTGCGGCCAACCCTGCTATCCCGCATGGAAGATCGATCCGGCCTATCGCGGTATCTTGCCTCGGCGATCGCGCGAAAGCGGGGTGTCGGTGCTTCGGCTCCCGCTTTACGTGCCTGCGGTTCCACGCGGCTGGCCGCGGGCGGCGCATCATCTTTGCTTTGCTCTGCTGGCGGCCGCGGCGCTGATCGCGGTGCTGTTGCTTCGGCGGCGGCCGGACATCGTCGTGGCCATTGCACCGTCCTTCCTCTCGACGATCGTCGCCCGCTTGTTTGGGTGGGCAGCACGGCGCCCCGTGTGGGTCCATGTTCAGGATTTCGAGCTCGACATGGCCAGCGCAACCGGCCAGCTCTCGATCGCCGATCATCCGCTGATGCGCCGGCTCCAGCGCCTCGGCCATCGCGGCAATCGCGTGAGCAGCATCTCACCGGCCATGTGCGACAAGCTGGTCGCCAGCGGCAACGATCCACGTCGGGTGATCGAGTTCCGCAACTGGGCAAATCCAGCCGTTGAGCCGCTCACCGAAGCGTCGCCCTGCCGCGCACAGTGGCGGATCAACGAACCGTCCATCGCGCTCTACTCCGGCAACATCGCCGCCAAACAAGGCATTCCCATCATCATTGAGGCAGCAAAGTTGCTCGCGGCGCGGCGCGACCTGCTGTTCGTGATCTGCGGCGATGGGCCTGAGCGCGAGCGGCTGGAGCACCTTGCGGCGGGTTGCGAGAACGTGCGCATCTTCGGCCTTCAACCCATGGCGCGATTGGGCGATCTGCTGGGGCTTGCGACCATCCACCTCCTGCCGCAAATAGGCGGTGCGGCGGATCTGGTGCTGCCGTCGAAGCTACCCAACATGCTCGCCTCCGGCCGGCCGATCGTTGCCACGGCCGCACAGGGCACCGGGCTCGCCGAGGAGATCGGCGCGGGCGGCCTGACCACGCCGCCGTCTGATGCGCTGGCGTTTGCCGCGGCGATCGAGCGGCTGCTGGACGATGCACCGCTGCGCGCTGCGTGCGAACAGGCGGCGAAGGAGCGCGCGGCCTCCCGCTGGAGCAAGGCCGCGATCCTCGCCGATCTCGAGCGCGAATTGCGGCTCCTCCACGCAGAGTGGCGCGCGCTGCCGAGCTGGCGTCGTTCTCTGCCGATGCCGAGGCTCGGGCTGCTGGCGGAATGAACCAGCAGCCCGGTTGCATCAGGCGCCCGCCAGCACCGGCAGCACCTTGGCCCGGATCGCCTGCTCGATCCGCTGGGCATAATAATCGAAGCCGATCTCCGGCGGATGCACATTATCCGCGGCGACATAGAGCCCGCCATTGACCGTACCGCTCGGCACACCGCCGCCGCCATTGTTCCAGCTGCCCAGCACCCAGGGCGGCGATGCACCGCAAATGGGAACGAAGAAGGCCAGCGGGTCCCCTGACTGCGCAACCCCCGCCTGAACTGCCCCTTCCGCGGCCACGGCGCCTGCAACGTTGATCGACGGAACACCGACGACGATGATCGGCGCCGGTGTGCCGGCACGGATGGCCCGCATCGTCTGCAGCACTTCGGCCTGCAGCGCCGCCGGCGGATGATCGACATCGTTGGTGGAACCCATCAGCAGCAGCACGTCCGGAGCGAGCGCCAGCGCTTGCGGCACGCGCTGTCGGAAAGTGAAGAAGCCGGTCGGAGACGGGTTTAGATACCCCGTGCCGCCGATGGACAGGTTCCACGTGTCGCGCCACCCGAGCCGCTTCCCCAGCAGCTGCGCGATCGATCCCCCGGCGAGCCACGGCCCGTAGCTGGAGCCGGCATTGTAGCTGTCGCCGATCACCACCATGCGCGGCGTGCCGGCGCCGGCCGCGCTGACCGTCGAGGTCACAGGAACCTGTGCGCAGCCGAAGAAGGAGGCGCTCTTGCCCGTTTCCAGTTCGTAGCGCCGCAGCCGACGCCCGGTGCTACCCGTCCAGTCGATCACCATCCACTGGTCGTTGCCGCCCACCACATGGCTGCCCGGCATGAGATAACGGCCGCCGACGATCACGCGGACCTGCGCCGAATTCGCCGGTAGGAACAGCGCCAGCCGATCCGCGTCGCTTTCGAACACCACCGATGCGCCGGCCGACATGACCGTGCCGAGCTTCGCCTCGAACGTGCCGAGCGACCAGAAGGTCGATCGGTAAGGCGAGGGCGCGGCGCCGCGAACAGCGTAAGCGGCGGGGTAGGTCTCCGGCTGCCAATTGGGCCCGATCGACGGGCTGGCAGTGACGATGGAGACCGTGGGTGCGCCATCGCCCTGATCAGGAGCACGTGCCCCGCCAAGGCAGGTCCAATAGACACCGCTCCCGCCATCCGCGACATATTGCCCGCTGTTGGTGACCAACGGACCACCACCCGTTGCCGGCGTTGTACCGGCCAGACCGCACATGAACCAAAAGCCACCATTGGTGACCACCTGACCCACATTGTAGCTCGTGCTGGCGGCGTAGGCGGGCGGCGCGAGCCAGGGCGGGAGAACGACCGGGTTGCGGCCCTCGGCGGCATCTGCGGCGCGCAACAACCGGCCGTGCCGACTGCCCGCCGCGACGGCGCTGCGCGCACGAACGGCAACGCCGCGCGCTACCACGTCCACCGCGCTCATTGCGCCACCCGATACGCGAGCGTGCCGGACTGCAGGGCAACCGCGAGGAAGTAGCTCGCCGCCGCTTCCCTTTCCTCCGTCACGATCTCGTTGGCGTTACCAGTGAACCGGCCCCAGCGTTCGCCGCCGATCGTCAGCGGCAGCTTGGTCGCGCCGCCGTCCACCGATCGCACCAGCTCCACCGCTCCGGTCCACGCGCCCGAGAGTGTGACGCGGATCGGATGATCGAGCGCAGGCACGAATGGTCCAAAAACGCCGCTCGCCGTGGCGATGCCCGCCAAAGCAACCGTCGCCGCCTCCGCCGCCACCGAGCGAACGGGCAGCGGATTGGCCATGTTCACCGATACCGCGGGGCCGTCCACCGCGCCGAACGCCACTGCATATTGCGGGACAAAACCCGCCGGTACTTCCACCTCGACCGCCATCTAAGCCTCCGTTGCAGTTCTTGTTATGTTCCTGCCACAGACGGTCGCATGTAGGACAGCGGCTAGCGGATTTCGCGTTGGAGGAGGGTCATGAGTTCGGCTGCCGCGTGTTCGAGATCGAAGCGATGCTCGAAACAGTGCAAGGCCCTACCGCGCATCGCAGCGCGCTCCTCCGGCGAAAGCGCGAGAAAGCGGGTGAGCAGATGCGCCGTTCCGGCAAGCGTGTCCGGCGCGACGAGCCCGGCACCCTCCGCGAGCACTTCTCGCCAGATGTTCACCTGATCGCTGATTAGCACCGGCGTGCCATGCGCAAGCGCCTCGGCCACGGCGATGCCGAAATTCTCCTGGTGCGAGGGAAGGATGAAGGCTTCCGCGGCGCGAAGCGCACCTGCCTTTGCCTCCCCCTCGATCATGCCAGGGAAGTGGATGCGGTCGCTGAGGCCAAGCTTCTGCGCCGTCTCCTGCAGCGACGAGCCGAGCCCGGTCTGATCGGGCCCGGCAAGCACCAGATCGAGGTCCGGATGATGGGGCGCGATCTTGCCGAAAGCCTCTACCAGCAAGTCGCAACCTTTCTTGGGATGAAGGCGGCCGAGGTACAGCAGGTATCGGCAATCGCCGAGCGACGGGAAGAGGGCGCGAAAGGCCGCAGCGGAAGCGTCGCTGTGGCTCGGGCGCGGCGTGCCATAGGCAACCACGGTGCCGTTGACGCGGTACGGCCAGAATGCGCCTCGGGCACGGCACCTCTCCTCCTCGCTCGTGAACAATACGTGGCGTGCGCCGGCGAGCAGCCGACCCTCCGCCCACCACCAGGATGCCTGTTTTCCGAGGTGCTTGAGCGGCGCGGTACGCCGAAACCAGGGATCGAGCATCCCGTGCGGGAAGACGACATAGGGTATGTCGCTGCCCGCCAGCGCCCGCATCGCGCCACGCGCCGCATAGCGCCACAGGCCGGACACGATCACCGCGTCATAATCCCGCAGGTGCGCCGCCAGCCATGGCAGCATCGCCGGGCTATAACGGTAGCGCTCGGCCAGCCGCGTACCGCGTGACGGGCCAAGCGCGACGATGGTGCCAGGATAATCATGAAGGTGATGTTCATCCGGCGGATCGAGCGTCAGCAGATCCTGTTGGTGGCCGGCTCGCGACCAGATCTCGCCGACTTGCCGTGCGCCTTCGATCGGCCCGCCGGTGCGCGGATCCGCGCTGGTGATGATACGCAGGATCCGCGTCACGTCGCGGCGCCAAGGGTAAATCCGGACAGGCGCGAAAGGCAGGCGATCTGCTCGTCGCGCGACGTGCAGCGCGCCAGCGTCGGCCCCCACTCCGCAACCTTCGCCGCGACCAGGAAGCGATACCAGAAGCCTTGCAGCAGATGATAGACGAGGCCCGGCCGCCCATCGAGGAAGCCAAGCTGCACCACGTAGCGCTGGAGAAAATAGGTTAGTGGCCCCGCCCACAGCGGCAGTCGATTGTAGATGCGCAGCTTGATCCAATGCCGTCGCCGGGCCTGGCGGGTGGAGGGTGGCGGGGCGGCCTCGAACAGGCCGTGGCGTGCCGCCAGCACTTCCACCGCCTCGCGACTGGCGTAATCATTGTGTTTCGCGGTGAAGAAGCTGAGGTCCCCCAGGTTCATGTCCGCGAGACCGCCGCGCAACAGGATCGTGCGGCCGCCGTGGACGACCACGTGCTCATCCATCCAGCGCTGTTGCACTCGCCCGCTGCCCGTGCGCCACAGCCGCACCAAGCGCAGCGGGTAACGGCCGCCATGCCTGATCCAGCGTCCCATGAAGATATGCTTGCGATCGACCTCAGCACCGCAGACATCGGGTGGCAGATCGGGCAGGCGTCGCGCAATTTCATCCGCGAGGTCAGCTTCGACCACTTCGTCGGCGTCCAGCCGCATCGTCCAGTCGGTGGTGATGTCGCCATGATCGAGCGCCCATTGCAGCTGCGCCGCATGGCTGACGAAGGTGTGCTGGATCACGCGCGCACCGAGCGCCTGCGCCAGTGTAACAGTCGCATCGCTGGAGAAGCTGTCGATAACTAGGATCTCGCGCGCGATATTCCGAACGCTCTGGATGGCGCGCGCGATGTGATGCGCCTCGTTGAAGGTGAGGATGACCACCGTGAGGTCAGGCGGCTCGCCCGCCGCGGCGGTAATCATGCAGTAGCGACGAAGCGAATTCGGCGCTGCCGCACCACGCGTGCCGGATTACCGCTACATACCGTCCACGCGGCGACATCTCGCATCGCGCAGGCGCGCGCGCCCAGCACTGCCCCTTCCCCAATGCTCACGCCCGGCCCGACGAAAGCCTCCGCAGCAATCCAGGCGCGTGCGCCGATGACGATCGGGCGTACGCGGAGCTGGAAGGCTGAATCCTCGATATCATGTGTCCCGGCGCATAGATGGGCACCCTGGGAGACCACGGCGTGTGCACCGATCCGGATCGGGGCCATCGCATAGATCGTCGCGCGCGGCCCGATCGCGGCATGATCGTCCATGATGAGGTTGCCAGGCGACCAGATGCGCGCACTGCCATAGACATTGGCGGTTGGGGCTATCGAAGCGCCGAACAGCCGTAACAAGACACGGCGCCACGCCCGGAACCCTGGTGGCGTCCACGCGGCAAGGAGACACCAAGTAACGATCCAGACCGCGCGATAGAGCCGATTGCCGAGCGTGAAGCTGGCGCCGCCCTCCCACGAACGCGCCATGTGGCCGTCAAGCGGCCGCCCCATCCTATTGGCGTGACGAATCATGCAAGCTCCCCGCAGAGGTTTGTAGGTGCTGTTGAGAACAGCAGCAACAGTTATGGTTAATCTGGCGTGACGTAGCGCCATCTAGCCTTTACGGTGCGAGCAAGGACGCGGGGAGGTTCAGCGCCGATGAGGGTTGTTTATGTTATATACAGCGTTTCTCTTGCTCTTATTTTTTTCGCGCAGCTCATGCTCGGCGCGGATATTCCCGTTCTATTATCACTCGTGATCGTTGCAGCATGCGCGCTTATTCCGTTGCAGATGCGCGGGTGGCGCATTTCGGACGGCCTTTATGCAGTGATGTGCGTTTATTTTGGAACCGCCAGCCTGATCGTGAAGACAGCGGCGATGCAGCCGGTGCAATCGAATCTTCGGATGCCGGAACTCTCCGCGGGATTGCTGCTCGCCGGCTTTGCCTCGATCAGCATTGGTTATTTGGGGAGCCATCTGGTGCGGCAGCCGTGGCGGATCGAGCATGATTTGCACGGGATCACCGCCGCGCCGGTCAATCTCGCCCGACTTGCACTACCGACATTCACGCTCGGCGCCGTTCTCTACTTTCTGCAGACGCAGATGCGGCCACTCGCCAGCAACGGTGGCTTCGAGACGAGCGGGTTCGGTGGCTTCGGTGCCTTCTACCCGCTGCTGCTGCTTGGCGCCGCGATGCAGACGGCGCTGATCGCCAGCCACCCAGGGCAGCTAGGCCACAAGGCCCGGCTAGGCCTGATGACGATCGTCATCGTAGCGCTGACGCTGGCGGACAACACGAAGCGCACCTTGTTCGATTTCGTGATGGTAGTCGGCGTTACTTTCCTAGCCTTTGGCGTGCGGCCCAGACTGCGGTGGATCGTGCCGCCGGCGGCGGCTGCTCTGATCGCGATCGTCTATGTCGTGCCCGCGATCCATATCGTGCGGATGCAGCCTGACGTGCGGAGCATCAGCCGGATTGCGGCGACCTTCGAAGTCATTCGTAACGCGGGGTTCGACCCCGTCGAACTGTCGCAGCGCGCCGATGCGATTGCCGCGGGCTACCACCTGACGTACCGCGACAGTTACGTTTACCCGCTGACGTGGAACACGGAACGTTTCACAATGATCCAACCGATCGACCAAGTGGCGCGAAAGCTGGAGGAACGGGGTACCATGGGCGGCGCGGATCTGTGGCGCGACGCCGCGGAAACGCTATTGCCGTCGTTCCTGCTCACGAAGACGCTCGCTACCGCGCCTGATCGGATCGCCTGGCATTACGGGTTTCGCGCGAAAGGATCGATCGCGCGCCCGGTCGTCGGGCTGATTGCGAGCAGCCTTGCGGCCTTCGGCCTCGCGGGCGTGCTGCTGCTGCCCGGGCTGACGGTGGCGTTCACGTTCATCATGCTGGACGGCATTGGCGGACGAATGGTGAGCAACTGCTGGGCGAGCTTCGTATTCGCGTCCACAACGTTCCTCGCGGAACGGGAGGTCAGCACCATGCTGTCGTTCTTCTGCCGCGGCTACCTGTTCCTGCTGATCGTCGCGGGAGCGCTGTTACTGCTCGGCTATCGCAGGGTGCCGCGTGCGTCAGCGCCCAGCAACGCGCCCAGATTGGCGACGAACGCTTCGGCAGAATAGAGGCGCGCGACCTTCTCGTGCCCGGCAGTCGCCATCCGCGCCGCCAAGTTTGAATCCCGAAGCAACGTGACGAGAGCATCGGCCAGCGCCGGCACATCATGCGGATCGACGGTGAGGCCATCGACGCCGTTCTCGATCACATCGGGCGCAGCGCCGAACTGCGAGCCGACGACCGGGAGGCCAGCGGCCCATGCTTCGAGGAAGACGATGCCAAATCCCTCTTTCGACGAGGGCAGGCAGAAAACCGCCGCGTTGTTGAAGGCATCGGCAAGGCCGGCGGCGTCCACTGCACCCGACAGCGTGACGCGATCACCTACGCCCAATTCCTTCGCAAGCGCCTGCAGGCGACCACGCAGGGCGCCCTCACCCACGACCCGCAGCCGTGCGGCAGGAACCTCGGCCAGCACCCGCGGCATGGCCTCGATCAAGCGATGGATATTCTTCTCATGCTCACCGGCGCCAAGCCGCGATACCGAAAGGATCGTGGATCCTTGCTTCGGCCCGACAGGTGTTGACGGAAGGTCGACCGCGTTTGGGAAATGCGTGAAGCTCGCGTCGGCGATATCGAATGCCTGCATCATCCGATTCCGCGAATAGCGACTGACGATCGCTATCTGGTCCACCAGCCGGCGCAGCAGCAACGTATCTCGCGCGCGAGCGGGGCGATACGCAGGATCGCCCCACACCTCGATGCCGTGCGCGAACAGGATCACCCGCCCCCGCGGACGAAGCATACGATAGAGCGCGGCGATCGGGAGCAAGTTGATGTGACCAAGCAGCAACATATCCGTGCTGCGCGCCCGAGATGACACGGCCCTCAAAAGGCCAAGAAAGCTGCCGCAGAGCGCTTCGGTCTCCCCCTCGCCCTCCGGATCGGCGTACATGATCACGCCGGCTTCCACCGACAGTTGCCGAAGCGCGCCGCTCAACCGACGGTTGAAACCCTGGATGCCGCCATGCCCCATCGCGGAGAGGCCAACGAACAGGACCCGCGGCACGCGTTCACGCGCCATGGTTGGTCTTTTTCAGGACCAGCAGGCAGAGCGGGATCATTGCCAGTTGCGCGGCGAGCACGCTGCACGCGATCCCCGTGAGCCCGTACGCCCGGCTCAGCGCGGGACCTCCGGCCAGCGCGACGAGCGCAATGATGAGGAAGCCGAAGGTGGCCCGTCCGTGCCGATTGACCGCAGAGATCGGCGTGAACAGGGCGGACCAGAAGAGTTCCGCCGTCACACCCATCAGTAGGATGAAGAAGAAGGGCTGCTGCACCGCAACATTGCCGTGCGTCAGGAGCCGCAAGCCCCAGGGGGCAAGCACCAAGAGCGCCACGATATAGATCGCACCGAGGATCAGCGTCGCCCCGACCTGCGTCCTGATCAGGCGCGCGAATCCGATCCAGTCGCCGGCGCCCGCGAGGGCGGAAAACTCGCTCACGACGCTGTTGTTGAGCATGTTGCCAGCCGACGTGCCAAGGCGCGCGAGCGTGCGGGATGTCGACAGGACGACCACAGCCGACGCTCCCAACGTGCCGCCGACAATGATAACGGGCCCCTGGATGAGCAGCGCCTGACCAAGCGGCATCGCCATATAGGCGAACGCCAGAGGCGCGATCCGACGCAGTTCCGCCACCGAGGCTTGAGCGAAGCCGAAGCGCAGCCATGCCGAGCGCACGTGGAGCCAGTGGCTGGCAAGCACGATGAACAACAGACGGCTCAGCAACGCCGCCCCCGCTGCCGCGATCACACCCCCCCCTCCCAGTGCCGCGAGCGCAATCGCAGCGCCCTCCCCGAGGCGCGCGGTCGCGGCCCAGCCAGCCTCGCTGGCGGGCCGATTCTCTGCTCGAATCCCGGCGCAGATCAGGAGAAACAGCTGGTAGAGCAGCACGTTCGCGGTAAGCAGCAGGAGCACGCCACTGACAGCGCCTGCACCAAGCGCGTTGATCCGCAGAACCGCGCGAACATCGACGACCACGAAGATGAGCGCGGCAACGACAAAAAGCAGCGGAAGCGCAATGCTGAGTAGCGCAAGAATGCTCTGGAACGTGCGCAATGCGCCGTCGCGCCGGCCAGCGGCCACAGCCATCACCATCTCGTTCTTGGCGACGAAGGTGAAGCCGAGGTCGCTGAAGGTAAGGAAGAACGGGATCGCCGCCAGAACCAGCCAGGCGCCGTAAACATCCGCGCCCCAGGCATCGAGCAACAACGGCACGAGTGCGAGCTGAACGACGATCGTGACGACCTGGCCATAAGCCTGCGCCGACAGCGTCCGCCCGAGCCGCAGCGTGGCGGCGCGATCGAGCGAACCGATCACCTGCCGCCGTGCCGGCTGATCACCGCCATCCTGCCCCCCGCCTGTTGCCCCAAACGAAGCTGCGCGGTTTGTGAGCGCAGGACAAGCGTTGATCTCGACCGGCAGTTGGCGAGGGCCGCCGAGCGGCTAGTTCAGCCGCTTGAGCCAATCGAGAAGCAACCGGTTCACTTCCTCCGGCCGCTCCTGCTGGGTCCAGTGACCACACCCTTCCAGCATATGTCCTTCAACGTTCGGGACGTGCGGACGCATGATCGCGATCGGATCGGCAATCGCGCCAAAGCCGGTGCTGGCCGGGTCCTTCGTGCCACCGATGAACAGCGCCGGCTGCTCGATCTTGCGGTCACGAAACTGCTGCAGCCAGGCCCAGTCACGCTCGTGATTGCGATAGCGGCTGATCGGGCCGAAGAAGCCGGAGCCTTCGAACTCCGCGACATAGTAATCCAGATCCTCCGGCGTCATCCACTCGGGGAACTTGCCCGGATCGACCATGCCTTCCAACAGCGTCGCGTCTGCGGCCTTAGTCGGCCACGTCCCTTCGGGCGCATCGCCAGCGATGCCGAAATAGAATTTGCGCAGGAAATCGCGCACGTCGCGCTCCGCCTCTTCCTCCGGCGGACCCACCTTCTGGAACCATTCCTGATAGAAGAAGCGGTTCTTCTTCGTGAACGCCTCGCGGAAGATCTCGGTGAATGGGCGCGCAGGCACGCCCGTGTAGGGGACCGAAAGCGCCGCGATGGCGGAGAACTGCTCCGGCCGCGTCAGCGCGGAATTCCACACCTGCGGCGCGCCCCAATCGTGGCCGACGAGGATCGTCGGGCGATCGGGCTGAAGCGTTTGCGCAACGGCCGCGATGTCAGCGACCAGTTCCTCCATCGCGTAGGCCTCGATCGTCTTCGGCTTGTCCGATCCGCCATAGCCGCGCACGTCGATTGCCGCAGCGGTAAATCCCGCGTCCGCAATCGGACCCATCTGGTGACGCCAGGAATACCAGCTTTCCGGAAATCCATGCACCATCAGCACCAGCGGCCCCTCGCCTTCGATGGCGGTGCGGATCGTCGACCCACCGGTGTCGATCATGCGGAAGGTCGGCATCATGTTCTCCCCAACGTTTTGTTGCTCTGTCGGCGCAAACCATGACGCAGCCGCCGTGGCAGGGCTAGAGTGAGCGCATGCGACCACGTCATCTTTTCTTCGCCGCTGCTGCAATCACCACCGTGCTTCCAGGCGTCGCACGCGCTCAGACGAGCCATGACGAGGGGGCCTGGATCAACGCGACGGTGATGGGGCCCATCAGCGGTCGCTTGGTGTTCTTTGCGGAGGTCCAGCCGCGCGTCACCGATGGCGTATCACGCCTGTCGCAGGTGCTGCTGCGCCCGGCGATCGGCTGGCAGGTGTCGAAGGACCTGACGCTCTACCAGGGCTATGCCCATGTCATCGAGCCGCTGGCGGACGGGCCGGATCGCAACGAGGATCGATCGTTCCAGCAGGCGACGTGGAACGTCGGCAAGATCGGGAAGCTGGAGGTGCAATCGCGCACCAGGCTCGAGCAACGGTGGCGCTCGGACGGTAACGGCATGTCGCTTCGCGCACGCCAGATGGTCCGACTTGAGTATCCGTTGCGCCCCGGTGCGCAACGCTTGGCGCTGCTTGGCTCCACCGAGGCGTTCGTCGGGCTGAAATCCGCTGACTGGGGCGGCAGCAAAGGCTTCGACCAGATCCGCACGTTCGCGGGGTTTGAAATTCCGATCGGCGGCACCTCCACGGTGGAAGCGGGCTATCTCAACCAGACGCGGGACGCACCGGGCCGACAGGTGGCGATGGCCCATGTCGCATCGCTGACGCTGTTTCTACGCCTCTAGGGCGCAGCCCCTCCTTACCGGCCGGGCAGCCAAGCCCGCCATCGTCGCAAATGAAAGCGCCCCGTGAGTTTCCTCGCGGGGCGCTTCCGTTTTGTCATCGAGCGTGTCGACGATCGAAGATCAGGCTCAGTGCTTGGAGTCCTCGATCACCGGCAGCGTCTCGAACTGGTGATACGGCGGCGGCGAGGAGAGCGTCCACTCCAGCGTCGTCGCGCCTTCACCCCAGGGATTGTCCGGGGCCTTCTTGCCCGCGATCAGCGACCAGATCACGTTGACGAAGAAGATTGCCATGCCGACGGCCATGATCTCGTAGCCGTGCGTCGCGAACTGGTTCCAGTACGCATAGGCGTCCGGATAGTCCGGGTAACGACGCGGCATGCCCTGCAGGCCGAGGAAATGCATCGGGAAGAACAGCATGTTCACGCCCAGGAAGAACACCCAGAAGTGCAGCTGGCCGAGGTACTCGTTGTACATCTTCCCGAACATCTTCGGGAACCAGTAGTAGAAGCCCGCGAACAGAGCGAACACGGCGCCGAGCGAGAGCACGTAGTGGAAGTGTGCCACCACGTAATAGGTGTCGTGCATGTAATCGTCGACGCCGCCGTTGGCGAGGACGACGCCCGTCACGCCCCCGACGGTGAACATGAAGATGAAGCCGATCGCCCAGGTCATCGGCGTCTTGAAGGTGAGCGAGCCACCCCACATCGTCGCGATCCACGAGAAGATCTTGATGCCCGTCGGCACCGCGATGACCATCGTCGCGGCGGTGAAGTACATCTTAGTGTTCACGCTGAGGCCGGTGGCGAACATGTGGTGCGCCCACACGACGAAGCCGACCACACCGATGGCGACCATCGCGTAGGCCATGCCGAGGTAACCGAAGACCGGCTTGCGGCTGAACGTCGCGATGATGTGGCTGATGATGCCGAAGCCCGGCAGGATCATGATGTACACTTCGGGGTGACCGAAGAACCAGAACAGGTGCTGGTAGAGAATCGGATCGCCACCACCGGCCGGATCGAAGAAGGTCGTACCAAAGTTACGATCGGTGAGCAGCATGGTGATCGCCGCAGCAAGAACCGGCAGCGAGAGAAGCAGCAGGAACGCGGTGACGAGAACCGACCAGGCGAACAGCGGCATCTTGTGCAGCGTCATGCCCGGGGCACGCATGTTGAAGATCGTGGTGATGAAGTTGATCGCGCCCAGGATTGACGAAGCGCCGGCCAGGTGGAGCGAGAGGATGCCCATGTCGACCGAAGGCCCTGGCTCACCATAAGTGGAGAGCGGCGCGTACACCGTCCAGCCCGTGCCTGCACCGGCGCCGAAGAACGGCGAGGCGAGGAGCAGCAGGAAGGCCGGGATCAGAAGCCAGAAGCTGATGTTGTTCATGCGCGGGAACGCCATGTCCGGCGCACCGATCATGATCGGAACGAACCAGTTGCCGAACCCGCCGATCATCGCCGGCATCACCATGAAGAACACCATGATGAGACCGTGCGCCGTGATCATGACGTTCCACAGGTGGAGCGCTTCGTCGAACGTGCCCGGGCCGTGCAGCATGGCGAGCCACGTCGGCAGATACTGAATGCCCGGATCGCGCAGTTCGACGCGCATCAGGCCGGAAATCGCGCCGCCGATGATCCCCGCGACGATCGCGAAGATCAGATAGAGCGTGCCGATGTCCTTGTGGTTCGTGGACATGAACCAGCGCTGGAAGAAACCGGGCTTGTGATCCGCGTCATGGTGATGCGCGTGATCGCCGTGCGCCTGGAAGGCGGAGGGGTGAAGAGCGGTGTCGGTCATGATCTTAGCGTCCCGTGTCGCCGGTGCCGCCCGGGTTGCCGGTGGCGCCTTGCGGGGAAGTGGGAGAGGTGCCGGTCGCGTTGACGACCGGGCCCGTAGCGTTCGACGCGGCAGCGGCATCCTCGACCGCGGCGGCCGAGTTGTCGGCGCCCGGCTGCGGGATCACGGACGACGACGGTTCGGCCGCGCCCGGCATCTTGCCACCCTTGGCAGCGATCCACGCCGCGAACTCGGCCGGCGGCACCGCCTCGACGGCGATCGGCATGTAGGCGTGGCGCGCGCCGCACAGTTCCGAGCACTGGCCGAAGTAGAGGCCCGGCTTCTCGATGGTGAAGCTGGTCTCGTTCAGACGGCCCGGAACGGCGTCGAGCTTGATCCAGAACGCCGGCATCGCCCAGCTGTGGATCACGTCGTTCGCCGTGGTGATCAGGCGGATCGGCACGCCGACCGGCAGCACCACGCGATTGTCGATAGCGAGGAGACGGGGACCATCAGCGTCGGTGCGGAAACGCTCACCGGCGGCGACCTCATTCTTCTCCTTCAGCATGTTGGCGGTGATCTCGATCCCGCCATGATCCGGATACTGGTAGCTCCAGTACCATTGGTTGCCGATCGCCTTCAGCGTGACGGCACCGGCCGGAGCCGGCTTGAACTGCGCCGAGAGGAGGCCGATCGACGGCACGGCGATGGCGACCAGGATCAGCACCGGAACGAGCGTCCAGACGACCTCGATCATGGTGTTGTGGCTGGTCTTCGACGGCACCGGGTTGCGAGCGCGGCGATAGCGGATCGAGACATAGACCAGCAGCGCGAGCACGAGCAGACAGATGATCGTGATCAGCGGCAGGAGGATGCGATCATGGAACCAGTGCGCGCGGCGACCATTTTCGGTCACCTGCGGCTGGATCGTCATCAGGCCGTCGGTCGGCTGTCCCAGCATCGGCTTCGCCGTCATGGCAGGCGCGCCGTCCATGGCGAGGACCGGGGCAGACGGGGCGGTATCCGCCGTCACGTTGCCCGTATCCGCCGAGTTTCCGATCGCCGTCGCCGCTTCAGCGGTGGCATTGCCCGCCGGCTGGGCGGCGGCCGGGGCGAGCCCCGCCAGCGCGAGCCCCGCGGCCAGCATCACTCCCTTAAACGCGCTTCTCATCGTTTTGTCGTTACCCCTGCTCGTCCCGGCCGACGCCAGCGCCATGCCGCGCGGAATCCGTCCATCGGGCGGCCTATACGCAGGGCACCCCTGCGCCTCAAGCACGCAAGCGGCATTATTTGGCGCCGGACGGCCACGTTCCGTTGCACAGGCGCCACAGCAACCGTATCTCGCCGGCAAGACGAAAGGGCGAATTGTGACTGAAGACGAGGTGTTGGCCGAATTCCGCGCGGCGGATGCGTTGCTCGAAGGCCATTTCATCCTTTCATCCGGACTGCGGTCCTCGCGCTACCTGCAGTGCGCGCGCGTGCTGATGGACCCGCGCCGCGGTGCGCGGCTGGCCGAAGCACTTGCCGCGCAGATCCCGGCCGAACTTCGCGAGCGGATCACCGCCGTGGTATCGCCGGCGATGGGCGGCGTCATTGCCGGGCACGAGATGGCGCGCGCTCTCGGCGTCCCCGCGATGTTTGTCGAACGCCCCACTGGCACCTTCGAACTGCGCCGCGGTTTCCGCCTCGAGCTAGGCCAGGAAGTGCTGATGATGGAGGATGTCGTCACCACCGGGCTTTCCAGTCGGGAGGCGATCAAGGCGATCGAGGCCGCGGGCGGGCGGGTGATCGCCGGCGCAGCGCTGGTCGACCGATCGAACGGCAGCGCCGACATCGGCGTCCCGTTCTTCCCGCTGATCCGGCTCGACGTGCCCACCTATGACCCCGATGCCTTGCCGCCGGAACTGGCCGCGATTCCGGCGATCAAGCCGGGCAGCCGGGCGGCGGCCTGATGCCGCCCCGCCCGCTTCGCCTCGGCGTCAACATCGATCATGTCGCGACCGTGCGGAATGCGCGGGGCGGCGAATATCCCGATCCGGTGCGCGCGGCGCTGCTCGCCGCCGACGCCGGCGCAGACGGCATCACCGCCCATCTGCGTGAGGACCGTCGGCACATTACCGACGAGGACATCGCACGGCTGATGGACGCGCTGGACATCCCGCTCAACCTCGAGATGGCAGCGACCGAGGAAATGCTGGCGATCGCGCTTAAGCATCGCCCGCATGCCGTTTGCATCGTTCCGGAAAAGCGCGAGGAGCGCACCACCGAAGGTGGCATTGACGCTGCGGGTCAGCACGATCGGCTGGCACCGCTCGTCGCGGCACTGAACGACGCCGGCTCGCGCGTGTCGCTGTTTATCGAGCCGGACGCCCGGCAGATCGACGCCGCAGCCCGGCTGCGCGCGCCGGTCGTGGAGCTTCACACCGGCCGCTATTGCGAACTGCAGGGCCCGGCACGGGCGGAGGAGCTTCGCCGACTAACCGACGCAGCGGCGCTCGCGGCGAAGAACGGCATCGAGGTGCATGCAGGACACGGCCTCACCTTCGACAATGTCGCGCCCGTCGCCGCGATTCCGCAAGTGGTGGAGCTCAACATCGGCCACTTCCTGATCGGCGAAGCGATCTTCGTCGGGCTCGACGCAAGCATCCGGCAAATGCGCGCGGCGATGGACGCCGCCCGGTGATCATCGGGATGGGCGCGGATCTCTGCAATATCGAGCGGATCCAGACGTCTCTGACCCGGTACGGCGCGCGCTTCGAGGAGCGCATCTTCACCGCCGGCGAACAGGAACGCGCCCGCAGCCGGCCGTTCACCGCCGCCGGCACTTATGCGAAGCGTTTCGCCGCGAAAGAGGCTTTCTCCAAGGCGATCGGCACCGGCTTTCGTGGCGGTGTGACGATGAAGGATATCGAGGTCGTCACCGACGCGGCGGGTGCCCCCGCGCTAACACTGACGGGCGGCGCACGCGCCCGGCTGGCGGCAATGACGCCGGCGGGGCATAAGCCGCGTATTCACCTGACCTTGACCGACGATCATCCTTGGGCGCAGGCCTTCGTGATCATCGAAGCGGTCGCGGCATCAGACCGATTTTCTCCAACCGAGTGAATGATGTGGCCGAGGACGTGGCGTTGACGGGCAAACCAGCAGCCGACGAGGGGCCGAGGCGTCCCGCGCGCGGATTGGACTGGTGGGGCGAGGCAAAGGGCCTCTTCTGGCTCATCCTCGCTGTCCTCGGCTTTCACAGCTTCATCGCCAAGCCGTTCTACATCCCCAGCGAATCGATGCTCCCGGGCCTAGAAGTGGGCGATCGCCTGATCGTGTCCAAGTTCGCCTATGGCTGGTCGTTCGTATCGCCGACCGTCCCCAATCCGGTGGCGATCTTCGAAGGGACGGTGCTGCACAAACCGGTGGAAAGCTGGTCGTTCCAGTTGCCGGCATGGCAGGGCCGCATCTGGGGGAAGATGCCGGAACGCGGCGACGTGGTGATCGTGACCCCGCCCGGTCAGACCAGCGACTATATCAAGCGGGTGATCGGGCTGCCGGGCGACACCTTGGAGGTCCGCGGCGGCACCGTGATCCTGAACGGGAAGCCGCTGGCACGCGGGCCGCTCCACTACAAGGACCTGCCAGTCGACGCCAATGCGACCTGCGATCAGTGGCAATATCCGGATGCGCGTGTGACGCGGGCGGACGGCACGACTGTGTGCCGCCTGCCGATCGTCACCGAAACCAACCCCGAAGGCCGCCGCTATGACACTGTTGAGCTCGGGGCGAGCCCGGGCGACGATTATGGCCCGGTCAAGATCCCGGCCAATCACGTCTTCCTGATGGGCGACAATCGCGACCGCTCCGCCGACAGCCGCTTCGCGCTGGGCGGCACCGAAAAGGGCCTTGGCGGCGCGGTGCCCTGGGAGAATATCGGCGGCCGCGCGGAGTTCATCACTTTCTCGGTCGATGGATCGGCGACCCTCAATCCGCTGAGCTGGTGGTCATCGCTTCGACCGGGCCGCGCCGGCACGTCACTGAGGCCAGAGGAGACCCGATGAGCCAAGACCAGGTCCGCGTCGTCAAGGGCGCCAGCCCAAGCGAGGTGCACGATCCCGCCACCCGGCGCGAGATCAAGCGGGCCGCGGTGTGGCTTGGGATGGCATCGGCGATCGCGCTCGTCGTGCTGCTCATCCAGCCGCTGCTGATCATCTTTGCAGGCCTCGTCTTCGCCTCCTTGCTCGATGGCGGCGTGCGGCTGCTGAACCGGGTGCTGCCGATCGGGCGCAGCTGGCGGCTGCTGATCGTCTGCGTTCTGACAATCGTCTTCCTGCTCGGCACCTTCTATCTCACCGGCGTTCAGGTCGCGGAGCAGATCTCGCAGCTGCGCACGACACTCGAGGCGCAGACGGTGAAGCTGACGACGTGGCTCACAAGCCAGGGCCTGATGCCGGGCGCGTCCGACATCAGCAGCGTCGCACGCCAGGCGCTGAGTTCGGTCGGTCGGCTGACCTCCTGGGTCGGCAGCGCGTTCGGCGCGCTCACCACCATGTTCATGATCATCGTGATCGGCCTGTTCGTGGCGATGGATCCCAGGGTCTATGATCGCGGGCTGCAGTGGATGATCCCGGAGGAGCATCGCACCGAGTTCGCCCTCACCATCACGCGCATGGGGACGACGCTGCGCCGGCTGCTGTTCGGGCGGATCATCGGCATGGTGGCGGAGGGTGTGCTCACCTGGGTTGCGCTGATGATGGGCGGGGTCCCGATGGCGATGATCCTCGGCATCCTGACCGGCGTGCTCGCCTTCATCCCGAATATCGGCGCGTTCGTCTCCGGCGCGCTGATGGTGGCTGTGGGCTTCTCGGCCGGCGTCGACACCGGGATCTGGGCCATCGGTACCTACGTGATCGTCCAGACGTTCGACGGTTATGTGCTGATCCCGATGGTCGCGAAGCGCACCGTCGATATGCCGCCGGCGCTGACGCTGGGCGCGCAGATCCTGGCCAGCGCATTGTTCGGCATCCTGGGCCTTGCGCTTGCCGACCCGATGACGGCGCTGATCAAGACCGCGATGGAGCGCCGCAGCGAGATCGAGGAAGAACGCGACGACGACAACACCCCGGAAGCGGCCATGGTATGAACATCGTCCTCCACGATTACTGGCGATCCTCCGCTTCTTACCGGGTCCGGATCTGCCTCAACCTGAAGCGCGTCTCCTACGAAACGCTGCCGGTGAACCTGCTGACGGGGGAGCAGGCCGGCGCGGAAAACCGCGCGATCAATCCGCAGGGCTTCGTGCCGACGTTGAGGGTTGATGGTCGGCCGCTGGTGCAGAGCCTCGCGATCGTCGACTGGCTGGATGCCAACTTCCCCGAACCGCCGATGGTATCGAAGGACCCGTTCGAGCGATCCGGCCAGCTCGCCCGCGCGCTGGTGATCGCCGCGGATATCCATCCGATCGACAATCTGCGCGTGCTGAAGCGGCTGGAGACCCAGTTCGGCGCCGATCAAGCGGCGAAGGACGATTGGTATCGCCACTGGATCGCGGAGGGCCTGGCCGCGCTGGAGGAGATGGCGGCGCCATTGCCCGGCCCGTTCCTTGGCGGCGACGGGCCGGACATCGCGGACCTGTGCCTTGTCCCCCAGATGGCGAACGCGCGCCGTTTCGCGCTTCCGCTCGACGCCTATCCACGGCTTCTGACGGCAGAAGAGGCGAACCTTGCGCTGCCCGAGGTGCAGGCTGCAGCCCCCGACCGCGTCAAGCCCGCCTGAGCGAATCGAAGAGCTCAAGGTAGCGCAGCGCCGAATCAGCACCGGGCGGCGGCACCGGCGCCGGGCGCGCCGCGCCGTCCAGCCAATGATCCAGCGCCGCGATGAGCGCATCAGGATCATCTCGCGCCACGATGGTGCCGAGGACCGGCGAGACCACGATTTCTGCCACTGCCGGCGACGCATCGGTCGCCACCACCGGCGTGCCGACCGACAGGGCCTCTCGCAACACGCCCGGCACCCCCTCGAAGTCCGACGACAGCGCCACCACCGCCGCATTCGCCATCGCCCCGAGCGGATCGCGGACATGGCCCGGCATGATGAGCCGATCCGCGATGCCGAGTGTTTGAGCCTGCGCCATCAGCGCGGCGCGCTCCTCTCCCTCACCCAGGATGACCAGCGGCACTTGCCGATCCCGTAATCGCGGCACGGCGGCAACGAGGCGGTCCCAGCGCTTCTGCCGGGCAAGCCGCCCGACGCCGAGGATGTAGCGCGGGGGCAACTGCACAGGTGCCCCACTGGGGATCGGCCGGGCCGGCGGATTGGGGATCACCACCACATCCTCGGGCGCCAGCCGCATTGCCGCCGCAATTGCCGCAGCACTCGCCGCGCTCATCCCCACCACTCGATCGAGAAATAGCGGATGGAGGAGAAGCCAGGCGGCGTGACCGGCGGCTAGCGCGACATGATGATCGGGTCGGCGGATTGCATTCGACACTTTCCCGACGATCGGCGGGCAGGCTCCCCTCAACCGTAGCCGTGTCCATGCCGCCACACTCGTATAATGGCTCCCGGCGCAGAAAATGACGTCTGGCCTGATTGTCCGCACATGCCGGGGTAGTGCGAACAACGCACGATAAGTGGCTGATCCAAGCGGCACGACGTCGACATCTTCAGCGACCTCGGCGGCCAATGGGCCTCGCGGGTCGGCGACCACCAGCGTTACCCTTCGCCCCGCCTCCACCCAGGCGCCAGCCAGCCGTAGAAGCGCACGCTCCACCCCGCCGCCTTTGAAGCTTTGCGCATATCCAAGGATGTGGTGAGCCGCCGTCATCTTGAAGCCCGTCATGCTGCAGCCCAAATTGCCGCTCAAAGACACCACATTCCGCGGGCACCGGCCAGACCGACCTGCCGTATGTTGCGTGGGAATGTGCAAAGGAACTCGCCTGTCTTGACCGCGAAAGCTGACCGGATGCCGGCATCGGTAATCGATGCCGAACTGCCGGACATTGCAGCGCTTGAGCCTGCCGAAACGATCCGTCGGCGCTGGCCGACGATCGTCGGCGGGCTGATCAGCGCGGCGATGGTCGTGATGCTCGGCCGTGAGCTCCTGGGCTCCGGCCTTGAGGGGCTGAGCCGCACAACGCCTGATTCGCCGTGGTTCTACCTTGCCTTCTTCTGCCTCTACATGGCTGCACCGACGGGCGATTTCATCATCTTCCGCCGGCTCTGGCGCATCCCGCTGTCCGGCTTCGTCGCGCTTCACAAGAAGCGGATCGCGAATGACGTGGTGCTCGGCTATTCGGGCGAGGCATATTTCTACGCCTGGGCACGGGCACGGGCGAACATCGTGGCGGCCCCATTCGGTGCGGTGAAGGACGTGTCGCTACTGTCGGCGATCGCCGGCAATACCGTCACCATCCTGTTGTGCGCCATCGCGCTGCCGATCGGCTATCAGCTGATGTCGCCGAACGTGCTGCACGCCGTGGCGGGATCGGCCGCGATCACGCTCGTGATCAGCCTGTTGATGCTGATCTTTTCGCGGCGGATCTTCTCGCTGCCCCGGCAGCAGCTGCGCTGGATCTTCTGGATCCACACCGGCCGTATTGCCGCAAGCTCGCTGTTCGTCGCGCTTGCTTGGCATTTCGCGATGCCGGACGTGGCGCTTGGCGTTTGGCTGTTCCTGGCCGCGGCGCGCCTGCTCGTCTCGCGCTTGCCGCTGGTGCCGAACAAGGACCTGCTGTTCGCGAGCTTCGCAATCCTGGTGATCGGGCAGGACGAGGCGCTGAGCGCGATGATAGCCTTTGTCGCCGCGCTGACGCTTGGCGTGCATCTGTTGCTGGTGCTTGTCTTCTCTGGGGCGGCTGGCTGGAAGGGGCTGCGGCTGTGGCGCGGCTGATGCTGTTCGGCCTCGCCGCGCTTCTTGCGCCTGCCGCCGCCGTCGCTGCCCCGATCGGCAGCGATGCCCCTGCTTGCGCCGCGCGTAATGTGCCGGCGATCGAGGTGACGGTGGAGGGGCTGAAGGACCGCACCGGTGGGCTGAAGCTCGAGCTATACCCGGCCACCGAAGAGGATTTCCTGAAGGACGACCGCGATCTGCGGCGCGAGGGCAAGGTGTTTCACCGCGTACGCGCCGATACGCCGGCGCGCGGGCCGGTGGTGCTGTGCATCCAGGCACCCCAACCGGGCCGTTACGCACTGTTCTTCACCCATGATCGCGACGGCAAGAACAAGTTCAACGTCTGGACGGATGGTGCAGGCGTGCCGACCAACAACCGCATCGGCCGGGCCAAGCCGAAGCTGTCGCAGGCGATCGTGAACGTACCGCGCGGTTTGACCCGCCTCACCATCCGCGCACAGTATCTGCGCGGCATCATCCCGAGCTTCGGACCGGTCGGCAACTGACGTGCGCGTCGTCGACGTCAACGAATTCTATTCGCCGACCGGCGGCGGGGTACGCACCTATATCGATCGCAAGATCGGCATCATGAACGATCTGGGCCACGAACTGATCGTGCTCGCGCCCGGGCCTGACGAACGGATCGAGGAACAGCCCGGCGGCGGGCGGATCCATTACGTGCGATCACCCCGTCTGCCGTTCGATCGGAACTACGGCCTGTTCTGGGATCGCGCCGCGGTTCACCGTCTGCTCGATCGCTACGCACCGGATGTGGTGGAATGCTCCTCGCCCTGGCGGCCGGCCTGGTTCGTGGGCGAATGGCAGGGAACGGCGCTCAAGTCGTTCTTCATGCACAACGACAACATGGCCGCCTACGCCCAGCGCTGGTTCGAGGGGTTCGCCAGCCACGAGCGGATCGAGCAGGCATTCGGCTGGTACACCCGCTACATGGCGCGCTTTCTCGATCTTTACGACTGCGTCGTCACCAACGGCCCGGCGCTCGTGAAGCGGCTGCGCGCACGCGGCCTGCGGATTGACGCGGCGATGCCACTGGGAATCGAGCGCAGCCACTTTTCCCCCGGGTTTCGTGACGAGCGCCTGCGTCGCGCGCTGCTGGAGCAGTGCGAGTTGCCGCACGACGGCCTCCTGCTGCTCGGGCTTGGCCGCCATCACCCTGAAAAGCGCTGGCCGATGGTGATTGATGCGGTGGAGCGGGCGGGCGCCAACCTGCCGGTCGGGCTGGTGCTGCTCGGCCAGGGGGTCGACAGCGACCGGATCGAGCGCCGGATCGCTGGAAGCCCGCACATCCGCATCTTCCGCCCGGTCTATGATCGCGAGCGACTCGCGCGGATCATGGCAAGCTGCGACGCACTGATCCATGGATCGGAGGCCGAGCCGTTCGGGCTGGTCGCGGCCGAAGCCATGGCATCGGGCCTGCCGCTCATCGTGCCGCACACCGGCGGATGCGCGGAAGTGGCGGACGCACGGTGCGCCGAGCTGTACGAACCGCGTGACCCGATGTCCTGCGCCTGGGCGATCGAACGAATGCACGCGCGCGATCGGGCACTCCTCCGAAGGACGGCCCTCGTTGCGGCCGGGCAAGTGCGCACCGACCGGGAACATACCGTCGAGCTGATGGCCTATTACGCGGATCAGATCGCGCAGCGCGAGCGGCGCGCCGCCTGACCATCAAGCCTCAGCGCCGCTGGTAGATCGTCAGCACCTCGTTCCCCAACGGATGCCGGGCGGCGACAACATAATCCGCACCGACGGCACGCTCGACCATAGCGCGAATGTCGCGCCGCTCGCCGATCGACGGCGGCCGCATCACGATCACCTCCGGCCCCCGGCGCAGGATCCGCGCGACTTCCAAAGCCTGCGGAACGCCAATCGCGCCGTCTTCACGCGTGCGATAAAGGTGGCTGGGGAAGAGGTAGCGCGTGACATGGCATCGGTTTGCCGTGGCATATATCTTCGGGCTGCCGGAATAGACCCACAGGCAACCGGGCCCCGCCCCGATCGACGCGGTGATGGCGGCCAACTCGCGCCCATTGCCCCGTGACACGCGGTTGGCGATCACCAGCACCTGCCCGATCAGCGCCGCCGACAGCAGCACGGCGATGCGGCCACGAGGTCGCGTCTCGAGGAAACCGGCGGCGCAGACCGCGCCCGGCACCGCCGCCGGCAGCGCATAATGATCGAACCAGCCGCCGAGGACGAGGATGCCGAGGAGTGCCGCGGCAAACCAGCACAGCATGAAACGACGCTCGGACGCTTCTGCCAACGTGCTCCTTCTCGCCGACACAAGCGCCATCGCCATCAGGGGCGACAGGATCAGGACGAGCTTGGCGAGATTGCCCCAGCGCTCGCGTGGCGGATCGGCCTGCCGCGCGATGATCGACTCGAAATTCGCGTAGAGGAAGGCGTCGATCTGCCCGATCGCCGCGTAATAGCCCATGACTGCCAAGGTCGGCAGCAGCGCGATGGCCGCCAGCACGCCGGCGCGAGCGGCGATGCGGGATGGTCTCACCCCCGCACGCCACTCGCGCACAAGAGTCCACAGGCCGAAGAACACGCCCTCGAACACGACGGAATACTTTACCTGCAGCGCAAGGCCCATCAGCGTCATCGCTGCTGCGTCCTGCCACCAACTGCGGCGGCGCGTGTTGGTGACGATCAGCCAAGCCGCACCAGCCACCAGCGGGTTATAGAGGATCGGCGCCTGCCCGCCGTGCCCGTCCGCCAGGTTGAGCCACAGGATGTAGAGGATTCCGGCATATGTGGCGCCCCGTCCCCACCCTGCGAGCATTGCCAGGCGTGCGACGATCCACGCGGCGGTCACCACCGCGGCGAGCGCCATCAACTGATAGGCGATGATCCCCCAGCCGAACGGCAGCGAGGCCGGCACAAGGTAAAGCAAGAACAGCCCGATCGGCTTACGGTCCCACACCTCGACGTACGGCACCGCCCCATCCGCGATCAGCCGCGCCGCGGCGAAGTAGAAATCCTCGTCGACGTGGATCAGCGGGTTGCCGAACGTGGCGGCGCGCGCGGCGACGGCAACAGCGATCAGCACCATCAAGCGATTGCGATCGAGCCAGCGCGCATCCATCCATGGCGCGCCTAGCGGGCCTGACACCGATCTGTCACCTTCCCACGGCAGGGGCGGCACGAACCGCACCGCTTTTGGGGAGGGATTTGATGATCAACGTCAGCCGCCGCTCGCTCTTGGCCACTGGCATGTTCGGCGCAGGCGCACTCGCGCTGCCCGGGCTTGCCCCTGCGCAGACCGTCCTCACCGCGCGCGGCTTCACCCATTCGGTGGCCAGCGGTGAGCCCGGGCCCGACGAGATGCTGCTGTGGACCCGCTACGTGCCGGCCAGCGGCGATAGCGCGCGTCTGAAGCTGGAACTGAGCGAGACACCGGATTTCGCGCGCGTTGCCGCCGGCGGGGAGACAATCACAGGGCCATGGCGCGACTGGACCGCGAAAGTCACCGTGACCGGGCTGAAGCCGGCCCGCGATTATCACTTCCGTTTCGTCGCGGCGGACGGAACGATGTCACCCGTCGGCCGCACGCGTACCCTGCCGGATGATCGCGCAAGCCGCTTTCGCGCCGCGATCTTCTCCTGCTCCAATATCGGCTTCGGCTTCTTCAACGCTTATGCCCATGCCGCCGCCCGCGATGATCTCGATCTGTGGATCCACCTCGGCGACTATTTCTACGAATATGCCAACGGCACCTATCCATCGCTTCAGGAAGTGGTGGCGAGCCGGCTGCCGCAGCCGCGGACCGAGATCATCCACCTTGCCGATTACCGACTGCGCTATGCGAGCTACCGCGCCGATCCCGATCTCCAGGCACTGCACGCGCGGCTGCCGATGATCGCGTCGATGGACGACCACGAAAGCGCCAACAACAGCTGGGAAGGCGGCGCACAGAATCACGATCCGGCGAGCGAAGGCGAATGGATCGCGCGGCGTGCGGCCGCGATCCAGGCGTGGCGCGAATGGATGCCGGTCTCCGACGAACCGTGGAAGGCCTATGACATCGGCCGCCTCGCGACGCTGTTCCGCACCGACACGCGCCTTGCCGGCCGGTCACAATCGCCGGAACTGGCCGACATGCTGCGCGGCCCCGATCCGATGCGCGCGCTTGCCGCCTATCGCGACGGCGCATGGCACGATCCGGCGCGGACCATGCTCGGGTCACAGCAGGAAGCATGGCTCCAGCATGGTCTCGCCAGATCGGTGACGTCGGGTGCACGGTGGCAGATCGTCGGCTTCGGCACGATCATGGGAACGATGCGCGTGCCGCCCGAAGTGGAAGGCTGGATCGCGCAGGCGCGCCCGGGGGCGGCAGGATACATCCAGGCTGCAGTGGCGGTCGGAAAGGCCGGTCTGCCGTCGGACCTCGACAATTGGGGCGGCTATCCGGCGGCGCGCGCCCGCTTCCTCGATGCGGCGCAAGCGGCAGACGCGAACCTCGTCGTGCTGTGCGGTGACAGTCATAATGCCTGGGCGTTCGACCTCGCGCAGAAGGGTAAGCCCGTCGGCGTGGAATTTGCCGGCCAGTCGGTCACGTCGTCCGGTTTCGAAAGCGCCCTCACCGTCGACCCGGCGACCGTCGCGCGCGCCCTCGTTGCGGCCAGCCCGGAGCTCAAATGGTGCGATACCAGCAGGCGCGGATATATGGCGCTGACGATCACGCCCGATCGCGTCAGCAATGACTGGCTGTTCGTCGACACCGTCAAGACCCCCAATCCGGCTGCCAGGGTGGGGCACAGCGCGACGGTCGAGCGGGGCCGCCGCCAGATGGCCTGACGGCCACTTAATAGTAGGCGCTTAGCGCGGCCGCGTCCAAAGCCGCGGATCGCGGGGCGTCTCTCGCACGGGCCGCCGAGCCGCCACGGCCGCCTTGGCCACCCAGCCGAGCTTCGCCGCCTTCGAGGTACTGGCGCGATGATCCCAGGCGTGGGCACCGCGTGCCGCCACTTCGCGTGCGATGTCGCCATAGATCCCGGCCGCGGCCAGGACCGCCCAGCGTGCCCGCGGCGGCAGCTTCGCCGCACCGACCCGCGCGCTCGCCTCATGCAGCGCAGCGCGACCGGCAAGGCGGCGCGCAAGCACCACCAGGCGATCACGGAATGGCGGCTTCATGTGCTGACCCGGCGGGATGTCCATCTCCACCAGCCATTCCACCGGCAGGTAGCACCGGCCGATGCGATCATCCTCTTCGATGTCGCGCGCGATGTTGGCGAGTTGGAAGGCAAGGCCGAGGTCACATGCCCGGTCCAGCGTATCCTCGTCGGCCGGGTCCACCCCCATCACCACCGCCATCATGCAGCCGACCGCGCCGGCAACATGATAGCAATAGCGATACAGGTCGTCCTCGCTACGCGGCCGCCAATCTTCGGCATCAAGGCGGAAGCCGGCGACAAGGTCGTGCGCGAAACGGGGCGGGAGGCCGGTCTCCGCCGCCACGACGCGCAGCGCATCGAAGGGCATATCGCCAACCACCCGCCCGGCCAGCGCCGCGGTCGTCTTCTCGGCGATCAGCGCGACGCGCGCTTCCGCGTCGCTGACGGCGGTGGCGCCATGGCCATGGTCCTGCCCGTCGACGATATCGTCGCAGGCACGGCACCAGGCATAGAGCAGCCACGCCCGCTCGCGCGTTTCCCGATCGAACAGCTTGCTCGCCATGGCGAAGCTCTTGGAGCCGCGCGCGATCGAGTCGCGAGCCGCCTCGACTAGCCGGGCGCGCTCTTCAGGTGCCGCGGCCACTGCCTGCCTCAAAGATCGGCCGCGCTCATCCGCACGATCGGCTGGCTCGGCTGATGCGCCGCCATCCGCTCCAGGAGCAGATCGAGCGTGTCGGCGACGATCAGCAGGTCCCGATGCTGCGGACGCAGGAAGCCGACCTCCCCCATTTTCTCCCAGAAGGCGATGAGGTGATCATAATAGCCGTCCGTGTTGAGCAGGCCGACCGGATCGGAGTGATAACCGATCTGCGCCCAGCTCAGCGCCTCCCACAATTCGTCCATGGTGCCGGTACCGCCGGGCAGTGTGACGAAGCCGTCCGCCAGATCGGTGAAGATACGCTTGCGCTCGTGCATCCCTTCCACGACGTGAAGCTCGGTAAGGCCGCGGTGCGCGACTTCAGCATTGACCAGCGCCTGCGGGATCACGCCGATCACCTCGCCGCCGGCCTCCAGCGCGCCATCCGCCACTGCGCCCATCAGGCCCAGCCGTCCGCCGCCGTAGACCACGCCGATGCCGCGCTCGGCCAGCGTGCGACCGATCGTGCGCGCATTCTCCATGTAGATAGGGTCACGCGGCGTGGCAGAGCCGCAGTAAATTGCCAGGCGCTTCACCGCCTTACTCCTTCAAGCATGAGCGCCGCAGTCGCTTTCGCGCTGCCGACGACGCCCGGGATACCCGCGCCGGGATGCGTACCGGCGCCAACGAAATAGAGGTTCGAGATCGCATCGTCCCGGTTGTGCACGCGGAACCAAGCGCTTTGCGTCAGCACCGGCTCTAGGCTGAAGGCGCTGCCGAGATGGGCGTTCAGATCCCGCGCGAAATCGGGCGGGGCGTAGCTGAACTTGGTGATGATCCGATCATGGATGTCGGGGATCAGCCGCCGCCCCACCTCGTCCAGAATGCGCTTCTCCAGGATCGGGCCGACGCGATCCCAATCCTCCGGGAACTTGCCCATGTGGGGCACCGGCGCGAGCGCATAGAAAGTCGAGCAACCCTCCGGCGCCAGGCTCGGATCTGTCACGGTCGGATGGTGCAGGTACAGCGAGAAATCCTCGCTAAGCACGCCGTGATCATAGATGTCCGCCAGCAGCCCCTTATAGCGCGGGCCGAACAGGATCATGTGGTGCGGGATCCCGGGCCAGGTGCCCTTGATCCCGAAGTGCACCACGAACAGCGACGGCGAATACTTCTTCTGCTCCAGCCGTGCCGCAGAACGGCGCGCGCTGCTCGATCCGCTCAGCAGATCGCGATAGGTGTGGACGATATCGCCGTTGGAGGCGACCATCGCCGCTTCCTGCCGCCAGCCGCTCTGCGTGCGCACCGCCGTCACCCGGTCACCCAACGTCTCGATTTCGGCCACGGGATCATCGAGCCGCAGCTTCCCGCCGAGGCGCTCGAACAGCGCCACCATTCCGCGCACCAGCCGGTTGGTGCCGCCATGCGCGAACCACACGCCCCCGTCCCGCTCCAGCTTGTGGATGAGCGCGTAGATCGCACTGGTCGTCATCGGATTGCCGCCAACGAGCAGCGTGTGGAACGACAGCGCCTCGCGCAGCTTCTCGCTCTTCACGAACGAGGACACCATCGAATAGACCGAACGCCATGCCTGGTATTTCGCCAGCGCCGGCGCCGCCTTGATCATCGAGGCGAAGTCGAGAAACGCGACGTGGCCAAGCTTCTCATAGCCTTCGCGATAAACGCCTGCGGAGTAGGTCAGGAACTTCTCGTAGCCAGCGACGTCAGCCGGATCGAGCTTCGCGATCTGATCGCGCAGCAGGACGTCGTCGTTGGTGTAATCGAAATTCGTACCGTCGGGCCAGTTCAGCCGATAGAAAGGCTGAACCGGTTCCAGCATCACGTCGCTGGCCATGTTCTGACCGGTCAGCGCCCACAATTCCTCCAGGCAGGCGGGATCGGTGATGACGGTCGGGCCCGCATCGAAAGTGAACCCGTCGCGCTGCCATACGTAAGCCCGACCACCTGGCTTATCGCGTGCCTCGACAATGGTGGTGTCGACTCCGGCCGATTGCAGCCGGATGGCGAGCGCGAGCCCGCCGAAACCGGCACCGATGACGATCGCCTTGGTCATGACACACGCCTCGCCACGCGTACCGCGCGCCAGAAGGGCACCGGCGGCTTGCCGGACAGAATCCGCATCTTGTCTGCGCCCGTCGAGCGCGCGGCGTAGAACCGCGAGATCAGCCCGGGGCGCAGGCGGTAGAAACGTTCGAGCACCTTGTATCGGGCCTCCGGGTCAGCGGCGCGAAACAGCATCGCGTCAAGCAAGCGGTAGAAGCGGCGTTCGTCCCACCGCTCCCGCGCATAATCATGGGTCAGTTCGTGTAATCCTTCACCACTAAGGTCCGCCGTCCCGGCGATCCGCACCGCGAGCCGGACGGCGTCGGGCAGGGAATAGCCGGTCGTGGGGTGGAACAGCCCGGCCCGCGCCCCGGCCTTGGCGACCTTCGCCCCGCCCCAACGCCAGTAAGCCTCGAAGTCTCCGCCGATCACCACCGGTAGCGCGCCTTTTTCCTCGCGCCCCGACGGGGTGGCGGCCCAGCCGCGGCTTTCAGCATAGACGCCGATGCGGCGATTGAGCGCCCCGACATTCAACGCGGGTGTATCGCTGTAATAGGTGTCCTCGACGAAGATCTGCGTCGGCGAGAAGGGCAGCAGATAGATGAAGCGATATCCGTCGTGCTGCATGACGGTCGCGTCCATCACCATCGGTCGCTCGACGCCGTGGCCGGCAGGAACATCGAGCAGTCGCCCGACGAATTTCTGCCAGCCCACTTCCAGCATCGACATGTCGCCCGCGCCGCGCGCGTCGATCACGCCCGTCGCCTCGACACGCTCGCCGTCGGCCAGCACTACCGCCGTGGCGCTGCATGCCAGCACCTTGCGCTCGGTCATGATCGCGCTCGCCGGCAGCGCCTTGCGCACAACCGCATCGAAGCGCTCCGACTCGATCGAATAATAAGGCTGCGCGATGGTGCGGCTGTGTGCCGGGAAGCGCACGTCGTAGCTCGGCCAGGCATGGCAGACGAGCGGCGTCAGCAGCCAGCGGTCGTCCTTCGCCACGTCACCATCGAAGAACGACCAGACGTGGTTGCCGCCCAGCTTCTCGCCGCTGTCGATCAGCCGCACCGACAAATCAGGGCGGCGCGCGGCCATCGCCAGCGCGATGAGGCCGCCTGCCAACCCGCCGCCGACGATGGCGAGATCGCAATGGTGGGTTTCGGGCATAACCCTCCGCCTAGCGGATCGGGCATGCGCGCGAAAGCGGGATCGGCGCATGGCCTGTCTCGGCACGGGGTGGCGAGCTTGTCCAACGGCGCATCAACGGCAGCGCCTTCCCCCGTCCCACCGGCAGGCGTAGAGCAGCAGCATGACCGCTGCGCTTGCCATTGCCCTCTCTGCTGTCGCCATGACGCTGATCGTTGGCGTACGCTATCTCGCGGCAAGCGGCGCCTTCGCATTCGTCACCCGGCGCAAGCATCCGGGACTCTACGTCGGCCTCGATCCGCAGATCCGGCGCGAGATCCTGTGGAGCCTCGCCTCCGCGGCGATCTACGGCATCCCGGCCGGCATCGTCGCCTGGGGCTGGCAGAACCGCGGCTGGACGCGGATCTACGACGACGTCCACGCTTATCCCTTGTGGTATCTGCCGGTGTCGGTGCTCCTGTACCTGGCTGCACACGATACCTGGTTCTACTGGACGCACCGCTGGATGCACTGGCCAAAGCCTTTCCGCATCGCCCATACCGTCCATCACGCCAGCCGCCCGCCCACCGCTTGGGCGGCGATGGCGTTCCATCCGATCGAAGCGATCACCGGTGCTGTGGTAATTCCGCTACTGGTGTTTCTCATTCCGATCCACGTCGCGGCGCTCGGGGTAGTGCTGACGATCATGACGGTTATGGGAGTGACCAACCACATGGGTTGGGAGGTTTTCCCGCGGTTCATGTGGCGCGGGCCATTGGGTGCCTGGCTGATCACGGCCAGTCACCATCAGCGCCATCACGAACGGTACGGATGCAATTATGGGCTTTATTTCCGCTTCTGGGACCGGTTGTGCGGCACCGATGACGGGCTCGGCGATTTCACGCGCGATCAGGCCCGCGCGCGCGCTCGTGCTGGGGGCGGCTGCGCTGCTCATGATCGGCGCGGCGCCGGTGGGCCAGCTTGACCTAACCTTTTCCAATGTGCGCTCGAACAAGGGCATGCTGCGCATCTGCGTGACGGGTGATCCGGACAATTTTCCCCGCTGCACGAACGATCACAACGCCACCAAGCGTTCGATCCCTGCCGGCACGACCGCGCTTCACCTCGCCGGGCTCCCCTATGGCAAATATGCCGTGGCGGTGATCCATGACGAGAACGGCAACAAGAAGCTCGATACCTTCGCCGGCATCCCGCGCGAAGGCTTCGGCTTCTCGCGCAATCCGCCGATCCGCTTCGGCCCGCCGAAGTTCGAGGCGGCGCGCTTCACCCTCGATGGTGATGCTGAATCGCAACAGGTGAAATTGCGCTACATGCTCTGACGCGCGGGGCGGACCTTAAATCAATCAGGGTTGTTACGCAGGGCGACCATAAGGAAGCCCCAACGTGAATCCCAAGAGCCTGATCGGATTTGTTGCCCTCATTGCTGCCGTCCCAACGGCCGTTTCGGCCCAGAGCGTCTCTGGCCCTGCCGATACCCCCACGGCGACCGAGCAGCCGAGCGGCGACATGGTCACGATCGGCATCGGCGCAGGTTACCTGCCTGATTACGACGGTTCGAACGACTATCGCTTCGTTCCCGTACCGGCGGCAATCGGCACCATCGGCGGTATCAATTTCTCCGTCACCGGCAACCGCGCTAGCGCGGATCTCCTCCCCAGCCGCCCGGGCGAGGCATGGGACATCCAGCTGGGCCCGGTGGCAGTGATCAACTTCACCCGCAGCAGCCGCCAGGGGATCGATGACCCGCGCGTACGCCGCCTGGGCGAGCTTGATACAGCGGTCGAAGTGGGCGGCTACTTCGGCATCGGCAAAACGGGCGTCATCACCAGCCCGTATGACAAGCTATCCCTGTCGCTGAGCTATCGTCACGACGTCGCCGGCGTTCATCGCAGCGGCATCTGGCAACCGACCCTGAATTATTTCACGCCGTTGAGCCGGAAGACCGCGGTCGCTCTGTTCGCCTCGGCTGAGCGAGTCGAATCGAAGTACGTCCGCACCTATTTCAACGTGTCGCCGGAGGCATCGGTGGCTTCCGGCCTGCCAGTCTACAACGGCCGCGGCGGCTGGAAGAGCTATACGCTGGGCGCAGTCGGTACGGTCTCGCTGACCGGGGACCTGCTCAAGGGCTTCAAGCTGGTCGGCGGGGGTACGTACCGCCGGATGCTTGATGACGTGGCGGCAAGCCCGCTCGTCAGCATCGCCGGTTCGCGCAACCAATGGGCCGGCGTGCTGGGCATTGGCTACACCTTCTGATCGCCACCAGATGTGTCCCCGAAGACGAGGCCGGCGGTTGATCCGCCGACTCGCTTCGGGCAAGGCACGGGGATGGTTCCCTTTTCGTTCGCCGGGCATGATCTGACGCCGCTGCCGCAAGGCGCGATGTTCTGGCCTGCACGGCGCGCGTTGCTGGTCGCCGATCTCCATCTGGAGAAGGCAAGCTGGTTCGCGCGATCGGGCCAGATGCTGCCGCCCTATGATTCGCTGGCGACCCTGGCGGAACTGTCCGCCGTCGTTTCAGCAACCGGGGCCGAGGAGGTCTGGTGCCTGGGGGACAGCTTCCACGATCCCGCCGGATGCGAACGGCTTCCCGAGACAGCGCAGGCGGCGCTGAGAACTCTGACGCAAACGACTCGCTGGACGTGGATTACCGGCAACCACGATCCCCACTTCGTCGACCGGTGCGGCGGCGATGTCGTGGACGAGGCATCGGTGGACGGTCTGGTGCTGCGGCACGAGGCATCGCCAGCCGAACACCGGCCAGAATTGTCGGGCCACTTCCACCCCAAGCTGCGCGTACGCGTGCGCGGCAAATTGGTGTCGCGGCGGTGTTTCGTGGCCACGAGCACGAAGATCATCCTGCCGGCGTTCGGCTCGCTCACCGGCGGGCTGGATGCCGATCATCCCGAGATCGTGCGCGCGATGGGCGGCCCCGCGCAGGCACTGGTCGCGATCAACGATCGCCTGCTGCGTTTCCCACTCGCCGCCTGAGGCAGCCTCGGCCGTCTCAGGCCGCTTCCAGTGCTCGCTGCAGTCGATCGCGGATCGAGATAAGCGCGGTGTGATCCGGCTTGGCGCCCGGCACATCGATGGGCGTGGCAGCCCCGGCGGGCTGATCCCCCTCGGTCGCCAGCAGCTTCTGCACGCCCTTCACTGTATAGCCTTCAGTCGCCAGCAGCCGCTGAATCCGCTCCACCAGCGCCACGTCCTCGGGCCGATAATAGCGGCGATTGCCGGCACGCGTGATCGGGCGCAGCTGCGGAAAGCGCGTTTCCCAATAGCGCAGCACATGCGGCGCGACGCCCGTCGCCGTGGCGACTTCGCCGATCGTCCGAAAGGCGCCGGCGGCCTTGTCGCTGCCGCTCACGCGCCCGCGGCGACGATGCGATCGCGCATCATCTGGCTGGCGCGGAAAGTGAGAACCCGGCGCGGTGCGATCGGCACCTCGACGCCCGTCTTCGGATTGCGTCCGATCCGTTCGCCCTTGTCACGCAGCACGAATGTGCCGAAGCCGGAGATCTTGACGTTCTCCCCCTTGGCCAGCGCGCCGCACAGCTTTTCCAGAATCTGCTCTACCAACTGAGCGGAATCCGCGCGTGACAGGCCCACTTGGCGATGAAGTGCCTCGGCCAGATCGGCCCTGGTCAACGTGCCAGCTTCGCTCATCGTTCGTGCCTTATCCCCCGGAAGTGATTGGAGGACGTTACCACCTCCCACCGATCACCGGAAGGCACATGTATGGTAATTGTTACATATTAGAAACGGACTACCGCAGCGCCCCACGTAAATCCGCCACCCATGGCCTCGAGGACAAGGATCTGTCCCGGCCTGATACGCCCATCCCGCACCGCAGCATCCAGCGCGAGCGGTACGGAGGCGGCAGAGGTGTTGGCGTGCTGGTCAACGGTCATCACCACCTTCTCGGCCGGCAGCCCCAGCTTGCGCGCGGTCGCATCGAGAATGCGGGCATTGGCCTGATGCGGTACCACCCAGTCCACCGCGTTCGGCTCCAGCCCGGCGATGGCGAGCGATTCCTGCATGACCGTGGCAAGGTTCACCACGGCATGGCGGAACACCTCCCGCCCCTTCATGCGCAGCTTGCCCACGGTGCCGGTCGTCGATGGTCCCCCATCGACATAGAGCAGTTCATTATGGCGGCCGTCGGCGTGCAGCTTCGTCGCCAGGATGCCGCGCCCGTCGGCATCGGCGCTTTCCTGCGCTTCCAGCACCATCGCGCCCGCACCATCGCCGAACAGGACGCAGGTGGTGCGATCCTCCCAGTCTAGGATGCGGCTGAACGTCTCGGCGCCGATCACCAGCGCGCGCTTCGCCGTGCCGGCGCGGATCATGCTGTCCGCCACCTGCACCGCGTAGAGAAAGCCCGAGCAGACCGCCGCGACGTCGAACGCGACGCAATCGTCGATGCCAAGCATCGCCTGCACCTTCGTCGCCGTGGCGGGGAAGGTCTGGTCCGGCGTCGCGGTCGCCAGCACGATCAGGTCGATGTCCTGCGCGGTGATGCCGGCGGCCGCCAGCGCTGCGCTCGATGCGTCGCGCGCCAACGTTGCAGTCGTCTCGTCAGGGCCGGCGATGTGGCGAAAGCGGATACCGGTCCGCTCGACGATCCACTCGTCCGTCGTATCTACCATCTGCGCCAGATCGGCATTCGACACGCGACGCGCGGGCAGCGCCGAACCGGTTCCGATGATGACGCTGCGAATCATGCCGCCTGTTTCTCGAAATGTCTGAGGTCGTCGGCAATACGCCGGACAAGATCGGCCTGCACCATCTTGGCCGCGGCACCAATCGCCGTCGCGATACCGAGCTCGTTGGCGCCGCCATGGCTCTTCACCACCAGGCCATTCAGGCCAAGGAAGACGGCGCCATTGTGATTGTTGGGATCGAGATGGTCGCGCAGCAGCTGGGTCGCCGGGCGCGAGATCAGGAAGCCGATCTTCGAGCGGACCGAGCTGGTGAAGGCGCGCTTCAGCAGGTCCGCGACGAACCGCGCGGTCCCCTCCGCGGTCTTGAGCGCGATGTTACCGGAGAAGCCGTCGCAGACGATCACGTCATGATCGCCACGAGACAGCCGATCGCCCTCGACGAAACCGGTGAAGGTCATCGGCAAATGGCCGCCACCGCGCAGCGCAGCGGCGGCGTCGCGGATTTCCTCGGTACCCTTCTGGTCCTCGCTGCCGATGTTGAGTAGCGCGACGCGCGGGCTGTCGAGATCCATCGTGACGCGCGCATAGGCAGCGCCCATCACGGCGAACTGGACGAGGTTCTTCGCCTCGACCTCGGTGTTGGCACCAAGATCCAGCACGACGACGTCGTTCTCGCCCAGCGTCGGCAGCAGCGCAGCAAGCGCCGGGCGATCGATGCCGGGCATCGTCCGCAGCGACAGCTTGGCCATCGCCATCAGCGCACCGGTATTGCCGGCAGACACGGCGGCGGCAGCGCGACCCTGCTTCACGCAGTCGATCGCGATCCCCATCGACGTGGTCTTCGCACGGCGAAGCGCCTGACCGGCCTTCTCGTCGCCCGAAATCACATCGGGCGCGTGCACGATCTCGGCGTGGCGACTGAGATTGGGGTGACGTTCCAGGCCGGCGCGAATCGCCTGCTCGTCACCGACGAGGAGGAATTTGATCCCCTCGAACCGATGACGCGCACGCGCGACTCCGGACAGCATCACCGCCAGCCCCTCGTCGCCGCCCATCGCATCGACGGCGATCCAGGAACTGTCGGCCATGATGCGTCGTACTCCCGTGACCTGTGGGGTCAGCCCTCGACCGACACGACCTCACGGCCATTGTAGTGGCCGCACGAGGTGCACAGGTTGTGCGGGCGACGCAGCTCGCCGCAGTTCGGGCATTCCTGGAACGCTTCGACCGACAGCGCATCATGCGAACGGCGCATGCCACGACGGGAGGGGGAGGTCTTTCGCTTGGGGACGGCCATTGCGGCACCTTAATCTTGATGTTCTAAACAAATGCGATTGGCCCGACGACGATCGGCACGGACCGGAGGGAACCGGCCGCGCCGGGCAGCCGGGCGCATCGCGAAGCCCCGCGCCTATAGCGGAACACGCGGCGGTTGCAACCCGCCTCCGCCCCCGGCAGGCTGATCCGCACAGCAAAGGGGAGGCACAATATGGTTCTACCGGTCACGCTCGCCACTGCGGCGGCCTGCGCGGTGATCAACATCTGGCTGGCGGTACGGCTGGTTCGTGGGCGCGTGCGCGGCAAGGTGATGGTGGGGGATGGCGGCGATCCGGCGATGCTGTCTGGCATGCGGGCACATGCGAACTTCATCGAATATGCCCCGATCGTGCTGATCCTGATGGGCCTGATCGAGTTCGCGCGCGGGCCGCTGGTGGCCCTGTGGGTGCTGGGCATCCTGTTCGTCATCGCGCGCGTCGCGCACCCCTTGGGCATGGCGCGCAACAGCCCCAATCCGCTGCGCGCCGGCGGCGCTCTGGTGACATGGGTGGTGACGCTGGTGCTTGCCGGCTGGGCGATCGCCATCGTGATCGATTCGCCGAGTGCCCGGCCAGTGACGGTCGTGCCGGCCGAATCGGTGCCGCACGCCTGATCTGATCGGCTGCGGCCGGCGGCAGTCAGTCTTCGAGGCGCGCGCCGTCGAGGGCGCGCTCCTGCCGCTCCTGCTCGGCCTTCGCGGCGGCGCGCTCAGCCTTGGTGCGGCCGAAGGCCACCCGATTCGCCGCGGCGGTCGCGGCAGCATCTTCCCGCGCGCGTGCCTTCCGCATGCGACGCAGGTTGATGATTTCCACCATCAGGGGCGGACCTCGCGCGCAATCGCATCGAGCAGACCGTTGACGAAGCCCGCCTCGCGCCGCTCGTAGAAGGCGTGCGCCACATCGACATATTCGCTGATCACCGCGCCCTTGGGCACGTCAACGCGCGACAGCAACTCATAGGTGCCGGCGCGCAGGATCGCCTTCATCGGCTTGTCGAGCCGATCGAGGCTCCACCCGGCGGCAAGCTTCTTCTCGATCAGCTGGTCGATCTCGCCCATCCGGGCATGGGCGCCCGTGACGATGTCGTCGAAGAAAGCGACGTCGGCTTCGGCATATTCGGCGTCCTCGATGGTCGCGCCGATGCGGTGCATATGGAATTCGTGCAGCAGCGCCGGAATCGCGGTCGATTCCATATCGTGCTGATAGAGCGCCTGGGTGGCGGCGAGGCGCGCAGCGGCGCGGGCCTTGGTTCGGGCAGCGGTACGGGACATGGCGGCGGCCCTTACGCCGCCAGGCGCGGATCGGCCAGTCCCCCTGGCCTGCCCCGTGCTGGCGGTGCCGTGATTAGAGCCGCAGCGCCACCGATTGCGCGTGCGCCGGAAGCCCTTCCGCTTCGGCCAGCGCCACCGTCGCCGGACCAAGCTTCTGCAGGGCCGCAGCGTCGAGCTGGAGGAAGCTGGTGCGCTTCATGAAATCGGTCACGCCCAGCCCGCTGGCGAACCGCGCACGGCGCCCGGTCGGCAGCACGTGGTTGGGCCCGGCCACATAATCGCCGATCGCCTCGGGCGTGTGCCGGCCAAGGAAGGCGGAACCCGCATGGCGCAGTTGATCGAACAGCGGCTGCGGATCATCCACCGCGATCTCGACATGCTCTGGAGCCAGTGCATCCACCAACGGCATCGCCTCCGCCAAGTCGCGCACCAGCACGATCGCGCCATTCGCCTCCCACGCGATGCGCGCCGTCTTGCCGGTCGCCAGATCGCCAAGCTGGCGCTCCACCGCCGCCACGACGGCGTCGGCAAATTCGGGCGAGTCGGTGAACAGGATGGACTGGGTGGTCACGTCATGCTCGGCCTGGCTCAGCAGGTCGGCCGCGATCCAGTCCGGATCGTTCTTGCCATCGGCCACCACCACGATCTCGCTAGGTCCCGCGACCATGTCGATGCCGACGACGCCATAAACCTGCCTTTTGGCCTCAGCGACCCAGGCATTGCCCGGTCCGGTGACGACATCGACGCGTGCGATCCGGTCCGTGCCCCAGGCGAGCGCCGCGATCGCCTGCGCGCCGCCGATCCGCCACACCTCGTCAGCGCCCGCCAGGTGCGCCGCCGCCAGCACCAGCGGGTTGACGATGCCATCAGGGGTCGGCGTCACCACCACCAGCCGCTCGACGCCAGCGACTTTCGCGGGGATCGCGTTCATCAGCAGCGTGGAGGGGTAAGCCGCCCGGCCGCCGGGCACATAGATGCCTGCCGCATCCACCGCCCGCCACCGGGCGCCCAGCCGGACGCCGGCGTCGTCGGTGAACGCGGTATCCTCGGGCCGCTGCTTCTCGTGATAGGCGCGGATCCGCGCCGCGGCGAGTTCCAGCGCCTCACGCAGCGCCGGGTCGAGCCCGCCAAAGGCAGCGGCACATTCGCTCAGCGGGATCGACCAGCCGCTCGCATCAAGATCGTGCCGGTCGAGCTTCAGCGTGAAAGCCTTCAGCGCGGCATCGCCCTCGTCCCGTACGCTGCGCAGGATCGTGGTGACATCGCGGGTCACGTCCGCATCCGATTCGCGGCGTGCATCGACCAAGGCGGCAAAGTCCGTCGTGAACGATGCGTCGGCAGTGGACAGGCGGATCATGCGGCGGCCGCCTCGTTCGCGGCGCGTCGGAACGCCTCCACCAGCGGAACCACCGCGGCGCGCGTCTTCATCGCCGCGCGATTGACGATCAGGCGCGAGGAGACCTCGACGATCGTCTCCACCTCGACGAGGCCGTTTTCCTTCAGCGTTCGGCCCGACGAGACGAGATCGACGATGCGCGGCGCCAGGCCAAGCATCGGCGCCAGCTCCATCGCACCGTTCAGCTTGATGCATTCCGCCTGCACGCCGCGGCGCGCGAAATGCTGCGCGGTAAGGTGGGGATATTTGGTCGCCACTCGCACGTGGCTCCAGCCGCGCGGATCGTCCGTGGCGGCGAGGTCCGCCGGCTCGGCCACCGACAGTCGGCAATGGCCGATGCCCAGATCCACCGGCGCGTAAAGCTCGGGGTAGGCGAATTCGCCCAGTACGTCGGACCCGACCACGCCAAGCTGCGCCGCGCCATGTGCGACGAAGGTCGCGACGTCGAATGCACGCACGCGGATCAGCGCGATATCGGGGTCGCTGGTGGCGAAGCGCAGCGCCCGGCTGTCCTCGTCGAAGAACGCGGCCTCCGGCACGATGCCGGCCGCCGCGAGCAGTGGCTGCACCTCGCCGAGAATACGGCCCTTGGGCACGGCAATGACGATCGGATCGCTCATGCCGCGGGCTTTACGCAGCGCCCCCGGAAGGCGCAACATGGGCACAAGAGGGAGAGAGCGGATGGCAAACGAGCACACGAACCGCGGCGCGTTCCTGATTCAGCACCATTATTGCACCGTCATGGCGGCGCCGATCACCGCGCGAATATGCAAGGCGCTGGCAAACGCAGTGTCACGCGACAGCCGCACCGGCGCCCGCGTGCTCGACTGGCCCGGCGAGCCCACCGCCGACGCCCTGCCGCTGCGCCTCGTCGGCGGCCTCCACGCACTGCATCGCACGGGCGCTGACGCACGCCTCGACCAGGTCTTCACCGGCGCGGTAGCGGAGGAGGGCGAGGTCGCCGCGATCATCGGCGAGACGCTGGTGGCGCATGACGACGAACTCTACCCCTGGCTCGACGGCCCGCCGCAAACGAACGAGCCTGGTCGCTCGGCGGCGCTGATGGTCGGCCTGATCGACGTGGCGCGCCGCTTCGGCCAGCCGATCGAGCTGCTGGAGATCGGATCGAGCGCCGGACTGAACCTGATGATCGACCGCTTCGGTTTTGATCTCGGCGGCAGTCGCTACGGGCCGGCCGATGCAGCCGTGACGATTCGGCCGGAGTGGCACGGCGCAGCCCCGCCGCCGGCCGACGTGCGTTTCGCCTCGGTGCGCGGCGTTGATGTACATCCGATCGACGCGCGCGATCCGGCCGCAGCCCGGCGGCTCGCGGCCTATGCCTGGATCGACACCCCCGAACGGATCGCGCGGATCGAGCAGGTCATCGCGCTGATCAACGCCGATCCGCCTGACCTCACGCATGGTGACGCGGCTGACTGGCTGGAGGAGCAACTTGCGCAATCGCAGGCGGAAGGCACCACGCGCACGCTCGTTCATTCGGTGGTGTGGCAGTACCTCGGCGAACAGCGGCAGGAGCGGATTCGCGCCACCATGGCGCGCGCCGCCGCTGCCGCAACGCCCGAGCGCCCGCTCGCCTGGGTACGGATGGAGCCGAACAAGGACACGGCGGTCCAGGAAGTCTGGGTTCAGGCATGGCCCGGCGCTGCTGCCCCGCGCCGCCTGGCGCAGACCCACGCACACGGCACCTGGGTATCACTGACGGATCCTGCCGATACGCCGATGGAGAGCGATTTCGTTACCGGCGGGGAAGGCTATTGGGCCAACGCCGCGACTCGCAAGCTGGCGGGGGCATGAAGCCGCCCGCCGCCGCCCCAAGGCGTCACGGATAGCTGACGGTCTTCGGCTGTCCCGGGATCGGGATCCACTCGATCTCGTCGCCCGGCACCACCGGAAACTCCCGCGCCATCCACGCGCGCCGCGCTTCCTCGATCCGCTCGCGGGAGGAGCTGACGAAGTTCCACCACACATGCCGCGGCGTCTTGAAGGCGTCGCCTCCGGCCAGCATCGCGCGCGCGCCGCCGGTCGTGCGCAGCGTCGCCGCGATGCCCGGTCGAAGCACGTAGAGCTTCTGCGGTTCCAGCGGCACGCCCTCCAGCACGGCATCGCCCTCGACCAGGTAGATCGCGCGTTCGTCGGCATCGGCATCGATCGGCACGCTCGCGCCGGCCGCCAATGCGATATCGGCGTAGATTGTGTCGGCATAAGTGGTCGTGGGTGCGGACTTGCCCCACAGGCTGCCCATGATGACGCGCGCGTTGACGCCCGCACCCTCCACGATCGGCAGGTCGCCGGCGGGCACGTGCTCGAACGCGGGATCGATCTCCTCGCGCCCGTCCGGCAGTGCCAGCCAGGTCTGGATGCCGGACAGGCCCGGGCCGGCCGCGCGCTCGTCGCCCGGCGATCGCTCGGAATGGACGATGCCGTGCCCTGCCGTCATCAGGTTCACCGCACCGGGACGGATGACGATCTCGGTACCCAGCGAATCGCGATGCCCGATCGCGCCGTCGAACAAATAGGTGACGGTGGCGAGATTGATGTGCGGGTGCGGCCGAACGTCGATCCCCTGCCCCGGCGGCAGATGCGCTGGCCCCATCTGGTCGAAGAACAGGAACGGGCCGACCATCGTGCGCTCGCGATGCGGCAGCGTGCGGTGAACCTTGAAGCCGCCGATGTCGTGCGTCGCCGGTAGCAGCGTCAACTCGATCAGTTCGTCTCTCGTCATCGATCCGTCGCCTCCAGCATCGCCATCAGATCCGCAGGATAGATCAACTCGGGCCAATCCGCGATCTCATCACGCGCGAACCAGCGCCACTCGGTCATCACGCGCCGCTCAAGCTCGGTATGGCCCACCGGATCCACCTCCGCCGCGTCGATATCGACACGGAACCAGCGCTCGTCCGCAGTCACCGGCACCCGCTCGATCGTCAGGAAATCAACGGTGCGCTGCGCAACTTCAGGCCCCGGATCGGCGATGATGCCGGTCTCCTCGAACAACTCGCGCCGCGCCGCCGCGACGTAGCTTTCGCCGGGATCCAGCGCGCCGCCAGGCGTACACCAGAACGGCGGCCGATCGTCCGTCACGAAACGGAACAGCAGCGCGCGGCCTGCTCCATCGACCAGCAATATCCGCGCCGCGGGCCGCGCCGCCCGCGCAATCGTGTCACTCACCGTCAAGCTCGGGATAATGGCGGAAGATGCCGTCGGTGTTGAACGCCAGCCGCCGATCGCTGGCGAGATAGGCCGCGATGCCGGGCAACGCCGAGACAGAATCGCGGATCCGGATCAGGCCGGGATAATCCTCCTCGATCGCCGCCATCCGGCGCGGGAACATGTAACGAAGCCCCTCGATCAGCTGGAACAGAGACGTATCCGCACAGGTCCAGCGGCCCTCGATCAGCCATTCGCCGGGGTTCGCGTTCGCCGCGGCCTCGAAATAGTCCAGGAACTTGGGCAGCCGCTCTTCGCGGAACTGGCGTGCGGCACGTGCCGCCTCGTCCTTCTGCTCGTCATAATAGGACATCAGTTCCACCGGATGGTGGACGTTATGGACCTCGGCCACAATGTCCGTGACGGTCAGTTGCAGCTGGTGGATCCAGTAACGATCGGCGGGTGCCTCCGGCGCCAGATCATGACGCTCGCCGAGGAACAGAAGGATGTTGGCGACCTGCGCGATGGTGAAGCCGTCCGCCTCCAGATAGGGCGGCGCGAACGGCCCGCGCCCCCCCCATGCCTCCATGTTCGCGACCAGCGCGTCCGCACCCTCTTCGCGCGCGCAATCCTCATATGCGATTCCGGCTGCCTCCAGCGGCAGGCGGACGAACTCACCCCGCCCCTGGATCCCCGGCCAATACCAGAGGCGGTACGTCATCACGCTTCTCCCGGTGCCATGGTCTTCATCGCCAACGCATGAACATGATCACGCAACAGCTCAGCGAGCGCCTGGTTCACCAGTCGCTGCCGCGCGACTCGATTGAGGCCGGCGAAGGCGGCGCTTTCCACCATCACGCGAAAGTGCGATTCGCCGGAGCCGTCATCGCCGGCGTGGCCGCGATGCTGGGCGCTTTCGTTGATCACCTCCAGCCGGGTTGGATCGAGCGCCTCGGTGAGACGGGCCGTGATCGCCTGCTGGATCGGCCCGATGAAAGTATCAGTCATCGCGCCTATATAGCCGGTTTTTGCAGGGAAGATCGGATTTTGGCGAAGGAGCGTCGGAACACGCGCTTTCATGGAAGGATCGAGGGGGATCGGCCGTGCGGCGTGCCGGGCTGCGATGAGCCGGGCGAGTTCCGCGCGCCGCCGCTGGAGGGTCCCAGCAGCGATGGTCCGCCGGCGTTCCGCTGGTTCTGCCTCGATCACGTGCGCGCGTTCAATGCCGGCTATAACTACTTTGACGGCATGACGGCCGAGGAGATTCACCACGCCCAGCGGCCGATGGCCGGCTGGGAGCGGGAGACACGCGCCTTCGCGCGTGCCGGCGGCGGGGACCAGGGGCCACGCTGGGCCGACTTTGCCGATCCGCTCGACGCGATCGGCGCGCGCTTCCGCCGCGAAGTCGCGCCCGAGCGCAAGGACGGCAAGCCGCTTTCCGGCCAGGATCGCGCCAGCCTGAAAGTGCTCGGCCTCGCCCCCGACGCGGATCGCAGCGCCCTGCGCAAGCGCTACAGCGAACTGGTGCGCCGCTATCATCCGGATCGGAACGGCGGCGATCGCAGCCACGAGGCGATGCTGCAGAAGGTAATCTCCGCCTATCAGCAGCTCCGCCAGGCGCCCGCGTTCGCCTGACCTTCCGACTCCTCCACTCCCCGAAACGAGAAAGGGCCCCGGCATCGCTGCCGGGGCCCTTCCTGTATCACCCGAAGGCGACGGATCGCTTAGTCGCGATCGCGGTCGTTCGTCAGGAACGCAGGTGCGAACTCGGGCGCCGGGCCGTCATCGTTGCCACCGCCGTTGCCGCCTTCCGAACGCTCGCGGCGCGGGCCACGGTCACGGCGCGGGCCGCGATCGCCACCACGGTCACCACCGCGACCACCGCGATCACCACCGCCATCGCGGCGCGGACCACGATCACCACGCGGCTCGCGCGGTTCGCGTGCCGGACGAGTGTCTTCCAGCTCTTCGCCAGTTTCCTGGTCCACGACCCGCATCGACAGGCGAACCTTGCCGCGCGGATCGATCTCGAGGACCTTGACCTTCACTTCCTGGCCTTCGGACACGACGTCGGTCGGCTTCTCGACCCGCTCGTTCTTCATTTCGGAGACGTGGACGAGGCCGTCCTTGCCACCCATGAAGTTCACGAATGCACCGAAGTCGACGATGTTGACGACTTTGCCGGTGTAGATCTTGCCGACCTCGGCCTCTTCGACGATGCCCTTGATCCAGTTGATCGCGGCTTCGATCTGCGAGTGGTCGGACGAGCTGATCTTCACCACGCCCTCGTCGTCGATGTCGACCTTGGCGCCGGTGGTGGCGACGATCTCGCGGATCACCTTGCCGCCGGTGCCGATGATGTCGCGGATCTTCGACTTGTCGACCGTGATCGTCTCGATGCGCGGTGCGTGCGCGCTGAGCTCGGTGCGGGTCTCGCCCAGCGCCTTGTTCATCTCGCCCAGGATGTGCGCACGACCGGCCTTCGCCTGGTTCAGCGCCGCCTCGAAGATCTCCTTGGTGATGCCCGCGATCTTGATGTCCATCTGCATCGTGGTGATGCCTTCGGACGTGCCAGCCACCTTGAAGTCCATGTCGCCCAGGTGATCCTCGTCACCCAGGATGTCGGACAGGATCGCGAAATCCTTGCCTTCCAGGATCAGGCCCATGGCGATGCCGGACACCGGACGCTTGATCGGCACGCCGGCGTCCATGAGGGCCAGCGAGCCGCCGCACACCGACGCCATCGACGACGAGCCGTTGGACTCGGTGATGTCGCTGGTCAGACGGATCGTGTACGGGAACTCTTCCTTCGATGGTAGCACCGGGTGCAGCGCACGCCACGCCAGCTTGCCATGGCCAACCTCGCGGCGGCCCGGCGCGCCGAAGCGGCCCACTTCACCGACCGAATACGGCGGGAAGTTATAGTGCAGCATGAAGTGCTGGTACGACAGGCCGTTCAGACCGTCGATCATCTGCTCCGCGTCGCGGGTGCCAAGCGTCGCAGTCGCGATCGTCTGGGTTTCGCCACGCGTGAACAGTGCCGAGCCATGCGCACGCGGCAGGAAGTGGGTTTCCGCCTCGATCGGGCGGATCTGCGTGGTGGTGCGGCCGTCGATGCGCTTGCCGTCCTTCAGGATCGCCTGACGGACGATGTTCGCCTCCAGCTTCTTCACCAGCTTCAGCGTGCCGAGATACTGGGCGGGATCGCTTTCCTTGAGGTCCGCGAAGGCTTCGCGGGCCTTGGCGCGCGCCTCGTTCAGGGCGTTCTGGCGCTGCTGCTTGTCGGTCAGCTTGTAGGCAGCGGCGATATCCTTGCCGATCGCCTTGTCGAGCTTCTTCAGCGTCGCCGACTTGTCGTCGACCGGCGCCAGCTCCCACGGATCCTTGGCGGCCTGCTCGGCGAGCTTCACGATCGCCTTGACGACCTCACGGCAGGCATCGTGCGCGAACAGCACGGCGCCCAGCATGATCTCTTCCGACAGCTCCTTGGCTTCGGATTCGACCATCATCACCGCGTCGTAGGTAGCGGCGACGACCAGGTCGAGCTGACCCTCTTCGACCTGCTTGTCGGTGGGGTTGAGGATATACTCGCCATCGACATAGCCGACGCGCGCCGCGCCGATCGGGCCCATGAACGGCACGCCCGAGATGGTGAGCGCAGCCGAGGCGGCGACCATCGAGAGGATGTCCGGCTCGTTCTCGCCGTCATAGCTCAGCACCTGAGCGATGGCGTTGATCTCGTTGTAGAAGCCTTCGGGGAACAGCGGGCGGATCGGGCGGTCGATCAGGCGGGAGACCAACGTCTCCTTCTCGGTCGCGCCACGCTCACGCTTGAAGAAGCCGCCCGGGATACGACCGGCGGCGGAGAACTTTTCCTGGTAGTGGACGGTAAGCGGGAAGAAATCCTGCCCTTCCTTGACCGTCTTGGCCGCGGTGACGGCGCACAGCACCACCGTCTCGCCGAGCGTCGCGATGACCGCGCCGTCGGCCTGGCGGGCAACCTTGCCCGTCTCGAGCGTCAGGGTCTTGCCGCCCCACTCGATGCTTACCGTTTTCTTGTCGAACATTTCGTTTCCTTCACTCCGGCCGCCCTATGCAGCCGGGGCCTGCTTGAGCCAGTCTTGGCTCGTGCCAGTCGGGCCTTATTGCCCGCTGGCGTTGCACGCTCGCGTCACACGCGAAGCGCATATGCGAGAAGGGCGCCGCGAGGGCGCCCTTCCGTTATTACTTGCGAAGACCGAGCTTCGCGATGAGGGCGAGGTAGCGATCCCCGTCCTTCTTGCGGAGATAGTCGAGAAGCGAACGACGCTTGTTGACCATCATCAGCAGGCCGCGACGCGAATGGTTGTCCTTGGCGTGGCCCTTGAAGTGCTCGGTCAGGTTCCGGATCCGCTCGGTCAGGATCGCGACCTGAACTTCCGGCGAACCGGTGTCGCCTTCGGCGCGGGCGTGATCCTTGATGAGTTCCTGGCGGCGTTCCGCAGTGATCGACATGTGTTTTCCTTCGACATCTTTACAGGTTGAAGCCGCGGACGACACGACCCTCGCGGGCCTGGACCTCGATCAGCGCTACCGGCACATCGTGCAGGCAGGCAAAATACTGGCCATCGTCGGCAACGATCCCGGCCAGAACACGCCCCTGGCGGAGCGCCCCTGCCTGGTCGGGAGTGAGGGGTAGAGCCGGGATGTCGTCCAGCCCCGCCCTCAACGGCAGGAGAATATGTTCAAGGGTGCGCGCCTTAGCGGCTTCGCTCAAATTGTCCAGCGATATCGCTCGGCCGAGGCCAAAGGGCCCCGCCTTGGTCCTCCTGAGATAGGTGACATGGCCGACGGCTCCAAGGGCGAGCGCAATGTCCCGCGCGAGGCTGCGGATATAAGTGCCCTTGGAAACATGCGCGGTCAGCGTCGCTTCTTCCAGCGCGCCTGCGTCGGCCGCCGCGGTGACGCTCAGCGCGAACACCGTCACCGCGCGCGTCTTCAGGATCACCTCCTCGCCCGCCCGCGCCAGGTCATAGGCGCGCTGCCCATCGACCTTCAGCGCGGAGAACGCCGGCGGCATCTGCTCGATCGGCCCGGTAAAGTCCGCCAGCACCGCCGTCAGCGCATCCCGCGTCGGGCGCACGTCGCTGGTCGCGATCACCTTGCCCTCGGCGTCCAGCGTATCGGTCTGCTCGCCGAAGCGGATGGTGAAATCATATACCTTATCGCTGTCGAGCATCCGCCCGGCGAGCTTCGTCGCCTCCCCCAGCGCGATCGGCAGCACGCCCGACGCCAGCGGGTCGAGCGTGCCGCCGTGGCCCACCTTCGCCTTGCCATATCCGCCCTCGCGCAGCGACCGCTTCACCGCGCTCACGCCCTGAGTCGATCCAAGCCCCAGCGGCTTGTCGAGGATCAGCCATCCATGCATGTCAGGGGTCCTCAGGCGAACAGCTGCGCAAAGGCGAGATACTGGCGCACGAGCCAGTCGGCGGGCGGACCGACGATCTTGCCGACGATGCTCGCGCTCGGCCAGATCATCGGCACCACCACCAGGAGGACGATGATCAGCGGAAAGCCGAAACGCGCCAGCTTCGCCCATTCCACTGCCAGCCGCCGCGGCAGCACGCCTTCCACCACATGCCCGCCGTCAAACGGCGGCAGCGGCAGCAGGTTGAACACCGCGAGGAAGATGTTGATCAGCAGGAAGTTGACGAGATTGGCGAAGATGAACTGGCTGACGCCCTCCGGCGGCCCGCTCATTTGCCCATAAAGCACGCCGATCGCGATCGCCGCGACCGCCGCCAGCAGGAAGTTCATCCCCGGCCCGGCGAGCGCCACCGCCACCATGCCCCAGCGCGGATTGCGCAGCCGCCGCGCATCCACCGGCACCGGCTTGGCCCATCCAAACACCGGCGCCTTGGCGAGCGCAAGGCCCAGCGGCAGGATCACGGTTCCAATCGGATCGACATGGCGGATCGGGTTGAACGACAGCCGGTTGAGCTGCGCCGCGGTCGGATCGCCGAGCGCACGCGCCATCAGGCCATGCGCCACCTCGTGAAAGACGATCGCGATGATCAGCGGAATGATCCACACCGCCGCGGCGTAGATGGGATTGTCGGGTGTCATGATGCCGGCGAGATAGGGGGGCGGGCGAGCGAGCGCCAGCGCCCCCGCGTGTCACGCCTGGCCCGCGGCGCCCAATTCCAGCGCGGCGGTGAAATGCCGCCGGCACAAGGCGACATAGCGGTCGTTCCCGCCGATCACCGTCTGCGCCCCCGCCGCGACCGGGCGCCCCTTGGCGTCGACCCGAAGGTTCATGGTCGCCTTGCGCCCGCATTCGCAAACCGACTTTATCTCGATCAGCGCGTCGGCCAGCGCCAACAGCCGCGCCGATCCCTCAAACAACGCCCCCTGGAAATCGGTGCGCAGGCCATAGGCCAGCACCGGAATGCCATCGACATCCGCCAGCCGCGCGAGCTGATCGACCTGCGCCGCCGTCAGGAACTGCGCCTCGTCCACCAGAACGCACGCCACCGTTTCCTCGGCATGGCGATCGAGCACGCAGGCGGCGATGTTGGTGCTCGCGTCGAACATCGTCGCCGGCGCCGACAGGCCGATGCGCGAGGTAATCGTGCCCGCCGCAAAGCGATCGTCGATCGCAGCGGTGAACAGCATCGTCGCCATGCCGCGCTCGCGATAGTTGAAATCGGCCTGCAGCAGGTTGGTCGATTTCCCCGCATTCATGCTGGCATAATAGAAATAGAGCTTGGCCATCGCGTTGCTGTTCCCCATCGGCGCGTGCCGCGCCACTATTTTCCTGCCGCCCGTTTTGCAGCTCGCGCGGGATACGAAACCGCTCCCAGCGATTGTTCGCGCGAACCACACGAGGAATTCGCCGATGCTTCGTTCCTACCTCATCGGGCTGGCCGCGGGTCAGCGCGGGATCGTGCCGCTCGCCGCGCTCGCCGCCGCCGGCCGTCGCGGCGCGCTGCCCGATGACATGCCGCTCGCCAAATTGTTCAAGAACCCGCTGATCGCCTGGGGCGCCGTCGCCTTCAGCGCCGCGGAAATGGCGGGCGACAAGCAGAAGACCGCACCCGACCGGATCGTGCCGATCGGCCTTGCCGTGCGCAGCGTCACCTCCGCCTATGCCGGCGCGGCGCTGGCGCCCAAGGGGCAACGGGTGACCGGCGCCGCGGTCGCGCTCGGCACGGCACTTGCCAGTTCCTACATCGGCTGGCGCATCCGCATGGCCGCGCTTCGCCGCTATGGCCAGACCGCCACCGGCTTCGTCGAGGATGCGCTGGTGCTCGCCACCGGCGTCGCCGCCGCCGACCCGCGCCTCGTCAAGCGCGCTGCCTAAGCCGGATCGTAGCTAAGCTGAACCTTCGACGCCGCCTCGGCCGCAATGCGCCGGGCGTCGTCGGTGGTCGCGGCGCGCGCCAGCGCCACGCCCATGCGGCGATAGGGCCGTGTCGTCGGCTTGGCGAAAATCCGCACGTCCACGTCGCCCCCCGGTGTAGCCAGCGCCTCGGCGATGCCGTCATAGCGCACCGTGTCCGACGCGCGATCCGCCAGGATCACTGCGGAGGCGGACGGGCCGTAGCTGGTCAGCGTCGGGATCGGCAGGCCAAGGATCGCGCGGGCGTGCAGGTCGAACTCGCTCAGCGATTGCGAGATCAGCGTCACCATCCCCGTGTCATGCGGGCGCGGTGACAATTCGGAAAAGATCACCTCGTCATCCTTGACGAAGAACTCCACGCCGAACAGGCCATACCCGCCCAAATCGTCGACCACCTTGCGCGCCATGTCCTGCGCGTCGGCGATCGCCTTTTCCGACATGGCGGCCGGCTGCCAGCTTTCCTGATAATCGCCGCGTTCCTGCCTGTGGCCGATCGGCGGGCAGAAGACGACGCCGTCGCGCGTGCGCACCGTCAGCAACGTGATCTCATAGTCGAAATCGACGAACTCCTCGACGATCACCCGCGCCCGGTCGCCGCGCATATTGGCGACGGCATAATCCCACGCCGCTTCCAGATCCGCTTCGCTGCGAACCGTGCTCTGTCCCTTGCCCGATGAGGACATGACCGGCTTGATCACGCACGGCAGCCCGGTGTGTGCCGCGCCCGCGCGCACCTCGTCCAGCGTCTCGGCATAGCGATAGCGCGACGTGCGCAGCCCCAGCTCGACCGCCGCCACTTCGCGGATGCCGTCGCGGTTCATCGTCATCATCGTCGCGCGCGCCGACGGGACGATCGTCGTCCCCGCCGCCTCCAGCTCGGCCAGCACTTCGGTGCGGATCGCCTCCACCTCCGGAACAACGAAATCGGGCCGGTGCCTCTCCACGGCTGCACGCAGTAGGTCGGCGTCGAGCATGGAGAAAACCTCGCGCGCATCCGCCACCTGCATCGCCGGCGCGCCGTCATAGCTGTCGCAGGCGATGACATAGCAGCCGAGCCGCTTGGCCGAGATCACGAACTCGCGTCCAAGCTCGCCCGAACCGAGCAGAAGGATTGTTGCCGTGAACGCCATGCCGCACCGCCTTGCTGTTGCCGGTCGCGTGAGTGGCCCGATCGACGCGGCTTGTCCACGGGGGGCATCACTCGTAGCACCCGGCAAAAGGGCGCGCCGCGACGCGCCGGTGCAATCTGCGAGGGGATGAAATGGCCGGTTCCGATTTGCCGAAGGTGCTCGCGTTCGACGTGTTCGGAACGGTGGTCGACTGGCGCACCAGCATCACCGCCGAATCCGCCGATTTCCTCGCGCGCATCGGCCGCAGCGACCTCGATCCCGCCACCTTCACGGACAATTGGCGCCGCCGCTATCTCACCGGCATGGCGACCTATGCGAAGTCGGGCCGCGACTTCACCATCCTCGATGTGCTTCACCGCGAGATGCTGGACGAAACGCTGAACGATGCGGGCGTCGATCCCGCCACGCTCGACGAGGCATTGCTGCAGGACTGGACCTTCGCCTGGCGCCGCCTCACGCCGTGGCCCGACTCGGTTGAGGGGCTGACGCGCCTCAAGGGCCGCTTCCCGATCGTCACCTTGTCGAACGGCAATATCGCGCTGATGCTCGAAATGGCGCGTCGCGGTCGCCTGCCCTGGGACGCGATCATGGGGGCTGAGGTCACCCGCGCCTACAAACCCGATCCGCGCGCCTATCTCGGCACTGCCGAGATCCTCGGCTTGTTGCCGCAGGAGGTGTGCCTGGTCGCCGCACACCACAGCGACCTCGCGGCCGCGCGCGCCTGCGGGCTGAAGACCGCCTTCGTGTCACGCCCGATGGAATATGGCGGCCGCCCCGCCCCCGATGCCAAGCTGGCGCAGGATTGGGAATGGTCCGCCGACAGCCTCATCGACCTGGCGGCAAAGCTCGGCTGCTGATCGGCAGCCGGCGGCTTACTCCTCGCCCGCCTCCAGGTCGCGCGCCACGGTGGGCGATCGTAGCAGCTGGTCGATATGGCTGCCCTCGTCGAAGCTCTCGTCGCTCAGGAACTTCAGGCGCGCGGCATATTTCATCTTCACCCGCCGCGCGACTTCGCGCTGCAGATAGGCGGTGTTGGTACGCAGCGCCTTCAGCACCGCTTCCTCGTCCTTGCCCAGCAGCGGCTTCACGAACACCGTCGCATGGCGCAGGTCGGGGGACATGCGCACTTCGGTGATGCTCACCAGGTGAGTCGTGAGCACGTCGTCATGCACGTCGCCGCGCTGCAGGATCTCCGACAGGATATGACGCACCTGCTCGCCAACGCGCAGAGTACGGACGGATTTTTCTGGTTGATCGGTCATCGTGAGACTCCCCTCTCCCCGCATGGGGGAGAGGGTTCATGTCCTTACAGCGTGCGTTCGCGCAGCTCGACCTCGAACGTTTCGAGGAAGTCGCCCGGGCGGATGTCGGTGAAGTTCTGCGTGAACGTCACACCGCATTCCAGACCAGCGCGAACCTCGGGCACGTCGTCCTTGAAGCGCCGCAGCGAAGCAATTTCGCCATTGTAGATAATGACGTCGTTGCGCGTGATGCGGGCCTTGAGCGCCTTGCGGATGACACCCTCGACCACCAGCAGACCGGCCGCCTTGCCGTGCTTGCCGGCGGAGAAGACCTCGCGGATTTCGGCGCGGCCAACGACCGTCTCGAACGCCTCGGGGCCAAGCTCGCCCGCCATACCGGCGCGGATCTCGTCGATCAGGTCATAGATGACGTCGTAATATTTCAGCGCCACCTTGTGCCGCTCGGCGATCTCGCGCGCCTTGGCATTGGCACGGACGTGGAAGCCGATGATCGGCGCGCCCGAGGCCGCAGCCGCGTTCACGTCGCTCTCGGTGATGCCGCCGACGCCCGAATGCAGGATGCGCGCGCGGATGTCGTCGGTCGAGATCTTGTTGATCGCAGCGACGATCGCCTCGACGGTCCCTTGCGTATCCGCCTTCACCACCAGCGGATATTCGATCGCCTTGTTCGCTGCCAGCGCAGAGAACATGCTCTCGAGGCTCGCCGGCGCCGCCGTCGTGCGCTTCTGCGTCAGCACGCCCTGGCGATATTCCGCCACTTCGCGTGCTCGCGCTTCGCTCTCGACCACCTGCAGCTGGTCACCAGCCGACGGCGTGCCCGAAATGCCAAGCACCTCGACCGGGGTCGACGGGCCCGCTTCCTTCAGCTGGCGACCCTTGTCGTCGACCATCGCACGCACCTTGCCGCTTTCCGCGCCGACGACGAACACGTCGCCGACCTTCAGCGTGCCGCGGGTGACGAGCACGGTGGCAACCGGGCCACGGCCCTTGTCCAGCTTCGCCTCGATCACGCTGCCTTCGGCATCGCGGTCGGGGTTGGCCTTCAGGTCCATCAGCTCGGCCTGCAGCTGGATCTTCTCGATCAGCTCGTCGAGGCCGGTCTTCTTCAGCGCGGAGACCTCGACGTCCTGCGTCTCGCCGCCCATCGCCTCGACCTGGATGTCATGCTCCAGCAGGCGCTCGCGCACGCGCTGGGCATTGGCATCGTGCTTGTCGATCTTGTTGATCGCCACGATCATCGGCTTGCCGGCCGCCTTGGTGTGATTGATCGCCTCGATCGTCTGCGGCATCAGCCCGTCGTCTGCGGCAACCACCAGCACCACGATATCGGTGACGTCGGCACCACGCGCACGCATGGCGCTGAACGCCTCGTGGCCCGGCGTGTCGAGGAAGGTGATCTTCGACTTGTCCTTCAGCGTCACCTGATAGGCGCCGATATGCTGCGTGATGCCACCGGCCTCGCCGCGCACCACGTCGGTGCCGCGCAGCGCGTCGAGCAGGCTGGTCTTGCCATGGTCAACGTGGCCCATGATCGTCACGACCGGCGGACGCGGCTTCAGATCGGCCTCGGCGTCGGGCGCGGTATCCAGCACCAGATCGATGTCGCTGTCGCTGACGCGCACGACATTGTGGCCGAATTCGGTGACCAGCAGCTCGGCCGTATCCTGGTCGATCGTCTGCGTCATGGTGACGGGCGAACCCATCTTGAACAGCGCCTTCACCAGGTCAGCGCCGCGTTCCGCCATGCGGTTCGCCAGCTCCTGGACGGTGATCGCCTCCGGCACCTGAACGTCGCGGACCTGCTTGGCCTGCGGTTCGCGCGGGCCGGTCCAGCCACGCTTTTCCTTTTCGCGCGCACGCTTCAGCGCGGCGAGCGAGCGGGCGCGTGCGCCATCCTCGTTCAGCGCGCGGGTAACCGTCAGCTTGCCGCCACGACGCTCGTCGCCCTTGCGGTCGCGCTGCTGCGGACGCGCCGGCGCCGCATTGTTGCGCGGCGTCGCCTGCCCCGACGGCAGGTTGCGCTGCTGCGGGGTGGACGACGAGGACGACGACGAAGCGGTCGCGGTGGGCTGCGCAGGCTCGGACTTCGGCTCGGGCTTGGGCTGCGGCTTAGGGATCTCCGGGCGCGGCACCGGCGAGAAGCGGCGCGGCGCCGGCATCGACGGATCCCGGCTCAGTTCCAGCACGGGCGGCGGCGCAGGCGGTGCCGGCGGCGCAGCCTTGGGCGCGCGCGGTGCTGGCGTAGCGGCAGCACGCACGACTTCCGGCTCATGCGCCGGCGCGGCCGGTGCAGGCGTTGCCGCCGGCGCGTCAGACGGTTCCGCCGCCGCGGGCGTCACGTCAGCCTTCGGCTCTTCCGCTGCAGGCGCCGGCGTAGCAGCCGCCTCGGGAGCCTTCGTCGGCTCGGGCGCGGGCTCGGCCTTGGGTTCCGGTGCAGCGGCGGCAGCAGCGGCAGCGGCGCGCTCTTCCGCACGGCGGCGCTCCTCCTCGGCCTGGCGGGCGCGCTCGGCTTCCTCGCGCAGACGCTGCTCTTCCAGCGCGCGCATCCGCTGCGCTTCGGCCTCGCGCAACAGGCGGGCCTGGCGCTCCTGCGGCGTCTCGTTCGACGGCGGGCGCGCGGGTGCGGGCGCCGGGGCAGGCGCCTGCTGGACCGGCGCGGGCGCAGCTTCAGGCGCCGCAACCTGCTCGGCCGGGGCGGGGTCGCCCGGCCGGCGCATCGGGCGCGCCTTCTTCGTCTCCACGATCACCGTATTCTTGCGGCCGTGACTGAAGCTTTGCTGCACCTTGCCGGTCTCGACCGTGCGCCGAAGGCCCAAGGGCGCGCGCATGCCAAGTTTCGGCTTTTCGTTGTCGGTGTCGCTCACTCAAATTCCTCGTGTGTCGTCACGGCCGGTACGCGCCCGGAAAGTCCGGGCGCCGATGCGCCTTGCGCGGCCGTTGCGCAAGATGCGGAGTCTAAAGCGCCCATCAAAGTGTCACCTTGACGGGCTTCTACAGGGTCGGGGCCGATAAAGCGCCGCCAGCGATCGAGTGCTTCGCCCAATCTGCCGGCCGCCATGCGGTCGATGACGCCGATATGTACCACGTTCTCGCGGCCCAGCGCCATCGACAATATGGGGCGTGGGACCGGAAGAACCAACCCCTCAAGATCGCTGCCCTCCCGATCGGATCCCACGCGCCATGCTTGGGCAAGCCGGCGACGGCCGTCCTCGCTGGCGTCCGACGCATGATAAAGCGCGAATACCCGCCCTTTGCGCGCCGCCTCGACGATGCGCTCCGATCCCGTCAGCACCATGCCGGCGCGCGATTCCAGCCCCAGCCGGTCGAGCGCATTTCGCTCGAGTGCAATGGCGATCAGCGCCGGCAGATCGTCCGGTACGGTGAAGGTGCCGGTCTTGAACGAACGGGCAAGCGCGCCGCGCAGCTTGCCCTTGGCCTGCGCCTCGGCAAGCTCGGCCGCAGTCACGCCGATCCAGGCGCCGCGGCCCGGCGCCTTCGCGCGCACGTCAGGCAGCACGCGTCCTTCGGGCGCCAGCGCCAGCCGGATGAGATGCGCCGGCGACGACGAGTCGCGGGTCAGGATACAGGTACGCTCGCTCATCGCCGCGCCTCCTTCGGAAGCGCGTCGCAACGCGAGACACTGATACGGGGCGGCGTTAGCGCATCATTGTGAGGGTTCCGCATGTGCGTCTCCCTCACTTGGCACCTTGGCACTTGGCACCTTGGCACTTGGCACCTTCGGCGCGTCCCGGTCGGCGATCAGCACGCCGCCGGCACCATAATTCTCGGTCGAAACTTCCTCGATCACGATCTGCACCGCGGCCGGGTTCTTGCCCAGCCGCGTGACCAGCGAGGACGTGACGTCAGCCACAATCCCCGCCTTCTGCTCCTTGGATGCGGAGCCCGACAGTCTGATCGATACGAACGGCATCAGGCGTTCGATTCCTCCGTTGCGGCCGCCGGCTCGCCAGCGTCCTCATTCTCGTCCTCGAACCAATGGGCGCGGGCAGCCATGATGATCTCGTTGCCCTGCTCCTCGGTCAGGCCATACTGGCCCAGCACGCCGCCCTTGTGCTCCGGCCGGCGCGGCGCATCCTCGTTGCGGCGACGCGGCTCGGCGCGCTTCTTCTCGATCAGCTCGTCGGTCGCCAGATCGGCGAGATCGTCGAGCGTCTTGATGCCCGCCTTGCCCAACGTGACGAGCATCGCCTCGGTCAGGTACGGCAGCTCGGCCAGCGCATCCTCGACGCCCAGCGCACGGCGCTCGTCGCGGTTCGCCTGCTCGCGACGCTCGATCGCCTCGGCAGCGCGGCTCTGCAGCTCCTGCGCGAGATCCTCGTCGAAGCCTTCGATCGCGGCGAGCTCGTCGAGCTCGACATAAGCGACCTCTTCCATCTCGGTGAAGCCTTCGGCGACCAGCAGCTGCGCCAGCGTCTCGTCAACGTCGAGCTCGTTCTGGAACATCTCGGTGCGGGCGACGAAGTCCTGCTGGCGCTTCTCGCTCGAATCGGTCTCGGTCATGATGTCGATCGCCTTGCCGGTCAGCTGGCTGGCGAGGCGAACGTTCTGGCCGCGGCGGCCGATGGCAAGGCTCAGCATGTCATCGGGAACGACGACTTCGATCCGCTCCTCTTCCTCGTCGATGATCACGCGGCTGACGTTTGCCGGCTGCAGCGCGTTGACGACGAAGGTCGCGATGTCGGGCGACCAGGGGATGATGTCGATCTTCTCGCCCTGCATTTCCTGCACGACGGCCTGAACGCGGCTGCCCTTCATGCCGACGCAGGCGCCGACCGGGTCGATCGAGGAATCGTGGCTGATGACACCGATCTTGGCGCGGCTCCCAGGGTCGCGGGCGGCGGCCTTGATCTCGATGATGCCGTCGTAGATCTCGGGCACTTCCTGCGCGAACAGCTTCTTCATGAAGTCGGGATGCGCGCGGCTGAGGAAGATCTGCGGCCCGCGGTTTTCGCGCACCACCTTCAGGATCAGCGACCGGATACGATCGTTCACGCGCACCACTTCGCGCGGGATCTGCTGGTCGCGGCGGATCACGCCCTCGGCGCGGCCCAGGTCGACGACAATGTGCCCGAACTCGACGCGCTTGACGACCCCGGTGATGATCTCACCCGCGCGGTCCTTGAACTCCTCATACTGGCGCTCGCGCTCGGCGTCGCGCACCTTCTGGAAGATGGTCTGCTTGGCGGCCTGTGCCTGGATGCGGCCGAATTCGATTGGCGGCAGCGGATCGACCAGGAAGTCGCCGACGCTCGCGCCCGCCTGCAGCTTCTGCGCGCCCTTCAGGTCAACCTGCTTGTAGATGTCGTCGACCTGCTCGACCACCTCGACGACGCGCCACAGCCTGAGGTCGCCGTTGTTCGGGTCCAGCTTCGCGCGGATATCCATTTCCTGGCCGTAGCGGGTACGTGCCGCACGCTGGATCGCATCCTCCATCGCCTCGATGACGATCGCCTTGTCGATCATCTTCTCGCTGGCGACGCTGTTGGCGATCGCGATCAGTTCCGCGCGGTTCGCGGTGACGCCGGTAGCCATTACTCGGTTTCCTCTGCTTCGATTTCTTCTTCTTCCGCGCCCTCGACGGAGAGCGGGACGGTGGCAGCGATCAATTTGTCGGTCAGCACCAGCTTCGCATCGATGATCCGACCGAAGGGAACGTGGGCGACCGTGCCGGTACGATTGCGGATGGCGATGTCCTCACCCTCAACGCCGGCAATCTCGCCGCGGAACTGCTTCTGCCCGTCGAGCGGCGCGTCCAGTGTCAGCTTCGCCTCATGCCCGGTCCAGTCGGTGTAATCCGACAGGCGCGTCAGCGGGCGATCGATGCCGGGGCTCGACACTTCCAGGCGATAGGCGCCCTCGATCGGGTCACGCCCTTCTTCCTCCAGCACGTCGAGCACGTCGGAGATGCGGCGCGACAGGTCGGCGCAATCGTCGATCGTCAGCTGCCGCGTATCGGGCCGCTCGGCCATCACCTGCAGCGTGCGCTCGTCACCCTTGCCGAACAGCGCGACACGCACGAGGTCGAAGCCGAGCGCCTTCGCCTCGGTCTCGATCATCTGGGTCAGCGCGGCAATATCCGCCATCGGGGCTCCACATACACACAGGTTGTTGCCGCCGCGAAGCCTTGCCCCGCGACCCCTCGCATCTGACGATGTAAGAGAAAGCACAGCCAATATAGATCGGGATGGGTTGCGGAGCAATCCCCCACCGGCGGGCAGGCCGCATCCATCATCCACGGGGCCGGGCACGTGTTACACAATGTTGCCGGCCAGCACGGAACGGTCGCTCCACGGCATCGTTCACAAGGCATAAGCTTGAAAGGAACGCGCCTTGCTCTGGACGATCGTTGTTATCCTGTTGATCCTGTGGCTCCTCGGCTTTAGCCTGCATGTCGCCGGCGGCCTGATCCACATTCTCCTGGTGATCGCACTGATCGTCGGCCTCGTGCAGCTCTTTACCGGCCGCCGCGTCTAGCGACTTGCGTCCGGCCGGCGCGGCGAATCGTCAGCCGCGCTCGGCCAGCGCCTTCAGCGTCGCCAGGTCCTTGCGGATCCAGCGGCGGTCGCGCGCAAACGCCTCGTCATCCATGCCGGGCTGGCGGAACAGCGTCAGCTGAACCTCCGCGCCTTCGCCATTGGCGATCACGCGCAGCGGCACGTTCACCGGCTCCCCGCCGTCCGGCTCGACGCGATGATCCATCACGCCAAACTCGTTGTGCGGCGTAAAGAAGACGCGGATTCCACCGTCCGCGCCCTCGCCGACCCACGAGTCGCCATCCTCGCGCAGCGCGAACTCGCTGAGCCCTGAGGCCCAGCGCGGGAAGGCCGTCGGGCGCCAGAACGCCTCGTAAACCTCTCGCCATGGCCGCGCGATCGTGACGGACAGGACGATAGCGGGAAGCATCGCCCCCCTCAGTCCGCAAACAGCAGCACGGGCGTCTCGAGCAGCTTCTTCACCGCCTGGACGTAGCTTGCCGCATCCCAGCCATCGACCACACGGTGGTCGCAACTGATCGACAGGTTCATCAGCTTCGCGCGCACAATATCATCCCCTCGGAACACCGGCCGCTCGACGATCTTGTTCGGCCCGATGATCGCCACTTCCGGCCGGTTGATCACCGGCGTCGTCGCGATACCGCCCAGCGGGCCGAGCGAGGTAACGGTAATTGTCCCGCCGCCCAGCTCCTCGGGCTTCAGCTTCTGCGTGCGCGCCGCTTCCGCCAAGCGCCCGATCTCGGCGGCGAGCTGCCAGACGTTCTTGTCCTGCGCATCGCGGATCACCGGCACGGTAAGGCCCGCATCGGTCTGCGCCGCCATGCCGAGATGCACCCGGCCCGACCGCGTCACCACGCCCGCCTCGTCGTCATAGCGCGCGTTCAGCATCGGGAAGTCCGGCAACGTGCGGCAGATCGCGACGATCAGGAACGGCAGCATGGTCAGCTTCGGCCGCTGCCCGCGATTGTCGTTCAGGTCGGCACGCATATCCTCCAGCGCCGTCACGTCGATCTCGTCGACATAAGTGAAGTGCGGGATGTTGCGCTTCGACGCGGCCATGTTCTCGGCAATGCGACGACGCATCCCGATCACCTTGACCTGCTCGTCCGCGCGCGCACGGCTGGCATGCGGCGGGTGATAGCCCTGCCCGCCCGCGTAGCGCAGGTACGCGTCCAGATCGGCGTGGCGGATGCGATCGCCTTCCGACACCTTCACCTCGGACAGGTCGACGCCCAGATCCTTCGCGCGCGCCCGCACCGCGGGCGAAGCAAGGACGGGAGCCGTTGGCGATGCCGCGGCATCAGCCGGAGCCACGTCCGCAGCGGGTGCAGCAGGAGCCGGCGTGGCAGGAGCGGCTTCCACCACCTCCTCGACCCCCGGGTTCTCCGCCTCGAACGCCTCGGCTTCGTCCGCGCCGCCCAGCTTGTGCTCGACGTCCGCCGCCGTCTCGCCCTCCGGCTCCACCGCGCCATCGGCATCGGTCTCGATCACCACCAGCATCGCGCCGATCGCGATCTGGTCGCCGACCTCGCCGGCCAGCTCCACCACCACGCCGGACACCGGCGATTCCATCTCGACCGTCGCCTTATCGGTCATCATGTCTGCGATATTCTGGTCTTCCTCGACGCGGTCGCCCACCGCGACGTGCCAGCCGACGATCTCCGCCTCGGCAATGCCTTCGCCGATGTCCGGCAGCTTGAAGGTAAAACGCGCCATGTGCCGATCAGTCCTTCAGAATCTTCTTGAGGGCCATGCCGATGCGCACGGGGCCCGGGAAATATGCCCATTCCAGGCTGTGCGGATAAGGCGTGTCGAAACCCGTCACGCGCTCCACCGGCGCCTCGAGATGGTAGAAACAGCGCTCCTGAACCAGCGCCGACAGCTCCGCACCGAACCCGCCGGTGCGCGTCGCCTCATGCACGATCAGGCAGCGCCCGGTCTTCTTCACGCTCTCCTCGATCGTCTCGATGTCGAGCGGCACCAGGCTGCGCAGGTCGATGATCTCGGCATCGACGCCGGTATCCTCCACCACCTGCGCACAGACGTGCACCATCGTGCCATAGGCCAGCATCGTCACCGCCTCGCCCTCGCGGACGACGGCGGCCTTGCCGATCGGGATCTTGTAATAGCCGCTCGGCACGTCGCCGCCGGGATGCTTGGACCAGTTCGCCGCCGGCCGGTCCCAATGGCCGTTGAACGGCCCGTTGTAGATGCGTTTGGGCTCGAAGAAGATCACCGGATCATTGTCCTCGATCGCGGAGATCAGCAGGCCCTTGGCATCATACGGCGTCGACGGGATCACGGTCTTCAGGCCCGATACGTGGGTGAAGATGCCTTCCGGGCTCTGCGAGTGCGTCTGCCCGCCGAAGATGCCGCCGCCGAACGGCGATCGCACCGTGATCGGCGCGGTGAATTCCCCGCCCGAACGATAACGCAGCCGCGCCGCCTCGCTGACGAGCTGGTCGAGCGCGGGATAGATGTAATCGGCGAACTGGATCTCTGGCACGGGCCTCAGGCCATAGGCACCCATGCCGATCGCGACGCCGATGATGCCGATTTCGGTGATCGGCGTGTCGAACACGCGCGTCTTGCCATATTTCGCCTGCAGGCCCGCGGTCGCGCGGAACACGCCGCCGAAATAGCCGACGTCCTCGCCCATCACCACCACGTCCGGGTCGCGCGCCATCATCACGTCCATGGCGGAATTGATCGCCTGGATCATGTTCATGCGCTGGGTGGCATCGGTGCCATCCGCGGCTCCGGCCGCTTCAGCCTGTGCAGTTTCGATCTGCGTGTCGGTCATAGCATGTCACCGTCACCCCGGCCCTGAGCCGGGGTCCCGCTGTTTTGAAGCGGGAGAAGAGAAGCGGGGTCCCGGATCAAGCCCGGGGTGACGACAGAGGAGAGGCTCACTTGCGCGCCCATGGCCGCCCGCTTTCCTCTTCCTCGGCCAGCATCTGCGCCTGCTGTTCGCGCAAATGCCACGGCATCTCCTCGAACACGCCGTCGAACAACGTGTCGAGCGGCTGGTGCAGGCCATGGCCAAGGATGCCGTTCTTCTCGGCTTCCTTCTGCGCGGCCTTCACCGCGTCGGCAACTTCCTTGTCCATCGCCGCGTGGCGTTCCTCGTCCCATTCGCCGATGGCGATCAGGTGGTCCTTCAGCCGCCGGATCGGGTCGCCCAGCGGCCATGCCGTTGGTTCGCCCGCGCTGCGATATTGCGACGGATCGTCGGAGGTGGAGTGCCCCTCGGCACGATAGGTGAAATGCTCGATCAACGTCGGGCCCTGGTTGGTCCGCGCGCGCTCCGCCGCCCATTGCGTCGCGGCATAGACCGCCAGCGCGTCATTGCCGTCGACCCGTAGGCCAGCGATGCCATAGCCCACGGCGCGCGCGGCAAAGGTCGTCGCCTCCGCGCCGGCAAAGCCGGAAAAGCTTGAAATCGCCCATTGGTTGTTGACGACGTTGAAGATCACCGGCGCGCGGTAGACGGTGGCGAAGGTCAGCGCGGAGTGGAAGTCGCCTTCCGCGGTCGATCCCTCGCCGCACCAGGTGGCGGCGATGCGCGTGTCACCCTTCGATGCCGACGCCATCGCCCAGCCCACGGCCTGCGGATATTGCGTCGTCAGGTTGCCGGAGATCGAGAAGAAGCTGAAGCGCTTTTCCGAATACATGATCGGCAGCTGCTTTCCCTGCAGCTTGTCGCCCGTGTTCGAATAGATCTGGTTCATCATGTCGACCAGCGGGCAGCCGCGCGCGATCAGCAGGCCCTGCTGGCGATACGACGGAAAGCACATGTCGTCGGCGTCCAGCGCATAGGCCTGCGGCACGGCGACCGCCTCCTCGCCCAGCGACTTCATGTAGAAGCTGGTCTTGCCCTGCCGCTGCGCGCGGAACATGCGCTCGTCGAACGCGCGCACCGTTGCCATGTGGCGCAGCATGCGCCGCAGCGTGTCGGGTGACAGCTTGGGATTCCATGGGCCGACGGCCTGGTTGTTCTCGTCCAGCACCCGCACCATCGTGTAAACGAGGTCGGTGAAGGCGCGTGGGTCCTCGGCCGTGTCGGGCCGGCGCACGGATCCTGCCGCGGGAACATCGACGTCCGCGAAATCCACCGTGTCGCCGGGTCGAAACTTGGGCTCGGGCACATGCAGCGCGAGCGGGGGCAAATTGCTGCGGGCGGCGTCCGCCATGATCTCTCCGGTCTGAAAACCGCCGGCAAAACGCACCAGCGGGTCCTTGGAGCCCTTGTTATAAAATTTCAAAGCGCCGCGCTAGTGATGGTTGCAGCTGAAACGATCAGCGCGGAAATCAGGGCGCGGTTTTGCCTGATTGACTCTGATGACTGTTGGAACAAAATGGGAACAACAGTCTTGATCGAGTCGTGCCAGTGTCCTCTCCCGCCGTCATTGCAGAGCTTCGCGAAACGCTCCGCGCCATTGAAGGCGACGGTCATCGCCGGCGTGAAACCCTGCCGTTCGGGATTGCGCAAGTTGATTCGCGGCTGGCCGATGGCGGGCTGCGGCTGGATGCCCTGCACGAGGTCGCGGCCGGCTCTGCCGAAATGTCGGACGATGCCGCCGCCACCTTGTTCATGGCCGGGATCGCCGCGCGTGCCTGGGGCCCGATCCTGTGGGTCGTGCGTCGCCGCGATCTGTTCGCTCCCGGCCTCTATCAGGCAGGGCTGACGCCCGAACGCGTCCTTTATGCCGAGGCACGCGATGATGCCGAATTGCTCGCGCTGATGGAGGAAGGGCTGCGTCACCGCGGCCTTGGTGCGGTGATCGGCGAAGTGAAGCGCGCCGGCATGGGCGCCACCCGCCGGCTGCAACTCGCGGCAGAGGGGGGCCGCACGATCGCGCTCCTCATGCGCCGCCATGCGCGCGAGGATTCCGATCCGCTCGGCATGCCTTCTGCCGCGCTCACCCGCTGGCGAATCGGCGCTGCTCCTTCCGTTCCCCTGCGCTGCGGCAGCATGGGCCGTCCGCGCTGGTCCGTCTCGCTGGTGCGGCAACGCGGCGGCGAACCTTTCGATACTTTACTGGAGGCCTGCGATGACACGGGTCGTCTCGCTCTACCTGCCGCACTGGGCAATCGATCGCGTGCGCCGGGCCGAGCGTCGCCGCGCACCAACGCCGCGGCCTGAACCGGGAACCCCGCTCGATCTCGCGCCGCTCACCGCGGCGGTGGCCGAGGAACAGGTGCTGCAATGCGACGCGCCCAAGAACACCGGCTGGCGTCCCGGCGCCCGCTGGGCTCGCGGTGATGCGGCTGCGCCTGTTGAGAAGCGCTGGTCGCAATCGACGCGCGCCGATGTCGCACGTCAGGTGGAGGCCATGCCCGCGCACCAGCGCCCGCCGATGCGCGAAATGGGTCGCCGCAGCGAGGCCGCCGATCATCCCTTCCGCGCCATGCCGCCGGACGAGGGCGCGCGCCCCGTGCCGACGAGCCTTCCCGGGCGTCCCGATCCGGAGGACGTGCCCAATACCCGCTGGCGCGGTTTCGAGGGCCTCGATCCCAATGCTGACGACCGCGCCGCCGCCGCGCTCGCGCGGTGGAATGCCATGCCGTCGGTCCGCTACCCGGGCGAGGGTCCACATCCCGACAAGCACGCCCGGTGCGGCTCCAACGATGCCGGTGCCCATGTGCCGGGCGTCGCCGCCTTTTTCGACACTGGCCGCACCCTCGCCAACACCGTCGCCCGCGCCAGCAATCTCCAAAATCCCGCCAACCAACCCCATAAGCGCAATGTTCGAGAAGTTTGCGCCCCCCTCATCACCGTGCACAAGGTAGGCAGCCGCATCGAAATCGCCGCCGCCTCGCCCGAAGCACGCGCCCTCGGCCTCACGCCCGGCATGGCGCTGACCCAGGCACGCGCCTCCGTGCCCGACATCGACGTGCGCGATGCGGATGCCACCGGCGATCTCGCCGATCTGCAGCGCCTTGCCACCGCGCTCGCCCGCCGCTGGTGCCCGGTGGTTGCGCTGTCCGGCGAAGACGGCCTGTTCCTCGAGATCAGCGGCACCGCCCACCTTCACGGCGGCGAGGAAGCGATGGCGCGCCGCCTGCTGCGCCTGCTCGCCCGGCTCGGCATCACGGCGCAGCTGGCGATCGCCGACACTGCCGGCGCCGCCTGGGCCTTCGCGCGTCAGGCCGCGCCCGCTGCGATCATCCCGCCCGGCGCGCACGTCGCCGCGCTCGCCCCGCTGTCGGTCGCGGCGCTGCGCCTTGAGGATGCCGCGCGCGAGCTGCTCGCCCGGCTCGGTGTCGACACGATCGGCGAACTCATGGCGATGCCACGCGCCCCACTCGTCCGCCGCTTCGGCAAGGCAATTGCGCAGCGGCTCGACCAGGCGACCGGCGCCGTGCCCGAACCGCTCGATCCGATCATCCCGGTGCAGCCGATCGCCATCACCCGCCGCTTCGCCGAGCCGATCGCCACCGCCGATGCGATCGGCCATTGGTTGTCCGGCCTCGTCGATGATCTGGCAGACGCGCTGGCGAAGGCTGGGGTCGGTGCCCGCGCGCTCGCCTTCGTCGCCGCGCGTGTCGATTCGACCGATCAGGTGATCCGCATCGGCCTTGCCCGTGCCAGCCGCGAACCATCGCACCTCTTGCGCCTCATTGCCCGCCGCATCGAGGAAATCGACGTCGGCTACGGCCTTGACGCGCTGACGCTTCACCTCGTCCGCGCCGATCCGCTTGCCCCCGAAACGCTGGGCGCGGCCCTCGCGGAACAGCAGGCGCCCGATCTCGCCCCGCTGGTCGATACGCTCGCCAATCGCATCGGCCCGACGCGTCTGTGGCGGCACCAGCCGATCGAAAGCGATGTTCCCGAACGCTCGGTCGCCCCGCTGCCGCCGCTCGATCCCCCCGCCACTGCTGCCACCCGGCTGAAGCGCGACGACGTGCGTCAGCTCGACGCCCGCACGCCGGATCATGCCTGGCACCCGCGCTGGCCGCGCCCCCCGCGGCTACTGCGCCGGCCCGAGCGGATAGACCACGTCATCGCCGAAATGCCCGATCATGCGCCCCGCCGCTTCACGTGGCGTGGCCGCCCGCACCGAGTCACCCATTCCGACGGCCCCGAACGGATCACCGGCGAATGGTGGCGCCGCGCCGGTGAGCGCGACGGGGTGCGCGATTATTTCCGCGTCGAGGACGAACATGGCCACCGCTACTGGCTGTTCCGCCGCGGCGATGGCGTGCGCGCGGAAACGGGCGATCTCAGCTGGTACATCCATGGCACATTCGCGTGATCCGCATGGTGCCGCATGACCTACAGCGAGCTTCAGGTCACCACGCACTTCTCCTTCCTGCGCGGCGCATCCTCGTGCGAGCAACTGTTCGCCACCGCCGCGCTGATGGGGATGCCAGCGCTCGGCATCACCGATCGCAACTCGGTCGCCGGCGTGGTCCGCGCGCTCTACGCTACCGAACAGGTACGCAAGGATCAGGGGCTGGAGATCCGCTCCATCCCCGGCTGCCGGCTCGATCTTGTCACTGGCGAATCCCTGCTCGTCTGGCCGGAGGATCGCGCCGCCTGGAGCCGGCTCACCCGTCTGCTCACGCTCGGCAAGTCGCGTGCGGACGCACAACGCGGTGAAAAGGGGCAATGCTTCCTCCATTGGGAGGATGTCTCCGCTTACGCCGATGGCCTCGTTTCGGCGCTGGTGCCGGGGCGCAGCGGCGCGCCGCCCAATGCGCTCGCCGCCACCGCCGACATCTTCGGCAAGCGCGGCCATGTCTGCCTCACCCCCTGGCGCCGCCCGGGCGAGTGGCGGCGCTTCGCCGAGACGATCGCCGCCGCCACCGCTTACGGCCTCACCCCGCTCGCCACCGGCGACGTGCTTTACCACCATCCCGACCGACGGATGCTGCAGGATGTCGTCACCGCGATCCGCGAGAAATGCACCATCGACGAACTTGGCTTTCGCCGCGAACGCCATGCCGATCGCCATCTCCAGCCACCCGAGGAAATGGCGCGCCGCTTCGCTGCCCACCCCCATGCGCTCGCCGCGGTCGAGGCGATCGTCGAACGCTGCACCTTCTCGCTGCGCGACCTCGACTATCAATATCCCGACGAGATCATCATGTCCGGCCGCAGCGCGCAGGAAGCGCTGGAACGCCTGTCGCGCAACGCGCTCGCCGCCCGCTTCGATGGCCAACCACCCGACGCTTATACCCGGCAACTCGAACACGAACTCTTGCTCGTCGCGAAGATGGGCTACGCGCCGTATTTCCTCACCGTAAACTCGATCGTCAGCTACGCCCGCTCGATCGAGATCCTGTGCCAGGGCCGGGGATCGGCGGCCAATTCGGTCATCTGCTTCGTCCTTGGCATCACCTCGATCGACCCGATCAAGCACCAGCTCCTCTTCGAGCGCTTCGTCTCGGAGGAACGCCGCGAGCCGCCCGACATCGACATCGATTTCGAGCATGAACGGCGCGAGGAAGTGATCCAGTGGATCTACGAAACCTACGGCCGTGACCATGCCGCACTGACCGCCGTGGTCAGCCGCTTCCGTACCCGCGGCGCGATCCGCGAAGTCGGCAAGGTGCTCGGCCTGCCAGAGGACATGACCTCCGCGCTGGCCGGCCAGGTGTGGGGCTGGTCGAACGACGGCGTGCCCGACAGTCACGTACAGGCACTCAACCTCGACGCCGGCGAACCGCGCCTCGCGCTCGCGCTGGAGCTAGCCCGGGAACTGATCGGCACCCCGCGCCATTTGTCGCAGCACCCCGGCGGTTTCGTCCTGACGCGCGATCCGCTGCATGATCTCGTACCGATCGAGCCCGCCGCGATGGTCGATCGCCACGTCATCGAATGGGAAAAGGAGGATATCGAGCATCTCGGCTTCATGAAGGTCGATATCCTTGGCCTCGGCATGCTCGGGTGCATGCGCCGCGCGTTTGATCTGCTCGGCCAGCAAAAGGGCATCGCGATGACGATGGCCAGCGATCCCTTGCAGGACGACGATGAACCGACGTTCGAGATGATCCGCCAGGCCGATACGCTCGGCGTGTTCCAGATCGAGAGCCGCGCGCAGATGAGCATGCTGCCGCGCATGAAGCCGAAAAATTTCTACGACATCGCCATCCAGGTCGCGATCGTTCGTCCCGGCCCCATCCAGGGCGACATGGTGCATCCGTATCTGAAGCGCCGTGAAGGCAAGGAACTGGTCGAATACCCCAATGAGGCCTTGAAAGCGGTGCTGCAGAAGACACTTGGCGTGCCCTTGTTCCAGGAACAGGCGATGCAGGTCGCGATCATCGGCGCCGGCTTCACCCCAGGCGAGGCCGACTTGCTGCGCCGCGCGATGGCGACGTTCAAGATGACCGGCGGGGTGGGCGAGTTCCGCGAGAAGCTGATCGCGGGGATGCGCGCCAACGGCATCTCGCAGGCTTTCGCCGAACGGCTGGTGAAGCAGATTGAGGGGTTCGGCAGCTACGGCTTTCCCGAAAGCCACGCGGCCAGTTTCGCCAAGATCGCCTACGCCTCGTCATGGATGAAATGCCATCATCCCGACGTGTTCTGCGCGGCATTGCTCAACGCCCAGCCGATGGGTTTCTACGCCCCGGCGCAGATCGTCCGCGACGCCCGGGCGCATGGTGTCGAGATCCGGCCGGTATGCATCATGGCCAGCGAATGGGACACGACGCTGCTGGAGGATCGGAGGGCGCGAAAGCCGCTCCGCCTCGGCCTGCGCATCGTCCACGGGCTTTCCGCCGCCGATGCAGGCAAGATCCTCACCGCTCGCGCCGTCCGCCCCTTCACCTCCGTGGAGGATGTATGGCGCCGCTCTGGCGTACCGCTCGCCGCGCTGGAGAAGCTGGCCAAGGCCAATGCCTTTGCCGGCATGGGGCTCGATCGGCGGCAGGCGTTGTGGGCGATCCGCGGCCTTGGCGATACGCCGCTCCCGCTACTCGCCGCGATCGAGACGAAGGAGGATCCTGTCCACCTGCGGGCGCTCACCGCGGGGCGCGAGGTGGTGGAGGATTATCGCGCCACGCAACTCACGCTGCGCCAGCACCCGCTCACCTTCCTGCGCGATCGCTTGCGTGAACGGCGCTGCGTCCGCTGCGAGGACCTGAAGACGATCAAGGAAGATGCGCTGGTCGACATCGCCGGCATCATCCTCGTCCGCCAGCGACCGGGCAGCGCCAAGGGCGTGCTGTTCATCACCATCGAGGACGAAACGGGTGTCGCCAACGGCATCCTGTGGCCTGACCGGTTCGAGGCGCAGCGCCGCACCGTCATGTCCTCCGCGATGGTGAGCATCCGCGGGCGCGTGCAGAAAGAGGGCATCGTGATCCATGTCGTCGCGGATCTGATCACCGATCTCACCTGGATGCTGCGCGAGGTGGGCGAGATCGACCTCCCCTCCCTCGTCGCGCGCGGCGACGGCGCGACCCACCCCGGCGCCCCCGATCGCGGCGACGCCGGGTGGAAGCCGCGCAACCGTACGGATTATCATTATCGCGACAGGCCGGAGGACGTGATTCCGATCCGCAGCCACGACTTCCATTGATCTTGATAAAGCGATCGGCTTACGTCGCGGCGAGCCGGCGGTGCGACCGGCATGATGGAGAGAGATACCATGGCCACAGCCGCCGCCATTGCCGAACCGGACATCGGCCTCACCCCCAACGTTCCCTCGCCTGCTGACAAGGCCGCTCTCGATGCCGCGATCGTCGATCCCGACAGCTACGCGCATGAGGAGCGGTACCACGCGATCTTCAAATACCTGCGTGAGGAAGCGCCGGTTTATTGGTGCGAGCCAGAAGGCTATCGCCCGTTCTGGACCGTGGCGCGCCACGCGGACATCAAGCGGGTCGAACTCGATACCGACACGTTTCTCAACGACCCGCGCCTGACGCTGACGACCATCGCCGACGAGGAACGCGTCAAGGCGATTACCGGCGGCGACGGCAAACTGACCCGCAATCTCGTCAGCATGGACAACCCCGATCACCGCCACTTCCGCGCGATGACCCAGGGTTACTTCTCGGCCAAACACATGCGGCAGCTGGAAGAGGACATCCGCTTGCTGGCGAAAGAAAGCGTCGAGCAGATGGTCTCGCTCGGCGGCGAATGCGATTTTGCGACCGAGGTCGCGATCTGGTTCCCGCTGCGCGTCATCATGCTGACCCTCGGCGTGCCGCGTGAGGACGAGAAGTTCCTGATGAAGATCACCCAAGAAGTATTCGGCGCCCAGGACTTCGATCACATGCGGCCTGAAGAGATGGGTGGCCTCTTTGCTACCATCGCCGAATTCAACGCCTGGTGTGATCGCATCACTGCCGACCGCAAGGCCAACCCGCGCGACGACGTGTCGACCATCATCGCCAATGCCACCCTGACCGACGGTTCGCCGATGGGCAACATGGAGGCGATGAGCTATTACCTCATCATCGCCGCCGCGGGCCACGACACTACCAGTTCCTCCTCCTCCGCCGGCTTGCTCGAACTGATCCGCAATCCCGGCGAGCTTCAGAAGCTGCGCGACGACCCCGATCTGCTGCCCAACGCAGTCGACGAGATGATCCGCTGGTCCAGCCCGGTGAAGCATTTCTTCCGCACTGCCGCCGCGGATGCGGAAGTTGGCGGCATGCAGGTCAAGGCCGGCGACGGGCTTGTCATGGCCTATCCGTCCGCTAATCGCGACGCTGCGGTGTTCGAAGATCCTTTCGCATTCCGCGTCGATCGCGAGAATGTGCGCCAGCATCTCGCCTTCGGCTATGGCCCGCATCTGTGTCTGGGCCAGCATCTGGCCAAGATGGAGATGCGTATCCTGTTCGAGGAATTGCTCGCCCGCTTCGATGATTTCGAGCTCGCCGGCGAACCAGCATGGACCCGCGCCAGCTTCGTCAGCGGCTTGAAGCGCCTGCCGATCCGGTACCGCACGAAGTGAGCCGCAGCGATCCTGAGCGGCTGTACCCGGGCTTTCCGGGCAGCCGACCCAACGAGCATATCAGCACCATCCCGGCCTGCGCAGCACTCGGCATGCGCCAATGCGCGACCGTTGGCGAACCAGTGTCTACCTCGCTTGACGGGGCGCTGCCGGCCGTCTGCGACGCGGACGGACGCATATCACGCGGCGCAGCGCTGGTGCTTGCAGACCAGGCGACTGCCGGCGGCGTGTTCACCATCCTGCCGCGGCCAACGCCGATGATGACGCTGGACCTGCGTGTCGACTGGTTCGGCCCGCTGCCCGCCGGCCCGCTCGACTGCGTCATCGACGACGTGACGCGCGAGGGCGACCTGGCGCTGTCACGCGCTCGCCTGACGTCGAATGGCCAACCCGTCGGAGCCGCGATGGCACGATATCTGATTGGTTCGATGCCTGGCGGCACGCCGGGGCGGATGGATGAACGCCACGAGGTGCTGCCGCCCTCGCCCGCGCCAGACTTCGCCGCTTACCTCAGCGCGATCGCTTCAACTGACGGGCTGACGATGCAGCCGTGCGTGGAGCATGTCGGCGCGCCACTGCCCGCTTACCACGGCGGCGTGATCGCGGCATTGCTTGAACATGCCGGCGTGTCAGCGATCGATCCTGCCTTCCGCCCGCTCGATATCGAGATCCGCTTCCTGGCGCCTGCGCTCGCCACGCTACCGCTCGTCGCGCGTGTCACACCGCGTCGCACCGGCCGCCGCGCGGTGACGCTCGACATGGATGCACATCAGGGTGATCCGAACCGCCCCGTCGCGAGCGCCCGCATGCTGGGGATCACGGACGCGGCGGGGGAGCCCAGCCGCCACGAGCTGCCCCGCGGCTAAGAAGCCTTCCAGCCGCCGGCCGCCCGGCGGCTGGCGTCGCATCAGCCTCCAACAACCTGCTCGATTACGCCGAAGATAGGATGATGCCGATCATCCTCGGCCCAGATGCGGACGGTGTCGCCCTTCCTCAGGAACGGCGTCATCGGCTTGCCCCCCGCGATCGTCTCGATCGTGCGCACCTCGGCAATGCAGGAATAGCCGACCCCGCCCTCGGCGATCGGCTTGCCCGGGCCCCCGTCAGCATCACGGTTGGACACCGTACCGGAGCCGACGATCGTCCCCGCGCCAAGAGCACGTGTTCTCGCGGCGTGCGCGATCAGCGTACCGAAGTCGAACGTCATGTCCTCGCCCGCCTCGGCGCGGCCAAACGGCTGGCCGTTCAGGTCCACCATCAGCTTGCGGTGCAGCTTGCCGTCCCGCCACCAGTCGCCCAGCGCGTCAGGCGTCACGAACACTGGTGAAAAGGCGGATGCCGGCTTCGATTGGAAGAAGCCGAAGCCCTTGGCGAGTTCCCCCGGGATCAGATTACGCAGCGAAACGTCGTTGGTGAGGCCGACGAGCCGGACGGCCGCCAGTGCCTCCTCTCGGGTCGCGCCCATCGGGACGTCACCGGTGACCACCACCACTTCCGCTTCCAGGTCGCAGCCCCAGCTCTCGTCGGCGAGCGGGATCGGATCGCGCGGGGCCAGGAAACCATCCGAGCCGCCCTGATACATCAGCGGATCGTGCCAGAACGTCTCCGGCATCTCTGCGCCGCGCGCCTGCCGCACGAGCGCGACATGATTCACATAGGCCGAGCCATCCGCCCAATGATATGCCCGCGGGAGCGGTGAGGCCGCCTCGCGCTCGTGGAAGCGCTCCCGCGGGATCACCTCATGATCGAGGTCGGTGGCGAGGTTCTGCAGGTCCGGCAGCAGCCGATCCCAGTCGTCCAGCGCCGCCTGCAGCGTTGGCGCGATGTGCGATGCATCGGCATACCAGGCGAGATCGGTCGACACCACGACGAGCTTGCCGTCACGACCATGTTTCAGGCTCGCAAGTTTCATCCGTTACCTCTCTTTCCCATCCCGCATAGGCCTTGGCCGCAATGGAAGTCGAGGGCCGCGGCACGCCGCCTGCCACCATAACAAAAGTTACTTGACCCTCTGCGGCCGCATCGCGAGAAGAAGCGATCAGTTTTCGGAGGGGTTTCTTCAATGTCGCTCGACCAGATCGCGGGCCGTTTCGCTTACAACGAAGATCATGAGGCGTTCCGCCAGACCGTCCGCAGCTTCCTGGCCAAGGAAGGCGTGCCGCACGCGGATCAGTGGGAAAAGGATCGCCTCGTTCCCAAGGCTTTCTGGCAGAAGGCAGGCGAAGTCGGCATGCTCTGCCCGACCGTTCCGGAAGAGTATGGCGGCCTTGGCCTCGACTTTGGCTATAATGCCATCGTCGACGAGGAAATGGCCTATTCGGGCGTCCCCGCCGGCTTCTCGCTCCAGTCCGACATCGTCGCCGGCTATATGGAGACCTACGGCTCCGAAGAGCAGAAGAAGGAATGGCTTCCGAAGATGGTGTCGGGCGACGTCATCACCGCGATCGCGATGACCGAGCCGGGCACTGGCAGCGACCTTCAGTCGATCCGCACGACCGCGAAGAAGGACGGCAATCACTACGTCATCAACGGCTCGAAGACGTATATCACCAACGGCCAGAACACCGATCTGACGCTGGTCGTCGCGAAGACCGATCCCGATGCGCAGCCCGCCTATAAGGGCATGTCGATCATCCTCGTCGAAAGCGACCGTGAGGGCTTCAGCAAGGGCCGCAAGCTCGACAAGATCGGCCAGGACGCCGCCGACACCTCCGAGCTGTTCTTCGAGGACGTGCGCGTTCCGATCACCAACTGCCTTGGTGAAGAGGGCATGGGCTTCATCTATCTGATGAGCCAGCTGCCGCAGGAGCGTCTGTCGATTGCGGTCAGCACCATGGCCTCCTCGCAAAAGGCGTTCGACGACACGGTTGCTTTCGTGAAAGAGCGCAAGGCGTTCAAGGGCACCGTGTTCGATTTCCAGAACACCAAGTTCGTACTCGCTGATCTGAAGGCGAAGCTGCAGGTCGGCTGGGCGCACCTCGACTGGGCGATCGCGCGCCATCTGAAGGGGGAACTCACCAACGAGGAAGGCGCGGCGGCCAAGCTGTGGCATACCGACCTCCAGTGGGAAGTCATGGACAAGTGCCTCCAGCTGCACGGCGGCGCTGGCTATATGAACGAATATCCGATCGCCAAGATGTGGCGCGGCGCGCGTGTCAGCCGGATCTATGGCGGCACGAACGAGATCATGAAGGAAGTGATCAGCCGCAAGCTTTAAGCAGCGCAACTAAGCGGCCTTGCGGCCGGCCGCCACGCTGCCGGCCGTTCTTTTCTGGCTATGCCGCGACTTTGGCCGTCAAGCTGTGCGGTGCCGGCGTATCGCCACTGCGCAGTTGCTGCACGAAGCCATCGGTGGTGACGCGCAGCCTCCGCGCCTGATCGGACAGTGCGTCCGCAGCGTCGCGCACGTGACGCGACAGCGCACCCACTTCGTTCGCCGCGGTGGCGACCTCGACGATGCGCCGCTCGATCATATCGACGCCCCGGGCGGCCTCCTGCGAGGTTCGCTCGATCGTTGCTGCCATCAAACGCTGATCGCTCACCGCACCGCGGATGTCGCTTGCGGCTGTTGCGACACGGCCGACCCCGTCGGACGCCTCCACGATGTTCGCCTCGGTCGCCCGGATTGCCTGTTCGACGCCCTGCATCAGCGCCACAATCTTTTCGGTAGCGCGTGCTGTTCCGCCAGCAAGCTGCTTCACCTCACCTGCCACCACCGTGAAGCCGCGGCCGGCGTCTCCTGCGCGCGCGGCCTCGATGGTCGCGTTCAGCGCGAGGAGATTGGTGCGCGCGGCAATCGCGTGGATCTCGCCCACCAATCCGCCAATGCTCTGTGCCTGCACGGAGAGGTCAAGCACCGCGCCTTTGCCCTCATCGGTATGGCGGCGCACGCTGCTGGTGAGTGTCGCCTGAGCCTCCGCGCTACCGGAAATCCCGACGATCGAGCCGGTAAGGCGGTGAACCGCGTCGGCCACGTCCTGGGTTGCACCGGCAGCCTGGCTTGCACCTGCAGCCACTTCGCTCGCCTGTCTCCCCGCATCCGCGGCAATCCGCGTGAGGTTCGCTGCCGACACTTCCATTGATGACGCCGCGCCTTCGATCGCGACGGCCACACCTGCCACGGTTTGCTCGAACTCGTCCGCCAGGGCGGCCAGCGCATGACGGCGCTCATCGTCCAGCCGCGCTTCCGCCGCGACACGCCGACGACGTTCATCGGCGGAACGCTCCTCCGCGACCTTCGCGGATGCCAGCGCGTCGATCGCGCGCCGCCGCTCCTCCTCTGCTACGGCGACCAACTGCTCCCCTTCGGCCCGCGCCGCATCCAGCCCGACGATCAGCGTGCGCAGGCGTACGGTGAGATAGCCGAGCGCCGCGAACTGCAGCGCTACGGCAAACGCATGGAACAGCACGCGCCCCATCGTTCCATCGGTTCCAAAGACCCAGGCCGGCATCAGGAAGGACAGCGAGAAATGGTGAAGCGCGACGAGGACCGAGGCCAGCGCCAGCGGTCGCCAGTCGCACAACACCGCCAGCATCGACAACGCGACGAAAAAGTACATGTGCGCGTCCATCTGCCACGCATTTCCCGCCAGCATGTAGACGAAGCAGGCCGGCAGAACCGCACCCAGCGCAGCAACGCTCATCCGCGCCGCCGCATCGTGCCGGCGGCGCAGCACCATCATCGTGGGCACGACGTTCGCCGCGGCGGCGACAGCGACAGCAAACCCGATGTTCGGGCTCGACAGCGCGTGCCCCAGGATCAACAGCGAGGGAATGCACAGCCAGCCCATGCCGACCAGCAACCGCATGCCGCGACGCCGCAGTGAGACGAGGGAGGACATCAGCCCGGCTCCCCGCAACCACTGACCGGCGCGGCCACGACGAGAATACCCGCCTTCATGAGGGGCCAGAGCAATTCGTCGCGCTCCCCCCGCACGACCAGTTGGCCGCCGGCACTCGACGAGACGAGCAGCGCATCATGCTTGCGCGCAATCGCAACCCCCGATGCGCCGTCCGTCAGCGGTAGCAGCAGCATCGCGCCGTTGGCGGGCGGCGCGAACGCCAGCGCAGCCAGCGCGCCGCTCCCAAGGGCAAATTGCGTGAGAACCGCGATCCAGGTTGCAGGCACAGAAGATACGCTCATGCGCTCCCCTTGGCGGAAGAACAATTAGCGCCAAGTAAAGGTTAATCCGCGCCATGCGTGGCAGTTGGCACTCGCGGCGCAGCTTGACTTACGCGCCGCACGTGCGCATTTATTCGAGCATCGAGGCGTATGCAGCGTGATCGGGCATCAAGCCCAGGCTCCGCCTCGGTCGATCGAACCGGCTTCCCAAGTCACGCGGGGTGTCATTTTTCCCCGCTACCCGTGTGTCCTCGTGATGCGCGGGTGCGATCATATTAGGTACGTTTTTGATGAACTTCTCCGATCTCGGTCTCGCCGAGCCTCTCGTTCGTGCGCTCGAGACCAAGGGTTATGAGACGCCGACGCCGATCCAGCGCGATTCGATCCCGATCGTGCTGACCGGGCGCGACCTTCTCGGCATTGCCCAAACGGGTACCGGCAAGACCGCCGCTTTCGTTCTCCCCTCGATCCAGCGCTTGCTCGAAGGCCAGAAGCGGGTGCTGCCGACGCATGTGCGCATGCTCGTGCTCGCCCCGACGCGCGAACTCGCCAATCAGATCGCGGACAATGCGCGCGGCTATGCCCGCAACTCGCGGCTGACCGTCGCGACCGTTTTCGGCGGCACCAGCATCAACAAGAACCGCCAGGATCTGTCGCGCGGCGTTGATATCCTTGTCGCGACGCCGGGTCGCCTGCTCGACCTCGTCGAGCAGGGTTTCTGCAACCTCACCATGCTCGAGATCCTCGTGCTGGACGAGGCCGACCAGATGCTTGACCTCGGTTTCATCCACGCACTGCGCAAGATCGTGAAGATGGTCCCGCGACGCCGCCAGACACTGTTCTTCTCGGCCACCATGCCAAACTCGATCCGCGAACTCGCGGACCAGTTCCTGCATCAGCCGCAGACCGTCTCCGTCGTTCCGGCCTCGACCACGGCGGAGCGCGTCGACCAACAGGTTATCTTCGTCAACCAGACTGAAAAGCAGGCGCTGCTGACGATCCTGATCCAGGAAGAGCAGATCGACCGTGCGCTCGTCTTCACGCGCACCAAGCACGGCGCCGACCGCGTCGTGAAGCTGCTGGCGGGCAACGGTATCGCGTCCAACGCCATCCACGGCAACAAGAGCCAGCCGCAGCGTGAGCGTGCGCTCGCCGCGTTCAAATCGGGCGAAGTGCCGATCCTCGTCGCGACCGATATCGCGGCGCGCGGCATCGACATTTCGGGCGTCAGCCACGTGTTCAACTTCGAACTGCCGAACGTCGCGGAGCAATATGTGCACCGCATCGGTCGTACGGCGCGCGCCGGCGCCAGCGGCATCGCAGTTGCCTTTTGCGCGGACGATGAGCGTCCGTACCTGAAGGACATCGAAAAGCTGACGCGCCAGAAGGTGCCGGTCCGCGCGCTTCCGGCAGATTTCATGAAGCGCGCCGACGCGTTGAAGGCGGCGCGGATCAAGGCGATCGGCAATGATCCCGCCCCGCGCGAGGATCGCCCACGCCAGCAGCGTGGCCCGGCACGTCCGAAAGCAACGCATCAGCCGACCGCCACACGCGACTATGCGAACGCCAGCCGCCGTGGGGCGGGCGGCAGCCGTGGTCGCGGCGGACGCGGCCGTGGCGGCCCGCGTGCGGCCGCCCAGGCCTGAACGGCTTACGGTCGTTGATAAGTGCGGCGCCGTGGAAACCCGGCGCCGCCTAAACTGTTGCTTCTCCGGAACAAGGAGAAGCCAGCATGGATATAGCTACCGTCCCGGCACTTGAACGGATTGCGCGGGTCCTCGCCGGCCAGCGCATCAGCGCGAACGGGGAAGGCGATCAGGAATCGGCGGCCGATGCGGTGGACGCAACCTGGCGCGATTTCCGCAACGATGCGCTGGCGGTTCTACACACCCTGCGTGCGCCCACCGAAGCGATGGCGAACGTCGGTGATACCGCCGCATGGGAACGGATGATCCTCGCCGCCATCGACGAGGGCAAGCCAGACTAAGCGCCGATAGCTTGCTGAAGCAGGGGAAGCCGCGATCCGCGCGGCCCCCCTCCTTTTATCCCTACCGCTGCCTACGCGAGGATGGTCAGCCATTCCTCTTCCGGCGCGCGCGGCGCGCGTGTCCGGTTCGCTGGCTCCTCCGGGTCTTCATAGCCGATCGCCACGCCGCAGAAGAGCATCCGCTCCGCCGGTGTGCCGAGGAAGCCTTCAACGGTATTGGGGTAAACCGCCCAGCATTCCTGCGGGCAGGTCGCCAGTCCTTTCTCGACCGCGAGCAGCATCAGGTTTTGCAGGTACATGCCAAGGTCGGCCCATTGCGGCGGCCCCATGCGGCGGTCCACCGTCACGAAAAACGCCGCCGGCGCGCCAAAGAACTGGAAGTTGCGCGCGAACCATTGCGCGCGTGCCGCCTTGTCCTCGCGCGGAATGCCAAGATGGCCGTACATGATCTCGCCGATCTGGAAGGTGCGCTTCTTCGTCGCCTCGGTCATTTCACGCGGATAGATGTCATAGCCCGGCGTTTCCTTTTCGCGCCGCTCCAGCTTGCCGCGCATGATCGCCTTCAGCTCGTCCATCTTCGCACCGGTGACGATGTCGATGTGCCAGGGCTGAATGTTGCCGCCCGTCGCGGCGCGTGCCGAGCGCAGCGCGAGTTCCTTCAGCACCTCCAGCGGCACCTCCTTGTCCAGGAACCCGCGTACCGAGCGCCGCTCGATCACTGCATCAGATACGTTCATTCACCTCTCCACCTCTTGCCGAGCGCGTCAAACCGCGCCACATGACGCACCGGGATAACATCTGTTATGGAGAGTCGGAAGATGGCCGAGGCGTATATCGTCGACGCAGTTCGGACGGCTGGTGGTCGTCGCGGGGGTAAGCTCGCGGGTGTCCATCCAGTTGATCTGGCAGCGAAGGTTCTGGATGCGATCGTCGAGCGTAGCGGGATTCCCGGCGACGCGGTTGACGATGTGGTGATGGGCTGCGTCAGCCAGGGTGGCGAGCAGGCAGGCCAGGTCGGCCGCAACGCCGTGCTCGCCTCGAAGAAGCTCGCGCAGTCGACTCCGGCGGTCACGATCGATCGCCAGTGCGGCTCCTCGCAGCAGGCGATCCAGTTCGCCGCGCAGGCAGTGATGTCGGGCACGCAGGACGTGGTGATCGCGGCAGGCGTCGAGAGCATGACGCGGGTGCCGATGGGCTCCACGTACAAGCTGTTCTACGATGCCGGCCTCGGCAAGAACAAGTCGCCGGGCCTTGAGGAGAAGTTCCCGGGCATCAACTTCAACCAGTTCGCTGGTGCGGAGATGATCGCCAAGAAATACGGCTACACCCGCGAGCAGCTCGACGAATACTCGCTCAACTCGCATCGCAAGGCGGTCGCCGCGACGCAGGGTGGTAAGTTCAAGGACGAGATCGTCCCGATCGAGATCGAAACCCCTGAGGGCAAGGACGTGCACACGTCCGACGAAGGCATCCGCTACGATGCCTCGGCTGAAGGCATGGCCGGCGTGAAGAAGCTTTCCGAAGAAGGCGTTCTGACCGCCGCTTCGTCGAGCCAGATCTGCGACGGTGCCAGCGCGGTGCTGATCGTCAGCGAGGAAGCGCTGAAGAAGTACAACCTCAAGCCGCTGGCGAAGATCGTCAACCTCACCGTCACTGCCGGTGACCCGGTCGTGATGCTCGAAGAGCCGCTGTTCGCCACCGACAAGGCGCTGAAGAAGGCCGGCCTCTCGATCGACGACATCGACCTTTACGAAGTGAACGAAGCGTTCGCCTCGGTGCCGGTCGCTTGGCTGGAACACACCAAGGCAGATCCGAACAAGCTCAACGTCAATGGCGGCGCGATCTCGCTCGGTCACCCGCTGGGCGCGTCCGGCACGAAGCTGATGGCAACGCTGGTGCACGAACTGCGCCGTCGTGGCGGTCGCTACGGGCTGCAGACGATGTGCGAGGGCGGCGGCGTCGCCAACGTGACGATCATCGAAAACTGCGATTGGCAGGGCGAGGCGAAGGCCGCGGCCTAAGCCACGTTCGATCAACCTTGTGATGCGTCCCCGCCCTTCGCGGGGACGCCCTTGTGCCGCCGCCTGTGCGGGGCAACTCTTCGGGAGGGGAACCACCAATGAAGCTCGACAACACCATTTCCGCCGTGATCACCGGCGGCGCGTCCGGTCTCGGCGCCGCGACGGCCCGCCTGCTCGCCTCGAAGGGCGTGAAGGTCGCGCTGTTCGACCTGCAGGAAGAGAAGGGTGAAGCACTCGCCCAGGAACTCGGCGGCGTCTTCTGCAAGGTCAACGTGACGGACGAAGCTTCGGTCGACGCCGGTTTCGCCAAGGCCCGCGAAGCGATCGGTCAGGAGCGGATCCTCGTGAACTGCGCCGGCACCGGCAACGCCATCAAGACGGCGAGCCGCAGCAAGGAAGACGGCTCGATCAAGCACTTCCCGCTCGATGCGTTCAACTGGATCATCCAGATCAACCTCGTCGGCACCTTCCGCTGCATCGCCAAGTCGGCCGCCGGCATGATGACGCTCGATCCGCTGCCGGATGGCGATCGCGGCGCGATCGTCAACACCGCGTCGGTTGCGGCGGAGGATGGCCAGATCGGCCAGGCGGCCTATTCGGCGTCGAAGGGTGGCGTCGTCGGCATGACCCTGCCGATCGCGCGCGATCTCATGAGCGAGGGCATCCGCGTCAACACCATCCTGCCGGGCATCTTCAACACCCCGCTGCTGCAGGGCGCGCCGCAGAACGTGAAGGACGCGCTCGCCGCTCAGGTTCCGTTCCCGAAGCGCCTCGGCGAACCGTCGGAATATGCCGCGCTCGCCACGCTGATGATCGAGAACGGCTATTTCAACGGCGAAGACGTTCGCCTCGACGGCGCGATCCGCATGGCACCGCGCTGAGCCGCAGGGAGTCGGCGCGCAGCTCGTGCGCTGACTCTCTAGGCCGACCAGCGCAGCGTTCGCTGCCGCGCCTGACGTCACGGGACTGGCTCCCGTGACGGACCATGAAAGACAACACCTTATTCCCCGGCGAAGGCCGCGCCCACAGACGAGCCGCTCGTCCCGGGCACGAGCCTCCGCCGGGGAATTTGTTTCAGCTCGACAGGAACAGCATCATGTCCCGCCCTGCCGCTTGGCGCCTCGATCCCGCCTCCTATCCGCAGCACGAGACGAAGCAGACCCGCTTCCAGGATCTCGACACGATGGGGCATTTGAACAACGTCGCTTACGCCTCGCTGTTCGAGGACGCGCGGGTGCGCACGAACCAGCGGCTGGGCCGCGTCAATCGTGGCAAGATGGCGGAAGGTACGTTCCGCGCCGTCGTGGCCCGCAACGAGATCAACTATCTCGCCGAGGGCACCTTCCCCGAAGATGTCGAGATCGCACTCGGCATTGGCCGGATCGGCAACCGCAGCTTTGAGATGCTGGCTGCGATGTTTCAGTCCGGAAGCTGCATCGCCACCTGCGACACGACGATCGTGATGACCGATCCAAAGGGCGTCAGCCTGCCCGCGGAGTTTGTGGAGCGGCTGAAAGAGATGCGAGTCAAAGGCGAATGAAAAAGCCACGCGGGCAACTGCACCCGCGTGGCTTCTTCCTTAGCTCAGCCTGCTCTGTGTTCGTCAGCGCTGTCCGCGCAACGTGCCGAGGGTCGCAAGCCCAAGCACGCCGACCAGCGCAGCCGTCGCCCAAGGGCGTTCCTTGGCGAAGGCCTTTGCCTTGCCCACCGCCTCTGGCTGCCCGTCGGCGCCCGGCGCCATGGCTTTCTGAACCGCGCCCTTCAGCTGGTCGAACATGCCGCCAGCCTGCATGGAACGGTCGTTGGTGGCGGCACCAGCAGTTTCCTTGATCTTGCCGGTCACGGTGTTGATGTCGCCGGTCAGTGCGTCGGTCATGGCGATACTCCTTGGATGAACGATCCGGCTATCAACCAACGACCGACGCTTTGGTGCCGTGGAACGATGCTTAGTCGGCAAACACCGGCGCACGCTTCTCCATGTTCGCACGCACCGCTTCCACTTGGTTGGGGGAGCGCATCAACTTGATCTGCTCGTCGCTTTCCGCCTGCAGCATGGTCGCGGTGTCGCCGTCGGCCATCAGGTTGATCAACCGCTTCGATGCCTTCACCGCATCGGGGTTGCGACTGGCGATCTCGCGCGCCAGTTCGAATGCCGCGGCTCTTGGATCATCGGCCACCCGCGTGACGAAGCCATAGCGTTCCGCCTGCTCGCCGGTGAACTCGCGCGCACTGTACGTGAGGTCGCGAAGCACGTCGTCCCGCGCCAGCGTACGCCACAACGCCAGCCCGGCCATGTCCGGCACCAGACCCCAATAGGTCTCGCGGATCGACATCCGCGTGTCCGGTCGCGCGATACGGACGCAGGCACCGGACATGATCTGGAAACCGCCGCCGAGCGCCACGCCGTGTACCGCGGCAATCACCGGCATCGGCAGCGATCGCCAGCCCCAGGCAACGTTCTGCGCCGTATTGGCCAGGCCATGGCTACGCCTGCCCAGATCGTTGCCTGATCCCCCGGCCGCCATAGAACCCATGTCGAGCCCGGCGCAAAACGCCCGCCCTTCGCCGGAAAGGACCGCAACGCGGACCTCCGGCATGCCGGTCAGTCGCTCAAGTGCAGAATTGATCCCGGCGAACATCGCCGGGTCGAGCGCATTCATCTTATCCGGGCGGTTCAGCCGCACATCGGCGATGCCGTCCTCCACCGTGATCGTAACGCGCTCGTCCATTCCACCTCTCCCGAGAACTGATACGATCGACTTAGATGACCCGCGCAACGGCATCAATGCCGCTCTTCATGGCGTCGGCCGCGCGGCGTTGCGATCGGCGGAGGCTGGTGTAGAGCCGTCGCCCATGAGCATCAACGCGGCACTGGCCGGCTTGCCCGGCATGGAAGACGTGCGATTTGGCGGTCACGGCGGCCGCCTTGGCATCGATTATCACGCGCATGGCGAAGGCTGGGTCGAGTTGACGCTCCCCTATTCCGAAGAGATCATCGGAGACGAGGACAGCGGCGTCATCGCCTCTGGCCCGATCTTCGCGTTGATGGACATTGCCACCAGCCTCGCCAGCATGCGCCGGCTCGGTCGCTTCGTGCCGCACGCAACGCTCGATCTGCGCGTCGATTACCTTCGCCCCGCCCGCCCCGGCCACACCGTCATCGGCCATGGCGAATGCTATGCATTGAAACGGTCGATCAGCTTCGTTCGCGGCCAGGCCCATGACGGCGACCCCGACGATCCTATCGCCCATGTCACCGGCACCTTCATGTTCCTGGAGCCGCAGGCATGAAGCTGCCGCCCTATGCCGATCTGCTCGGCGCAAGCCTCGAATGGGAGGACGATCGGCCTGTGCTCGCAATGCCGTTCAGCCCGGCCGTGCTCGGCCGCCCCGGCTTCGTTCAGGGCGGCGCGATAACGGGGCTGCTGGAGGTCGCCGCGATCGCGGCGCTTCGCCACCAGCTTGAAGCCGACGGCGGCGGCCGGGTGAAGCCGATCAACGTGACGGTCGATTTCATGCGCGGCGGCCGGCAGCGCGTGACCCGCGCCGCCGGCGTCGTCACTCGGCTCGGCACCCGCATCGCCAATGTGGAGGCGACCGCCTGGCAGGATGACCGTACCAAGCCGATCGCCTCGGCGCGGATGAACTATCTTATCGTGCGGGAGTGAGCTTGATCAGCCGGCCCTGCGATCCCTGCGCGCCGTCCTCCAGCACGTAGATCGCCCCGTCCGGCCCCTGCTCGACCTCGCGGATGCGGGCACCCATGTCGAACTGGTCGCCCTTGCGCGCATTGGTGCCATCAAGATCAACGCGCACCAGCGACTGGGACGAAAGCCCGCCGATGAAGGCGTCCCCCTTCCACTGCGGGAACAGATCGCCGGAATAGACCATCAGCCCGCCCGGCGAGATCACCGGGTTCCACCACACCTTCGGCGCTTCGAACCCGTCGCCCGGGTTGTGGTCCGGGATCGGACGCCCGTCATAATGGTCCCCGTTCGATACCTTGGGATAGCCATAGTTGCGCCCCGGCAGGACAAGGTTGAGCTCGTCGCCGCCCTTCGGCCCCATCTCCTGCTCCCACAGGTTCCCCTGCGCGTCGAAAGCAATGCCAAGCAGGTTGCGGTGGCCATAGCTCCACACCGCCGGGTGGAAGCCCTGCGCGGCAAGCGGATTGCCCGGTGCCGGCTTCCCGTCGAGCGTCAGGCGAAGCACCTTGCCGAGCGTGGCCTTTGGATCCTGAGCAGGATCGAACTTCTGCCGCTCGCCGTTTGTGAAGAACAGATACTTGCCATCCGGCGAGAAGGCGATCCGCCCGGAATAATGGCCGTTGCCTTCAACGAACGGCGTCGCCCGGAACAGCTCCTCGATCTGCTGCAGCTTGGGGCTGCCGCCCGTCTCATCCAGCACGCCACGCGACAGGACCACACCCTTGCCGCCCGGCCCAGCCATCGACCAGCTGAGATACACGCGCTTTGAGGTGGCGAAATCGGGCGCCAGCACCACGTCCATCAGTCCGCCCTGTCCGGCGCTATCCACCGGCAGCGTCGCGATCGTGGAGCGCGTCTTGCCGTCCGCGGATACCAGCAGCAGGCTGCCCGCCTTCTCCGTCACCAGCATCCGCCCATCGGGCAGGAACGTCATCGCCCACGGCGCGTCGAAATCGGCGACAACGGTCTCGACGAACGGCTTGGCTCCGGCGGTCGTCGCGGCAGGCGCGTCCCCCGCGTTCGACATTCCTTGCGGCTCGGCAGAGCAGGCGGTGGAGGCCAGCAGGCTGGCGACGAACAAGCTGCGCAGGATCACGTTTTCTCCCTGGATAATCTGGTCAGCGACATCGCTGCATTCCGTCACTTGGTTCCCGCAGGCAAGCGCCCCGGATGCTCGGCATCATTCTTCCACAATCCTGGCGTGGCCAATTCGAGCACATGGCCGTCGGGGTCCTCGAAATACAGGCTACGCCCACCTGCCGGCCATTGCACCTCATGCGTGATGCGGACATCATTCTTCACAAGATGCGCGCGCCACGGCTCGTAGGCGTCATCCGCAATCGCGAAGGCCATGTGAAGCGGCCCGCTGCCGTCGTGTCCAGGAATGGTCCCGCCCGGGATCTGCACATCTTCGATTGATTGGCTACGCGCGAACACCAGCAACACGCCGCCGCGCCCGGCATCGAAGGCGGTCAGCCGATCGCTCTCGATCATCGGGGCGAGGTTCAGGACATCACGGAAGAACCGCGCGGCTCGCGCCATGTCGTCCACATAGAGCGCTGTCTCCAGCAGCCCCGAAATCCTTGGTGTATTCATCCTACCCCTGTCTGCGCCACGGCCCCGCTTTAGGTCTCGCCCAGCCGGAATAACCAGCCAAGCCGCCGGAAGCTCCGTTCTACCTGCCGCATCGAAGCGCGCGGGCGACGATCGACAGTCGCATGCGCGCTATCTGACATCCTCCCGCTACGGCCCGGCAGACGCGCTGCCTATGGTCGATCTCCCAAGATGATGACCGGAACCAATTGCGGCGTAACGAACACGTGCGCCAAACCGAATGGGGCCGGTCGAGGGGCGAGATGGGCAAGGAGGCGAGAACGGGGACGGCGGCGCCTGACCATTCATCCTCGGTGCGGCTTATCGGCCTGACGAAATCAGCTCGCCCTTGTGCTTGCTTCCGCTGACCGCAGGAAGCGTCACGCCACGCCTCCGAGGCCAGCGCTGCAAAAAAGTCACGCTACTTCAATGGCTAGGAGCACAGTTCAACCGAGCGGCAACATTTTCCACGAGGTTAGTTACTGCGCGCCCCGAAACAGTAACACAAAAGAAAAGGGAGGCCGGCGAACCGACCTCCCCAATCTTTCAGCCTTGTAGGCGTCAGCCTTACTGACCCGCACCCGGGCCGTAGGTGATTTCCACGCGGCGGTTCTGCACTTCGCGCACACCGTCGGCGGTGTCGACGCGCGGGCGGCTTTCGCCGAACGCTTCCGTCGAGATCACGCCATCCGGGATCGAACGCGAGGTGAGGTAAGCCTTCACCGCGTCTGCACGACGCTGCGAGAGACCCACGTTGTACGAGGCCGAACCCGAGCGGTCGGCGTGGCCGGCCAGCATGACCTGCGCGTTGCCGCACGACTGGTACTGCGTGACGGCGTTGTCGAGGATCGACGAAGCCTCCGGAGTGATGTCCGACTTGTCCCACTCGAAGAAGACAATGAACGGACCCGGCGAGCAGACCACTTCCGGCGGCGGCGGCGGCGGCGGCGGGGGGGGAGGCGGCGGCGGCGGCGGCGGCGGCGGCGGCGGAGCAGCCGGTTCGCCGAAGTTGTAGGTCAGGCCGCCCAGGATGCTGTGCGAGCGGAACCGGCCCTCGAAGCCACGGTTCAGCACGTCGACCAGCTTGACGTTGTCGGCGTTGAAGAAGCGGTACTTCAGCGAGACGTCGACATTGTCAGTCAGCGGCGCACGGACACCCGCGATACCCTGCCAAGCGAAGACGGTGTCCGAGTCGTTCAGGAAGCTTCCGCGCTGGTTGAGCGCAACGCGTGCCTTGACCCGCGCCACACCGGCACCACCGCCGATGAAGCCCTGGATGCCGTCATCGTCACCGAAGTCGAGCAAGCCGTTGACCATGAAGCTGAGCGCCGTGGTACGGCCGCCAGCGAGGTCGAAGGTGTTCGGAGCGGCGATGCCGTTGTTGAACGGCGTCGGCAGGCTCGACGCGTAGCTGTCGAGATCAGCCGACTTGTACGCGACTTCCGCTTCCAGGCGGAAACCGCCGAAATCGTAACCAACGATGCCGTCAGCGTCATAGCCGTAATCGCTATTGACGGTGCCGGTGCCGGTGGTGGTGGGCGTGGAGATGTCGTAGGTGATGTCCTCGACGATCATTCCGCCGAACTCGGCGCCCACGTACCACGCATTGTCGCGGGCGAGTGCAGGCGAGGCGAGTGCGGTGGAGGCGAGCGCCAGTACTACGGCAAGCTTCCGCATCTTAGTCCCCTTTCATCAGTGTCACTACGGACAAGGCAAACTCCCTATCGAAAGCTTGGTTTCCACGCAAGAATACAAAAGGCGAGACCTGTTGCCGAAGTGCCACACCTTTTTTAGCGGCCTATCAAGCCATGCTCTTGCAGCGCAGAAAGAACGCTGCCCAGCACCGCCCGCGCCTCCGCATCAATCGTGCCGCCCCCACTCGGGTCCGCGATCGCCGGCTGGCGCTCCGACAAGACCTGAACGCCGCCGAGGAACAATGCGCTCCCCTGCAATGCACCGATCACCCAAGTGTTTCCATCGAACCGCGCTGGCATGCCGTCGTCGCGCCGTGAAACGCTCATCCCCGCAATCGCCGCAAGGAACCGCCAGCCGCCCTGCGTCCAACCGGCGACGGCATTTGCTCGGCCCGCCCACGCCCCTACGGGATCGCTGCCGACCACCCAGCACGCGCCCGTCTCCGGTGCATCAGGCGGATCGTTCCGGCCGATCGAGATCACCACCGGCTGCACGGCAAGGTCGAGCCGAAGCAGCGCTTCATTATGGTCCATCTCCTTCTGCGCCTGACCGGCGTGCAGCAGCGGCAGGCCCAGGCGAGCAGTCCGATCATCGGTCATGGAACCAGTCCTTCTTAGAGAATGATCTCGGCCGCGGCGGAGACGCCGTGGGTGCCGCGCTGGCGGACAGAAACCCTGGAGCCCGCGCTCACGTATTGCGCGTCGAGGAGCAATGACGGTGTCGATGTTTCGAACGTCGCCGTTTCGCCACCGGCCTCCGTCACCGTGACGAGATACGCCTCCGCTTCCTCGCCCAGCGCCGCATCCACGCCGTCGCGCCACCGCCAGTCCGTCCGACTGCGCCGCCGCCATTGCAACATGGTTCCCTCGGCCACAGCCGCGGCGTGAAGCCGGACGGGTGCCGGCGGCAGAATCGACGCACCGCTCAGCACGACTTCGGCAGATGCGGGAACCATGTCGCCCGCCCCGCTTGCGTAGAGAAGCACACGCCCGCCCGGTGCAGCGTCAACCGCGAGCCGCCTCGCCGCGGCCTGCTCGATCAACACGAAGCGCGCGTCCACTGCGATCGGCGCGGGCACTGTCCCCCGCCGCCCGCGCCACAAGTCGCTGAGTCCCCACGCGCCGCCCTCGATCATCCGCGCCCGGCCGAACTGCACCAGTTCCTCGCCCACCAGCGCCAGGTTAGCTCCCCGGTCGAGCGCCGCGGCATCGGCATCACCCAGCATCATCGCGCCGTGCGCCAGCTTCACCCGGATCACCGCCACGCGATCCACGATGGTGGCCGGCCCTGCGGGAACCGCTGCGATCAAGCTGCCGACGATCCCCGCCGCCGCCGTGCCGCCAGCCGGGCTCCACGACGCGCCATCATCGACACTGTATTGAAGCGCCGCGCGCCGCCACCCCGCCCCGGTTCCGGCCGCCACGATCGTCACGCTCGGCGCGCCGGGCACGAACTCGCCCATCGGCGGCAGTTCCGCAGCGTGTAGGATCGTGGCGCCGAGCGGGTTGTCCCGTGCCCGCAGCACCCGCCCGGGGCTCGCTGCCAGGGCCGGCAACGCCGCCGGCGCCAGCGCGACAAGGTCAAGCGCCACCTGATGCCGCTCCAGCGTTGTTCCGCGAAGCCGCCAGCGGCCGCCGCCCTCACCCGCGATTGTCACCACCTCGCCGGGCAGAACTTCGATCATCGTCAGGTCACCGGTCACCCGGCGCGTGCGCCGCTCGCTCTCGACGCGCGCCAGCATCCGTTCGGCCGCCCCCCTTGCCGCCGCGGCGGGCAATGCGGCAGCGATCTCCACCTGCTGAACACTGCCAGAGCGCTCCGGCCGCGCCGCGCTTTGCACCCCGATCTGCCAGTCACGTTCTGGATCATAATGCGCGACGCATACCGTCGCCGGCGCCTGATCCGCCGCCGCGATCCGCCGCATCGGGCCCTCGTCGGTGATCACCCGATCCGGGCTGTCGCCCGCGCGCATCGTCACACCGCCCGCCACCGGGCCGAACCACGCGCCGGACATAGCGGCCAGCGCCTCGACCACGTCGCGGACGGAATCCCCGTCGGCGGCAAACCCCGCCAGCGGCATCGCGGCTTCAGCCGTCACGATCGTCCCACCGCCAAGATCCTGCGCGATCCTGCCGACGGGCACATCCTCTTCGTCCGCCACCACCTCGAAGGTCAGCGACGGGATGCGATTGCCGAACGCCTCCAGCGGCAGATCCTCGAACACCACATAGGCAAGGCCGCGATGCGCCGGTGCCCGGCCGATCCCTTCCGCGCTCGCGATCAGCGGATCGGCCTCCTGCGCCTCGTCGCCGTCATGCAGCCGGAAGCCGGTCTTCACCTTCCAGTCGTCCGCCGCGCCGCGCAGCAGGTTCCCGTCCGCCCAGATCCGCCCGATACGCCGCACTCGACGGCTCGATATGGCGACCGCGAAGGACACCGAATAGCTGTAGCTCGTGACGCTCGGCTGCCCCTTGCCCCCGCCCCGCTCGCCGCGATGCTCGATGAGGTCGGTTGACCAGATCACCTGTCCCGCCACGCGCATCCGGCCGTAGATCCTCGGGATCGATCGGCCATAGCTCGACGTCTGCACCGCCAGATCGGCAAGGCGCGGCCCCTGCCGCCCGCGTGGCTTGAACAGCACCGCGCCGTCCACCGCCCGGCCGAGCGTGGCGCCAAGCGCCGCCCCCAGCGGTCCGCCGACCAGTCCGCCGACGGCCGTCAACACCAGCGTCGCCATCAACCTGCCTCCTGTTCATTGCCGGCGATGCGCCAGGCGCCCAGCATCGGCCACGGCGGCACCCCCGGGCGCTCGGCGACGCGGCGAAGGCCGGCATCGGCGTGGACGAACCCGTTCCCGACATGGATTGCGAGATGCACCTGCCCGGGTCCGCTGCGGCACAGCAGCACATCCCCCGCCCCGATGCCCGCGCTTGGCACCAGCCCATCAAAACAATTTCGGAACCGCGCGACATCGCCGCTGCGCAGTGGGTATCCTTCCGGTACCGCGCCCTTATGGCCGCTCGCGCGCAGCGCCAGCGCCACCACGCCGACGCAATCGAGCCCCGTCGCCGGATCACGCCCGTGGAGCCGAAACGGTACCCCTACGAGCCCCCGCGCCGCCGCCGCGACGCGTTCTCCGCGTGTCACGCGCCCGGATAACGCGTCAGCAGGTCCATGCCGGGCAGATACGGCTCGCCGCGGAAGTTCGCGGCATTGTCGAACCGCCCGCTACAGGTCGCCAGGATCTTGTCGCAGCCTTCCTGCACCTCGACCAGCATTCCCGGCGTGACGGCGACCGGCGGCGGCGTGCGCAGCAACACCGTCGCCCCTTCCGACTGCGCGATCGCACTCTCCAGCCCGCATGCCTCGCCACCGAACCAGCGCAACCGGCCACCGCCATAAGCGTCCGCGCTCGGCTCCACCCGGTCCAGCGTCAGCAGCCCGCCCGTGGCTGCCACCACCCGCGCGAAGCGCCGCCGCCCCGCCATTGGCACGCGGCAGCGGTGGTCGCCCAGCATTGCGCGACAAGCCGCGCTCGTCACTTCCGTCGCCGGGCGGTCCAGCCGAGCCGCAACGCCGCGCAGCTCGGCCGTGAAGCCGGTCTCGTCGATCTCGATCGCGCCGATCGTACCTTCGCCCAGCGACACTGGCGCGCCAGGGATCGCCCAATCTACCGCGGCAACGCTCACCCGCGCGCCGTCCCAACGTCCGATCGCCAGATCCCGCTCGGTCACCGCACCCGCTGTCAGCGCCCCGCGCGCCTCCATCGCGGCCCCGTCCAGCCCGTCGCCGCGCTCGATCGCCGACGGCGTCATGCCGGGCGCTGCACGATACAGCTGCCCCTCCACGATCAGGTCGCGGTCGTGATCGGTCAGCCCGATCGTCACGCCATCGCGACGCGACAGCAACCACAGCATCGCGATGGTCGAAAGCCGATCGCTCATGCCTCGCGCACCTCGACCAGCGGCACCGACGGCGCCGACCCGGCCAGGAAGGTCGCGCGTGCGACGATCAGCTGATCCTCGGCAAACCGCACCGCCACGTCGAAGATGTAGGACGCCGCGATCACCGCGCCAGCAGCCGGCGCCACGTCGAGGACGATCATGCCGCCCGCTTCCACGCTGAAGCCGTGCTCCGCCGCGCCATCCACCGTCACCGCCACGCTGCCCGCCACCGGCCGCGTGATCCGCCGCTCCGCGCCTCCGTAGTGTTTTACCAGTGGGAAGCGCCGCGTCACGGCGTCGCCTCGGCCGATCACCTCGTCCTCCCCGATCGAATCGAACGGGTCACGCAGCCGAAAGGCGCGCGCCGGCCCCATCCGCGCGCGAAAGAAGCCCAGCAACGTCGCGATATCCGCCTCGCTGCGCACGCCCGGCCCGGCATCATAGCGCGTCCTTGCCGCCGCCCAGCTCGCGTTGCGGCTCTCCCGCCCGCCGGCACTCGTCACGATCGCGGTGGAAAAGCCGGGGCTCACTTCCGCCTCGCGGCCCAGCTCCAACGGGAACAGCACGTCGTCGAATGCTTCCACCTCATCCTCCCCTTGCCGCTCGTCCCAGTGAACGAAGCCGTCGCGCATCACCTGCGGCAGCGCCCATACATGCGCCCGCCGCACCCCGCGCCGGCGCGCCGCATCCGCCGCCGCATCGATCGCCGGCCACTGTCCCCTGTCCTCCGGCCGCAGCACGAAGCCCGAGAAATAATCCTGTCGCTCGGGTGGATAGCCAAGCCGCGCACTCGCCAGCGCGACGCCCGCCGCGGTGGAGGCGGTATCGCCCGCCACCACCCAGTCGTAATCTTCCAGCTGCAGCACGTCGAAGGCCGGGCTCGCCCAACCGAGCGGCATGTTCATCCGCTTCGCTTCCGGCGCTTTGGCGTCCAGCACGGTGGGCAGATAGGTAAGCAGCAACGTCTCGCACGCCGGGTGCACCCCCCGCACCGCCTGGCACAGCGCCGCCGTCGATCCGGCGAGCATCGCACCTGCCGTATCGAGCGTCGCGCGCTGCGCCGCAGATTGCGGGCCGTTGACGCTCGGGATCGGCACTGGCGCGAAGGCCACCACGGCGGCCGCATCGTACAGGCAGGGGCGCCCGTCCGCCTTCACCCACCACCAGGGTTCCCCCACCTGGAACTTCGCCGCCAGCCCGGCCGCCGCGCCGATCCCGACGAACGCCAGTGCGATCGCCTGCAGATAGGCCATCGCCGTCGCATTGGCCGGCGACAGCAGGGTCGAAGGCGGCTCCCACCCGGTCAACGCCGGCGCGCCTTCCGCATCGCGCTGCTTCCACGCTTCCGGGCAATGCGCGTCGAACAATTCGTACGAGAGGGACCAGATCACGTCATAGCCAAGCTGCGTCGCGCCTTCGGCAAAGCCACGGTGCCAGGCGACACAAGGCGCATTGAGCGTGCCGGTGACCTTGAGGTCGCCGTCGAGCCGGAAATAATGGCTCATGCCCACATAATGGACGATCGCCCCGCGGTACCCGAGGTGAAGCATGGTCCGCAGCACACGCGCCGGCGTCAGGTGATACGTGTCGTCATAGCCATTGGCGATCGCCAGGCCATGTTCCGGCAGCACCGCCTCGCCGATCGCCAGCACTGATCCCGGTCCGTCACACCGGATCGCGCTAAGCTCCGCCCAGCCCTCAGCCGGCGCCGCCAGCGGGCGATCGCTTTCGTCATAATCGGGCGCGACCAACGACAGGAACATGCGATCGACGTCCCCAGCCCACACCGGATCTGCTTCCGCCGGCAGCTGGAAACCGCCCACGACGTTCGCGAAGTCGATCGACACCTGGGCATCCTCGGGCGTGCCTTGGGCATAATTCCACAGCCGCACGTACCAGGATCGCGCCACGCCCGCGGCGTCGCGCCCCTCGATCGTCAGCACCGGGCCGTGCGTGGCGTCCAGCGGCCGCACGCCTGACGATTGCCAGCGGAACGACAGGCGGCAGCGGCGGAAATCGCGCGCTGTCTCATACGCCAACAGCGGGTGATCGTGGCGGTCCTCGGCCGCCCAGATCAGCCCGGCGAGATCATTCTTACGATAGAAGACGCAGTCGACGCGCATTGCGTCCGGCGCGCTCGTCGTCACCGCCGCCATCATCGGCCGCGGGAAATTCACCGTCCAGAACCGCGGGTCGAAGCGCGTGATGACGCCTGCTTCATGGTGCGCGCCGCGCGCGGCGACGAGACAATGGCCCATCAGTCATCCGCTCCTGCAAGCGCTGCCCGCACGGCCCGCGCTACCTGCCGGCTCGATCGGGCCAGCGCAGCCGGCGCTGCCTCGCTCGCGGCGTTGACGGTGATGTTCACCCGCACGTCGCGTGGGGTCCCGCTGCCACCGTTTGGCATCACCGATCCGGCCGCCGTGGGCACGAACAGCTCCGGCCCCCGCTCCCCCACCCAGAACGGCCGCCCCGGCGATACCGGCCCGCCGGTCGCCCGCCCCGGTGCGCCGATCGCCCCGATCAACGCGGACAGCAGCCCGGCCCCCGCCGGCTGCGCCCCGCCGCCGAGCACGCTTTCGATCCCGGTCCGCAGCGCGCCCGCCGCAATTTGGTCCAGCACCGAAAGCGCCGCGCGCTTCAGGTCCTCGAATCCCAGCTTGCCAGTCCGCACCGCGCGCGAGAGCGTCGTCTCGATCGCCCGCCCGGCGCGGTCTGCTCCGGTCGACAGCGGCCCCTCCAGCGCGGCGCGCATCTCGGCGACATCGCGCGCGAAGCCGGCTGTGTCGGCCCGCACGCTCACCAGCATGCGGTCGAAATCCTCATCCATCGGGAAATGTCCCCTTCAGCCGCGCGATCATCGCGCGATCGGGCGGGGCGGACTGCTCCTCGCCGCCCAGCGCCCGCACCAGCGCGCTCAACTCCGCCGGCGTCGCCTGCCAGAACAGGTCCGGCGACCAGCCGAACGCCACGCCTGCGCAGCCCGCCAGCCGCGCCGCGTTTTCCGCGAACGTCACCGTCCTGCCAGGATCTGGCCCAGCAGCAGCCTCAGCGCCGGCATCGCCGCGGTCAGCCCCTGCGCCGCCACTGCCTCGCCCAGCGAATCGCGGGTCAGCGCCGGCGGTCGATCACGCAGGCAGTGCCAGAACAGCGCCACCAGCTCGCTGAGCGCCATCCGCCCCTCGGCGGCCCGCTCCACCAGCGCGAACAGCGGCCCAAGCTCCTCCTCCGCCGCCACCAGCGCGGCAAAGCTCGGCCGCAGCACCAGCAGCTCCCCGGCCACCCGCAGGTTCGCCTCGCCGCGGGCTAGGTTCGCCGCGCTCATGCGGCCACCACCGCGCCGGAGCTTTCGAGGTTCACGGTGTAGCTGCGCTCGCCGTTGAAATCCCCGGCATAGTCCAGCCGCGTCACTAGGAACCGGCCGGTCAGCGTCTCGCCGCTTTCGAAACTCAGCCGATAATCGTCGATCGTACCGGCAAGCGCATTGGTCTTCACCCGCGTCTCCGCCGCCGATCCGGTGAACACCCCCGCCGCCGACACGCTGACGCTGCGCGCGCCCGCGCCCGACAGCAGCTCGCGCCAGCCGCCCGATCCCTTGTGAGTCACCACCACCGCCTCGCCGTTGATGCTCAGCTGCGTCGTGCGCATGCCCGCCACCGTCGCGAATGCCGGCGTCGCGCTGCCATCGCCCACCTTCAGCAGGAACGCCGAACCCTTCTCCACCGCCATGCCTATTCCTCCCGATAGAGTTTCACCGCGAACTCGCTCGTCGCGGTCCAGCGCTCGCCGCCGCCCGCCCGCGCGATGCGTCCGCGCACCAGCCGCAGCGCGACGACGCGCCATCCCTCGCCGATCGCGCCGGACAGCGCCGCCACCGCGCCTTCCGCTGCCGCCATCAGCATGCGCAGCCGCACCGGCCGCTCGCCGGCATCGTGCAGCACGATCCGCACCCGCCCCTCGCGCCCGTCGATCCCCGCCCCGCCCCAGCGCGCCAGCACCGGATCCTCGACCAGCCCGTACGGCAGCGCCGCTCGCACCGGCGGCGCATCGTAAGCGGTGACGATCTCCTTCAGCGCCGCCACCATCGCCGCCTGAAGCGGCACCGCGGCGCTCAAGCCCGGGCCTCCGCCGTCAGCCGCATGCGGCGATAGGGCCGCCACAGCGCCGCGACCGCCGCCGGCGGTGCTTGCCCCGCCTCGCGATCGTTGAAGAGGTGCGCGATGAGCAAGCCAACGCCTTGCGCGATCGGCGCCGGCACCCCGGCCCAGTCATCCGCCAGCCCCGCCGAATAGCTCACCGTCACCCGCCCCGCCGCACCTGACGCAATCACGCGCACCCATCCGCGCGCCTCACCATCCACGTCGACGGCAAAGCCCCCTGCCGGCAGTGCGAACGCAGCGCCGTCCGCCGGCAGGCCGGCCACATTGCTGATCGCCCGCACCGGCACTGCCGACAGCAGCTGCCAGTTCCCCGCCGCCGCCGGCAGCACCTCGGCCAGCCCTCGCGCTATCAGCAGCGTGCCGGTGAACGCCTCCGCCAGCGCGATCGCGCTCGCCGCCAGCCGCTCCAGCAGCGCCTGCTCGCCCGTGCCCTCCAGCCGAAGCAGCACGCGCGCCTCCCCCACCGCCGCGGCAATCGCGGCGGACGGCACCTCCGAAACCGTCATGAACGTCTCCCCGGACGATCCAGAACAATCCCCTCCCGCCGATCGGCGGGAGGGGCACCGGCATCACGCCGCGGCGAACTTCATCACCTTGATCGCCTCGCTGTTCGAAACGCAGCCGCCGACGCGCTTGGTGGCGTAGAAGTTCACGAACGGCTTGTTGGAGTAAGGATCGCGCAGGATCACCGTCTCCTGCCGCTCGGCGATCAGATAGCCCGCACGGAAATTGCCGAAGGCAATCGACAGCGTGTTGGCGGCCATGTCCGGCATGTCCTCGGCCTCCACCACCGGATAGCCGAGCAGCGTCGCCGGCTGCCCGGCCGACAGGCTCGGCTGCCACACGAACGCGCCGTCACTGGTCTTGAACTTGCGGATGCGCGCCAGCGTCGCCGCGTTCATCACGAAGCTCGCGCCCTGACGGTATGGCGCGCGCAGCGCCTGGACCAGGTCGATCAGCCGCTCCTGCGGATTGCTCCCGAAATCGCCCGCCGCGCCGGCCAGCACGTGCTGCAGCGTCCCGAAGGGGCGGGTCGCATCGCCGATCGCCGCGGTCGGCTGCTGCAGGAAGCCCTTGGGCCGGTTCGTCCCGTTGCCGTTGACGAACGCCGCCCCTTCCGCCTTGGCGAACTCCGCGGCGATCTCACCGGCCAGCCACTCCTCGACATCGAAATTGGCGTCGTCCAGCATCGCCTGCGTCGCGGAAGGATTGGCATAGAGCTCGCCCATCGGCGGCGCGATCTCGACGAAGCTCGGCGTCGCCGTCTCAGTGCGTGCGCCGTTCTCGGCCGCCCAGCCCGATGGTGTGCCGCCCGTCGTCACCAGCTTGCGATAGCCGGCGCTGCCCACCTTCACGACATTGGCGATGCCGCGGATCGGCGATGCCGCCTTCAGCGTCGCGTCGATCGTCGCATCGATCTCCCTGGGCAACGTATAGCCGCCCGCATCCCCGCTCAGCCCGGAAAAGGCCTTCATCTCCATCACCGCGCCGCTGCGCACGAAGCCGGCGAACGCCGCATCGCCCACTGCCGCCGCACCCTCGAGCACCGGCCGTGCCACCACCAATTCGCTCATGCTCTTCTCCCAACAAGAAAATCCTCCCCGAGCTCGCTCGGGGAGGGGGACCATCCGGCAGAGCCAGACGGTGGAGGGGCGCCCGCCACGGGCACCCGACTTCAGATCTCGAAAACTGCCTCGACGCGCGCCGCCGCCTGCATCGGCACCGCCACCAGGCTCACCTCGATCAGCCGCGCACGCAGCACTTCGCGCCACGCGCCCTGCTGTGTCGCCAGCGCGCGATAGCCGACGGAAAGGCCGCGCAGCGCCCCGCAGCGCACCAGCCGCGCCACCCGGGGCTCGATCACCGCGCCCTCGGTCCACAGCCCGCGCGCATCCTCGCCGATCGCCCAGATCTCGCCAACAGGGCTGCCGCGATGCTGCATCAACAAGGGTACCGGCCCCGCGTCGGCAAACACGCCGCGGCGGAACACGTCGCCTGCGCGGTCCACCCGGTCGAACACCGCGGCAAAGCCCTGAAACCTGAGGCTCAACTCACCCACTCCCCGAACCCCAGCTTCACCGCCAGCACCGCCAGCACGAGCGCGGCGATCCAGCCGGCAAACGCCTTCCACGCCGTCCGCTTCGCGTCGCGCCACGCGGTCAGCAGCTCACGCAATTCGGCCAGGTCGCGGGTCGCGGCATCGTCGGCCAGCCCCAGCCGCCGCAGCGCGCGGGTCGCGCCAAGCTCCCCCGCTTCCTCGATGATCGCGCGCAGCGTCGCCATGTCGGCGCCGGCCGCCGCGCCCTGCGCGATCAGCTGCGCCAGGATATTCCCGCTTCCGCCAGACCTTGTCATTGCGCCCACCCCACCATCTGCCGTTTCTCGTCGGCGGAAATGAAATCGGCGGCGGACACCATCGCCCACAGCCGCTCGCGATCCTCCACCAGTGCCGGCACGCGATCGGGATCGATCTCGATCCGCGCCTCGGCGAACTGCTCGCCCAGCCCGGCGGCAATCGCCCCGAACACCGCATCCGCCAGCGGCAGCACCGTCAGCCGCCACAGCGCGCGGTTGGCCTCGCGATAATTGGCGTAGGTCGCGTCGCCCGGCAGGCCGAGCAGCATCGGCGGCACGCCGAAGGCCAGCGCGATCTCCCGCGCGGCGGCGGATTTCAGCCCGACGAAGTCCATGTCCGCTGGCGACAGGCTCAGCGCCTGCCACTTCAACCCGCCTTCCAGCAGCATCGGCCGCCCGGCATTGCCCGCGCCCGCGAAGCCCGCGTCCATCTCCTCACGCAGCCGCCGGAACTGCTCTGCCGACAGCGCGGAGCCATCGCCCGGATCATAAACGAGGGCGCCGGACGGGCGCGCCGCATTGTCGAGCAGCGCCTTGTTCCAGCGCGCCGCGGCATTGTGCACCGCGATCGCCGCCGATGCCGCGCCAAGGCAGCCCAGCCCATAATGATCGTCCAGCGGGTGGAACCCGCGCACATGGATGACCGCATCGGGCGCAATCTCGCTCACCCGCCCGGCAACCGTGTAGCGATACAGCGCGGGCCACCCGGCCGCATCGAGCGCCATCGACATCCGTTCGGGGCGCAGCGGGAACAGCTCCGCGACCGCCCCGTCGGCATCGCGCAGCATCTGGATGAAGGCATTGCCGTGCAGCAGAACCTGCGCCGCCACCACCTCGCCCAGCCGCCGCCCGCCCGTCTTCTGCGTCACCAGCGCCAGCAGTTCAGGATCGCTCGCGTCGAGCGGCGCGGATCCCACCGCCTCCGCCACCAGCCGCACCGCCCGCTGCGCCACCGCATTGCCGAGATAGCCGGCACGCACCTGCGCATCATAGCCTTGCGGCCAGTCCCCGCCCGCCAGCGCCTGTCCCCCACGCGACAAGGCCGGGCGCGATCCCTCGCGCCCGGCCTTCCAGCCGAACCATTTCATCTGTCTCTCCCGATTGCGCGGCGCCCGAACCGGCAAGCCACGCTACACCGTTCGCACCGAAGCCTTCCCGCGGCGCCCCAGCATCAGCTCGGTCAGCGCCCAGACCAAAGCGTCGGCGCGGTCGGGGGATCGCCCCGGCCCTTCATAGCCGCCGCCCGTCACCAGACCGCAAAGCTCGTCCTCCAGCCCGGGGAACGCGCCGACATGGCTCACCCGTCCCCGGCGATAGAGCGTCGCCACGGGTTCCGCGCGCGCCACCTTGCCGCGGCTCGCATGCACTAGGCTCACCGGCAGCGTATCTTCCGCCGCCAGCAACACCGATTGCACCATCGCGCCGCCCTGGTTCGCCTCGGCCACCACATGGTCGGCGCCGTGCCGCGCGACGCAGGCCGCCACCGCCGCCGCCCAGACTTCGGGCGTTGCCCCGACGATGCTGGCATCCTCGATCACATAGCCGCGATCATCCTCGCCCAGCGCCACCGCGACGATCCCGCACGCGTCGCCGCCGACGCCCGCCGGCGGATCGACACCGACGACGATGCGCCGCACCGCCGGCATGCTGGCCACACGCGCAGCCTCGATCACCGCCCGCGTCCACAAGGCGCCGGCGACATCCTGGATCAAGTCTCCGTCCAGCTCCTGCCGGCCCAGCGCGGTGCCGCCGTAATTCGCCTGCATCGCGTCGAGGAAGCTCAGCGGCAGGTGCAGATTGTCGACCGTGCGGCCAACCGTCTCCTCCACGTCCGGCCCGTTCCTCACCCGCTTCATCAGCGCATTGGGCCGCGGCGTCGTCGTCACCACCACCTTGGGCTGGTCGCCAAGCCGCATCGTCATCATCAGATTGTCCCACGCCGCGTCGCCGCGCCGCCACTTGGCCAGCTCGTCGCACCAGGCGATGTGATGCTCCGGCCCGCGCAGTCCTTCGGGCGAATCCGCCGAGTAGACGGTCGCGCAGGCGCCATCCGGCCAGCGCACCTCGCCGCGCGTCGGCTTCCACTCGGGATGCTCGTTCAGCCGCGCCACCGCCAGCAGCCCGCTTGGCCCCTCCACCATCACGCGACGCGCCTCCTCGAAGGTCGCGCCGACCAGTGCGATCCGCACACCCGGAATGTCGCGCACCTTCTGGCTCACCCATTCCGCGCCCGCCCGCGTCTTGCCGAAGCCACGCCCGGCGCGGATCAGCCACACCCGCCAGGAGTCACCCGGCCAGAACTGCCCCTTATGAGCGAACTTGTACCAGCGCCCGGCAAGCTCAATCTTGTGCGGCGTGCTGAGCTGGTCGAACACGAACTGGCGCTCGCGCGGCGGCTTGAGCGCCAGTTCCATCAACAGGTCGCGGCTCAATGCGCCTTCGCCCGGCGGGCCAGCCCGTCGAGCGCTCGCTGCAACACCGCGTCCGTCTCCGCCCGGGTCGGCAGCGGCTTGGCCCGCACCGCGATCTTCTTCGGCTCGTCACCCCCGCGGTGCCGCCCGAGCAGGCCGACCGCAAACTGCAGGTCTGCCGCCGAAACCCCGCGGCCCGCCGCTCCGTCGTCCCCCACCGCCCGCTTCACCGTCGCCAGCGCATGCTGCAGCAGGCCCGCCTCAAGCCGGTCGTAGGTGATCGCGATCGCCGCGTCCCAAGCTCCGGCAAACGCCGCATTCTCGTCGCGCCAGCGATAGCAGATCGCCACCGCCACGCCTGCCGCCTGCGCTGCCGCCGTCACGCTGCACGTCTCCGCCAGCATGCTGACGAACTTCACTTGCCGTTCCCTGACGCGGCGCCCCGTGCCGTTCGGCGCCCGCGGTATCCGGGATGCGCCACCACCGCTCCTGCGCCGCGGCGTCCTTCCGCTGGAAACCCGCCCTCCCGAAGCCCGATCCTTCGACGCCCGCCCGTCCGACGCTTCGCCCATCGCGCCCTCCCCTGTCTTGCTGCCGGCCGCGCGCAGCAGGCACCCGGCCACCGCCCGCACGCCATCCGCCGCTTCGCTGTGCCCCAAACGCCGACGGGCCGGGAGCATCGGGGGCCCATCCCCCGCGCTCACCGGCCCGTCGGCTCATTGAAGAAGCAAGCCTTCAGCCGCCGCTTGCACTTCTCCAATGTTCCTGTTTTGTACACAAACAGCGTGACGCTGTCAAGCACTATTGCACGCCCCTTCAGGCTTGCCCTCGCGCCCGTTGGCTTGCAGGGAAGCGCGTAAAGAGGACTGAGGGGAGCGCGATGCGCAGTTTCGATGTGTTGATCGTCGGCGCCGGCCATGCCGGTGCCCAGGCCGCGATCGCGCTGCGTCAGGCTAAGTTCGACGGCACGATCGGCGTGATCGGTGCCGAGCCCGATCTGCCCTACGAACGCCCGCCGCTCTCCAAGGAATATCTCGCCGGCGACAAGACGTTCGATCGCATCCTGATCCGTCCCGAGGCCTTCTGGCAGGAACGGGGTGTCGAGATGCTGCTCGGGCATGAAGTCACCAGCGTCGATCCCGCCGCCCGCACCGTCACCACCGCAGCCGGCGGATCGTTCGGCTACGAGCATCTCGTCTGGGCCACCGGCGGCAGCCCGCGGCGCCTCACCTGCGCCGGCAACGATCTTGCCGGCGTCCACACCGTGCGCACCCGCGCCGACGCCGATCGCATGATGGGCGAGCTTGCCGGCGTCGATCAGGCAGTCGTCATCGGCGGCGGCTATATCGGCCTCGAGGCCGCGGCAGTCCTCGCCAAGTTCGGCAAGAAGGTCGTCCTGCTCGAAGCGCTCGACCGGGTCCTCGCCCGCGTCGCCGGAGAGCCGCTCAGCCGCTTCTACGAGGGCGAGCATCGCGCCCACGGCGTCGACGTCCGGCTCGGCGTCGCGGTCGATTGCATCCTCGGCGATGGCACCCGCGCCACCGGCGTGCGCCTTGCTGATGGCGAAGTGGTGCCGGCGCAGATGGTGATCGTCGGCATCGGCATCGTCCCCGCCGTCGCCCCGCTCCTCACCGCCGGTGCTGCTGGCGGCAACGGCGTCGCGGTCGACGCGCAATGCCGCACCAGCCTCGCCGGCGTGTTCGCGATCGGCGATTGCGCGCTTCACGCCAACGGCTTCGCCGACGGCGCCGAGATCCGGCTCGAATCGGTGCAGAACGCCAATGATCAGGCGAACGTAGTGGCCAAGTCGATCACCGGCCAGGAAGCCAGCTACAATGCGGTGCCGTGGTTCTGGTCGAACCAATATGATCTGAAGCTCCAGACGGTCGGCCTCTCCACCGGCCATGACGAAACCGTCCTGCGCGGCGATCCTGCGACCCGCAGCTTCTCGCTCATCTACCTGAAGCAGGGCCGCGTCATCGCGCTCGACTGCGTCAATGCGATCAAGGATTACGTCCAGGGCCGCAAGCTCGTCGAACAGCGCGCCCAGATCGCCGCCGATCGCCTCGCCGACGCATCGGTGCCACTGAAGGAACTCGCCGCCTGATCGCTCCGGGCGGCGCAACGTCACGCTTTTGCCGCGGCGCGCGGCCCGCTACGCTGCCGGCATGAACCACGCCGAACCTTCGCGCCGCACCGGCGGCCGCATCCTCGTCGACCAGCTCGTCGCGCAAGGGTGCGACCGCATCTTCACCGTGCCGGGAGAAAGCTTCCTCGCGGTGCTCGACGCCCTCGTCGACACGCCGTCGATCGAGGTGGTGACGTGCCGGCAGGAAGGCGGCGTCGCCTTCATGGCCTGCGCGGACGGCACGCTCACGCATCGCCCCGGGATCGCCTTCGTCACGCGTGGCCCGGGCGCGACGAACGCCTCGATCGGCGTGCATGTCGCCCGCCAGGATTCGCAGCCGATGATCCTCTTCATCGGCGACGTCGATCGCGGCACGCGCGATCGCGAGGCGTTTCAGGAGGTGGATTTCGCCGCCATGTTCGCGCCGCTCGCCAAATGGGCCGCGCGGATCGACGATGCGCGCCGCATCCCGGAATATGTCGCCCGCGCCTATGCCGTGGCGATGAACGGCCGCCCCGGCCCGGTGGTGCTCGCGCTGCCGGAGGACATGCTGCTCGACGAAGTGGTCGCGATCGATCGCCCGCGCGTGGAGCGCGTCGGCCAGGCGCCCGATCCCGATGCGATGGATCAGCTCGCCGATCTCCTCGCCACTGCGGAGCGGCCGGTGGCGATCATCGGCGGCGCGGGCTGGGATGCGCCGGCGGGGGAGGACATCGCCGCCTGGGCCGATCGCGCCGGCGTGCCGCTGGTCGCCGCCTTCCGCCGCCAGGATGCGGTGCCCAATGATTGCCCCGCCTATGCCGGTAACCTCGGCTACGGCCCGAACCCGGCACTGGTCGCGCGTGTCAAGGACGCCGATCTGCTCCTCGTGCTGGGCGCGCGGCTCGGCGAGGCGACGACCGACGGCTATACGCTGATCGATCCCGAGCACCCCGGCCAGCGCCTCGTCCACGTCCACCCGGACGCGACCGAACTCGGCATGACATACCGCACCGATCTCGCGATCTGCGCCACGATGGCCGAATTCGCCGAGGCGCTGGCGCTGGTCGACGGCCCCGCCCGCTCGCACGATCTGGAGGCGCACGAGGCCTATCAGGTCTGGTCCACGCCCGCCGCCCGCCCCGGCGTCACCATGGATCTTGGCCCCTGCGTCACCGCGATGCGCGCCGCGCTGCCCAAGGATACGATCATCTGCAACGGCGCGGGCAACTTCTCCGGCTGGTGGCATCGCTACTGGCCCTATGCCGGCCCGGGCACGCAGCTTGCCCCCACCGCCGGCGCGATGGGCTATGGCGTCCCGGCCGCGGTCGCCGCCGCGCTGCGCCGCCCCGGCCGCACGGTCGTCGCGCTTGCCGGCGATGGCGATTTCCTGATGAACGGGCAGGAACTAGCCACCGCGGTCCAGCACGGCTGCGACATGCTGGTGATCATCGTCGACAACGGCGCCTACGGCACCATCCGCATGCACCAGGAACGCGAGTTTCCCGAGCGGCCCTCCGCCACGCGCCTCGTCAATCCCGATTTCGCCGCGCTCGCCCGCGCCTATGGCGCCTGGTCCGAAACGATCGAGCGCACGGAGGATTTCGCCCCGGTCCTCGCCCGTGCCCAGGCCGAAACCGGCGTCCGCCTGCTCCACCTGAAGACTGACGTGGAACAGATCACCGCCGGCACCACGCTCAGCGCCGTCCGCGCCGCCAAGCGCTAGGCCTACAATCCGCCACCCCGCGCGGGGTGGCGGCCGCGCCTCCCGCTCGTCGCGAGCACCGTCGAGGGACGCGCCCCGAGCAGCGCGCGTTACTTCTTCGTCAGCTTTCCCAGCCCGGCGGCAAGCGCGCTATACGGCCGCGCCTCGTCGTCCGGGATCACCCCGGCCTCGCGCAGCTTCTCCTCCGCCCCGGGCGCGCGGGCGAAGGGATCGAGCGACAACGCCAGCGTTTCCGCAGCCGCCTCGCCAAGGTCGATCGCCCCGCCCTCGATCGGCAGCACGTCGATCGCATCGCCGTCCAGCTCGATCTCCTCGCCTTCCTCGCCTTCCTCGACGAAGCGGAGCGTGATCGCCTCGTCCACCGTGGCGGGCAGCGGATCGCCGGTGATCGAGCAGGCCTGTGTCACCGCCCCCGTCACCCGGCCCTCGACCAGGATGCCGGCCGCATCGCGGCGCACGGTGAACTCGCCCGCCAGCCGCGCAATCTCGGGCAGCCCGAATCGCGTCGCCAGCGCGGCGCGCTCCGCCGCATCCGCCTCCACGCTGATCACACGCGGCGCCTCGCCGATCGTGTCGAGCCGCACCGGGCGGGAGAATTCCGGCGTCATGCCAGCCGCCCCGCGCGCAGCTCGTCCAGCGATCGTGCGTCCAGCGCCTGGCGGAACGCCAGCAGCTGCTCGCTCACATAAGTTGATTGGGCCGGGGCCGGCGCCTCGCCACGCCACAGGTTGCGCACCAGCGCGGGCGTCAGGTCGCCCGCCGCCACGCCCTCGCGATAGGCGCCCAGCCGGCCGCCCAGCATGCCCATCATGCGGCCGACATGCTTGCCCACCACCATGTCGCCGAACCCGATCTGGCGCACCTGCGCGTCCATGTCGTCGACGAACTGCTCGGTCACTTCCATCGACAGGCCGGCGCCCTCGTCGTCCACCTCCAGCCGCAGCAGCACCATCGACAGCACCGCCGCCACCATGTCGAACCGACCGTCCAGCGTATCGGGCACGCCGCCGTCGAGATACCAATGCGCCTCGCGCGCCTGCGCCACCACGGCGCCATACAGCGGGGCGGCCGCATTGCGGTCACGCCGCCGGAACCGGTCGAGAAGAGCCAAAATCGTGTCGTCCTGTCGCGCTTGTGTCGTTTGTCGGCCGGGCATATTGAGGGGAATGGCCGTCGGCGCAACGGGATGCCCGTTGCCCCTGTGTTTTTGCCCTATGCTTTCTTTGCGGAGTAGCCATGCGTTTCCCCCTCCTGCTCGCTGTCGCAGCCGCCCTCGCGGCATCGGCCTGCGCGCCGCTTCGCTCGCACCAGGGCTATGTCGTCGATGCCGATCTGGTGAACTCGGTTCAGCCCGGGGTGGATACGCGCCAGTCGGTGCTCGCCACGCTCGGCCAGCCCAGCTTCGCCAGTCAGTTCAACCAGGGCGACTGGTATTATGTCTCGCGCGATACCCGCAATTATTCGTTCCAGACGCCGAAGGTGCGCGAGGCGCTGACCGTGCAGATCACGTTCGACAATGCCGGCAACGTCGCCACGATCCGCAAATGGGGCGCCGATCAGGTGGCGAAGGTCGATCCGGCGAAGCGGACCACGCCTACGCTGGGCCGCAAGCGCGGCTTCTTCCAGGATCTGTTCGGTAACATCGGCACGGTCGGCGCCGCCGGTGCCGGGGCTGGCCCGGGCCGCTGATAAACCTCGCGAAGGCGTTGCTTGCATCCGTAACGCCTTCGACATGATCCTTTCACTTGGCTGACTGACACATTCCCGGGCCGTTCAGGAGAATCGGCCTAGTTCTTCTTCCCATGGCGCGGCGAAACTTCGTCGGCGCCGAAGGGATGGAGGTGCAGATCATGCGTAAGTTGATCATTCCAGCGTTGATGGCCGCAGTTGCTTTGCCGGGCATGGCAAGTGCGCAGTCTTATGGCGAGCTCCGCCGCGATCGGCAGGAGATTCGGGAACAGCAGCGGGATCTGCGCGATGCGCAGCGCCGAGGTGACTGGCGCGATGTTCGCGAGGAGCGCCGCGATCTGCGTGATGCGCGCCGTGAATATCGTGAGGATCTGCGCGATCGCGATCGCCGCTGGGGCCGGGACGACTGGCGCGTCTATCGCAATCAGAACCGGGCGCTCTATGCCGGCGGCAACTGGCGCGCGCCGTTCCGCTACAATGCCTGGCGGCCGGGCGTCCGTATCGCGCCGGTCTATTATGGCCAGCGTTACTGGATCAACGATCCGTGGCGCTATCGCCTGCCCCCGGTCCGCGCCAATTCGCGCTGGGTGCGCCACTATAACGACGTCGTGCTGGTCGATTATCGCCGCGGCATCGTGCTCGACATCATCCGCAACTTCTACTGGTAAGCGGATCCCACAAGCAAAGCCGGGCGAGCGATCGCCCGGCTTTCTTGCTGTGTGGGATGCTTGAGCCGTCCGAAAGAAACAGGTACGGCCGCGCTACGAAACGCCGCAGCGCGGCCGGTGCCTGGCTTGGGATCCGGCACTAGTCCCGAAAGGGGGTGGGACTATCCCGGCAAACGCGCTTGTCCTATTTTGGTTCTACCGGATCGTGAAAGTAACGCGATCAACGGTTTTTCCCGCCGGATCAATTAACGCGAGCTCATGTTTACCGGGCCCGGTGCGCAGCAATGGCCCCGATTGGGCGCTGCCCAGATCCTGTGCGTCCAGCCGCAGCCGATGCGCTTCGGCGGCCCCGGTCACGTCCACCGCCAGCCGCTGGCGATCCGCCGGAATGTCGGGATCCAGCGCATAGACGCTGCCCATCACCGGCGAGGAGATTCGCGGCCGGCGCGCGCTCGCCGGCGCCGCTGCCACCCGCGTCAGCCCGGTGCCGGTCAGGAAATAATCGGTCCGCGGCAGTTCGCGTGCGGCGGCAAAGGTCACGCGCTTCGCCTCCACTCGGCCGGGCCGCGGCGGCGCCGGCAGCGCCCCGCGCCGTTCCAGCGCCATCATCACGTCACGCCAGACCGGCGCCGCCCCGCTCGTCCCCGATACGGCGCGCATGGAGTCTCCCTCCACGTTCCCCACCCATACCGCCACCGTGTAGCGGCGCGAAAAGCCGACGCACCAATTGTCGCGCATCGCTTTTGACGTTCCGGTCTTCACCGCTGCCCAGAATGGCAGGCGCAACGCCGAATCCATCCCGAACGTGCCCGATCGGGCCGCCGGGTCGGCCAGCATGTCGGCCACGATCCACGCCGCCTCCGGGCTCGTCACCGCCCGATCCGCCACCGCCGGACTATCCAGCGTCAGCCGCAACGGAGACCAACGCCCGCCGTTCGCCAGCGCGCGATAGGCATTGGCCTGTTCGCCCAATGTCACTTCCGCCGATCCCAGCGCCAGGCTGAAGCCATAATAGCTCCCGTCCTCCACCAGCCCGCGATAGCCCATGTCCCACAGCCTGTCGCGGAACGCGTCGGTCCCCACCAGCAGCAGCGTGCGCACCGCCGGCACGTTCAGCGACGCGGCCAGCGCCACCCGCGCCGATACCGGTCCCTTGAACGCGCGGTCGTAATTCTGCGGCACGTAAAGGCCCGAAGCCGTGTCCAGCTGCACCGGGGAATCGTCCAGGATCGACGCTGCCGTCAGGTATCGCCGCTCGATCGCCTGGGCATAGAGGAACGGTTTCAGCGTCGATCCCGCCTGACGATAGGCCGCCGCCGCATCCACCGACGCCGCAGTCGAATGGCCGCCGATCCCGCCGACATAGGCCAGCACCTCGCCGCTCGCATTGTCCAGCACGATCACCGCCCCGTCGCGCGCCCGCGTCGCGCCCAGCCCCAGCAGCTGGCGGCGAAGCGCCGTGGCCGCGATCCGCTGCACGCCAAGGTCCAGCGTGGTCCGCACCTTCAGGCCGGGCTTGGTCAGCAGCCGATCCGCAAGATGCGGCGCAAGCCCCGGGTCCAGCGCCAGGCTGCGCGCGGGCCCCAGCATCGCCGCGGCCAGCGCGGGAAAGCGATCGCACGGCCCGCCAGCCAGCGCGCATGCCCGCCGCGCCACCGCGTCGGCGCTCGCCTGCGGGTTCGGCAGCAAGGCGGCCAGCAGCAGCGCATCGTCGCGTGACAGGCTCTCCGGCGTCTTGCCGAACAGCCCGAGCGCCGCCGCGCCGATCCCCTGCGCTTCGCCGCGAAAGCCGGCGAGGTTCAGATACGCCTCGAGCTGCTGGTCCTTGCTCCAGCGATCGTCCAGCGCCGCGGCGGCGCGCATCTGGCGCACCTTGTCGCGCCAGCCGCGCGCGCCCGGCTGCGCCAGCGCCGGCGACAGGAATCCCGCCAGCTGCATCGTGATCGTGCTCGCGCCGCGCCCGCGCTTGCCCTCCGCCCGATCGCGCGCCACCCCGGCCAGCGCCAGCCAGTCGATCCCGTCATGGTGCGCGAAGCGCCGGTCCTCGGCGGCGATGATCGTTTCGCGCACCACTAGCGCGATCCGGTCGATCGGTGTCCACGCCAGCCGCCGTGTCGCGAAATCGACCCGCGATGAATCGAGCAGCCGCCCGTTCCGGTCGTACAGCCATGCCTCCGACGGCTGCCAGCGCCCCCGCACCTGCGCATAGCCCGGCACCGGCGGCGGCCGTGTCAGCCAGTCGGCGATGGCAACGAGCGACGCGATCGCCAGGATCGCCGCGATCGCCACCCGACCGCCGCGCGTCAGTGGCGCCTCAGCCGCCCGCGTACCGCCCAACCCGTGCTCAGCTTCTCCGGGCACGTGTCCTCACTTCAGCCCCACGGTCACCGATCCCACCGGCACCGCCGCGCGGATGTCGGGCGAATACATCGCCTCCACCCGCGACGCCGGCAGCTGGAACCGCCCCGCGCCGTTCAGCCGCATCGTGTAGCTGACGGTGAAGCGCCCCTGCGGCACCCAGGCGAAATAGCCGCGCCAGGCCTCGCGCCCGCGTTCGATATAGGCCGGCGACACGCCCTCGCTCTCACCTCCCTCGCCGAGCATCGCGGATTGCCCGCCCAGCCCGCCGATCACCGTCGCGCCCGGCGGCACCGGGTCGCTCACCACCACCCAGTTGCGCTCCGCCGACGCGTCGACGGTCAGCGTCACGCGCACCACGTCGCCGCGCGTCAGCCGGCCCGGATTGCGCGCCTGCACCACTTCCGTCTTGCGCGTCAGGCGATAGCCGGCGGCCAGCGGCTTGGTCAGCGGCACCGCGGCGCGCACCGCCACGCTCGCCCACGGCCCCGCGCCACCCTCCTGCGCCATCACCAGCGGCGACGGCCGCGCGGGCAGCGGCAGGCGCACCAATCGCGCGTCGGCGGCTAGCGGCCAGCTGCGTGCCGCCGTCTGCCCGGCCAGCGACACCCGCGTCGTCCCCGCGATCGCCTGCGCCGGATAGAGTGCCGCGAACTTGCGCACCGCCACCGCGCCCCAGGCGTTGGCCGTCGTCGTGTCCCAGTGCCCCCGGCGCTGGCGCATCGCGGTGCCCACCATCATCCGTGGCCCTTCGTCCTGCCAGCCCGGCCGGCCGAGCGTCGCGATCAGCGCCTTGTTCGCCTCGGTATCGGCGGACGACATCAGCCACCACGGCGCGTTGGCCGCATCGGTCAGGTCGATGCGCGTTCCTTCATAGACCAGCCGGCTGCGCAGCACCTCTTCCGCCTGCGCCTTCAGCGCCGCGCCGTTGGCAAGGCCCGGCGTGCGATCCACCGCGACGATATAGTCGGCGAGCAGCCCGGTCGGCATCTCGCCCGGTGCGATCCCCAGCTGCCCGAGCATCCCCGCCTCCGCCGCGCCGGCACGGGCAAGCGCGGCAAAGGCCGCCACCCGCTGCAGCCGCGGATCGCCATATTCCTCGCGGCGCAGCCGGCCGTCGAGCACCGCCTTCAGCCCCTCCACCATGCGCGTGCGCACCGCGTCGGGGATCGCCAGCCCCGCCTCGGACGTGATCGCGAGGACATAGGCCGTCAGCGCCTCCGATCCCTGCAGCGTATCACCTGGGAAATAGCGCAACAGGCCATCGGGCGCCTGATAGGTCGGCATCTCGCCCGCCAGCACCGCCCAGCCGCGCATGTCGCCCAGCGTCACGATCCGGCTCAGCCGCTGCTCGAAGCAGGTGAAGGGATAGGCCGCCATATAGTCGCGCACCCCCGCCATTGGCGGCGCCAGCGTATCGCTCAGCGCCACGTCGACGCTGCCGAGGCCGGGCAGCGCGCCCGCCGGCGCGGTGATCGGCACGTTGGTCGCCTCGCCGATCCGCGCGATCGTCGCGGCCCAGGTTTCCACCGGCACCGGCGGGATCACGTCCTGCATCACGGTGATCCGGTCCGCCGCCCGCCCGTCGGCACTGCGCGCGCTCACCTGCCAGCGCAGCGTGCCTTGCGCATTCGGCGCGGTCAGGTTCCACGCGATCGGCGCCGCGCCGCCGGCCGGGATCGTCACCGTGATCGGCCGCCCCTGCGCCACCCTCGGCGTCAGCGACGCTTCCGCCGTCACCGTCATCGGCTTGTCGGAGCCGTTACGCAGCGTGAAGCCGGCCGCATAATAATCGCCGCTGCGCACCAATGTCGGCATCCCGGCATAGATCGACAGGTCCTGCGCGGTGCGAATGTCCGCCATGCCCGTGCCGAAAAGCTGCGCGCCGTCGGTCGCCACCGCCACCAGCTTGAACGACGACAGGGCATCGCTCAGCGGCACCGCCACCGTCGCACGCCCCGCGCCGTCCAGCGCGACGCGGCCCTTCCACAGCAGCACCGGCTGGAAATTCTCGCGATTGAGCGCGGACATGTCGCCGCCCCCGCCGCCGCCGGCCTCCACTGCCTTGCGCCCGTAATGCCGCTTGCCCACTACCTGGGTCTGCGCGGTCGAGGTCAGCACCGACAGCGGGCGCTCGCCCATCATCGCGGTCAGCACGTCCCAGGAATCGTTCGGCGCCAGCTGCAGCAATGCCTGGTCGACTGCCACGAAAGCCACGTCCGCCGCCTCTGCCGGCTTGCCGTCGGGCCGCTTCACCGCGATGGCCACCTGCGCCGTATCGCGCGCGCCATAACGTTCGCGATCGGGCTTCACGGTCACGCCCAGGCGATGCGCTTCCCAGCCCACCTTCACCTTGGCGATGCCCAGGCGATAGGCGGGCTTGGACAGGTCGACCAGCGCGGTCGCCGCTGGCGCTTCCTCGCGCCCGCCGAACAGCGATTTCAGCCACCCCCACCAGCCCTGCGTCGCCCGGCCCCGCACGGCCATCACGGAAACATAGACGTCGGGCGCATAGGCCCCCTGCAGCGGCACTTCGACCACCGGGTCCTTGCCCGACAGATGCGTGGTGAAGCTCGACAGCACGCCCTCGCGCTCCACCGTGACGAGCGCGGTCGCCTCGCGGAACGGCATGCGCACCTGGAACCGGCCGGTCTCGCCCGATTGATAGGCGGTCTGCTCGGGCACCACGTCCATGCGGTCGCCATTGTCCCCGCCGAACCACCAGTCGTCGTCCCCCGCCAGCCACACCGATCGCGTCGCCCGCGCGACATTGCCGTCACCGTCGCTGGTGGTGGCCACCACCTCCACTTCGCCGGACACGCCCGGATCGAGGCTGCATTGCGCCAGTCCCTGCGCGTCGGTCGTCGCCGAGCAGCTCGCGCCCAGCTTCTCCACCCGCACGCGATTGTCATAGGCATAGAAGCCGCCGATCAGCCGCCGCCGCGCGGTCAGCACCTGGCGGCTGTACACCGCCACGCTGATCTTCTGCCCCTTGATCGGCTTGCCCTCGGGATCCAGCGCCACGAAGCGCAGGCGCAGGTCGTCCTGCTTCATCAGCCAGCCGTCGGTCTTCACGCCAAGCTGCACGGCGGAGGCGAACACGGGCAGCGTCCGGCTCGCGGTCAGTGTCTCGCCGTTCGCATCCTGGTAATCCATCTCGACGCGCATGTCGGCATTGCCGTCCAGCCCGCCCGGCACCTCGACGGTCATCCGCTGCGTGCCGTCCGCGCCCAGCGTCGCGGGCAAAGTCTGCGTCGGCGGGAAGGCCGTTCCCGTCTCCTCGCCGTCGCCGTCCAGCGGCCGCACGCCTTCCTGCACCGGCCGGCCGCCGAAGCTATAGCCTTCATATCCTTCCGGCGTGCTCGTCCGCGCGGACCAGGCGACCCGCACGTCGACCGGCAGGTTCGATGCCCCGCCGCCGGAAAGATAGCCGACGAACAGGTCCAGCGGCACGGTCTTGGGCCGCACCAGCGCGCCCTTCGGCCCGCTCACGCTCGCGCGCATCGTCGGCAATTTGTATTCGTCGACCCGGAAGCTCTGCTCGGTGTAGATCGTGCGGTCGCCGGTCACCACCTGCAGGTCGTAATCGCCCATCGGCGCGCCGGCCGGCGCGGTCCACTCGGTCTCGCCGATGCCATTGGCATCGATGGCGAGCGGCAGCTCGAACTGCGTGTCCGATCCGCGATGCGACAGGCGCAGCGTGCCGCGGAAGCCCGGCGGGATGGCAAAGCCGCTGCCCACCGGCTGGCGGGAGATATGCTTCATGTGCACCGTCTCGCCCTGCCGCACCAGCGCACGGTCGAAGACGGTGTGGAGGATCTCGCGCCGCGCCTCATAGCCATAAGGCAGGTCGAAATCGTACGGGCGGATGCCCTGGCCCCAGTCGCTCAGCGTGAAGCTGTAATCGCCATCCTTGCGCGCCGACACCATCAGCGCATGCGAGGTCGAGCTGTTCTCGCAGCTGGTATAGGTTTCGGGCTGCGGCAGCCCGGCGGGGATCATCAGCCCGCCGCTCCGATCCGTCACGCCGCGCGCCAGCAAGGCGCCGGTGCAGCTGTCGGTCACCGCGATCGTGGCATTGGCCACCGGCTTGCCGCTGTCGAGGCTCGTCACCCAGGCAAGGCTGCGTTCGCGGCCCCATTTGAAGTGAACCGACATGTTGGTGACGAGCGCCGTCGCCGCGACATACCGCGTCGCCTTGCGCCCCAGCAGCGCCTCGCCCAGCACCGGGCTCGCCAGCTCGACGACATAGAATCCGGGCTTGGCCAGCGGGATGCCGACCACTTCGAAGTCACGCCCCTTGGCGGGTAGCGCGACGCTGATCTTCTCGCCCTTGCCCTCCAGCACGGGCTCCGCGCCGGTGCGATTGATCCGCCGGATCACTTCGCCATTACCGTCGGTGATCGTCTCGATGTTGGTTTCGCCGGCCTTGTCCACCGTGCGCAGCCATTCGGCGACGGTACCGTCCAGGCCGTTCGGCCCGCCCTCCACGCGCATCGCCGCGCCGCCCACCGCCAGGTTGCGGCCCTGCAGTTCCGACTCGACGTTGCGCACCGTCACCGGCAGCACGCCGCCTTCCTTGGCTTCCAGCACGCCGAACACCGCGGCGAATTTGACGAGCGGCGGCGCCTGGTCGAACTTCACGTCCAGCGGGAAGCGCTCGGCATTGGCCAGCACGCGGCCGCTTTCGTCCTTCACTCCCTGCGGCAGCGTCACCCTGGCATCGGTGCCCGCGGGCAGCGGCGCCGCGAACGTCACGTCGGTGACGGTCGCCTGCTGCTGGTCTTCCTTGCTGAACGTCGGCGCGATCGCCTTGCCGTCGGCCGTGACGATGCGGATTTCCTTCGCCTGTGACATCGGCACGGGTGCGGTGAAGCGCACCTGCGCCTTCTCGACCGGGCTGCATCCCGCCTGCGGATTGACGCGGCTGCATTCGAAGCGCGCCGTGAACGGCTTGCGCACCGTATAATCGAACCTCTGGTCCGCGCCCGCGCGCTTGCCAGCGGCAGAGGCAATGTCCGCGCCCCACACCAGCGCCATGTCGCGCCCGGGCGGCAGCGCGCGGCGGCAGCGAAGCGCCGTCACGCCCGCCAACGCGCGCTCGCGATCGGCCGCGGCTTCCGGCAGGTCTTCCGGCATCCCGCCGTTTTCGAGGAACTGGCGCACTTCCCACCGGTCCTTGCCCAGGCCCGTCAGGATCTTCCCCGCGGTATCGCGCCCCAGCACCTCCACCGGGATCCGCTCGCCGATCCCGTCGACCGCGCAATAAGCGTTGGCGGCAACCGACTGCGCCGTCGGCGGCAGGTTCGCCGCGACCAGGAACACCTGATCCTCTTCGATCTGGGTGCCATAAGCGGATGGCAGCACTGCGTGCGCCACCGGGCCGCCAGCATCCACGGTGAAGCTCTGCTCCCCGGTTACGGCAAACCCCGCCAGGCTCTTCAGGCCCTCGCGCGTCTTGAAGGTGCAGGTCGTGCCGCCCGGCAGCACGTTCGCGAAATCATAGACCCAGCTTTGCTGGTCCACCCAGCGGCCGGCGCCGCCCACGCTGCACGTCACGTCCATCGGGGCCGGGGCACGCGGATCGCCAAGCGGAACCATCGGCTGGCTGAAGCGCACGGTGTAGCGCGCGATCCCACCCGCCTCGACACCGGCCTGTGCCAGCACGACGCGCGGCGCATTGTCGGAAAGTGCCGCCACGGGCGCCATGGCCAGCCCCAGGATCGCCAGCCGAACCGCCAACCGCATGCGCACCCTCCCCCCGATCCTGCCGCACCCTTAGCCTGATCTGCGTCAAGCCTCCATCCGGCATCCACCGTCCTCGCCAGCCGAATTTGCTCACCCGAGGTCCTACCTTTTATTTCTGCTTCTCGAAATCTTCAGACCCATCATCAAATTGAACGCAGGTTATACCCCTAATAATTAAGTCTTTGCCGCAGCATTTTCTGTGTTAGCCATCATAAAAGTAACCGAGTCGGGGGGCGCGGGAATTGCTACAGTGGATGGCGGGCACAGCGTGGCTTGATGCCATGCTGGTCGAGTTGACGTTGTTTGCCGCAGTAGGATTTTGCCTGGGTGGATCAGACGATGTCCTGGTTGATCTCGCCTGGTTCTTTCATCGCCTCGTCTACGGCACCACGCGTCGTGCCATTACCAGCTTGCCGCATCCCGTCACCCCGGGTCGCTTCGCGATCTTCGTCCCGACTTGGGAGGAGGCCGGCGTGATCGGGGCGATGCTGTCCACCACGCTGGCCCGCGTCGATCATGCCGATTATCGCATCTACGTCGCCTGCTATCCCAATGATCGGGACACGATCGCGGTCGTATCGGCGATTGCCGGCCGCGACTCGCGCGTGCGGCTGGCGGTCGGCGATCGGCCGGGGCCCACCACCAAGGCGGATAATCTCAACACTCTGTGGCGGGCGCTTCGGTCGGACGACGCACGCGACGGCACGGTCACGCGCGCGGTGGTGCTCCACGACGCAGAAGACGTCGTCCACGCCGCCGAACTCACCGTGCACGACGCGCTGCTCGGCCCGTGCGGGCTGGTGCAGATCCCGGTCCTGCCGCTGATCGATCCCGCAGCGCGGATGGTGTCGGGCCATTATGCGGACGAATTCGCCGAATCGCATGGCCGCCAGATGGGCCTGCGCGCCGCGATGGGCGCCGGCCTTCCGCTCTCCGGCGTCGGCTGCGCGGTGACGTGCGACGTCCTCGCCGAACTGGAAGCGGCGTATGGCACGCCGTTCGACGAGGCGAGCCTGACGGAGGATTACGAACTCGGCCTGCGCGCCCACGCGCTCGGCCACAGGGCGTGCTTTGCACGCGTCACCGATGCCGATGGGGCGCTCGTGTGCGTCCGCGCCTTCTTCCCCGCCACGCCCAATGCGGCCGTGCGGCAGAAGGCGCGCTGGATGACGGGCATCGCGCTCGCCGGCTGGGATCGCATCGGCTGGGGCCGCTGGTGGCATGTCGCGGAACACTGGATGCGCATGCGCGATCGTCGCGCTCCGCTCGCCGTCATCGTGCTCCTCGCCGCCTATGTGGCGATCCTTGCCTGGCCGTTCTCGATCATCCTCCATTTCCTGCTCGGCACCGCCCCGCCGCCGGTCGGGCCCGGGATGGCCGCCATCCTCATGGTCAACGCAGCCCTTTTGTGCTGGCGCCTGATGTGGCGGATCGCGACCACGACGCGGTTCTATGGCTGGCGCGAGGGATTGTGGTCGGTGCCGCGCGCGGTCGTCGGCAACGTGATCGCGCTGTTCGCCGCACGCCGTGCCGCCGCCACATACGCGCGGATCCTCGCCGGCAACAAACCACAATGGGACAAGACGGCGCATGTCTTCCCGGTTCTGCCTCATGATGGAGCGGCCGAATGAGCGCGCCGGCCACTGCGCGCGGCCGCCCCTTGCGCTTCCTCGTCACCCTCCTCGGCCTCTGGACCGCCGCCCGCGTCGCCCAGCATTGGCCCGAGCCACCAACCCTCCCGCACCTCGCCACCGCCATCGAAGCGGCCACCATCCCCGCCGAAGTTGCCGCAGCACCCGCCGCCACTCACGCCACTTTTGAGGCATCCGGCGTAGCCACCGTGGCCTCCGTGGCGCGTGTCGCTCCTCCCGCATCGCGACCGCCACGATCACAGCCACAGCCGGAAACCGTCGCTGCGGCCCTGCGCCCCTACCTCATCGCTTCGCAGGCGAGCGTCGGCGTGGACACGGCAACCGTGATCCCCACCACGCCCGCACCGCTCCGCCCCACCCCGTCGCGCCTCGCCGGCAGCGCCTGGATGATCGTGCGCGGATCAGGCAACGCCACACCCTTCGCGCCCCAGCTCGGCGGCAGCCAGGCGGGCGTCCGGCTGACCTATGCGATCACCGCAAACCGGCGCTTGGCCGTCACCGGTCGCTTCTCCACGGCACTCGCCTCACGCCAGCGCGAAGCGGCAATCGGCCTCGACTGGCAGCCTACTGACCTTCCGATCCACATCGTCGCGGAACAGCGCATCGGCATCGAACAGGCACGCGGCGGCCCCTCACTCAACGTGATCGGCGGCTTCGGCCCGACGCCGATCGCGGGTCGGCTACAACTCGATGCCTATGCCCAGGGCGGCGCCATCGCACGTGATGGCGTCGAAGGGTTCATCGACGGCGCGATGCGGCTGAACCATCCGGTCGCCACCCTCGGCTCTGCGCGTCTTGATCTCGGCCTCGGCGCCTGGGGCGGGGCGCAGCGCGGCGCGTCACGCCTTGACGCCGGTCCCAGCGCCTCGCTGGCCCTCCCGGTCGCGGACCAGAACCTGCGCCTTTCGCTCGACTGGCGCCAGCGTCTGGCAGGCCGCGCCGCGCCATCGTCCGGCCTGGCGTTCTCGATCGGAACCGATTTCTGACCGCTGGCGCTTCCGCCTCGCGGCCGATAGGCATATCCGGGCGGCCATGGATCTTTACCTCCCGATCGCGAACCTGTCGGTCAACGCGCTCGTCATCATCGCGCTGGGCGCGGGGGTCGGGCTGCTGTCCGGGATGTTCGGGGTCGGCGGCGGCTTCCTCACCACGCCGCTGTTGATCGTCTATGGTATCCCGCCCACGGTCGCTGCCGCCTCCGCCGCCAGCCAGGTGACCGGCGCCAGCGTCTCGGGCGTCTCGGCCTATCTGCGGCGCGACGGGGTGGACATGAAGATGGGCGGCGTGCTCGTCGCCGGAGGAATCATCGGATCCGTCGCCGGCGCATGGCTGTTCCAGCTGCTCCAGGCGACTGGGCAGATCGATACCACGATCGCCATCACCTATGTGCTGCTGCTCACCACGATCGGCGGCCTCATGCTGAAGGAGTCGGTCGAGGCCATCGCGGTCACGCGCGGCCGCCGCCCGGCGCCGCCGCGCCGCCGGCGGCATCATCCGCTGGTCGCGGCGCTGCCCTTCCGCATGCGCTTCTATCGCTCTGGCCTCTACATCTCGCCGCTCGCCCCGCTGCTGCTCGGCTTCGCGACCGGCATCCTGACGATCCTTCTCGGCATCGGTGGCGGCTTCGTCCTCGTCCCCGCGATGATCTACCTCCTCGGGATGGCAACGCAGGTCGTTGTCGGCACCTCGCTGTTCCAGATCCTGTTCGTCACCGCCGCGGCCACCATGGTCCACGCGCTCACCACCAAGGCGGTCGATATCGTCCTCGCCGGCCTCTTGCTGCTCGGATCGGTCGTCGGCGCGCAGGTCGGCGCACGCTTCGCCGCGCGCGCTAAGCCTGAGTATCTTCGCCTCGCCCTTGCGCTGATGGTGCTGCTGGTCGCCGGCCGCATTGCGCTCGGCCTCGGATGGCGCCCGTCGGACATCTACTCGGTCGAGCTTTCGTGAAGCGCCTCGCACTCGCCCTCGCCGCGCCGCTGCTGCTGGCGCAGGCCAAGCCGGTGCTCGTGCCGGACGTGTCACAGCGCGACATCCAGATCGCCTACAGCTTCACGGGCGCCGAACTGCTGTTGTTCGGCGCGATCCTTTATCCCGGCGGTAAGGTGCCCGACGACGAGCATCGCACCGATCTCGTCATCGTCGTGAAGGGCCCTACCCAGTCGATCACGGTGCGCGAGAAGGAAAAGATCGCCGGCATCTGGGTCAATGCGCAGGCGCTACGCTATCGCTCGGCTCCAAGCTTCTACGCCATCGCCTCCTCGCGGCCGATCGACCAGATTGTCGACGATCGGACGCGCGCGATCTACGAGCTCGGCCTCGGCAGCCTGCAGCTCTCCCCGGTGTCCGCCGCGCCCTCTGCGGTGCAGGATCGCTTCACCCGCGGCCTCGTCGATCTGCGCCGCCGCGCCGGCCTCTATTACGAGGCGCCGGGCGCGGTCGAGATCACGGAGGGCGTGCTGTATCGCGCCCGCGTCTCGATCCCTGCCCGCGTGCCGGTCGGCCGCTTTACCGCGGAAACCTTCCTGATCCGCGACGGCAAGGTTCTGGCAGCGGCGGTGCGCGATATCGAGGTTCAGAAATCCGGCTTCGAGCGCTTCGTCGCACGCGCCGCGGACCGCGCCGCACTCGCCTATGGCCTCAGCGCAGTGGCCATGTCAGTGCTGTTGGGCTGGGGCGCGGGAAGCATTGCGCGCCGCTTTTGAAGCACTTCGCTGCTCGCACTCACGGTTAATTTACGATCTTTGCGCCAAGAGTGGCCGGATGAGCAACGCCCGGGACATGCCCGAATGACCGAGATGCCGCTTTCCGGCGCGTTCGAGGCGCGCGCGCTTCACGCCGCCGATCGCGCGCTCGCCGGGCCGGATGCTATTGGTATTGTGCTCGAAATTGCGGGCTCATCCAGTCAGGTGATGTTCGATCCGGCCGCCATGGCGGTGATCGCGCATGATCCTGATCCGGCCGCCGCTGCCACCGGCCAGGTCGGCGGCCAGATCAAGCTGCGCGTCGGCAATTCATGGCTGATCGCCAACGTCCGGTCGCTCCGGCTGGATGATTTCACCACCGGCCGCATCGTGGCGCACATCGATTTCCTCGGTGAAGGCGACGAGGAGCGGCTGACCGGCAAGCTCTACAATTTCCGCCGCGGCGTCACGCGTTTCCCCGCGCCCGGCGCTGAGGTCTATCCCATCTCCACTGCCGATCTGGTCCAGATCTATGCCGCGGACGATCGCGCCAGCATCGAGATCGGCCACGTCTATCCCACCACGGATATCCGCGCCGCGCTTTACGTCGATGCGATGCTCGGCAAGCATTTCGCACTGCTCGGCTCCACCGGCACCGGTAAGTCGACGTCGGCAGCGCTGATCCTGCACCGTATCTGCGAACTCGCGCCGCAGGGTCACATCGTCATGATCGACCCGCACGGCGAGTATTCCGCCGCGTTCAAGGGCAATGGCGCACTCTATGACGTGTCGAACCTGCAGATGCCTTATTGGCTGATGAACTTCGAGGAACATTGCGAGGTGTTCCTGACGACAGAGGGCGCAGAACGGCAGGTGGATGCCGACATCCTCGCCAAATGCCTTCTAGCCGCCCGCGCCAAGAGCCGCGTCGGCAGCGAGATGCCGAAGATGACGGTCGACGCGCCGGTCCCGTATCTGCTCAGCGACCTCACCAACCTGATCCAGCTCGAGATGGGCAAGATGGACAAGGCGACCAGCACCGCGCCTTACCTTCGCCTCAAGACCAAGATCGACGAGATCAAGGCCGATCCGCGCTACAGCTTCATGTTCTCCGGCATGCTTGTCGCCGACACGATGAGCGATTTCATCCAGCGCATCTTCCGCCTGCCCGGCGATGGCCGGCCGATCTCGATCATCGACGTGTCCGGCGTGCCGAGCGAGATCACCTCGGTGGTGGTCGCGGTGCTCAGCCGCATGGTGTTCGATTTCGCCATCTGGTCGCGCAACGAGCCGCAGCGGCCGATCCTGCTCGTCTGCGAGGAAGCGCATCGCTACATCCCGCGCGAGGATGATGGATCCTCCGTAGGCCGGATCCTCGGCCGCATCGCCAAGGAAGGCCGCAAGTACGGCGTCTCGCTCGGCCTCATCACTCAGCGCCCGTCGGATCTGGCCGAAGGCGTGCTCTCGCAATGCGGCACGATCATCGCGATGCGCCTCAACAACGATCGCGACCAGGCGTTCGTCCGCGCCGCCATGCCGGAAGGCGCGCGCGGCTTCCTCGATTCCATCCCCGCCCTGCGCAATCAGGAATGCATCATCTGCGGCGAAGGCGTGGCGATCCCGATCCGCGTCTCGTTCGACAAGCTGGAAGAAGCGAAGCGGCCGGCCTCCGCCGACCCGGTTTTCTCGAAGCTGTGGCGTGATGTCGGCCACGAGGAGGAGATCATCCAGCGCACCATCCAGAAGTGGCGCGCACAGGGCCGCTAGAGCGCGCCCCGCCCGGTCCGGGAGGAGCGCTGCCCCTCCCGTCCGAAACCATCTTCAGTCGCGATCAGCCCGCCGCCAGTGCCGCGAGCAGCAGCAGCGCGACGATATTGGTGATCTTGATCATCGGGTTCACCGCCGGACCCGCGGTGTCCTTATACGGATCGCCCACCGTGTCGCCGGTCACCGCTGCTTTGTGCGCGTCGGATCCCTTGCCGCCATGGTTGCCGTCCTCGATATACTTCTTGGCATTGTCCCAGGCGCCGCCGCCGCTCGTCATCGACAGCGCGACGAAGAGGCCGGAGACGATCACGCCCAGCAGCATGGCACCAAGCGAGGCGAAGCCCGATGCCTGCCCGTCCACCGCCGTGACGATGAAGTACAGCGCGATCGGTGACAGCACCGGCAGCAGCGAGGGGATGATCATCTCCTTGATCGCCGCGCGCGTCACGAGGTCGACGGTACGGCCATAGTTGGGCCGGCTCGTCCCCTCCATGATGCCCGGATTGTCACGGAACTGGCCGCGGACTTCCTCCACCACGCTGCCGGCGGCGCGGCCCACTGCCGTCATGCCGAACGCGCCGAACAAATAGGGTAGCAGCGCGCCGAGCAGCAGACCGACGATGACGTACGGATTTGACAGGCTGAAATCGACCTGGATGTCCGGAAAGTACGTCTGGAGGTCGGTTGTGTACGCCCCGAACAGCACCAGTGCCGCAAGGCCAGCCGATCCGATGGCATACCCCTTCGTCACTGCCTTGGTGGTATTGCCCACCGCGTCCAGCGCATCGGTCTTCTGGCGGACTTCATCCTCCAGGCCGGCCATTTCGGCGATGCCGCCGGCATTGTCGGTCACTGGGCCATAGGCATCCAGCGCCACGACCATGCCGGCCAGCGCCAGCATCGATGTCGCCCCGAAAGCGATGCCGATGATGCCTGCCAATTTGTACGCGGCCACCACTGCGATAACGATCACCAGCGTCGGCAGCGCGGTGGCTTCGAGGCTGATCGCCAGCCCCTGGATCACGTTGGTGCCGTGGCCGGTCTCGCTGGCCTTGGCAATCGACTTCACCGGGCGATAATTGGTGCCGGTATAATATTCGGTGATCCAGACGATGAGGCCGGTCACCGCCAGGCCGATCATCATGCACCAGAACAGATCCATGCCCGTGAAGGCATCCGCCCCGGGTGCGCCGGTGATGTCGGTGACGACCAGGTCGCCCGCCCCGCTCACCACCGTATCCGTCTGTGCGTCGAGGAAGCCCGACGCACCGATCGTCGCATTGAGATCCCCCAGGGTCATCTGCGTCGCGACATAGATCGCCGGAATGGCAAGCACCGCGGAGGTCCAGAAACCCTTGTAGAGCGCGCCCATGATCGAGCCGTTCGCGCCCAGCCGCACCATGTACGTGCCGATGATCGATGTGATGATGCACACGCCGCCGACGATCAGCGGCAGGCTCATCAACTGCATCAGTTCTGCCGCCGATGCCTGGATCAGCAGCGCGATCGAGATCATCGTCACGCCAAGCGTCACGACATACGTCTCGAACAGATCGGCCGCCATGCCGGCGCAGTCGCCGACGTTGTCGCCGACGTTATCTGCGATGACCGCGGGGTTGCGGGGGTCATCCTCCGGGATCCCAGCCTCAACCTTGCCGACGAGATCCGCGCCGACGTCCGCCGCCTTGGTGAAGATGCCGCCGCCGAGGCGCGCGAAGATCGAGATCAGCGATGCGCCGAACGCCAGCGCCGTCAGCGCTTCGATGATCTCGCGCGCATTGGGTGCGTAGCCGGCGGGCCCGGTCAGATACCAGAAGAAGCCAGCGATCGCGAGCAGCCCAAGCCCCGCGACGAGCATCCCCGTCACGGCGCCGGACCGGAACGCCATGGTAAGGCCACTCTGCAGGCTGCCGCGCGCTGCCTCCGCCGTGCGGACATTGGCACGCACCGAAATATTCATCCCGACGTAACCAGCGACACCGGACAGAAACGCGCCGATCACGAACCCGATCGTCGAAAGCGCGCCGAGTGTTGCGGCGAGGATCACGGCGACAATCACGCCAACGATGGCAATGGTGGTATATTGCCGGCCAAGATAGGCCTTCGCCCCTTCCTGGATGGCGGCGGCGATGTCTTGCATCCGGGCATTTCCCGGCGACGCACGTAGGACTTGTTGGCTCGTAAAGATGCCATAGACCACGGCCAGCAGGCCGCAGAGGATGGCGATGTAGACCGTGGTCATCGCGTTCCTTCCCCTAAACAATGCGCTGGTAGGCCTCATCTTTGATGAGCGCCGCCGAACTTCTATTGTGGGGTGGAGCGTAACCGCCTGAAGCGAAAGCGCAAGCGCGGGTTCGTGAAGGGCTGGCCGGCCCTCACGGATGGCGATCAGGCGCGGTGTTCGAAGCCGAGGCGCGCCGGCGGGGGCACCGGTTGCCCGCTCTGCGTCAACACCATGCCCTTGCCCGGAGCGAAGTGCCCGATCCGCGTCGCGTGGCCGGTCGGCCGCTGATCCGGCGGCAGCGCGCAGAGCAATTGATAATCGTCGCCAGCCGTCACCGCGGCCAGCACATCGTCCCCGGCGAACGCGCGATAGGCTGACGACAGTGGCACCGCATCGAGCGCGATCGTCACCTCGAGCCCGCTTGCCGCCGCCATCCGCCATGCATCGATCAGCAGGCCGTCGGAGACGTCCATCATCGCATGCGCGATCGGCCCCAGGACGCGCCCTTCGGCCAGCCGGGGCCGCGGCCGGCGATAGACCGCCAGCAGCGTGGACGGTCCGTCACCCGTTTGTGCGACCTTCAGCCCAACGCCCGCGTCACCGATCGTCCCGGTCACCCACAGTGCATCTCCCGGCCTGGCGCCCGAACGTGGCGGCGCGGCGGCGTCCGCACCGAACGCCGTCACCGTCAGCACCCGCGGCGCGCCCGCAGGCAGCGACACCGTGTCCCCACCCAGCAACGGGCAGTCGAGGGCGGAAAGGCACGCATCCAGCCCCGCCAGGAACCGCCGGTCCCATTCCCCGCCCGACAGCGGATAGTTCAGCAGCACGCCTTCCGGCCGCGCGCCCTTGCCGGCGAGATCGGACAGGCTGACCGCAACCAGCTTCCACGCCACGTCGCCGGGCGGATCGTCGGGCAGGAAATGCACCCCCTCCACCAACGTATCGGTAGTGAGGACGAACTCGCCCAGCCGCGCGGCATCGTCCGCCAGCCCCAGCGCGCCCTTGTGGAGCGGCAGCCGGCGAAGCGCAGCGATGAACTCGGCTTCGGTCATATCATCGCGTCGTGGGCTGCGTGATCAGGGTCAGTCAGACAGCGCGTCGTCGCTGACGAACATGTTCCACTGCCGCTCGTGCCCGAAGGTCGACGGCTTGCCGTGCCCGGGGATGAACGCGGTCTCGGCGCCCAGCGGCCACAGCTTGGTGACGATCGAGTTCACCAGCTGCTGGTGATTCCCCTGTGGCAGGTCCGTCCGGCCCACCGAACCCTGGAACAGCACGTCGCCGACCTGCGCGAAGTTCGACGGCGGATGGTGGAAGATCACGTGCCCCGCGGTGTGTCCGGGCGTGTGATAGACGTCGAGCGTCAGATCGCCCACCGTCACCGTATCGCCGTCGTTCAGCCAGCGATCAGGCTCGAACGGCACGCCGACGATGCCCCACCGGGCGCCATCCTCTTCCAGCCGCTCCAGCCAGAAACGATCGTCCTCATGCGGGCCTTCGATCTGCACTCCCAGCTCGTCCGCCAGCGGCTTCGCTGCGCCGGCATGGTCGATATGGCCATGCGTCAGCAGGATCTTCTCGACGGTAACGCCGGCCTGCCCCAGCGCCGCCTTGATCCGCGGCACGTCGCCGCCGGGATCGATCACCGCCGCCTTCATGGTGCGCGTGCACCAGATCAGCGTGCAATTCTGCTCGATCGGCGTGACCGGAACGATCATCGCCTTCAGCGCGGGCTCACTCATTTCGCATTCTCCCCGAGCAGGTAGCGCTGCCAGAAGGTGAGCACTGCCAGCGTCGAATAATCGCGGTTTTCCTTCTTGGCGAACCCATGACCTTCGTCCGCCGCGACGATGTGCCACGCGGTGCCGCCACCCTGGCGCACCGCCGCGACCAGCTGGTCCGCCTCGGACTTGGGCACGCGCGGATCATTCGCCCCGGTCACCACCAGCAGCGGCACCTTGATCTCGTTCACCCGCGTCATCGGGGAAATCTCGATCAGCTTGGCCTTCTGCTTGGGATCACGCTCGTCGCCATATTCCACGCGGCGCAGGTCACGGCGATAGCTTTGCGTATTCTCGAGGAAGGTCACGAAATTGGAGATGGCGACGGTGCATTGCGCGCCCTTCAGCCGGGCGCCGTAACGGATCGCCGAGGCGTAGCACATGTACCCGCCATAGCTGCCGCCCTGCACGCCGATGCGCGCGGCATCGATCGCCGCATCCTTGGCGAAGTGATCCAGGAAGGCGCCGATGTCGTGCACCGAATCCTCGCGCTTGAACGGGCCGTTATCGAGGCTGACGAAGCGCTTGCCGAAGCCGGTCGAGCCGCGAACGTTCGGATAGAAAAGCGCGATGCCAAGCTCCTTCAGATAGTAATTGGCCGCCCCGCGATAGCTCGGCCGGGTCTGCCCCTCCGGCCCGCCATGGATGTCGATCAGCAGCGGGCGCTTGCCCGGAAACTTGGCCGAGTCGGGTCGATAGAGGAAGCCGGTTACCGGCTCCCCGTCGAAGCTCTTCACCGTCACGAGTTCAGGCGCCACATTCTTCGCCGCATCCAGCCCGCCCGTCTCGCTCTCCGTCCAGCGCGTCACCGCCAGCGTTGCGGGATCGACCACGAAGGCGTCCCCCGGCGTGTTCGCGCTGCTCACCGTCACCGCGACCGCGCCCCACGGCGCGATCGAGATGCCACCGACGACACCCTCCGGCAGCCCGGTCACCTCGCGCATCTGCCGGGTCTTGGGATCGAGCAGCTTCAGCCGGCCCACGCCCGCCTCATTGGTCACATAAGCGATGAAGCTGCCGTCGTCGGCGATCTCGAACTCGTCGATGTCCCACTTCGCCGGCGGCGTCACCGGCGTGAACTTGCGCGTGCGCGGATCGAGCGTGCCGAGCCGCTGCACGTCCGAGCCCTGGTCGCTCGTCACCCACAAGGTGCCGTCCGGAGCAAAGCGCGCATTGCCCCATGATACCGTGCCCTTAGGATCCGTGATCGGCGTCAGCGTGCCGCTCGCAAAGTCGAGCGAGTAGAGGTTCGATTTCTGGACGGAGACATATTGGCCAACAACGGCGGACTTCCCATCCGGCGCGAAGTCCGAGATCCCCCAGCCGCCGCCCTTCACCTGGGCGACCAGCCGGTCGGTCTTGGGATCGCGCGGGTCAACCACGTAGAGGTCGCTGTCCGTGCCATTGCGGCGCGTGGAGGAATAGCCCACCAGCTTCCCGTCGTGGCTGAACGCACCGAACTGGTTGCGGCTCTTGCCGTCGGTGATCAGCGTCAGCCGGCCATCCTTCAGCGTGTAGAGCTGATAGAATTCACCGCCGCCGGTATCCTTCTGCACGACGAGGACGTCACCGCTCTTGGAGTAGCTCGCGCCCCCCACCCGATCGGTCTCGAACGTTATCTGGCGCCGCATCGCCAGCGGCGAAGCCACCGTGTGCAGCTGGGCGACATTGGCGAAACGCGTGGAAATCAGCAGCGACCGGTCGACGGGGTTCCAGTCGACCGCCCCGGCCGAGCGCGCCTCGAGATAGGGGCGGACCTGCTCGGCAAGCGCGACCGGGATCGCCGGCACTTCCTCGGCGGTGATGGCGGCGGGTTTGGCGACTTGGGCGGCGGCGGGAAGCGCGGTCACGGCCAGCGCAGCAAAGGCAGATCGAAGCATTTACCGTGCTTGCCCCGGTCTTTCCGCGCCCGCAAGCACCATGGACGGGGTTGCCGCCCGGCGGAAGCGCGGGCATTGCCGGCACATGTCGCCAGACGCGCCTCTTGCTGCGCCGTTCGTGCTGCTTGACGATGCCCGGCCACAGGGCGCCGCAGCCCGGCTGTATCGCCAGCCGCTCGAGATCATCGAGGCTCGCTCGGCAGATGCCGTCGGTCCGGCGCTGGAGCGGATACGCGCTGCTGTCGCCGCCGGGCGCCACGCCGCCGGCTTCCTCGCCTATGAAGCAGGTGTCGCCTTCGAGCCACGCGCGGGCACGCCCGGCTCGATCGCGATGCCGCTCCTCTGGTTCGGCCTGTTCGATGCGATGGAAGAAATCGCTGACCCGGAAACCTGGCTCCCCGATCCGTCCGGCGCCTGGATCGGCGAGCCCCAGCCCGCGATCACGCGCACTGACTATGACGCAGCACTGACCCAAGTGCTCGATCTGATCGCGGCCGGTGACATCTATCAGGCGAACCTCACCTTCCGCGCATCGGTGTCGATCCTCGGCGATCCGCTCGCCGCCTATTCGGCGATACGCCGCCGCGCGCAGGCCGGCTGGGGCGCGATCGTGGCCACCGGTCAGGACACGCTCCTGTCCTTCTCGCCGGAGCTCTTCTTCCGCCTCGACGGCGGAACGCTGACCTGCCGCCCGATGAAGGGCACCGCCCGCCGGCACGCCGATCCCGAGGTCGACGCTGCCGTCGCGGACGACCTTGCCAGCGACGAGAAGCAGCGCGCCGAGAACCTCATGATCGTCGATCTGATGCGCAACGATCTCTCGCGCGTCGCGATCGCTGGCAGCGTCGCCGTGCCCGAACTCTTTGCGGTCGAACCCTATCCCACCGTCCACCAGATGACCTCCACTGTCACCGCCACGCTCGCGCCGGGGCAGGACGCCGTCGACGTGCTGGCGGCGCTGTTCCCGTGCGGCTCGATCACCGGCGCCCCAAAGGTACGCGCGATGCAAGTCATCGGTGATGTCGAACATTCCCCCCGCGGCGCCTATACCGGCGCGATCGGGCGCTTCGATCCCGGCGGCAGCGCACAATTCAACGTCGCGATCCGCACCCTCGCCATCCATGCGGACGAGGATCACGCAACGCTCGGCCTCGGCGGCGGCATCGTCGCGGATAGCCGCGCCGACGCGGAGTGGGACGAGGCGCTCGCCAAGGGCGCTTTTCTCACCCATGGTCAGCGCCCGCCGGACCTGATCGAGACCATGGCGTTCGATCCAGACGCCGGCATCGTGCTGGCCGAGCGGCATCTGGCGCGCATGAAGCGCAGCGCGCTTACCTTTGGCTTCGCCTTCGATCGGCACGATGCCCGCAACGAGCTTCAGGCTGCGACCTTCCGCTTGCGCCAGCCGGCCAAGATCCGCCTCGTCGCCAGCGCCGCGGGCCGGATCGCGATTGAGGTGGCGCCCATGCCCGCCCTGTCGGATCGCCCGCTCGCCATCGCGGTCGCGCCGCTACCGGTCGACTGCCGCGACTATCGCCTGCGCCACAAGACCAGCGATCGCAGCTTCTACGATGCCGCGCGCCGCGCCGCGGGGACGGCCGAGATCGTGTTCCTCGATCCCGAGGGCTTCGTGACGGAAGGCAGCTTCACGAACGTCTTCCTCCGCCGCAACGGCGTGTTGCTGACGCCCCCGCTCCGCCGCGGCCTGCTGCCGGGCGTGCTACGCGAGGAGCTGATCGAGTCCGGCCGTGCGGTGGAACAGGATTTGACCACCGCCGATCTTTCCGGGGAACTTTTCGTCGGAAATGCGTTGCGCGGTTTGATCCCTGCGTTGCTCGCAGTTGCGAAATCGGATCAGCGGTCGCTATAGCCCGCGGCGCTTACAGGAGCCGCCCCATCATGAAGACGTCCGCCGCGCTCGATCGCATCAGCCCATCGCCGACCCTGGCGATCACCACCAAGGTGCAGGAGCTGAAGCGTGCCGGCATCGACGTTATCGGCCTGGGCGCCGGCGAGCCTGATTTCGACACGCCCGATTTCGTCAAGGAAGCCGCGATTGAGGCGATCCGCCGCGGCCAGACGAAATACACCAACGTGGATGGCACGCCCGAGCTGAAGAGCGCGATCGCCGCCAAGTTCAAGCGTGACAACGGCCTTGAGTACACGCCCGCCCAGATCAGCGTGAACGTCGGCGGCAAGCACACCCTGTTCAACGCCATGGTCGCCACGGTCGAGGCGGGCGACGAGGTGATCGTGCCCGCCCCTTACTGGGTCAGCTATCCGGATGTCGTTCAGTTCGCCGGCGGCACGCCCGTCGTCGTCGCGGCCGGGCCGGAACATGGCTACAAGCTGACGCCGGCGATGCTGGAGGCCGCGATCACGCCGCGCACCAAGTGGCTGATCCTGAATTCGCCGTCGAACCCGACCGGCGCCGCCTACACCGCCGCCGAGCTGAAGGCACTGGGCGAGGTGCTGGAACGCCATCCGCACGTCTGGATCTTCGCCGACGATATGTACGAGCATATCGTCTATGACGATTTCCAGTTCGCCACGATCGCTGAGGTCTGCCCGTCGCTCTACGAGCGCACGCTGACGGTGAACGGCTGCTCCAAGGCTTATGCGATGACGGGCTGGCGCATCGGGTTCGCCGGCGGCGCGCAGTGGCTGATCAAGGCGATGGCGAAGCTCCAGTCGCAATCGACCAGCAACCCCTGCTCGATCGCTCAGGCTGCGGCGACGGCGGCGCTGAACGGCGACCAGTCCTTCCTCGCCGAGCGCAACGCCGCGTTCAAGGCGCGCCGCGATCTCGTCGTCGGCATGCTGAACGACACGCCCGGTATCACCTGCCCGACGCCGGAAGGCGCCTTCTACGTCTATCCCGAAGTCTCCGGCCTCATCGGCAAGACGACGCCGAAGGGACAGAAGATCGAGACCGACAGTGACTTTGTCGGATATCTGCTGGAAGAAGCGCGGGTTGCCGCCGTGCAGGGCGTGGCTTTCGGCCTCTCCCCGGCAATGCGCATCAGTTATGCCACGGGTGAGGACGTGCTTCGCGAGGCATGCACCCGCATTCAGCAGGCCTGCGCCATGCTGCGCTGATCCTCGTTCGGTGCCAGTGCAATAGAAGCTGGCACCAATCATTGGTGTGACATGGGAAACGATTGCTTTCCCGCTTCGACATTCAGTCGAAAGACGGGCGTACCTATATCGCAACCCACGATGAACGGCGCTTCCATGCATCGTTCAGCAAACCGGTGGCAGAAGTTGCCATCGGATCAACGAATAAAAGAGCCAAGACGATGACCCGCTTTCTCAAATCCAGCTTCCTGTGGCAGTTCGCCGGCGGGTTCGTGCTCGGCGCCGTTGGCCTGTTCGCACTGACGCCCGTCACCGATCCGGTCACCGGCGCGCCGATCGAGCAGGTACGCTGATCTTCCGCTCCGTTCAGGGGCTCCCCATATCGGCGTCATGCGTCGCTTCCTGATCCCGCTACTTGCCGCCGCAGCCGCCAGCGCCTGCAGCGCCCCCGTCGCCGCCGAGCGCGCCGTGCCGATCCCGGCTGCGCAGCGCGACATTCCTCCCGCCCCCGGTCTCCAGACCGCCGTCCTCGCCGGCGGCTGCTTCTGGGGCATGGAAGCGGTGTTCGAACGCGTCAAAGGCGTGCGCTCGGTTACGTCCGGCTTTGCCGGTGGCGACCGGGCCTCCGCGAACTATGCCGCTGTGTCGACCGAGGGCACGCGCCACGCCGAAGCCATCCGCATCGTCTACGATCCCCGCCAGGTCAGCTATGCGACGCTGCTTCGGGTCTATTTCGCGATTGCGCATGATCCGACGCAGGTGAACGGGCAGGGCCCCGATCGCGGCCCCAGTTACCGCTCGGCGATCTTCCCGCAGAACGCTGCCCAGCGGCAAGTCGCCAGCGCCTATATCGCGCAGCTGACCCGTGCGAAGGCGTTCCCGAAGCCGATCGTCACCAAGCTGGAAACCGGCCAGTTCTTCCCGGCGGAAGCGTCCCACCAGCAATTCTACGATCGCAACCCGAATCACCCCTATATCGTCCGCTGGGACAAGCCGAAGGTCGCCGCCTTCAAGGCCGCCTTCCCTGCCCTCGCTCGCCGCATCTGATCGGCGCCGCCGCGACGCTCTTACAGCTCGCGCGGCGCCGACGAGCCGTCACGCCGCACTTCGATGATCGCGCCATGGGGCGGCACCAGCTCGATCATCTTTTCCAGCGGATGGCCGGTCAGCAGCGCCCGCAGCGCCGCGATCGGGCCGCCATGGGTCACCACCACGATATCCTCGCGATCGCTGAGGTCGCGCCAGGCGGCATGAACGCGCCGCATCAGCGCCGCGCCCGTTTCGCCGCCGCCGGGGCGGAAGGTCGCGGGCGCCGTCATCATCTTGTCCATCAGCGCACCCGTTTCGCGCCAGATCGCGGTCCAGCTTCGCCCTTCCCACCCACCGAAATCGCGTTCCAGCCAGTGCGGATCGGAAACGACCGGCCGGCCTGAGCGCTTGCGCACCATTTCGGCCAGCTGACGCGTTCGGATCGCCCCCGAATGGACGATGAGCGAGTGCGGCTCCGCCGCCAGCCGGTCGGCCAGCTCGCCCGCCATCCGCATCCCCTCGCGGCTCCAACCCATGTCGGATCGGCCATAGCAACGACCGGCCCAGGCCTTGGCAACCGGCGGATGGCGGACGAGGAGGACGCGCCCGCTCACCGCACTGCCCCGCAGAGCAGCACGGAAAGCTGGCCCATGTAAGCCGCGAAGCCCAGGCAATCGCCCGTGCTCCCCCCGATCCGTTGCTGCAGGAAGCGCCTGATCCACCACAGGAACAGAAGACAGATTGTTGTGCTGCCCAGAAGCGCCGCGGGGCGGACGAGCAGGAAGGGCATAAATGGCGTGATCCCGGGTAGGGTAAGCAGAACCGCATCAGCAGTGCGCGATACTGGAACGCCACCTCCATAGTCCGCCCCCGCATCTTCACGGAAGAGGCTGGTGAACAGCGCTTCACGTCCGCGAGGCACACCTCGTTGGAAGATCGATCCAGTCTTCGCGGCCGAACAGCGCGCGCGCCTCCCCCACGCGCCCACCATGGGCGCAGAACGTGGCGAGGGCGCGCGCGTCGGTCATCGCCTCAGTACGTCAGGCGTACGCCGGCGAATGCACCGCGCCCCGGCTGACCATATTGGTAGACCGTCTGATAGCGCTCGTTGAACGCATTCTCGATGCGGCCGTACAGCTCCAGATGCTCGTTGATCGGGAAGGCGGCCCGCACGTCGGCGATGACATAACCGTCCAGCCGCCGCGCGTTGGAGGCATTGTCGAAACTGTCGCCAACGGCGGTGATCGTCGCGCCGGTGGTCAGGCCGAGCGGCCAGCGATAATCGGCGTTCACCGTCACGCTGGTGTCGGGCCGACGCGCCAGATCGCGCCCGAAGTTCGCCGTGCCGACCGACCGGTTCTTCGCGTCGAGGTAGGTGTAGCTCGCACTCACCGTGAAGTCGTTGGTCGGCCGCAGCAGCAGCGTCGCCTCGACGCCCTGTGCAACCGTCCGCGCGATATTGTCGTAGGTGCCGCTTGGCCGGCCGGCGCATATCCCGGTCCGCGGCGGTGGGCACGAAATGAAGGTGATGAGGTCGGAGGACTTGCGATGAAAGTACGTCGCGCTCGCCTCCAGCGCACCGCCTAGCGCCCGCTGCGTGATCCCCGCATCCCAGTCGTGCGACCGCTCCGGCCGAAGCGCGCCATTCCCATATTCGCTCTGCAGCTGGTACAGCGTCGGCGCCTTGAACCCTTCCGAATAGCTCGCGCGCACCGTCGTCGCGCCGCCATTGGGTGAGTAAGCAGCGCTGCCCGCAAAGGTCGTCGCGCCGCCGAACACATTATGGTCGTCGTGCCGCAGCCCGGCGGTCGCGGTCAGCCCGCCGATCGGCGTCACCACCAACTGGCCATAGACACTGAAGATCCGCGCGCGGCCGCGCGTCACGGGGCCGCCATAGCTCGACGAGGAGAAGCGCGAGACTTCGCGCTCGGCGCCGAACGTGGTGAAGACGGCAGAGCCGAGATCGGCCGTGCCCTGGTATTCCAGCCGCTCGTTACGGCCGATCCCGCGGAAGGTCTCGGTCGGGGTGCCGTCCGGATCGATGTTGCGCCGGTCCGTCTCGGTCCGGGCGTACGCAAAGCGGTTGCGGAAGCGGCCGTCGAACAGCGCTGCATTCAAGCCGGCATAGGCAACCCACTGCTCGCTATCGCCAAATTCCCGCGTGTCGCCGAACGTGAAGCTCGGCGCCGGGAAGCCGTCGATGTCGGTCCGGCCGTTGCCGTAGAAACCGCGCAGGTCCAGCGAGACGTTGCTGGCCAGTTCGATCCCCAGGCTCGCGTTCCCGGTATAGTTGCGAAAGCCGTCGCGCTCGCTCCCAGCTGCGAAGGTCGAGACCCCATCCGTCGTGAAATAACCGCCGCCGAGGCTTGCCGAAACCGGCCCCGACTTGCCCGAGACATTTGCATAGGCCTGGCCGCTATTATGCCATCCGCCCTCGGCGCGGGCGTTGACCGCCAGTTCCTCCGTCGGCTGGCGCGTGATCAGGTTCACCACGCCGCCGATCGCCTGATTGCCCCACAATACGGACTGTGCGCCGCGTAGTACCTCGATGCGCGCAATGTTGCCGATCAGCAGATTGCCGAAGTTGAACCCGCCCCCCGTGGAGGACGGATCGTTGAGCTTGATCCCGTCGATCAGCGCGACCGTCTGGTCGCTATCCGCCCCGCGGATATTGACCGATGTGGACGTGCCAGCGCCGCCATTGCGGACGACGGTGACACCGGGCGTCTGGCGCAACAGGTCGGATACGATCGTTGCCTGCCGCCGTTCGATCGTCTCGGCATCCAGCACCGTCACTGCCTGGCCGATCGTGGAGGCAGGGCGCGCCGCGCGGTTGGCCGTGACGAGGATATCTTCCCCGCCGGCAGTCGCCTGCTCAAGGCCGAACGTGGATTGGGCGCTTTGCGCAAGTGCAGGCGTGGCCGCCGCAATGCACGGCAGCAGGATCAGATAGGCACGATTTTCCAAGGCGTTTCCCCCTCGCATCAACAACGGGGCACGCGCCACGGCTTCGCGGAACAGCTGTTCCGTCGCGCACGACCCCAACGACGTCGTCACGCGAGGAAGAACCTCGATCGCCCGGAACACCCCGTCCGCGCGAAGGACAACCGCGACAGGCAGGTCTCCTGGCTCCCGGGTCATCGCCTTGCTCGGCCTTCCCGGATCGCAATCGATCCAGTGGCACACGAGGAGCAACGCTCGCCGGTCACAGTTGCGGGGACAGCTCCGGATGGCGAGCTTGACGCTCGCGTCCGGATTCCCTTTTGATTCCATCTCTGGAAACCTGTCGCGCTGGCGCCCTATCGGATCAGCGGAGCGGAAGGCAAGACCATCGTGAAGATCATGTTCCTCGGCGGTGCCCGCTCAGGCAAAAGCCGCCTCGCGCTCCATGCTACCGAGCGCCATCCAGGCCCGCTTCATTATCTCGCCACGGCAGAGGCGGGCGACGCAGAAATGGCCGAGCGTATCGCCCATCACCAGGCGGAGCGAAGCGGGCGCTGGCGCACCGTCGAATGCCCGGTCGCGCTGCCGGATGCGATCCGATCCGTCACCGGCGGCGCGATCATGGTCGATTGCCTGACCTTGTGGCTGTCGAACCTGATGATGGCTGAAGCAGACATCGAGGGGCACACCGCCGATCTTCTCGGGGCAATCACAGGGTCGCCGCTGCCGCTTGCCATTGTCACCAACGAGGTCGGCCTCGGCATCGTGCCCGAGCATCCCCTCGGCCGCCGCTTCCGCGATGCCGCAGGCCGCGTGAACCAGGCAATCGCGCGCTACATGGATGAGAACTATTTCATCGCCGCGGGGCACGTCCTCCCGCTGCAGCGCTTCAGCTGATCAATCCGACAACGGTTTAGCGCTCGTCCTGTACGGTGCGCGGATCGCGACCCGCGGCGAGGCCGCGGAGATTCTGACGACACTCATCAAGAGCGTGAATGATCTGCCCACAAGGCTGCAAGCCTCGGGGAGAGGGTGAAGGCGAAGGTATCGCGCCTGATAACCTTGGCCAGAAACGACAACGCCGCCCCGAAGGGCGGCGTTTGTCGTTCTATGGTGTTGGTTGCGGGGACAGGATTTGAACCTGTGACCTTCAGGTTATGAGCCTGACGAGCTACCGGGCTGCTCCACCCCGC
>NZ_JBIQDE010000029.1:0-2589 GCF_045371305.1 Sphingomonas sp. 179-A 2A2 NHS | reverse complement strand
GGGAGGCGATGCTGGGCGACGGGCCTGACCGCGCGGCGCGGATGGCGGCGCTGGTCGCCGATACGCCGCTCAAGCGCTTCGGCACGCCCGAGGAAGTGGCGGCGATCGCGGCGATGCTCGCGTCGGACGAGGCGACCTATGTCACGGGGACCGAGGTCAACATCGACGGCGGGCTGCTCGCGGGCTCCGCCGCGGTGCCGGGCGGCTAGACGGGCTCGGGCGGGCTCAGGCGGGGAGCGAGTGCGCGGGTACGGTGTGGGAGGCAGCCTCCGCCGGCGTCGCTGGCCGTGCGAGGGGCTGTGTCGCGGCGCGGTAGCGCGCTGGCAGGGTCCACCAGTCGGCGAGCGTCGTCGGCTGGCGCACCTCGGCGAGGCCGACCGCAGGCCACTCGCCCGGCGCCGGCATGTGGCAGGTGCCGAACAGCCGGTCCCACAATGTCGTGAAAGCGCCGAAATTCTTGTCGAAGTGCCGCGCCTCGAGCGAGTGGTGGATGCGGTGGAAGCGATTGTCCGCCAGCACGCAGCGCAACGGGCCGGCGTGGAGACGCGTCGGCGAGTGGATCCACACGACGTGGAGCCAGATGAGCAGCGTCGCGATCGGCACCGCGGGGCCGGTATCGGCGACGATCAGCGTCGTCGGGATCGTCACCAGCACCAGCGAAAACAGCCCCTCGCTCAGGTGATGGTACGAATTGACCGCGTTCAGCTCCTCGATCGAATGGTGCACGGCGTGCCAGCGCCACAGCCAGCGATGCTGCGCGCGGTGGAACCAGTAGAAGACGAAATCGTGGAACAGCGCGCCCGCGATCACCGCGACCGGCACCGCGAGCCATCCCGCCCAGGATACGGCGCGCAGCACCGGCAGCGTGACGATCGGCGCTAGCCCGAGCGCGGCCCACGCGAGCTGCATCCCCGTCGCGAGCGCCGCGCCCGACAGCGTCAGCAGCCCCCAATAGGCGACGCCGCTCGCCCGCCCGGCAAGCGAATGGCGCTCGTGCGGGTTGGCGAGCTCGACCGCGGTCAGGATCGCGAGCACGATCCCCCAGCCGGTGAGGCTGGCGGTGAACGCGGCGACGAAAGGCTCGACGAACGACATGGCGCCCGCGCTTGTCACCCCGCGCGCCCTACGATCGGGTTAAAGGGGGCGGGCTAAAGCGGGCGGGTTAAAGGGGGGTGGGATCAGGTGGCTGCCGTGCTCCGCACCGCGCGGTCATACTGCCAGCGGCGCCAGGCGAAGTAGAGCGCCTGGGCGCCGCAGCCGAGCGGCAGGAGATAGGCCCAGTCACCCCAGAAGCCGAACTCGCCCGGATCGTCGCGCAGGCGATCGATCCAATACCAGACGAAATATGCCGCGAGCGCGATGTGGCCGTAGCCGATATCGCAATGGAGGATTAGGTGCCGCGTCCGCCGATCGAGCGCGTCGGCGACGGGCATGCGCCCGGCGAAAGCGCGGGCCGGGGCGGCGAAGAGCTGCCGCCTGACGAGCGCGCCGATGGCGAGCCCGGGCGCGATGACCGTGAGGGCGAGCAGGAGCAGGCGCTCCATGTCCCACTGGTCGAGCGCGATCGCGACGACGACGGGCGCGAGGAGCACGGCCGACGTGAACAGCGCGAGCAGCGGCGCACGATCGTTGAACGCGACGACCATCGCGTCGCGCTCCGCGATGGTGACGGGGATCGCCGCGCCGACGCGCTCGCGACGATAGACGAAGCCCGTGCCGTGCGGCGCGAATTGCTCGGTAAAATGCGCGCACAGCCGGTCAGGCCAGGGGAGGACGTCGCGGAGCGCCCGCCACCAGGGATAGGTGTCCGTCCTGGTCGTCATCAGGTGGCAGACCGCGCGCGGCAGCTCACGCGGCGTAGCTCGGCCGCGCGGCGATGCGGGCATGCCAGGCGCGGGCGTTGGTACGGTCGGGGGCGCGATCGGGCGCGGTGTCGTCGCCGAGCGGGGCCATGCCGATCAGCGTGCCGAAATCGAGGATCGTCACCGCGGCGATGTCCGCCATCGTGAACGTGTCGCCGGCGACAAAGGCGCGGCCGTCGGCGAGCTCGCGGTCGAACCACGTCATCGCGCGGTCGAGCCCGTCGCGGTTCGACGCGCCGTAATCCTTGTACTGCGTCAGCAGCGCGGCGGTCGCGGGATGCGCGTGGCGCCAGTACATCTTCACCGGCTCGCCGAGCTGCGTCTCGACGCGGCGGATCGCCATGTCGACCTGCGCCTGTTCGAGCGGGGTGCGGCCGAACAGGGGCGGCTCCGGGTGGAGGGCGTCGAGATAGCGGCAGATCGACACCGTCTCGGCGATCGTGGTGCCGTCGTCGAGTTCGAGCACCGGCACCTGCCCGAGCGAGTTGCGCGCGAGATGCTCGGGCGAGCGGTGCGCGCGGGCGCGCAGATCGAGCATCACCTCGTCGAGCGCGATGCCCTTCTCCGCCGCGGCGATGCGCACGCGGCGCGGATTGGGGGCGGGCATGGGGGCGCTGTAGAGCTTCATCGCGCGCATCGTGGGCCGCTGCGGGGGAGGTGGCAAGCGGGTGGGCGTGTCGAAGCGGGAAGGCGCATGCGGGGAGGGGCGCCTTGCAGCCAGCCTCAC
>NZ_JBIQDE010000028.1:0-2663 GCF_045371305.1 Sphingomonas sp. 179-A 2A2 NHS | reverse complement strand
GACTGGCACCGTGCAACCAGTTGCAACCGCGGTGGTCGGCCACAGATCGATGCGTATGCCATCGCGGACAGTCCTAGCTGACGTGCGCTTTTCATCGTGGTTCTCCTATCATCGTGCCAAACGGTATGGGAGACGACTACGCGGTATTCGCGGCGCGTAGGACAGCCGGATGAAATCTTCTGTAAGAAGGCGTTCCGGTCGCCACCAGACAACCAACCCGACCTCGGTTGTGAGGAGGCAGAGGCAGGCGCCTTTCTCGATCGCCACGACGACGCCAAAGCTTCCCGCGCAAAAATCGGATCAACCTTGTCTATTGAATTGGAGCGCTCCCAAAACGCTATTCGATCTCCAATTTATACGACGCATCCCCGGTCGCATAGAAATTTATGATATCTAATATCACAGCTAGGACATAGTTGAAGCACAATTGTTGCTCAGGTTATAACTTGGCTACACATGTAGGCAACAAGACAATTTGATACTGTATAAATAACATTTCTTAAATGTTTTGATTGTCATAATTGACACTGACCCAATACGTTTTCTAACGGGTCTTGATGAACAACGGCTCATATGCTTCGGGCGACCTAGCTCCCACGACGCTGGAAGAGCGGCCGCTGCCGCCAGCACGCCATCGGACGCGAGAGGTTCCTTCGCCGGCATCGCCCGTGAAGACGCAGCCGCCCGTCCGCCATCGGACACGGGTGGCTCCGGCAGCGACACCACCCGCTGAACTGTATCCACCTGCGCGTCACCGCACTCGAACTCCGCAGCAGGAACCCACTCCTTGAGCGCGCAACGACGCCCTGAAGAGATCGTGCACCTCGTGGTTAACGATAGGCTCGATCCGCGGACGATCACGTGGCCGGAGGAACGTGCTCTTCGTCGGTGGGCGCGTGAGGGCGTGGAACGCCAACAGCGCAGCGTCTCGCGCCTCGTGGCGCGTCAAGACTTTCGCAACGCGCGTCGTGCCCGCCGACAGATGGCCCGGAAGCTCGCTGTGCGGCTTCACGCGCTTCTAATTTCGGCGCGTCGGCATAAACCAACGTCAATGTCTATGGCGCCCGACACCTTAGAGGCTGTGCGGCAAGAGCGCCTCGTTGACGTCTTCGACGCCCTCCCGCGCATCAACGACTTTTCGCACCCTGCAAGGGCGATGTCGTTCACGCGCCCGAAGCGATCTGGCGGGGTCCGGCGCCTCACCTCATTCTATTGGGAGGACGATGCGCGGATGCGCATCCTCAAGTCCACCCTCATCCCTTTCGCGGACCTCCACGACAGTCAGTTCATGCTCGCGCAGGACCGGCTTCGTCGTGGACCGGCGTCGGTCCGTGAGAACCTCCTCCAAGCGTTGCGGGAAACGGAAGGCGGGCACGTCTTCCTACAATTCGACATTCGGGACTTCTTCGGGTCGATCTCGCACGCATGGCTGGAGGGCTACCTCGACCTCGATCGGGAGTGCGTGAAGCGTTTCGTCCATACGGGGGAGATGCTGATTGTTCCTACCGGGGAAATGAGGGCTGATCGTCGCAATGACGATGCCAGCAAAGCGAATGGCCGGTCGGGGGTTGGCATTCCCCAAGGCTCGGCACTGTCCTCGCTCGTTGCCGAGATGGCGATGGCGGAAGTCCTCCGAAGCGACGCCGTCTTTGGAAGGGTTCGCCTGTTCGCTTGGTCGGACAATCTCGGGGTGCTTGCGCCCCGAGACGAGGCATTGGCCGTTGAGGAGCTTGTTCGTGGCGCGTTCGCGCGTCACGAGGCCGGACCATTCCACCTAGAGGTGAAACATTCGCCTATCACCTCGGAGTTCAAGTTCTTGGGGGTTTGGTATCGGAAGGTCGGAAGCGACGCGGTCGCGTTCGTGCCCGATGCCGTTGCGACTGGCTGGGCTAATGACGTCTGCGCCGACGTCCTCATTGCTGACGCTGGCGCTCTATCTAAAATGGAGCGGCGTATACGCTCCAAGTTGGCGGCATGGTCATGGTGGGACGGCGCAGGCCCGCTCGGCACTGAACTCCGCGCGGTCGTCAAGGCTGCGCGTGAAGCGCTTACGCCGGCCAGCGGTGCAACCAGTTGCAATGCGGCCAATTAACTAGGCAGGATGGTTGTGGTGGGTTGGCACTGCCGCGCTCGACACTCAATTCTCTGCGGTTATCAGGGCCGCGTTACTGCAATGGCCGCAGTAAGAGGTGCAACGGGTTGCAATGTCCTTGATCTTAAATGTGGCGGCGTATCAAGGCGGTGAACTGAACATAACAGCGTAAGATAGTTGCCCTATCTTGCGCCTCAAAGTTCCCCGACACGGATCATCCCGTCGGAGACAAACGCCTTGCCACTGACAACGGCATACATCCGGTTGCCCGTCATCCCACCAAAACCATTGCGCGCGTTCACAAAGCCGTAAACGATCTTGTGCGTGGCATTGTGACAGGTGCACGTCCCCGGTCATGAGACCGCCGGCACGCGATCACGGGCTTCGACGTCAGAAAGGCGAAGCCGGGCTGTGTCGCGCGGGTGGACCGCGTCGGATCGGGGTCGTGAGCACCGGACCGGCCGGTACGGCCCGCACGCACGCCGGTCTCCCGATGGCGGGAGGACGAAGGGTCACGCGCCCGCACGTGCCGTCACGCGGCGCGGACGCCGCCAAGTCGGGACGGGAGCGG
>NZ_JBIQDE010000027.1:0-2790 GCF_045371305.1 Sphingomonas sp. 179-A 2A2 NHS | reverse complement strand
CGGCACGCCTTCGGGGAACGGTAGATTGGCGAGCAGGAACGGGCGGGTGCAGGCCAATGTAGCGCCGATCACCGCCGGGCGGGCGAAGAGCCAGATTGCGCCGAATCTAGCACGCCGTGCCGCGAAATGACTGTCCTGCAGTGGAGACAAGGCCGCGTCGACGACGATCGCATCACCGCATACGCACGATGCCTGCTGAAGCCGGGCCAACGACAGTGGCACCCGTTCCGGCAGGCATACGTCGTCCTGATCGGAAAAGAAGATGTAGGCGCCTCTGGCCGCGGCGATCGCCCGTGCAAAATTACCTTGGTAACCCAGCCGTTCTCTACCGATGATCAACCGTATCCGCGGATCGTCGATCGTACGGATCTGCGCAACCGTCGCATCGGTGGAACCGTCGTCCGAGATGACGATCTCGTCGTTCGGGCCCAGCGAGCCGAGAATGCTGTTCAACTGCTGCGTTACGTAAGCCGCCCCGTTGTAGGTGGCGACGACGAAGCTGATCCGTACATTGCTCATGCTGCGATACCCACAACCGTCGGATGAACCTGTAGCGGTTGCGCGGAGGGCGGCGCCAGAGCGGCGTTGCGGCCCAATCGACGCAGCGAGAAGATTGCGCACAGCAGATAGGTGAGGCCGATCGAGTTGTTCACGAACGGATTGAAGGCCGTGACGACGTACAGCATGACGACGCCGAAGAAGAAGGCGCTGGCGAGCCGGTGATGCTCGTCGTCATTAGGTATCTGCGAGAAGTATCGGACGCACATCAAGAGCGGCAGGAACATGAAGGACAGGCCCAGGATACCGAAGCGCCACAACGCCCACAGGAAACTATTCTCAACGTTACTCCGCCCGTTGAGTAGTATGCCCGTACCCTCTCCAAACAGCAGTGTGTTGTAATCGAAGGTCGCCAGGAAGAAATATAAGTCCCGCGATCGGGTGAGGGACGAACTGACCCGGGTCGGGTCGAAGATGACGTCGGCGATCGCCTGACCGTAAATACCGACGCCGATCACTGCCCCGAGGATCACGAAAAGCATCGCCACCTGGCGCTTCGCCGAGAAGAAGCTCAGCACGAGCCCGATCGCTACCGCCAGATACAGGCCGCGCGTCAGCGATAGCGCCAATGAAAGCGCCAGCACGCCCGACATCGTCTTCCACCACCGTGGCGTCAGAACGACGCTGAAGATCAGCGCGACGCCAACGAAGAAGTGCCCTTTGTAGAAAAAGTTGGTGAAGCCCCGGAAGAACAATTCACCGGTCCGCTCGGACCACAGGTACAATGATCCGAAATCAACGAACCCGACATACAATCCGATCGTCAGGAACAAAGTGCCGACGCTGACGATGAGTCCGCCGAAGATGATGATGACAGCTGCCTTCTGCACTGTTCTCACGTCCTGCAGCGCGAGCGCGAAGAACGGCGCGGAAAGCCAGAACAGCAGTGGCTGAAGCTGGAGGCTGACGATCTGCGCTGGTGTGCCGCGTGACGCATCGACTAGCAGGCCGGGCAGAACGCTGGCGAAGAAGGCTAGGACCAGCAGGTTGGCCGTCGCCAGCCCGTCGCGCCGCGCCGATGTCGTCATCATTCCAACAAGCGTGGCAACGAGGCCGGCTGCAAAGAGCAGCATGCGCAGGCTGACCGCACCGATCGAGAAAGTCCGACCGCCACCGCCCAGCACAACTTCGCCCAGCACGAGGGGAAAGAGGAAATCAATCATGGTGCGGTAACCTTGCGGGGTCGATCAGAGTGCGCAGGACGGTGCCTGCCAGCGCCAAGCGCCCGATCGCCGCGTAGCGTGCCGCCCGCATCAAACGTCGAAGGGGCAGAACGGCGCGGGCACGTCCGCCAAGAGCAATGTAGAAGGTGCTCTCGGCTGCCAGGATGCTGGCTAGTCTGGCAGCCGACAACGTGGCCGGCGTCCGCACCGACAAGTCGTGCGACAGATCGGTATCAATCACGGCAACGTACGCGCCGTGGCGGTGAAGCCGCAGAAACAGCCAGTGATCAACATAATCGAGCCAGATCGATGGTGGAAAGACGACATTCTCGATCGCGCGGCGACGAACCACCGCGCCGGACGAGATTGCCGTCGTCATTCCCGCCACGTGATCCGGTGCTGCGCACGGACGCACCGTGCCGGCGCGCGTGATCGTCGCCGGCGACACGAGCTGAGCGTCGTGGCGGACCCGTGGCACCATGACCTCGGCATCCGGCGTAGCCGCCATCGTTTCCCTCGCTATCGCAAGATAGTCGGCCGGTAGCGCGGTGTCCTGATCAAGCAGCAGCAGCCATTCGCATCCCGTTCGCGCCGCATAGTCAACTGCTGCGGCATAGGCGCCGGCCGTACCGCTATTGTCGGGATCGTGGAGGAGGTGGGCGTTGGCCGGCAGCGATCCTCCATCGGTCAGCGACATGGGCGAATTGTCGTAGACCAGACAATGGCGGAGCCCGGCGTGGCTGTCGTCATCCAGCCAGGAACGCAGCACAGGCCAGGATACGGCGTCCTCGAGCGGTCGGCCGTACAGGACCAGCACCGCCATGATACCTTGCCGGCGCGAGATATCGGCGCGTACCGTCACGACGGCGATCGATCGTGCAGCGCTACGATCGGACGGGCTGCCGGCTGGTGAAGGCAGATCTTATCGAGCGCCCGGTCTCGCCGCAAAGAGTGCTCCGCCGACCCTAACGATGGTGTTGACGATGCGGACGGGAAATCCGAATTCAACCGCCGCGCCCGCGCATCCATGACGGCGACGCTTTTCCCGAGCGGGTTCATAAGCACATTC
>NZ_JBIQDE010000026.1:0-3086 GCF_045371305.1 Sphingomonas sp. 179-A 2A2 NHS | reverse complement strand
CGGGATGTCGCCTGCTGATTGCGTGATCGGCACAACGTGCTTGCCCAGGGTGTGCGCGATGCCGGCCTCGTAGAAGACGTTCGGATTGCGCCCCGTGAAGTCGCACACGACGATATGGGCCCGGAAGATCAGTGCGAACACGTCCTGGATCACCGCTGAGTGCTGCCAGATGTCCTTGGCGCGCAGCGTCCGATAGCCGGCTTGGGCGGCCGCATGGCCGATCGCCTGAAACACCGGCTCGAACTCAGGCGCGAACGGCGTCATCACCGCGATCAGGTCCGCTTCGACGCCGCCGTCGGGCAGATCGAACACGCTGGGAGTGAACACCACGGTGCGCGACCGCCCGCCGCTGGTCGACACCAGCTCGCCGTCGTCACCGTATTTATCGCGGATAAAGGAAGCGATCGTGGCGAGGTTGTGCGGGTTGCGCTCCGCCAGCGAGAACAGCACGCCATGTGCGTGTCCCGAATAGTCGGGATCCGCGAAGCTGAGGCTGCGCAGTAGGCGATCGTGGCCGGTGATGACGTCGAGCGCGCCGAGATGAACGCCGAGCTCCTTCCAGTCGCCGGCGTTGAAGTTGGCGACCGCGATACGGGCGAGCCGGATCAGATATTGTCGATCCTGGTCGCTCATTGGATGATCGAACACGCGAAAGCCTCTTGAGTAATGATCGTCAGCCCTGCCGCGCGCTGCGCGCGTCGGTGAGCGATGGTGAGGGGGCCGCACCAGGCAGGATGCGCTGGTGATAGGTGTCGGAGACAAAGTCGATAAACGCGACGGCCGCGCCGACGGCGAGGCGGGCATGGCGCGGCTCGAGCCCGCGGTGACGGCCGTCGCGGCCGTGGCCTGAGCCGTACAGGCTGCGGATCTCCGAGAGGTACTGGGTGATCGTGGTCAGATTGCGCAGCAGCAGCCGGATCGCCTCAGCGCCCTTGGCCTCGTCAGGGATGCCCTCGGGAACGAGCTTCAGTTCCTTGGTGAGCAGTTTCGTCAGTTCGGGCAGCGTCACCGTCTTGGAGAAGGTGACCCCCTGCCGGGTGAGGATCGACTTGCAGCAGGTCTCGACCAGATCCTTGGCGGTGCCGATCGCAAGCGCGGGATCGGCCTCGACCGCGACTTCGAGCCGCTCGATCTCCTTCTGCATCCAGCCCGCATCGAGCGCGTCCGCGACCGTTCGCGCGCGGGAGACCGATCGACCGCCGGCGAGCCCCGCGCGCCGGGCCACGAAGCGCGGCCGCCCCGCGATCCGCTCCTCCTCAACCAGCTCCCAGCCGTCCTGGCGCAGCTGGTCGTTGTACTGCGCCACCAGCCGGATCGCCTCGTCCTTGTCGGGACGAACCACGGGGTGGACCGTTTCGCAGAGGAAGCGCAGGAAGACCTCGTCCGGTCCACTCGACAGCCCGAAGCGGGCGTCGTCATAGACCCAGTCCTCGCCCCAATCGAAATTGTTAACGCGGTGCTGGTAGATGTCGCCGGCGGCATCCTTGTAACGCGAGTCATAGGACGGCAGCGTGTCGAGGCTGTAGAGCCGGGCCAGAAAGTCGACGTCGTCTAGCGTGCCGCACCACGCAACCTGGTCGATCCGTAGGCCATCGATGATGTTCTGTCGCGTCTGTCGGCGGACCCGGTCGTTCGGCCGGGCGGGAGCACTTGGCGCCGCGAGCCGCGGCACGAGCTTGGCGCTGTACCAATCCTGGGTGAAGGGTTCGAGCACGGCCTTAAGGCGTTGGGTGATCTGCTCTTCGACCCCGTCCTTGGCGCCGCCTAGCAGCGCATACTCGGCCGGATCAATCGAGAGGAACACCGTCCACTGCTCAGTGCCGCCGTTCCAGTTGTCGTAGCCGGTCCGCTCGATCCGCGGGGTGGCCGCGCGCACGACGTTGGCCGCCTGGGTCATGCGTTCGGCGATCAGCATTTCCTCGACGGTCGCGAGATAGCGCGCCGGCTGTTCAATCAGGTCCTGCACGCGGGCGTCCTCGATATCCTACTCGATAGCACGAACTCGTGCAGTCAGCGGATCGCCACCACCTTGACCTCGGCCGCAGCCGCGATCTCCTTCCACTTACGGTCGGAGGTCCAGGCGGGCAGACCTTCGCGCTTGGCGAGCGCGAGGCAGAAGCGATCGCCGAGCGACAGCCCGCCTTCGACGGTGTGGCGCCGCAGCCGCGCGGCCTCGCGCGCAAGCGCCGCATCGGCCGGGACGAGCTCGACCGGCAGCGGCCGCAGCATGGCGTCGACCTCCTCGTCGGGCATGCCGAGCTTGTGGTAGTGAGTGGCAACCTCAGCCATGTTGACCACCGACATGCGCGCGCCGGCGAGCGCGCCCTCGACCTTCTTGGCACCAGCCTCGCCGCGCAGCAGCGCGAGCAGCGCCGAGGCGTCGAGCACGACGCTCATTCGCCGTTCTCCGCGGCGCGGGTGGCGAGGAAGTCGTCGACGCTGGAGCCGGGGGCGTCGCGGTAACGGCGCGCGAGCGCCTGCGCCTGCGCCACGATCTGCGGCACGGTGCGCAGCACGACGCCATCGGCCGTCTCGTCGAGATAAACCGCACCGCCGCCGGTGAGCCCAAGCCGCTTGCGGATGTCGGCCGGCAGGCTCATGCGGCCGTTGGGCGTGATGTTGACTTGGACGGTCATGGTGGCAGCCTGTTGCTCGGTGTGTCGCTGGGGACAGTATAGGCGCATCATTGCCGACCCTCAACGTCGGTGATGCCGTGCCACACGTGCAGAAGCGTGACACGCCCCCTTCCCTGCGCCACGCCACACACGGGCACTTTCCATAATCGTGGCTTATGGTAGGAACAGGCGAATTATTGGTCAGAACAGGATGGCGGGGCAGGGCGGTGCAGCAGGAGGGTAACACACCGGTGGCGAACGTGCCTGAACAGGGCAAACTGGAACCGAGCGACCCTACCCTCAGCACCGTGCCACAATCCGCTTCGGATGACATGAACAGCCGGGCAGTGTCAGCCACCTCCAGCCAGGCCAGCCCGACCGCGGTGCTGGTCGTCCGGACCGACGCCGCGCTGCCAAGGCGCCGGTCGCGCCGCGCCGCCGGCGACGACGTTGCCACCCCCGACACGCGGC
>NZ_JBIQDE010000025.1:0-3160 GCF_045371305.1 Sphingomonas sp. 179-A 2A2 NHS | reverse complement strand
ATCCGATACAGTCGCAGGTAAGAGCCACATTCAGCTTCAATATGCTTCAACTCGAAACGCCACCCGATTTTCCTGTGAGGAGGCCCGAGCCGTTTCGATGACGATTCCTGTTCGCGTAGCACGTCCACGCACTTCTCCGCTCGATGAACCCAGTCCAGGATCGAGGGTGAGGATGGTGCGATAGCTGCCTTCGGGAAGATCGGGCAAGCGCAGCGAGGCAAATGTTACGGAGTGCGTCGCCTTGCCTGCGGGGATGATCAATGTGCCGATGATCCTGCCGCTGTGCGGCCCGAATCCGCTGCCCGACTCGAGACTGACGTTATTATTCAGCCGCAGGCCGGCACCCGCGAAGTTACGCGCAACGACGATGGCGGTGCAGCCTTCGGCGACGATGTCGCGCGCGACCTTGTTGTTGACAAGGCTGAGCCGCCGCACGCCGTCGGCCCGGATCCCGCTTTCCCAAGCGCTGCTCACGGCATTACCCTCGATCACAAGATCGGATTGCTGATTGCCGATGACGATCCCGCACGACCCCAGCGTCGCGATGCGGCCATTGATGCTGTTGTTCACGATATGAACGCTGGTGTTTTGCGGTTCGTAGCCCAAAGCTGTACAATCGATGCCGCGAGCGGAAGGCCCGTCGACATGCACCCAGTTGTTGGCAAAGGTGAAGCCGCCATCGGCTGTCACTAATTCTAGCCCGATCCGCGTACAGGCATCGAGATCGCACTGTGTCACACTGCCAAACAAGGCCGTGCGCCATACGATACCCTTGCCAAAACCGTAGATGATCGACTTAGTGACCTGTACGTCTTCAGGGCGCAATTTGGACGATCCGTCACCGACTTGAATCCCGATCGGATCGCCGGTCCCGCGCAACAACCCGCCATGCGTTAGACGACAATCGTCGATCGTGATCTTGACGTTGCGACCAGTGAGAACAAAGCCGGTCCAGATCTGGTTCACCGTTATCGTTCGAAAGGTCGCATGCCACAGACCCCGGCTACGCACTCCGGTTCCGAAGAAGGAAAGGTATAGTCTTTCAAATACGATACCCTGCGCTCGCCGGTCGTCGTCGGCCTCGACAACGATGGCGGTGAAGCGTTCGCCGCCCTGACCGCGGATGGCAAAATCAGACAGGGTGCGCGGCCCGATCTCGTCGGAGGCGCCGAGCAGGATGCCGTCGCAGCTGTTTGCCTGCAGGAGAGAGGAAGGACCTGCGCCGCGTATTCCGGTGCGCGGCGGGATCCGCAGCGGCGCGGTGGTCTTGTATGTCCCGGCCGGAAGCATGACGGTTCCGCCGCCGCCGGCCTCTACGACGACCAGGGCTTCCTGGATCGCCGCGGTATCATCGGCTGTCCCGTCACCGATCGCGCCGGTCTGGCTGACGTCGACCTCCGTCTCGTACAAGCGAAATCCGCGGCCTGCGGCATCGAGGAAAGCGGTTCGGGGATGCGATCGCACATAAGCACGATCAACGATCGTCTCACGTCGATAGCAGGCGCCGCCCTTGCCCGGCTGCGAATGGCCGCTGGTCCATACCAAGCTGCATCGATCGGGAAGGCGAAGCTGGTCGGCATCGGCGAACCGGGCCAGCGCCACGATATCGTTCAGTGTTGTCGCTGCCACCAGCGCAGCTGCGCGGCCGTCCTCGGCGCCGCGCGGCAACTGAACGGCGATGCCGCCGGCCAGCATCTGGCCGAACAGATCGCGACGGCTATGAAGATCAGCCACCGGCGATCTCTATGCGGACTCCGGCCGCGGCAGGCGTGATCATGCCTTCGGCCACTGACGCAACGCGCCCGTCGCAGTCGTCATCAGGACGGATCGTGAACGCATTATCGCGAGGCATCGTGAACCATGGAGATACTGGCATCGTTGTGGAGAGGCTGCAGGCCAGCCGGACACGCCGGCACCGATGCTAACGCAAGCCGGGCTGATTGGAATAGTTTCGGTCCAAGCGCGTGCGAAGCCGCGATTGCACGCGATTGCCAACCCTGTCGTTGATCCGCCCCATCGGCTTGATCCCTGCTTCGCGCGCCACGTCCTCGCGCGTCTGACGCTCGCCGATGCGGCCGGCATCGGTGACGGGGGTGACAATGGCACTGCTGTCAACCACGGCGACCGGGATATCGGGTTCGAGATCGCGTGTCTGCGCCGTCGCCGATACGGCGACGAGCGGCCACGTCAGCCTTAGCAGCCACCTTAGTCGCGACAGGCGAGCGATTGGCCGGCCTGCTGCGATCCGGCGATGCCGGTCGCGCGTTGGTCGATACATCATCGGCCCTTTCCGTCTGGCGCGAGCAATGCCCGGTCAATCTGTCCCGATACGCCGCCTATCACCGCCGACGGACGCACGACGAGGCGGAGCAACTGCACCGGGCAATTGCCACCGACGTCGATCGTGCCGGCAAAACGGCCGGCGTTGTCGGCGGAATTGGTGAGCTCGACGCGGCCGATCTCCTTTCCGTCGGTACAGGTAAGCTGCCAATATGGCCGAGCCTCGCGCGGCTGATCGATCCCCACACTGGTGCCGGCAAGACGATAGCGACCGGCCGGCAGAAGCTGGATCTGTTGCAGGATGACCCCGCCGACCGTCGATGGCGCCGCGAAATCGAAGACGCCGTCATTTACCGATGCAGTCACACCGGCATCGTTCATCACCGGCATCCAGTCGAATACCGAAGGTGTCTGCAATTGCGCGGTGAAGTCGGGATCGCGTGACCGTTGCCGGATCACGCCGCTGCGCAGTGTCCGGTAATAGGCCCAGGCTTCCTGGTACGATCCGTCGCGCGCGAGCGCATTGACCACGCTGATCCGGGGAACTTCCGGGATAGCGATTCCGGCCTTGGCGAGTTGCGAGAAGAACTGCGCACTACGGACGGGTGACGGACCACGGCCGCCGACATAATCGAGGAACGCGTCGCGCCATGGGGGACGTGCGGCGAGTTTGGTGATGAGCGCACGAACAATCGTCGGGTCGGCGATCGCCTGCGCCAGCACGGGATACAGCAGATCGGCGGCGGTGCGCGAGGTACGCAGTGCGATGTCGTAATGGCGTAGCGCACCGGGTACGTCGCCGCGTGCCACCGCATCCTCGATCAGCCACAGCCGGGTATTGAGCTCCCGCCGCGATAGCCGATCGGAGTGACCGAACAGC
>NZ_JBIQDE010000024.1:0-3248 GCF_045371305.1 Sphingomonas sp. 179-A 2A2 NHS | reverse complement strand
GCTTTCCACCAGCTCGCCCGCCTCGGCATAGACGCGCGGCGCATTGGGCGGCCCGGCGGTGAAGACGACGAAGGCGGGTTTGCGCAAGAGCTGCACGAGCTTCGCGGTGGTCTGGATCGCGGCAAGATCGAACGCGCTCGGCCGGCACGGGATCAATACCAGATCCGCCACCTCGACCGCGGCGCGCGCCGCGCTGTCGGCGTGCGGGGGCGTGTCGATCACCACCAGCTCGGCGCCCTGCGCGTGCGCGGCCGCCACCTTGGCGGCGAGCCGCGGCGGGGGGCTGTCGATCACCTCGGGCGGCTGGTCCTGCCGCCACGCGGCCCACTGGCTCGCGGTCGCCTGCGGATCGGTGTCGACGATCAGCGCGACGCGCCCCGCTTCCTGCGCGATGGCGGCGAGGTGCAGCGCCAGCGTCGTCTTCCCCGCCCCGCCCTTCTGGCTGATGATCGCGATCGTGCGGGGCGGCGTCGGCATGCCGACAACCATAAGTGTCGACATGTCACCCTGTCGAGCGATTCCTGCCGACCCCCTGCCCCGCGCGTGCGCGCCGCAATCAGATCACCGGCTTGCCGCCCGTCACCGCCACGGTCGCGCCCGAGATGTAGCTCGCCTCGTCGCTCGCCAGCATGACATAGGGCGCGGCGAGCTCGGCGGGCTGCGCGGGGCGCTTCATCGGCACCTGCTCGCCGAAGGTCTTCACCTTCTCGGCCGGCATCGTCGAGGGGATCAGCGGCGTCCACACCGGGCCGGGCGCGACGCAGTTCACGCGGATGCCCTTGTCCGCGAGCAGCTGCGCGAGCCCGCCGGTGAAATTCTGGATCGCGCCCTTGGTGGTGGCATAGGCGAGGAGCTGCGGGCTCGGCGTATCGGCGTTGACCGACGTCGTGTTGATGATCGATCCGCCCCGCCCGAGGTGCGGCGTCGCCGCCTTGGTGAGATAGAACATCGCGTGGATGTTGGTGCGGAACGTCGTCTCCCATTCCTCGTCGGACAGTTCGTCGACGTCGTCGATCGTCTGCTGGTGCGCCGCATTATTGACGAGGATGTCGAGCCCGCCGAGCTCGTCGACCGCGCGCGCGATGATCGCGCGGCAATGCTCGGCGCTCTGGATGTCGCCGGGCATCAGCACCGCCTTGCGGCCTGCCTCCTCGATCAGCCGCGCGGTGTCGCGCGCGTCCTCGTCCTCGTCGAGGTACGAGATCAGCACGTCGGCGCCCTCACGCGCAAAGGCGATCGCGACCGCGCGGCCGATCCCGCTGTCGCCGCCCGTGATGACGGCGCGCTTGCCCGCCAGCCGGCCCGATCCGCGATAGCTCGTCTCGCCATGGTCGGGCACGGGATCCATCACCGCGGTGCGCCCGGGCACCGGCTGCGGCTGATCGGGGAACGGCGGACTAGGATAATCGGTCACGTGGGGATTCCTTCAGGAAAGCAAGGCGTTGGGTGCGAAGGGGGAATTCGCGGGTGCCGGCAACGTTCCGCGCGACGGCCCGCGCATTGCCTCGCCACACGTCACCTCACCTTAATGCGGTGTCGACACGTCGAACCGTCGATCCGTCGTCATGGTACGATAACGTACGGTCGTGCTAATGTAGTTTAGTCGCGCCAGCGACGATCCCGCCTATCGCGCGCGTCGGACGGCCAGACCACGCGCGAGAGCGGCGGCTTGTTCGTCCTTCATCGTGAGGAAACAGGATTGCTTTGGTCGGCCCATCGCTTCAACGCGCTCGCCACGCTGTCGCCGCGCGAGATCGCGCGCTTCCAGGCGCTCGGCGAGGCGCCGGTGTCGCATCGCAAAGGCGCGCGGATCCGCGGCCAGGGCGATCCCGCGCGCGGCATCTACCTGATGATCGACGGTTGGGTCGCCTCCTCGCTGATCCTCGCCAACGGCGCGCGGCTGATCCAGAAGATCCACCTCGCGGGCGATATCCTGGGCACGCCGAGCATGGTGCTCGATCGCTCGGCCGACACGCTCACCGCGCTGACTGAGGCGGTCACCGCCTTCGTGCCCGAGGACCGGATGGGCGCGCTGCTGGCAAGCGAGCCGCGGCTCGCCGCGGTGTTCCTGATGGCGGTGCAGGTCGAGCGGCTGGTGCTGATGGACATGCTGGCGACCAAGGGCCATTCGAGCGCGGTCGAGCAGTTCGCGATGTTCCTGCTCGATCTCCACGCCCGGCTCACCCCGCTCGGGCTGGTGCACGACGATACGTTCGATCTGCCGCTGACGCAGGAGGCGATCGGCGACGTGCTCGGCATCACCAGCGTGCACACCAACCGCACGATCCGCGATCTCGAGACGCAGCGGCTGATCGAGCGCCGCGGCCACGCGGTGCGCCTCCTCGATCCCGCCGCGCTGCGCCGCCTCGCCCCCCTCCCCGAACGCCGCCTGCGCCCCGACCCCGCCTGGCTCCCCCGCGCCGAGTGACGTGGGCGGGGCGGGCGTGAGGTGAGGTGGCGCAGACGACATAATCGCGTCGCTCGTGAAAGCGGACGGTCCGCTTACGCCCAATTGCGGACACTCACGCTGAAGGGCATTCTTTGCGGATGCAAGGACGGCGACCCGATCGATACGACTACGGCTTCAGCCTATTAAGCGTTGTTCTCTGCTACCTATTTCTCGTCTTCGCGAAGCGGCAAGGTTGGTCCGCGTGGTAATTACTTGGCCTACTGATAGCCGCTTCAATCCCCGTAGGTCTTGCTCTCGGCTGGCTGAAGTGGCGGTTGCAAAGATGCGCTTGCAGTGTCCGCTAACCTTGCCAATGCCGATCTTCGATCGGCGTTGGGCGTCACCCAAAGACGGACTGTCGTTAATCCCGTCTGTGTAGCCGCTCATGGGCATATTCGGGCATGTCCCGCACAAATTCTCCACACCAATGAAATGATCGGCGGAGATCGGCACCGTTGCAACCGGTTGCAGGGCTTGCGCTATGATGCGCCGCGGCGGCACCTCACGAACGTGTCGTATTGCGGGAAATGGTTGCCAGCCTGTGTCCCGCGCTCAGTCTTCAGGCTGATGAAGTCGACGCCGTGTGGGCATTTCTGAGGAGCGGATACGACGCATCGAGCGTAGTAACCGATCACCGTCCTTTGACACACTGGAGGCGTCAACTTGGGCGCTGGGCGTGAGCGTGGCGAAGCTTTTCGCCGCCTTCGGTGATGAGGCCCCCGACGGCAGAGAGCGACTGGTCGCGGAAACTGATAGGTTCAGTCGCGAGCAGCTCGAATGGCTGGAAGAGGCTGCACGT
>NZ_JBIQDE010000023.1:0-3434 GCF_045371305.1 Sphingomonas sp. 179-A 2A2 NHS | reverse complement strand
ATCATGATGAATGCCATGCTCGATTGGGCGCACGCGTACCATCCGAGCGCGACTATTCTGCCGATCGGCGTAACGCATGCCTCATTCAACAGCAGATCGACTCCCGTTCCGTTCTATAACAGATACGGGTTTACGTGGACGGCTGCTTCAGACGCGAACAAGCTCTATTCGCATCCCCGCCCCGTCGCTACGATCCACGCGATACCTCTGAGGTATCCCGTGTCGGTGCCGACGCTTCCCGAACAGCCCGATCCTTGGCGCAACTGAACAGGCGCGAAGACCAGCCTGCCGAGCGAGGATGTCGAGCCTCAACTATTTCATCCTGAGCGCGGCAAGCTGGAGGACGTCGACTGTAAGTCCTTCGGGTAGCAGCACGTTCGCGATTGTTTCGAGCTGAGAGCGGTGGAGTTTGTCGCTCGTCTTGATCTCGCGAAAAAGGACATCGCCATCCCGCACGGCGGTCAGGTCCGGCCACCCGGCACGGTAGCAATAGGCATCGCCGGCGAACCGGGCTGCGATGCTGGGGAGCTGCGGACCGAGCGCTCGGTGTAGCTGCTCGATCAGCTCGCCGGTAACACCGGGATAATACTCATCGACGCCGGCAGCGTAGATCGCGTCGAAGTTGCGGCGGACCCGGGCCGTCGTAGCGCGGCCGATCGCAGCATAGATGCTGTCCAGGTGGGCGGCATTGATGACGAACTGCGCTTCCAGGAAGCGGGTGAGGCTGTCGGCCGCCCCCAGCGTGTTCAGCTCCATCAGGCGCTCCAGGCAGGCCGCCTTCATCAGCAGGAGCATCGGTCCGCCTTCGCATGTGGCGCACGTCCAGCCCTCGGCCCGCAACAGCGCCGCGGCGGCGTGTTCGGGTCGATAGTGGGCGTGGCCGTCGACGTGCCACCCGTCAGGACCGCGGGGCAGTTCGACGCGCTCGAGCGGCACCCCAAGCGCCGCGCATTGGTCGCGAAGCGGTGTGCGCGGCTTAGCCGGCATGATCGGGCGTCGGACGGCGCTCGACCCGCGGCAGCCGGTCTCTGATCGCGGCGAGCGCGGCGATGCAGCACGCGATCGGGGTGCCGGTCCAGGTCGCGGGGCGAAGATCGTCTGGCCATGCGAGCAAGGCGTTACCGACGCTCGCGGTGAAGGCCGGAACGATGCCCTCGGCGTCGTTGTCCAGGTCGAACCAATGCGTCGCGGTCTGACCGTCGATCTTCACGGTGTCCAGCCCTGTGGGCCTGCCGGTCGCGGCTCGCCATTTCGCGTAGAACACGCCGCTGTCGTAAACCCAGCTCGGCTCGTGTGCATCGCGCAGGATCGTGATCTGGCGATTTAGCTCGCGACGGATAGCCGCGGCGTGGCGCACGACGTTGATGTGGTCGAGCCATGCCGACGCGCCGCTTGGATCGTATGCGTAGGGCCACCTGATCGGAGGATCGTCGCAGCTAATCAGCTCGCAAAGCGCGGCGCGCGCCTCGTCGGACCCGTCGAACCACTCGCCGGCGAGCCGGTGATCGTCCATGTCGAGGTGAATGTCCTCCTCCACGTCGCCGCATCCGGTGTAGATTTCGACGGTTTGGATTCGGCAACGCTCGGTCGATTGGAGCGTAAGGCGACGGCGTTCGACGTCGACCGATCGGCCGATTTTGATAAGCCCGAACTCGTTCTGCATGACGTAGAGGTGCTGGCCGGTCGGTTCTGCCAAGACGGTGTGCTCCGGCTACGATCGACGGGTCACAGCGGCGTGCTCTTGTTCGCCTTGGACAGCTCTTCCATCACCCGCGCCCGCGCAGTCTCCGACATGATCTCGACTTTGCCCTGGTCGATACGACCGTCGATGCCCTGAAAGACTGCGGTCACGGTCTGCGGCAACGACCAGGTGGCGCGGATGCTCTCATATTCACCGCCGGTCCGCCCGTCACCAGCGCGGTGTTGTTGACCACGGTACCGCTGCCCGACAGCGCGACGCCGTTGCCCGCCGTGAAGCCGGTGGCGAGCGTCGCGGTGGCGTTGTTCGACAGTTCGAGCCCGAGCAGCTCGAAATTGGTCGGCAGCACGGTGCGCGTGATCGTCGTGTCGGCATCGATCCCGATCGCCAGCGTGTCGGTGCCCGCGCCGCCGTCGATCGCGCCGGTGATCGAGGAGACACGCCCACTCGCCGCGTCGAAGCGCGCGCGCAGCGTGTCGTCGCCCGCGCCGAGCGCGAGGCTGCCGTTGATCATGCCGCTGCGCGTGTCGATCGTGCTGCCCTGCCCCGATGGCGCGGTCGACACGACCGATCCGTTGATCGTGCCGGCATTGGTGAGGTTGAGCGTGCCGGTGGTGCGGATCGCGGTCGCGCTGCCGCCGATCGTCGCACCCGCCGCGTTGCTGATCGTGACGAAGCCGCCGCCGCTGACCGTCGCTGGCGTGCCGCTCGACACGATCGAGCCGGTGTTGACGATGTTGAGCCCCGCCTGCGTCGAGGCGATCGCGGCGCGGCCGACGCCGTCGATCGTGCCGGCATTGTCGACGTAGGAGACGGTACCCGCGATCCCGCCGGTGATCCGCCCGCCGGCGCGATTGTATACCGACAGGCCGCCGAAGCCGGTCTGGTCGGCGAGGATTGCCTCGCCCACGGTGCCAGCGATCGTCCCAGCATTGGTGATCGTCGCGCTGACGAAGCCGACGGTGTTGGCGGGGCTGCGGCGCACGAGAATGCCCTGGGCACCCGAGACGGTGCCGCCCGCGGTGACGTTGATCGCCGCGCTCGATGAGGGGTAAATCGTGTACGTCGTGCCGGGGACGCAATAATTGACCGACGCGCCGGCATAGGGATCGGTGCAGACTTCGGTGCGCGGATCGCCAGTCGTGACGAACACGCCGGGTTTAGCAGCACCACCGTCGACCAATCCCAGGACGCGCAGCGTATTGCCCTGGCCGCGCGTGGTGATCGCCGCCGCGGCTGCGCCCGGCTGCACGCTCGCGCCGCGCGCGACGACGACGGTGGTATTGTCGGTCGAGACGGTCAGTCCATCCGCGTCGGTGCCGGTGCAGTTGACCGTGCCGCCGGCGACGGCGGGATCGGGGGTGCAGTCCGCCGCGGCGGGCCCCGCCAGCATGATCCCCAGCGTCAGCGCACTCGTTCCCAGCGCGAGACGACGCACCTGCCGCCCACGCAGCCCACCATTACGACGCATGAAATCCCCCCTAGATCAGCGGCTTCCCTGCGCGACGCCGATCGACCTGTCGATAGTAGAAAACGACTGGTCGTGCCGGAATGGGCGTTATCGATACGCGCCGAGGAACAGATCCCCCAGCGCGCGGCGACGGAACAGCGTCGTCCAGCGGCGCCGGCGGTGCTCGGCGCGGTCGTGCGCCAGGTGGCAGCGCTGGCACAAGGCGGCGAGGTTGCTCGGGTGATTGTTGCCGGGATCGTGATCGAGGTGCGCGGTCGCCAGCAC
>NZ_JBIQDE010000022.1:0-3469 GCF_045371305.1 Sphingomonas sp. 179-A 2A2 NHS | reverse complement strand
CGAGCTGGTCGGGTTCCACGGCCAGACTGTGCTCCACCGTCCCGACCGGCGGCTCACCATCCAGCTCGGCGACCCGCAAGCGCTCGCGCGAGCGCTGGGCGTTCCGGTCGTAGCCGACCTGCGACAGGCGGACTTGGCCGCGGGCGGGCAGGGAGCACCGCTGGCACCAGCCTACCATGCGGCATTGGCGGATATGATCGGCGCCGCGCGGCCGGTCGCCTTCCTGAACGTCGGCGGCGTGGCCAACCTGAGCTGGCTCGGCCGCGACGGTGGCATGATCGCGTTCGACACGGGACCCGGCAACGGGCTGATCGACCTGATGGTCCAGTCCCGGGGAGCCGGCCGCTATGATGACGGCGGCCGGCTCGCCGCCGCGGGCTGTATCGACCGGGCCGTGTTGTCCCGCCTGCTCGGGTCCGGCTACTTCCGGCAGACAGGGCCCAGGTCGCTCGATCGCTATGACTTCCCAATCGACGCAGTGGCCGACCTATCGATCGAGGACGCCGCGGCAACGCTTGTCGCGTTCACCGCCGAGGCGGTCGCCTGCGGTGCTACGGAACTGCCCGAAACGCCGCGCCGCTGGATCGTCTGCGGCGGCGGGCGGCACAACCCGACGCTGATGCGGGCTCTCGACGTTCGATTGGGCGGCGTCGAGTCCTGCGACACCTCAGGCCTCCGGGGCGACTTCATCGAGGCCGAGGCGTTCGCCTATCTCGCTGCGCGCTCCGTCCGCGGCCTGCCCATCAGCTTTCCGGCGACCACCGGCGTACCGCATCCGATCACGGGCGGCAGGCGTTGGGACCCGGAACTGGACCGTGCGGCATGAGCGCGGGGCTGGAGGCGTTGACCCGCGCGCTGGGCGCGCGCTTCGCCGACCGTTGGATCACCGGCGAATCGCGGCGCGCTCAGTTCATGACGGCCGAAGGCCATCACCAGGCGCTCCTTCCCGACCTAGTGGTGCAGCCGGAGAGCGTCTCCGAGGTGCAGGCGCTGATGTCCGCCGCGAGCGCGGCGCGCGTGCCGGTGGTGCCGGTCGGGGTCGGCACTTCGCTCGAAGGCAATGCCGGCGCGGTGGCCGGCGCGGTCTCGGTCGATCTGTCGGGGATGGACCGCGTCGTCGAAGTGGCGCCCGAGGATCTGCTCTGCGTCGTCGAGCCCGGCGTCACGCGCGAGCGCCTGAACGAGGAACTGCGCGCGACCGGGCTGTTCTTCCCGATCGACCCGGGCGCGAACGCGACCCTGGGCGGTATGATCTCGACCCGCGCCTCGGGCACCAACGCCGTGCGCTACGGCACGATGCGCGAGAACGTGCTTGGCTTAAAGGTGGTGCTGCCGGACGGGAGCCTCATCCGCACCGGGACCCGCGCGCGCAAGTCCGCGGCCGGGTACGATCTCACCCACCTGTTCACCGGCTCGGAGGGCACCCTCGGGCTGGTGGTCGAGGCGACGGTCCGGCTCCATGGGATCCCCGAGACGGTTCTGGCGGGATCGTGGCCGTTCGAAACTTTGGAGGGCGCGGTTGAGACCGTGATCGCGACCATTCAATCCGGCGTGCCCGTGGCCAGGATGGAGTTGCTCGATCCGGTCGCGATCCGCGCGTGCAATGCCTATGCTGGGCTGGACCTGCCCGAGCTGCCGACGTTGTTCGTCGAACTCCACGGGTCCCCCGCCGGCGTGAACGAGCAGAGGAACCTGCTCGCCGAGCTGGGCGAGGCGTTCAGCGGGGGCGACCTGATCATGTCGGCTGACGCCGACGAGCAGCGCCGCCTGTGGCGAGCCCGGCACGCGGCGCTGCCCGCAGCGCGCGCGATGGTTCCCGGCGCGGTAACCTGGTCGACGGACATTTGCGTGCCGATCTCCAAGCTCGCGCAGGCGATCGCTAACGCCCGCGACGCCATCGACGCGGCAGGCCTCGTCGCGCCCATCCTGGGCCATGTCGGCGACGGGAATTACCATGTCTTCTTCGTGCTCCGGCGCGACGACCCGGAGGCCTGGACCCGGGCGAAGCTGGTGAACGAAGGGCTGATCGACTTTGCGCTGTCGGTCGGGGGCACCTGCACGGGGGAGCATGGTGTCGGGGTGGGCAAGCGCGAGGCGCTAGTGCGCGAACACGGCGAGGGAGCCGTCGCGCTCATGCGCCGGCTCAAGACGGCGATCGATCCGGGCCAGCTCATGAACCCCGGCAAGGTCTTTCTCTAGGCCGTTCCCTACGGCTCGGCACGCCAGAAACCCGCTTTACAAGCGCCTGACGATGGTGTCACATTGGTATTAGAACTGGAAAGGCTCTGGTATTTCCCGAGCCGACAAATGGGGAGGTTGGACTATGCTGCGCGATCTTCGCCTCAGTGCCGCTCGGAGCGCGCTGGCCCTTGCGCTCCTGACCGTGTCGGGCACGGCTTACGCCCAGACCACCGATGGTCAAGACGGAGGACCTCCCGCCGACCCCGCGCTCACCATTCCTCAAGAAGCGGCGACCGGACCGGCCGAGGCGGTCAGCCAGGACATCGTGGTCACCGGCTCGCGCATCCCGCGCACCGGCCTGACCTCCACCAGCCCCGTCGCGTCAACGACGCAGGAGGACATCAAGCTCCAGTCGGCGCTGACCGTTGAGGACTTCTCCGTCAAGCTGCCACAGCTCGCCGGGGGCGTGCGGCAGGCCTCGCAGGGGAGCGACGCCTTCGGCGCGCAAGTGCTGGACCTGCGCAACTTCGGCCAGTGCCGCTCGCTGGTGCTGATCGACGGCACGCGCGCTGTGCCCTTCAGCTTCCGGAACTCTGTCGACATCAACGCCATTCCGGCATCGCTCATCAAGCGGCTGGACGTTCTGACCGGCGGCGCCGCCGCGGTGTACGGCGCAGACGCGGTCGCCGGCGTCGTCAACTTCATCCTTAACGATGATTTCGAGGGCGTCACCGCGTCCGGGACCGGGCGCTTCTCCGAGGACGGGGGCGAGCAGTATGGCGGTTCGCTCATGTTCGGCACCAAGCTGGGTGATGGCGGCCACCTCGTTATCGCCGGCGACTACACCCGGCGCGAGCAGGTGCTGGTCGGCGACCGCGACTGGGCGATCACCCCCAACCTGACCATCCCGAACATCGGCGGCGTGTTCACCGACGTGGCCAGCGGTCGCCGGTTCGGCTTCGACGCCAACGGCCAGTTCACGACCACGCCGCCCGCGACGTCCAACATCAGCTCGTCATATCCGTTGATCGTGCCCCTGGAGCGCATCAACGTCGCTGCGCTGTTCTCCTACGAGTTCTCGCCCTTGGCGGAAGTGTACGGGCGGGCGCTCTACACGAACGTGCGGTCGGAGGAGTCGGGCACACCCGGCCCGAACCCGCCCGTCGTCACCCAGAACGTCTCCATCAGCCAGTCGAACCCGTTCCTGACGGACCAGATCCGCAGCCAGCTCACCTTCGTGAACGGCGCGGCGCAGGTGGGCGTGAACCGCTCCCTCGCCGAGCTCGGG
>NZ_JBIQDE010000021.1:0-4219 GCF_045371305.1 Sphingomonas sp. 179-A 2A2 NHS | reverse complement strand
GGGGTCGGTTCCGGCTGAGGGCGGAATGACACCCTAAGCGCCGGCGTCCTTGGGCCAAAGGTACTCGCCAGTGAGGAGGATGTGTGCCCATCCGAGCGGCGAAATATGGGCGAGAAGATGGTCGGGGGTATCGAGCCCTTCGCGGCGCCGGGCCTCAACGGCATGGCCAAGGTGCAGGGTGTTCCAGTAGACGATGATGGCGGTGAGCAGGTTGAGGCCGGCGATCCGGTAATGCTGACCCTCCGTCGTGCGGTCGCGGATTTCGCCCTGACGGCCGATGCGCAGGGCATTTTTCAGCGCATGATGTGCCTCGCCTTTGTTGAGGCCGACCTGTGCACGGCGCTGCATGCCGACGTCGAGTATCCATTCGATGATGAACAGCGTCCGCTCGATCCGGCCCACCTCGCGCAGCGCGGAGGCAAGATCGTTCTGGCGCGGATAGGAGGCGAGCTTGCGCAAGATGCTGCTCGGCGCGACCTGTCCAGCGCTCATGGTGGCGGCGCAGCGGAACAGATCGGGCCAGTTGGAAACGATCAGCGCCTCACGCGCCTTGCCGCCCACCAGCGGGCGCAATTCGCTCGGCGTCGCGGCAGGGTCGAACACGTACAGTCGTTTGGATGGGAGGTCGCGGATGCGCAGTACAAGGCGGCAGCCGAGCATCGCGCTGATCCCGAACAGATGATCGGTGAACCCGCCAGTGTCGGCGTACTGCTCTTCGATCCGTCGCCCTGCCTCATTCATCGTCAGCCCGTCGAGTAGATAAGGTGCTTCGCTGACCGTGGCTGGAATGGTCCGCGATGCAAACGGCGCGAAGCGGTCGTTGACGTGGGTATAGGCCTTGATGCCGGGATCGTTGCCGTAGCGGGCGTTGATCGTATTCATCGCTTCGCCCTGCCGTGCGGCGGGGAAGAACTGGCCATCGGCCGATGCGGATCTGCCCATACCCCAGACCTGGGCCATCGGCAGCGCCCCTTGCGCCGCGACCACGTTGGCCAGCGCCTGGTCGATCGCCTCGCTTTCGACGTGCCAGCGAGCGAGACGGGAGAGTTGCCAATAGTCGTGAGTGTTGGAAGCCTCTGCCATCTTACGCAGACCCAAATTCAGGCCCTCGGCAAGCAGGACGTTGAGCAGGCCGATTCGGTCGCCGCATGGCACGCCGGTGCGCAGATGCGTGAAGGCATCAGTGAAACCCAGCGCGGTATCGACTTCGAGCAGCAGATCGGTGATGCGGACGGGCGGCAGCCGGCGATACAGATCAAGCACCAGATCCTCGATCCCATCCGGCGCGTCAGCGGTGAGCCGATCAATGCGCAGCGTGCCGTCCTCGATGCTGCCTTTCGGAATTGTACCGCTGCGCGCGGCGCGACCGAGCCGGGCAAGGCCATCAGCGAGACGCACTTTGCGGTCAGCCAGCCAGACATGCGGGTCGGACGGGACCGCCAGCTTCGCGGCATGCGCGACCGCCATCGGCACGAGGACGTGGCGCAGGTCACCATATCGATGCGAGCGGTCGAGCCATATGTCGCCCGAGCGCAGCGCGTCGCGCAGGTGAAACATGACCGCGACTTCCCGGAGGCGGGCATCATCATCGCCCTTCGCCCGCAACTGTCGCCGCCATTTGGAATGCGGGCGCAAGAAATCGTCGGCCGCCGGAACTGCGCCCTTGGTAGCGATGACGGTAGCCGCGTCCAGCAAAGGCCGTGCAACCGCCGCAGCTTTGAGGTCGAGGCATCGCAGCATGCGCGGGGCATACCGACGGAAGCGGTGATACCCCTGATCAACATAGGCCAGCGGATCATCGCCCAAGGTGTCCGTCAACGTCTTGGCCGTAGCGACGAGGCTGGTGAGCCGTTCCCATCCCGCCCCGCCCGCGACCGCATCTTCCAGCGACGCGCCGTCGCCATGCGCTTCGAGCAATGATTGACCGAGTGCAGTGAAGCCGTTCAAAGTCGCAGTGGTAGCGCCTCTGGTTTCTACGACCCGCGCGTCATGCAGTTGCTTCGCGTCGCGCCAGGTGCGGCCAACGATCCGGTCATGTGTTTCGATCACCGCATCCGCAGTCGCCGTGGCCCATTCAATGACGCAGACCGCCATGATAGCGCGGCGCCGATCGGCGCCGAGGTCGCGCAGGCCATCGGCGAAGTAGCGCTCGCCCTGCCGGCGTAGCCGGGCGACGCGATGCGGTGGAACACCGGCAAGTATACCATCATTGAGGTTCATCGCGCGCAGGAACTCGAGCCGGTCGAGCAGCCGGTTCGCCGCGGCGGAGTTGTTGCCCGGCTCAATCCGGCGCAGCCAGATGAAGCGGCTGATCGCCCCCGGCAGCATCTCGGTAGTCAGTCGGTCGAGCCCATCACAGGCGACGGGATCGAGACGGGCCGCGATCCGCTTCTCGATCCGACGTTCGGCGGCGACGAGCGCGTCCGCGCACAAACGCTCGATTGTCGTGATCGCCGGCAGGATGGTCATGGTTTCACGGCAGCGGGCAATGAAGCGCCGGGCAAGGTCGTCGTTTGAGCGTGCCTGCTCGGCTTCGGCGAGAAGCCAATCGCGGAAAGCCCTGGCATACGGTCCCCGTCCGGGGAACATTCTGTATCCGTAGATACGGCGCAGCGCCTCCATGTGCTGGTGGCGGGTTTGGCGTCGAACGGCATAGGCCGCGAGCGTCTCGCCAGCGATGCCAAGCTGGGCGCCTAGAAAGGCAGATACAGTGTGGGGGATCAGTTCGCCGGGAGCAAGGGTCCGGCCTGGATATCGCAGCGCGCACAACTGCAGGGCGAACCCGATGCGGTTCTCCGGTCGGCGACGCCGGTCGATATGAATGAGGTCATCGTCTGCCAGAAGATAATGGCGCAGCAGCCCCGCTTCGTCAGTCGGTAGGTCGAGTAGGGCCGAACGCTGTCGGGCGCTGAGGATATGGCGTCTCGGCATGCACGGCTTGTCCCCATTGAACAGAAGTCTGTTTTGGACAACACTGACCCCACGCAAATCAAGGCTTTTCGAGGCCTAATTCCAGAAGGGTTCAATTGGGACAGCGCGCCGCCATCTACGCCAGGGTTTCGACAGCCGACCAGTCGTGCGAACGGCAGCTCCGCGACCTGGCCGGCTTTGCCGAGCGTGGCGGCTATGAAGTGGTCGAGGTCTTCCGCGAAACCGCGTCGGGCATGAAGGCAAACCGTTCGGCGCGGGCTGAGGTGATGAAGCTGGCGCAGGCACGCCATATCGATGCGATCCTCGTTACCGAACTCAGTCGCTGGGGGCGTTCGACCCAGGACCTGCTCGATACACTCAACCGGCTGTCGGGCTGGCGCGTGTCGGTGGTCGCGATGAGCGGCATGACGTTCGAGGTCGATACGCCGCATGGGCGGATGATGGCGACGATGCTCGCAGGTATAGCCCAGTTTGAGCGCGACATGCTGAGCGAGCGGGTCCGCTCTGGCCTTGCTGCAGCGCGGGCACGTGGCCGCAAACTCGGTCGGCAACTGGGGGAGCGACCCAAGTCGGACCGCCTCGCGCCCAAAGTGTTGGCGCATATCGCCGAGGGGCGGAGCTATCGCTGGATCGCTCGCGACCTGGGACTCAGCAAGAACACGGTCGCCGGGATCGTGGCTCGCGCACGGGGTAACGTGAGCCCTGATGTCACGGTGACGACATGACCGGGGCGTCTGGACGGCTGCGTCCCGATCCCCGGCGCAAGGCGCGGTTTCGCGAAATCGCCCGAGGCATTGTCGCCAAGGATCGCTACAATCGGAAGTACGGGATCGCCGTCGACACTGCTGGCGCCATCGCGCAGGCGCTAGAGCGCGCGTACCGCGATGGAGTCCGGGACGACCCGGCCGCAGCCGTTCAAGCGCCCGAACAGGATGATGCCGGCCCGCTGGAATGGGCGTTGATCCCACCACGACCGCGAGATGCCTTCTGGAGTATCTGCCTATACACCCTGGGCCGCGATACCGATCTCCCACGTGACGGCCATCTCGCTCCGGCTATTACCGAACGCGGAACGCCCGGATGGACACTCGTGGCAGGAGGGTACACCCCTGACAGGGTGATCAGCGATAGGAGCATTGGCCCGCTTGTCCGCCTCGGCCTTATCGCGCTCGCAGTCGATTTACCGGTTCGCATGATCGTAACCGCACAGGGGAAGGAAACATGGGCTCTCTTCTGCCAGCGCGGTGGGATGTACCCTGAGGATCTCACTGACATTTGATCCATTTGA
>NZ_JBIQDE010000020.1:0-4427 GCF_045371305.1 Sphingomonas sp. 179-A 2A2 NHS | reverse complement strand
GGACGGTGCTGGTCGGCTACATGCGGGTGAGTAAGGCCGACGGCAGCCAAGCGACTGACCTCCAGCGCGACGCGCTGGTCGAGGCGGGCATCGGTCCCGAGCAGCTCTATGAGGACCGCGCGTCCGGTAAGCGTGACGATCGTCCAGGGCTCGACGCTTGCCTGCGGGCCCTGCGCGCTGGCGACACCCTGGTGGTTTGGAAGCTAGACCGATTGGGGCGCAGTCTTGCGCACCTGATCGATACGGTGAACAAGCTGAACTCGCGGGGCGTGGGGTTCAGGGTGCTCGCCGGCCAAGGCGCCTCCATTGATACCACCACCGCCAATGGCCGGCTCATGTTCGCGTTCTTTGCCGCTTTGGCCGAATTTGAGCGCGAGCTGATCGTGGAGCGTACCCAAGCGGGGCTCGCCGCGGCCAGGGCGCGCGGACGGAACGGCGGTCGCCCCTTCAAGATGACGGCCGCCAAGCTCCGGCTCGCGCAGGCTGCCATGGGCCAGCCGGAGACCAAAGTGGGAGAGTTGTGTGCCGAGCTCGGCATCACACGCCAGACGCTCTACCGGCACGTCACTCCGCAAGGTGAGCTCAGGGCGGATGGGCTGAAGCTGCTCGCCCGCAAAGGCAGGAGCGTCATGATCGCCGCAAATGGCGCTCGCGAGCAGGCCGGGTAATTACGTGAGGCACCCGAGGGCACGCCATTCCTGAGCAGCGTCCTTTGGGTGATCTGGGCGCGGTTGGAGGAACCGGGGTTTCACATCGCGCGTCTCTGGTCCATACCAATAGTGAACCAGTGCTCATTGCGAGCTGGTGATCAGCAAGGGGCAGTATGGGCCATTATATCGGTGTCGACGCAGGCGGCAGTCATTGTCGCAGCAGGCTGATCGACGGGTCGGGCACAGTTCTCGGCACCGGCGAGACCGGACCAGCCAACGCACGGATTGGCATCGAGAAGCTCTACGAGGCCCTGTTTGAGGTCACCAAGCAGGCAACCGATGCGGCGGGCCTGACGGGCGACCAACTCTCTTCGGTGCATGCCGGGTTCGGCATCGCCGGCATCTCCAGACCAGGCGTGCGCGACGCGCTCCAGCAACTCGACTTCCCGTTCGCCGCGGCGGCTTACGAGACCGACGCCGTGATCGCGAACATGGGCGCTCACGGCGGCGAAGACGGAGCCATCCTGATCCTCGGGACGGGCAGCATTGCGCAGATCCGCATGAACGGCATCGATTTCGCGATCGGTGGTTATGGTTTCCCGATTTCCGATGAGGGCAGCGGAGCCGCGCTCGGCCTCTCGGCCGTGCGACACGCGCTACGCGCGCTGGACGGACGTAGCGCGCGCACCGCTCTCGGGCTCGCGGTCGCTGACCGCTTCGGCCAGTCGGTTCCCAAGGCGATCGAATGGATGGACCGCGCCGCGCCGCGCGACTACGCCGCCATCGCGCCCCTCGTCATGGAGTTCGCGGAGGCCGGAGACGCGATCGCGCGCTCCATCGTCGAGGACGCAGCCCAGCATGTTGAGCGCTTCATCGAGACGATCTTCGAGCGCGGTGCGCCCCGCTGCGCGCTCGCGGGCGGGCTCGCGCCCCGCATGAAGAACTGGTTGCGTGCGCGCACGGTGGAGCGGCTGAGCGAGCCCAAGGGCGACCCGCTCGACGGGGCGCTAAAGCTCGCCGGCTTCGGGCAACCTACTGCGTCCTAACCTCGTCGTCGGTGACGAGGTCGACGCCGTCCAACCAGCGAACGACTTCCGCCGCGGCGGGATGCTCGACGCCGGCGTAGCGGGCGCGCAGCGCCTCGCGCCGCTCGCCCAGACGGTCCAGCCCCACGTCCTGGAGCGCCGGGAGGTCGTCCCGCAGCATGGCGGCGAGATCCTCGCCCGCGATCTCGCGCGCCGCATCGAGGAACGCCTCGCCATAGGCGTACGCGGTGCCCTCGCGATAGCTCCGCACCAAAGTGAGCGCGGGGATGCAGGTGAGTAGCGGCTGCATCGCCGGGTTGATCGCGTGTCCGCTCAGACGCGCGCCGATCGCCGCCGGGCGCCCGGTGAAGGCGCGCAGGTGCAGGAAGCGCGACATGCGCGAGCCGTCGTTCACCGGGTAATTGTCCCACAGACAGACCGGCCGTCCGAGTTCGCCCGCCACGCGCTCCAGATGACCGACCCCGATCTCGCGCGCGCAGACCTCCTCGCCGGTCCAGTAGACCCGGATCGCCGGGTCGAGCCGACGCCCCAACTGCGCGAGATATGCAGGCGGGCGCTCGCCGAAAACCCTGTCGAGGACCGGATCGTCGGAGTAGTAGGTCGGGCAGAAATAGACGCGCGTCGCCCCCGTCCGCTCGGCGCAGTAGTTGACCAGCGCCGCTTGTTCCTGCGCCAGTTCGGGCATGTCGCCGCGGAGGTCGTCGAACAGGATCGCGAGATCGTCGATCCCGATCGCGTCCAGAGCCGCGAGGCGCCGCGCGATATCGGCCCGCTCCCCGGAGCCGAACGGGTGCGTCGCTCCCATCGGCGTCAGCGCAATCCCGAACCGGACGCCACGGCGTCGGCACTCGGCCGAGAACGCCGCCATCGCCTCCGCTTGGTCGACCGGGTGCTCCTCGCGCCAGTCACGACGCAGATGCCGATCCGCCTTCGGGCCGTAGTGGTAGAAGCGATAGCCGGAGCGGCCAAGCGTCGCCATCACCGCCGTGCGCTCGGCCCAACTCCAGGGTCGCCCGAACCGTCCCTCTATGATGCCCAGCTCGGGCGTCACTCTCCGTCCTCACTCAACTCGCCGGCAATCCAGGTCCGCGTCACTCGGCGATCCGCGTTCAAGTGGACGAGGTCCGCGCGCAGGCCTGGCACGATCGATCCCGTCTCGTCCTTAAGCCCGAGAAACGCCGCAGACGTCCCGCTCGCCATGATCGAGACCTCGACAATCGACCTGCCGAGCATGTCCATAGCGTTGCGCACCGCGCCTGCCATGCTGAGCGCCGACCCTGCGAGCGTGCCGTCAGGGCCGCGGCACGTGCCGTCGACTACCCTGATCTCGCGGCCCATAAGCGTGAAGGTGTCCGATCGTCCGCCGACGGGCGGCATCGCGTCCGTGACCAGCATCGCGCCCTCGACACCGCGCGCGGCGAGCGCGACCTTCAGCGTCGCCGGATGCACGTGCAGGCCGTCCACGATCAGGCCGAAACGGCTGCGGCGGTCCTCAAGCGCCGCACCCACCATTCCCGGCTCGCGGCTGCCAAGTTGCGTCATCGCATTGAACAGGTGAGTGAACCCCAACATGCCCTGTTCTAACGCGGCCCGAGTCTGGTCGTAGGTGGCGAGGCTGTGGCCCCCCGCCACGACTACGCCCCGCTCAGACAAGGTCTTTATAGCGTCGGCAGGGGCCAGTTCGGGGGCCAGCGTCACCATCCTTACGCCGCGCGCCGGCACCGTGAGCCGGGCGATCACGCGATCGTCGACGGCGGTGAACTTGGAAGCGTCGTGGATGCCGCGCTTGGCCGGATTGAGGTGCGGGCCCTCAACGTGAATGCCGAGGATGCCCGGCACCTCTTCGCCAATCGCCGCCTCCACCGCTTCGATGGCGGTGTCCACCACTTCCGGATCGTCGCTGATGAGCGTGGGGAGCAACCCTGTCGTGCCGAAGCGCCGATGAGCCGTCGCGATTGCCCGCAGGCCGTCGACGTCGGGCCGATCGTTCAGGAGCACGTCGCCGCCGCCATTTACCTGCGTGTCGATGAACCCGGGCATGAGCCACCCACCACCCAGATCGAGCACGGCGCAGGAGGACGGCTTCTCCGCGACGGGAACGACCGCCTGAATCCGATTGCCCGAAATGATCAGGGCGTGGTCGTCGAGCACGCGATCGGGGAGGACCAGCGCCGCGCCGACTAGTGCCGTTCCGTTCATAGCGTGCGCGTCACCTTGGACAGATGCGGAGGCCGGTCCGGGTCGCGACCACGACTTGTCGCAACCGCGTTGGCGAGCCCGTAGAAACTCTGGATATAGGCGATCGAGCCCAGGACGGGATCCGCATTGGGCGGGCACGTCCAGCGGATCGCGGCGTCGCCTACGTCCTCTTCGCGTCCGGCGGCGATCACCATCGCTCCGCGGGCCGCGAAGTCGGCGATGCGCCCCGGGAGGCCTTCGCGCGCCTGGTCCAGCGGCCCGAACACGAGCACCGGGTCGGTCGCGTCGACGAGCGTCATGGGCCCGTGCGCGACCTCCGCGACGCTGAACGCCTCGGCGTGTAGGCCCGCAGTCTCCTTGAGCTTGAGGGCCGCCTCGCCCGCAATGGGCAGGGTAAAGCCGCGCCCGAGGACCAGCAGACTCCGTGCCTCCGCGAGCGCCGGGATCGCGGCCGACCAATCGGCGCGGTGCGCGGCTCTCAGCACTTCGCCTGCTTGCTTGACACTGTCGAGGAGTGCGGCGTCCCCGGACC